>NZ_JBICUQ010000006.1:0-291494 GCF_043198225.1 Nonomuraea sp. NPDC048826 | reverse complement strand
GTGGAGCCGCGGTAGACCTCGTAGCCGGTGACGGCGACGTTGTCGGTGGAGGCGTTCCAGGCGAGGGAGACGCTGGTGCTGGTGACGCCGGTGGAGCGGAGGTTGGCGGGCACCGAGGGGGCCTGGGTGTCGCCGCCGCCTCCGGTGGAGGTGCGGGCGGTGACGGCGGCGCCGGCGGCGGAGCGGTTGCCGGCGGCGTCGCGGGCGCGGACGGTGTAGGTGTAGGCGGTGTCGGCGCTGAGTCCGCTGTCGGTGTGGCTGGTGCCGGTGACGGTGGTGATCAGGGTGGAGCCGCGGTAGACCTCGTAGCCGGTGACGGCGACGTTGTCGGTGGAGGCGTTCCAGGCGAGGGAGACGCTGGTGCTGGTGACGCCGGTGGAGCGCAGGTTGGCGGGCACCGACGGGGCCTGCGTGTCACCGCCTCCGCCGCCGGTCGGCAGCCACAGCGCGAGCACGTTCGGCGGCTCCCAGCCGGGCTGTGAGGTGTGGCTCTGACGGCATTCGTACTCGACACCCTGGTAGGTGACGCGGGTGCCCGTCGTGTACGCGGTCCACGGCGCCCATGCGGCGAGCGCGGCGAACCCGGAGGAGGCGGACGAGGAGGCGGTGGCCGTGGACGGGACGGCGACCAGCACGGCGAGCGGCATGAGTAACGCGGCGAAGAAGGCCAGGACTCTGTGGTTCATGGTGCTCCGGCATCCGATTCGGGGGGTGAGCAGGGGGATGGGAGTCGTACGACCAGGAAACTATTAGTAAAGTTTCCTTTAAATTGATCTCGAAGATAACCCGTTGGCGAGCCGGTCGTCAAGCGCACCGCAAGTCCCTTGACCGCACTGTCCGGCACAATCGAGGCATGCCATCGATCAGCGGAGTCCGCCCCCTGCGCACCACCGACCCCCAGGAGATCGCCGGCTACGCCCTGCGCGGACGCCTGGGCGAGGGCGGGCAGGGCACCGTGTTCCTCGGCGAGTCGTCCGCCGGGCAGCGGGTGGCGGTCAAGCTCCTGCACGCCGACTTCGGCAACGACACCGACGCCCGGCGCTACTTCCACCGCGAGCTGGCCGCGCTGCAGCGGGTGGCCCCGTTCTGCACCGCGCGGGTGCTCGCCGCCGACCCCGAGTCCGACCCGCCCTTCGTGATCAGCGAGTACGTGGAGGGGCCGTCGCTCCAGGAGGCGGTGCGCGACCGCGGCGTCCTGACCGGCACCGACCTGGACCGGCTGGCCGTGGCCACCGCGACGGCCCTGGGCGCCATCCACTCCGCGGGCATCGTGCACCGCGACTTCAAGCCGGGCAACGTGCTGCTGGCCGCCGACGGGCCACGGGTGATCGACTTCGGCATCGCGCGCCCCTTCGAGGGCACCGCCGCCCCGGTCAGCGGGATCGTCGGCACTCCCGCGTACATGGCTCCCGAGCAGCTGGCCGGACACCCGGCGGGGGCGCCGCTCGACATGTTCGCCTGGGCCTGCACGATCGCGTTCGCGGCCAACGGACGGCCGCCGTTCGGCCAGGAGCCGATGCCGGCCGTCATCAACCGGATCCTCAACGGCCAGGCCGACCTGGGGCAGCTGTCCGGGCGGCTGCGCGACTTCGTGGCCGCATGCCTGGTCAAGGACCCGGCGTGGCGGCCGACGGCCCAGCAGGTGCTGCTCGGCCTGATGGACAAGAACCAGGGGGCGTTCGCCACGGCCAGGCCGGGCACCCTCCCGCCGCCCAGCGGGCCGCCCGTGCCGCTGCCCCCGCCGGGCACCGGCCCCTCGTCACAGCCCGCGTCGATGCCGCCGGGCGCGCCGCCCACCCAGCCCGGCCGCAGGCGGGCGGGGATGGCCATCGGCGCCTCCCTCGTCGCCGGGGCGGTCACGGTGGCCACCGTCGCCGTGACGCTCGTGCTCAACCTGGACCGCCCGTCCGGCGGCGGCGCGACCGCCACCCCGACGCCCAGCGCCGCCACCGGCACCCCGTCACCGGTGCAGAACCAGATCGCCCGCTCGCCCCGGCTGGGCATCGAGGTGTGGCAGGGCGGCGCGGCGAGCACGATGGCGTTCTCCGACCCCGGCAAGGAGATCAGCAGCGTCACGATGAAGGCAGAGCCGTTCGAGCTGCGCTTCCCCACGCTCGCCAAGGACACCGCCGCCCAGATCTGCGCCTGGACCGACGACTCGGTCTTCCGCATCGAGCGGGGCGGCAAGGTCGAGGACCACTCGTGCTACACCCCCGGCACCGGCATCGCCGACTACGAGCACGGGTCGGGCACCCTCTACCTGAACGAGCAGGGCCACAACTACCTGATCGACACCCGGGTGGCCAAGCACACGGACGCCCAGGACAAGGTGTTGTTCTCCACCATCGCCAAGGACGGCGCCACGACCCAGGTCGATCAGTGGAAGGGCGACGTCTACCTCTCGTTCTTCGTCGACCGTGACGGCGACGGGCAGTTCGACCTCACCGGCCCCGCCGAGTACGAGTATCTGGTGCTCACGTTCCCCCGGTGACCGGTCAGGCGGAGCGCTCGCGGCGCACGCCGGTGGCGCCGATGCCGCGGCGGGCGTAGAAGTCGTCCAGCGCCGCCAGCACGCCGTCGATCGTGGCCGGCGCGTACCCGCCGTCGCGGAGATGGCGCCGGTAGCCGTGCGCGGCGCCGACGGCGGCGGCCATGTCGCCGAGCGGGTCGCGGCCCAGCGCGCCCCCGGCCGAGGCCCGCGCGGTCCACGACAGAAAGGCGCGCACCCGGGTCAGGTAGCGCGACTTGCTGGACTCGGCCAGCCGGGCGCCGGCCAGGGCGGCGGCGTAGGCCGCGAACATGCCGTCGTAGGGGTGCGGCAGCCCGGTCTTGGCGCGTACGGTCACGGGTCTCTCCTGAGCGGGGCGAGGGGTCTGCCAGCATGACACCGGCCCGCGGCGGTCAGCCGGTAGGGGCGGGAGTCACCGGCGGGAGGGACTTTGGCCCCTACAGCACCAGCGCTCCCGCGTGCTGCACTGGCCATCATGGGCAGCAGTGTGCATGGCGCCCCACCCGTCCTGATCCAGGGCGGCATGGGCGTGGGAGTGTCGGGATGGCGGCTGGCGCGGACGGTGTCCCGCGCCGGGCAACTGGGCGTGGTGTCGGGGACGGCCCTGGACCTCACCCTGGCCCGCCGGTTGCAGCGGGGCGACCCCGGCGGCGACCTGCGCCGGGCGCTGGCCGCCTTCCCGGTGCCCGAGGTGGCGGGCCGGGTGCTGGGCCGCTACTTCGTGCCCGGCGGCATTCCCGAGGGCGCGCCGTACCGGCCCGTCCCCCGGCTGGGGCTGCGGCAGAGCCGCGCGCTGGACGAGCTGACCGTGGTGGCCAACTTCGCCGAGGTCTATCTGGCCAAGGAGGGCCACGACGGGCTGATCGGCGTCAACTACCTGGAGAAGATCCAGATGGCCATGCCCGCGGCCGTCTACGGCGCGATGCTGGCCGGGGTCGACTACGTGCTGGTCGGGGCGGGCATCCCGGCCGAGATCCCGCACCTGCTGGACCAGCTGGCCGCGCACCGCCGGGGGGAGATCACCGCCACGGTGGCGGACGGCGACAGTCAGCCGGTCGCGGTGGAGCCGCACCGGCTGTTCGGGCGCACGCTCCCGCCGCTGCCGCGGCCCCGGCTGCTCGCCATCGTCTCCTCCCACGTGCTGGCCATGTACCTGGCCCGCACGCCGCGCACCCGCCCCGACGGGTTCGTGCTGGAGTCGCCGGTGGCCGGCGGGCACAGCGCGCCGCCGCGCGGCCGGATGACGCTCGACGAGCGGGGCGAGCCGGTGTACGGGCCGCGTGACGAGGTGGACATCGCCAAGGTGGCCGCGATCGGGCTGCCGTTCTGGCTCGCCGGCGGCTACGGCACCGCCGAGGGCCTGGCCGCGGCGCTGGCCGCCGGCGCGAACGGGGTCCAGGTCGGCTCGGCGTTCGCGCTCTGCCGCGAGTCGGGGCTGGACCCGGCGCTCAGGGACCGTCTGCTGCGGGGCGCCGTCGCCGGCACGCTCCGGGTGCGGAACGACCCGCTGGCCTCGCCGACCGGGTTCCCGTTCAAGGTCGCCGACGTGCCCGGCACGCTCGCCGACCCGGCGGTCTACGCCGACCGGCCGCGGCTGTGCGATCTGGGATATCTGCGCACCCCGTACGAGAAGGAGGACGGCGCGATCGGTTACCGGTGCCCCGCGGAGCCGGTCGACGTCTACGTGCGCAAGGGGCGGCCGGCCGAGGAGGCGGAGGAGCGGCGGTGCCTGTGCAACGGGCTGCTCGCCGCCATCGGGCTCGGCCAGCACCGCCCCGACGGCTACGCCGAGCCGCCCCTGCTCACGCTGGGCCAGGACGCCGGCTTCCTGGCCGACCTGCCGGCGGACCATTCGGCGGCCGACGTGATCGAGCTGATCCTGGAGGGGGCGCGGGTGCGCACCGCCTAGCCTGTGGGACATGCGTCTGACCGCTTTCACCGACATCTCGCTGCGGATCGTCATGCGCCTGGCCGTGGTCCGGGGTGACGAGCTGATGACGACGCGGGCCATCGCCGACGCGCTCGCGGTCCCGTACACGCATGCGGCCAAGGCGGTGGCGCGGCTGAGCGAGCTGCGGCTGGTGGAGGCCAGGCGCGGGCGCGGCGGCGGGCTGCAGCTCACCGAGCGGGGGCGCACGGCGTCGGTGGGCGCCGTCGTGCGCCGGCTGGAGGGCGACGGCGAGGTGGTGGGCTGCGAGGACCCGCTGCTGCCGTGCCCGCTGCGCGCCGCCTGCCGGTTGCGCGGCGCGCTCCGCGAGGCGCAGGAGGCCTTCTACGCCTCGCTCGACCAGGTCACGATCGCCTCGCTGGTGACGGAGCCCGCGGGGCCGGTGCTGCTGTCGCTGACCGGCCCTCCCGAATGAGGGACCGGGGGAGCGCCCACTTAATATGCATCTCAGATTCCAATTATCTGGGAGGTTCCCCCATGCTTTCCGCGGAAAGCGCGGCCGTCATCCGCGCCACGCTCCCCGTCGTCGGCGCGGCTCTGGACACGATCACGACCAGGTTCTACGCGACCATGTTCGCCGACCGTCCCGAACTGCTCGACGGCACGTTCAACCGGGGCAACCAGCGCAGCGGCGAGCAGCGCAGGGCGCTCGCCGGGTCCATCGCCGGCTTCGCGTCCGCGCTGCTGGCCCACCCGGACGAGCGCCCCGACGCCCTGCTGGCGCGCATCGCGCACAAGCACGCCGCCGTCGCCATCACCGACGACCAGTACGTGATCGTGCACAAGTACCTCTTCGGCGCCATCGCCGAGGTGCTCGGCGACGCCGTCACGCCCGAGGTCGCCGCCGCCTGGGACGAGGTCTACTGGCTGATGGCCGGCGCGCTGATCGCCCTGGAGGCGCGCATCTACGCCCAGGCCGGCGCGCGTGACGGCCGCACCTGGCGGACCTGGCGGGTGGCCGACCGGCGCGAGGAGACGGACGACGTCATGTCGCTGATCCTGGCGCCCACGGGCGACGAGCCCGTCCCGCCCGCGCTGCCCGGTCAGTACGTGAGCGTCCGGGTGCGCATGCCCGACGGGGTCCACCAGCTCCGGCAGTACTCGATCTCCGGGTTCGGCGAGGGCGGCATGCGCCGCATCACCGTCAAGCGGGTACGCGGCGAGGGCGCACCCGACGGCGAGGTGTCGAACCTGCTCTGCACGACCGTTCGGCCCGGCGACGAGCTGACACTGTCCGCGCCCTTCGGCGACGTCACGCTCGGCGACGGCGACCGGCCGCTCGTGCTCGTCTCCGCCGGGATCGGCTGCACCCCCATCACCGCCATGCTCCAGCACCTGGCGCTCACCGCCGACGAACGCCGCGTCCTGCTCCTGCACGCCGACCGCTCCGCCGCGCACCACCCGCTCCGCATGGACATGGAGCAACTGGCCGACGCGCTGCCCGGCGCCGACCGGATCTTCTGGTACGAGGAAGGCCCCGGCGGCCGGTCGGGCCGGATCGACCTGACCGGCGTGGACGTCCCCGCGGACGCGGTGGTGTACCTGTGCGGCCCGCTGGAGTTCATGCGGGACGCGCGGGAGCGGCTGATCAAGGCCGGGGTGGCGCCGCGCGACCTCCACTACGAGGTCTTCGGCCCCGACCTGTGGCTTCCGGCCGCCTGACAGAGGACCAAAGACCCTGTCGGCCGCGGCGCCCGGCGGTGAGCCTGGAGGTGAGGAGGACAGGATGTGCAACTACTGCGGATGCCGTGACTTCCCGCTGATCGGACGGCTCTCCGAGGAACACGCCGAGATCGGGGAGGTCGCCCGCACGCTGCGCCGGGCCGTCGACCAGGCCGCCTACGACGAGGCGCGGGAACTGCTCGACGAGTTGCTCGCCCTGCTCCTGCCGCACACCGCCGAGGAGGAACGCGGTCTCTTCGCCGAGCTGCGGGAGGAGGGCAGCTTGGAGGAGGAGGTCGACCGGCTCTGCGGCGAGCACGCGGAGATCCACGGCGTGCTCGCCGCCGTCGACCGGGAGAACCCCGACTGGAATCGGGTGCTGGGCGCGGTCTCGCGGCTGCACCTGCACATCGACAAGGAGGAGCACGGCCTGTTCCCGGCCGCCGTGATCGTCCTGCCGATCCCGGCCTGGGAACGCATCACCGCCTGATTCAGAACGGCTGCCACATGCCGATGCGGACCGGCACACCGGGGGAGGCGTGCACGAGCGGGTCGTGCCCGGCGTCGGGCAGGCCCGCCGAGCGCAGCAGCGTCTCGTCCAGCTCCAGCAGCTCGGCGCGGTGCAGCGGCCAGGGCGGATGCTCCACCAGGGCGGTGACGGGCCGCCCCGCGACCGTCGAGAACAGCCGGAACCTCGCGGTCAGGAAATGCGCCAGCTCGTCCCGCTCGCGCTCCGTCAGCACCAGGCCGACCTTGGTCTCGGCGTGGCAGCGGGCGCCCCGCGGCCCCGGCCAGATCCGGCGGCACCGGTAACGCCAGCGACCGGCGTCGACCCGTACCGACATGTCGGACCAGTGGTACGGCAGCCAGTAGCCGGCCCGGCCCCCCAGCATCGCGGGCAGCCGGCCGGCGTCGAGCGAGAAGAACCAGATCCCGGATCGCCCCCGCTCGTCGCGCACGTAGGTGCGCAGGTTGGTCTCAGGGAACCTCGACACCCACGGCAGCGTGGGCAGACCGGGCGCCCGCACGTCCTCCATGAGGAAGGGCGTCATCCCGACCCAGGCCGTCCCGTCGAACGTCTCGACCGCGAACCGGTCGGGGACCAGCGCCCGGACCGTCGCCTCGGGATAGCGCCAGTGCAGGAACGTCATGTTCGACCAGCGGTGATACATCACCGGCCGGGCGACGCGGGGCGTGGGCGGGGCCTTCATGTCCCGCCCCTACCCGCTCGGGGGCCGTTAAGCGATCAGTCGAACTGGCCCCGCCCGGCGATGCCGAGCTCCTTCGCCACGTCGTTCATGTTGTCGTAGCGGCGCTCCGGCAACGACCGCAGCGCGGACAGCACCGAGTCGGGCGCGAACTGCTCCTGCGCCCGCTCCACCAGCTCCTTCTTGTCCGCCGGGAAGGCGTGCACGCCGCTGATCCAGCGTGCCAGGTCGCTCCGGCTGTCGACCTCGTCCGGGCTCAGGCCCTCGGGCGAGCCGGGCTCGTGGCCCTCCGGGCGCGCGGTCCCGCCCAGGCCGCCCTCCCCGGGCGCGTCGCCCGTCGGCTCCGGTTGACGGTACTCCTGCGCCCGGCCGTCGCTCTGGCCCTGGACGATGCCCTGCGTCTCGTGCTTCTGCTGCTCGTCCACGCGCGGGCCGTGCTTGTCGCTGCCTCGCTGCTGCTCCATGCCACCGTTCCTTCGTTCGCGGTCGTGTCGTGTGCCGGTCCTCGTTCAGTGCCCGTACGGGTCAGTAGGGCCGGCCGGTGCCCTCGCCCGGCAGGTAGCCGCCGTCATCCGCGTCGGTGCGGCCCGATCCGGCGTCCGGGTCGTCGTCGTCGGAGTCGACCCAGTCGGTGTCGCCGCTCAGATGACCGCCTGCCGGGACGCGCTCGCCGAGGATCCTGCCGTCATCCTCGACCTCGCCGCGGCGGTCTTCGTCCGCGTCGCGACCGGTTGACGTCGAGTAAGCACCTTTGCCATCTTTTTTCGGCATTTTGGGCATCAGGTCTCTATTCCGGTTCGACCCGCATGGCGGCCTCTTCGGCGGTGTAGCCGCCCGCGTCCGGGCCGACGTCACGGGCCACCTCGTCCGGCTCCGTGTCGGGATGCGCGCCCTCGTCGGCGGCCACCAGGCGACCGGCGCGGGCGGGCTGGTCACCCGGGTCCGCCCCCTCGTCCTCCTGGAAGGACGTGTCCAGGTCGGAGCCGACACCCAGGCCGCCGTCCTCGGTGAGCGGCCGATCGTCGGGGTCGGTCACCGGAGCCCGCTGCACGGTCACCGGCGTCTCCGCGCCGAAGGCCGCCTCCTCCTCGGGCACCTCGCGCTCCAGGCGGCCGTCCAGCGACTCGCCCTGGATCTGCTCGTCGGCCGTGGTGCCGAAGTCGTCCACGCCGACGGGGCGGTCGCCCGGGACCGGCGCCTCCTGCGGGTCCTCCGCCCAGCGCTGTCCCGGCGTGCCGTCCTGGAGATCCGGTATCCCCTCGTCCTCGAGCCGCGAGCGCGGATCGCGTTCAGGCGTGTGCTCAGTCACAACGTCCCCCTCCAGGTCTTTCGGCCGTCTCTTCGCCCGCTACCCCGGACAGCCGCGCCCTCACAGGAGACGTGGACTCAACGGAAGGCGAGCCCCTCGAAAGCGCCCGACGAACGCCACCGGTCGATGTAGTCGAAGAACGCCGTCGCGCCGTGCGGGTAGCCGACGAACAGCCGGCCGAGCAGCCCCGCGTCCTGCCCCTCGTTGTTGTAGTAGCCCGGCGTGCAGTCGGCCCCCCCGAGCAGCCCGCCCGTCCCGGACAGCAGCAGCTCCACCCAGGCGTCCTCGGCCTCCCGGGTCACCTCGACCTCGCGGTGCCCGTGGTCGAGCGCGTGCCTGACGATCGTCGCGATGGTCGCGCCCGACTCGGTGAGGTTGTGCGGGATGTTGGAGACCAAATTCGCGCCCTGCGTGGGCTGCACGATGAAGGCGTTGGGGAAGCCGTGCGCGTGGATGCCGTGCAGCGTGCGCATGCCGCCGGCCCAGTGCTCCGACAGCCTGACCCCGTCGCGCCCCACCAGGTCGTAGCCGGCCCGCCGGGTGAACTCGGTGCCGACCTCGAAACCGGAGGCGTAGATCAGGCAGTCGAGCGCGTACTCCCGGCCCGCCACCACGACGCCGGCCTCGGTGATCCGCTCGACGCCCTGGCCGTCGGTGTCGACCAGGTGGACGTTCGGCCGGTTGAACGCCTGGAGATACGCGTCGTGGAAGCAGGGGCGCTTGCAGAGCTGGCGGTACCACGCCTTGAGCCGCCGGGCCGTCTCCGGGTCCTCGACCACGGCGTCCACCCGGGCCCTGATCTCCGTCATCTTCTCGAAGTCCGAGTCCTCGAACGCGGCCAGCATCCGCTCCAGGGTCCGCTCGGCCGGCGGCAGCGCCGCGATCCTGGAGCGGACCCGGCGGGCGATGTCGGTCCAGCCGTCCATCACCAGGTCCTCGTCGGCCAGCACGCCGGTCTGCATGGCGGTGAAGTTCTCCAGCCAGCGCCGCTGCCAGCCCGGGGTGGCGATCGAGGCGAACCACTCGGGGTCGGTCGGCCGGTTGTCGCGCACGTCCACCGACGACGGCGTGCGCTGGAACACGTACAGCTCCCCGCAGGCCCGCGCCAGGTGCGGCACGCACTGCACGGCCGTGGCGCCGGTGCCGATGATGCCCACCCGCCGGTCGCCGAGCCGGTCCATCGGCGCGCCCGACGGGTCGCCGCCTGTGTAGGCGTAGTCCCACCGGCTGGTGTGGAAGGAGTGGCCGCGGAACTCCTCCACCCCGGGGATGCCGGGCAGCTTCGGCACGTGCAGCGGCCCGATCCCCATGGCCACGAACCGCGCCGTGAACGCGTCGCCCCGGTCGGTCGTGACGATCCACCGGGACCGCGTCCCGTCCCACTCCAGGCCGGTGACCTCGGTGTGGAACAGCGCGTCGTCGTACAGGCCGTAGTGCTTGCCGATGCGCCGGCAGTGGTCCAGGATCTCCGGCGCGTGCGCGTACTTCTCCGTGGGCATGTGGCCGGTCTCTTCGAGCAGCGGCATGTACACGTACGACGCGGTGTCGCACTGCGCGCCCGGGTAGCGGTTCCAGTACCACGTGCCGCCGAAGTCGCCGCCCTTCTCGACGACGCGCACGTCCTCGACGCCGGCCTCCTTCAGCCGCGCCCCGGTGAGCAGGCCGGCGAAGCCGCCGCCGATGAACGCCACGGTCACGTCGTCGGTCTTCGGCTCCCGCTCGGTCCTCGGCGTGTACGGGTCGTCGAGGTAATGGGAGAAGCGGCCGGTGAGCCGGATGTACTGGTCGTTGCCGTCGGGGCGGAGCCTCTTGTCACGCTCTTCTCGATATTTCAGCCGAAGGGCCTCTTTGTCCACCACGATGCGCGCTCCCTAAGACGGGATTCCAGAATGGCATTCCGAAATAGCGCCGACAAGAGCCGTCAGAGCGCCCGCGGCAGCTGCGGATCGCGGATCCACGAGCCGAGCACCAGCAGCGTCTTGGTGCCCGTCACGTCGCCCGCCCGGCGCAACCGGTCGATCACCTGCTGCAGGTGACCCAGGTCGCGGACCCGGACGTGGATGAGCGCGTCCGGGTCACCGGCGATCGTGAACACCTCCTGCACCTCCGGCACGGTCGCCGCGGTGCGCACGATGTCGGCCACCGGCGTCGTGCCCGGATAGCGCAGCTCGGTGAACGCCTCGATGCCCCAGCCCAGCTTCGCGTAGTCGATCTCGACGGTGAAACCGGTGATCACGCCGAGCTCCTTGAGCCGGTCGACCCGCCGCTTGACCGCCGCCACCGACAGCCCGACCCGCTCGGCCATCTCCGAGAACGTCCGCCGGCCGTCCTCCCGGAGCAGGCGCAGCAGCCGGTGATCGATCTCGTCCACCTCTGACATGGACCACACCCTCCTCGGCGGCGCAAAGAAGACCGCGGATTTCGCCATCATTCTCAAACTCTTTGCGTCTTTCAACCACCAGTCGCGTTGACTCTTGCGCCTACCCCGGTCGCGTTGCTGTGCTGGGGGTTCCCCCGGTTCACGAAGGAGGCTCGCGTGAGCGTGACCCCCGTCGAGGTGTCGATCGACGACAAGTACGCGGCCGAGAGCGGCCGGGTGCTGATCTCCGGCATCCAGGCCCTGATCCGCCTGACACTGGAGCAGCGCAGGCTCGACCGCGAGCGCGGCCTGGACACCCGGGTCTTCGTCTCCGGCTACCAGGGCTCCCCGCTGGGCGGCGTCGACCTGGAGATGGGCCGGGCCGCGCGCTTCCTGGAGCCCGCCGGCGTCGTCTTCAAGCCCGGCCTGAACGAGGAGCTGGCCGCCACCGCCGTGGCCGGCACCCAGCTCCTCGACGCGCTGCCGGGCCGCCGCCACGAGGGGGTGACCGGCTTCTGGTACGGCAAGAACCCCGGACTGGACCGGGCCGCCGACGCCATCCGCCACGGCAACGTGGCCGGCACCGCGCCGCTCGGCGGGGCGGTGGCCTGGATCGGCGACGACCCCGGCAGCAAGTCCTCGACCGTGCCCAGCACGTGCGAGCCCATGTGCCAGAGCCTGTCGATGCCGCTGCTCGCGCCCGGCTCCGTCGCCGAAATCATCGAGTACGGGCTGCACGCGGTGGCGCTGTCCCGCGCGAGCGGCCTGTGGACCGGCCTGAAGATCGTCGCTGACGTGGCCGACGCCGCCGCCACCGTCGAGGTCGGCGGCGACCACGGCGTCCCCGAGCCCGCGCGGCCCACCGGCCCGCGCAAGCCGCCGGTGCTGGTCGGCCCGGCCTCGCTCGATGCCGAGCACGACATGCTCACCCGCCGCCTCGACGTGGCCCGCGCCTACGCGACCGCGCACGGGCTGAACCGCGTCGTCTTCGACGCGCCGCACGCCAGGCTCGGCATCCTCGCCTCAGGCACCGGCTTCGCCGTGGTCCGGCGAGCGCTGGCCGACCTCGGCCTGGACGAGCGCGCCATGGCGGACCTCGGGATCCGGCTGATCAAGATCGGCATGCCGTTCCCGCTCGACCACGCCGCGCTGGCCGCCCAGACCGCCGGCCTGGAGCGGGTGCTCGTCGTCGAGGACAAGGTGCCGTTCCTCGAAGGCCACCTCAAGCAGGCCCTGTACGGGGGCGAACACACCCCGGTCGTGCACGGCCGGGACCTGCTCACCGCCCGCGGCACGCTCGGCGCCGACGAGGTGGCCGAGGCCGTCGCCCGCTGCGCCGGCCCCGAGAACCTGCCCAGGAAGCCGGTCCGGCCCAGGCCCCGGCGCACCCTGCCGCTGGTCGCCGCCCGCACCCCGTACTTCTGCTCGGGCTGCCCGCACAACACCTCCACCCGCACCGCCGACGACATCCTCGTCGGCGTCGGCATCGGCTGCCACGCCATGATCGCGCTCGACGGCGACGGGCGCGGCACCCAGGTCGGGCTCACCCAGATGGGCGGCGAGGGCGCCCAGTGGATCGGGCTCGCGCCGTTCACCGACGACCGCCACTTCGTGCAGAACCTCGGCGACGGCACCTTCCACCACTCCGGCTCCCTCGCCCTCCGCGCCGCCGTCGCCGCCGGGGTGACGATGACCTACAAGCTCCTCTACAACGACGCCGTCGCCATGACCGGCGGCCAGCGCGCCGAGGGCCGCCTCGACGTGCCCGCCCTCGCCCACGAACTGGCCCTCGAAGGCGTACGGGAGATCGTCGTCACCACCCCCGAGCCGGAGTCGTACCGGGGAGTCCGGCTGCCCGGCATCGCCCGCGTCCGCCACCGCGACGAGCTCCAGCAGGTCGAGCGCGAGCTCGCCGCGATCGACGGCGTCACCGTGCTCATCCACGACGACCGGTGCGCCGCCGAGGAGCGGCGACTGCGCAAGCGCGGCAAGCTGGCCGTCCCGGCCGCCAAGGTCGTGGTGAACGAGCGCGTCTGCGAGGGCTGCGGCGACTGCGGCGACGTCTCCACCTGCCTGTCGGTGCAGCCGGTGGAAACCGAGTTCGGCCGCAAGACCCGCATCCACCAGCCGTCCTGCAACACCGACCTGAGCTGCCTCAAGGGCGACTGCCCGTCGTTCCTGCTGGTCGAGCCGGGCACCAGGCGCGCGCACCAGGTGCCCGACCTGCCCGTCGAGCCCGGCGAGCCGGACCGGAAGGTCGGCGACACCGTGCTCGTCCGGATGCCCGGCATCGGCGGCACCGGCGTCGTCACCGTCTCCCAGATCCTGCAGATGGCCGCCCACCTCGACGGCCTGCACGCCGCCGGGCTGGAACAGACCGGGCTGGCGCAGAAGGGCGGCCCGGTCGTCAGCGACGTGCGCATCTCGCCGCGGCCGCTCACCGGATCCGTGCGGGCCGGGCGCGGGACCGTGGACGTGCTCATCGGGTTCGACCTGCTCGGCGCCGCCGCCGACGGCAACCTGGCGGTCGCCGACCCCGGCCGGACCGTCGCCGTCATCGACACCTCGGTCGTGCCCACCGCCGCCATGGTGACCGGCCGCGCCACCGTGCCCGGCTCACCCGCCGACGCGCTGGCCCGCGTCGAGACCGCCACCTGCTCCGCCGCCAACCTCTACGTGGACGCGCACGGGCTGGCCGAGGCGCTCTTCGACGACCACATGCCGGCCAACATGCTGCTGGTCGGCGCCGCCTACCAGCACGGCTGCCTGCCCGTCTCCGCCGACGCGATCGAACGCGCCATCCGGCTCAACGGGGCCGCCGTCGACAAGAACGTGGCCGCCTTCCGCTGGGGCCGCGCCCTGGCCGCCGACCGCGACGCCGTGCTCAAGGCCGCCGGACTCGCCGTCGCCTTCGAGCCCACCGGCCTGGAGGAGGCGGTCGCCATCCGCGCCGCCGACCTCACCGGCTACCAGAACGCCTCGTACGCGCGCACGTACGAGGACGACGTGCGGCGCGTCCACGCGCTCGCGGCCGAACGCGCCGGCCAGGAGCCGGGGGCCCGCATCGCGCTCGCGTACGCCAGGAGCCTGCACCACCTCATGGCCTACAAGGACGAGTACGAGGTCGCCCGGCTGCACCTCGACCCCGCGGAGCGGGCCCGGCGGGACCGCGAGTTCGGCGCCGACGCCAAGGTGGCGGTGCTGCTGCACCCGCCCGCGCTGCGCGCCCTGGGCATGAAGCGCAAGATCAAGCTGCGCCGCTCGGCCGGGCCGCTGTTCCGCGGCCTGCGCGCCGCCCGCGTGCTCCGCGGCACGCCGCTCGACCTGTTCGGGCGCGCGGAGGTGCGCCGGGTCGAGCGGCGGCTCATCGGCGAATACCGTGAGCTCATGAACGACGCCCTCGCCCGCCTCACCCCCGCCACCGCCGACGCGGTGGCCGAGCTGGCCGCGCTGCCCGAGAGCATCCGCGGGTACGAGGACATCAAGCTGGCCCGCGTCGCCGCGTACCGGGAACGCGCCGCCACGGCCCTCGCCGCCCTCGCCCAGCAACGCCAACCGGCATCATGAGAACCCTCGGACCGCTCGTCAGGAGAGACCGTGACCGTTGACCGCCTGCTGCCCGGCCAGGACGCCCGCGACCTCATCGACCTGACCCGCGAGATCGCCGACAAGGAGCTCGCCCGCCGGGCCGACGAGCACGAACGCGCCGAGACCTACCCGTCAGGCCTGTTCCCGCTGCTGGGCGAGGCGGGGCTGCTCGGCCTCGCCTACCCGGAGGAGTACGGCGGCGGCGGTCAGCCGTACGAGGTCTACCTGCAGGTCATCGAGGAACTGGCGGCCCGCTGGGCCTCGGTCGCCGTCGCGGTGAGCGTCCACACCCTCGCCTGCTTCCCGGTCCACACCTACGGCAGCGACGAGCAGAAGTCCCGATGGCTGCCCGACATGCTGGCCGGCCGGATCATCGGCGGCTACAGCCTTTCCGAACCCCAGGCCGGCTCCGACGCCTCCGCCCTCGCCTGCCGCGCCACCCCCGCCGACGGCGGCTACCGGATCACCGGCACCAAGGCGTGGATCACCCACGGCGGCATCGCCGACTTCTACGCCCTGTTCGCCCGCACCGGCGAAGGCAGCCGCGGCATCTCCTGCTTCCTCGCCCCCGGCGCCGCCGACGGCCTGACCTTCGGCCGTCCCGAGGAGAAGATGGGCCTGCACGCCGTCCCCACGACCACGGCCCACTACGACGACGTCCTGCTGGAATCGTCCCGCCTGGTGGGGTCGGAAGGCCAGGGCCTGCAGATCGCCTTCAGCGCACTCGACTCCGGCCGCCTCGGCATCGCCGCCTGCGCCGTCGGCCTGGCCCAGGCCGCCCTGGACGAAGCGGTCGCCTACGCCAAGGAACGCCAGACCTTCGGCAAGCGCATCATCGACCACCAGGGCCTCGGCTTCCTCCTGGCGGACATGGCCGCCGCGGTCGACGCGGCCCGCGCCACCTACCTGGACGCCGCACGCCGCCGCGACGCCGGGATGCCGTACTCCCGGCAGGCGTCGGTGGCCAAACTGGTGGCCACGGACGCCGCCATGAAGGTGACGACGGACGCGGTGCAGGTGTTCGGCGGGTACGGATACACCCGGGAGTTCCGCGTGGAGCGGTACATGCGCGAGGCCAAGATCATGCAGATCTTCGAGGGCACCAACCAGATCCAGCGGCTCGTCATCAGCCGCCACCTGGCCAAGTAACCCGAGAACCCCGCTTCCCGGTGGTGGGAGGCGGGGTTCGAGGCCTTCGGGGCGCGCGCTATGTCAGCCGCAGGCCTTCGCGGTGGTGCCCGAGCCCTGGTTGGCGGTGCCCGAACCCTGGTTGACCGTGGCGTTGCCCCAGGCGCAGATGCCGGGCGCGTAGATCATGTTGCCCCAGTGCCAGCCGTTGTTGCCGGCGCTGTAGCTGAAGGAGTCGTCCGCGCCGTCGGTGTAGAGGCGGATCGTGCCCTTCGCGCGGGAAGAGACCTTGATCTGCGTCCAGTTGGTCTTGCACTTCGACGACCAGTACAGGTAGATCGTCCCGAGCACGTCGCCGCCCGAGTTCTTGATGGAGGCCTTCTTCGACACGGTGGCTCCCTCGTCGCAGTTCGTCGCGTAGGGATCCTTGTGGTCGTAGGCGTGCGCATACGCGGGCGAGGCCAGCAACGCCAGGGCGCTCACCGCCGCGCCCGCCGCCATCGCCGCACGCGAGATCTTCCGCATACATTCCTCCCGATTCGAGTGACAGCCAGGAGGCTACGAAGACCCGCCCATACGGACGCCATAGAGTCGCCACAGGTTCTCCCCGCCCTGACGCCCGTAAGGCCCAGCCACCAGCGCGGATGCCCGACCCGGACCGGTCAGAGGATCTCGCGCAGGATCGCCATCGCCTGGTCGACGTCGTGGCCGTCCCGCACCTGCTGGGCGAAGAGCAGGATGTCCTCCAGATAGCGCGCCTTGCGGTAGTAGGCGAAGCGGTCCCGGTCGAACTCGCCCTCCGGGGCGTAGCCGTCGAGGAACCAGGCGCGCTCCCGCTCGGTGACGCCGAAGAAGTCGAGGCCGAGCACCAGCATCAGATCCCACTCGCGCGGGGCCAGCATGGCGTCGTCCCAGTCGATCAGCCACACGCCCCCGTCGTCATCATCCAGGAGGACGTTGCCCAGGTGCGGGTCGCCGTGGGAGACCACCAGAGGAGCGGGCGGCAGGCTCGCGGCCAGCCCGGCCGCCTCGTCGAGCAGCCTGGCGACCTTCGCGTCGGCGTCGCGGCGCGTCCACAGCGCGAGCAGCGGGCCGTCCACCGGCCGCACCCGCGCCGCCAGGCCCGTCACCACCGCCTGGAGGTCACCGATCCGCGGAAGCCCCACAGGCGCCCGCGCGGCGTGGACGGACGCCAGCAGGCGGCCGTAGGCCCGCCACCGCTCGGCCGTCATCAGCCCCGAACGGAAGGCGGGACGGTCGGACACCCACGGCACCACCGACAGCCGCCACCCCTCGCGCACGCTCCACGGCCTGCCGTCGCGGGCGGGCAACGGGCGCGGCACCCCCGGAAGGTCCAGGCGCGCGGTGAGCTCCAGACCGGCGACGGCACCGGTCCGGGAGAACTTGACGGCATAGGCCTGTCCGTCGCCCGCCACGACGCGCCACAGCAGGGCGTTCGCGTCGGCGCCTCCATCGACGGCGACGGCCTGCTCGACGGCGAGGCCGAAGTCCTCCAGGACCCAGTCGGGACGCAACACGACCTCAGTAGACCAGGCCGTCCTGGCCATCCTCACCCGCTTATTCCGAGGGTAGACCACTCGTGGGTAAGGTGAACGGCTCGGGCCACCCCCATCCGGTACATGGCCCAGACGCAGGTCAGCTGCAGGACGGCCGCCGGCACGCCGTACTCGAAGGTGTGGAGAAGCGGCCACGGCCCGGTGCACGCCTCCGTCGGGCTGGGACGCGGCCGAACGAACGCGGATGGCAGGGACCAGCCCGGGGAACTGGCTAGCCTTCGCGGGTGAGCTTCGGCAACTATGCCCGCCGGGTGCGTGATCCCGCTCTGCCTCACCCGTGGCGGGTGTCCGCGCTGCGTTCCTGCGTGCAGTTGTATCGGCCGCTCGGGTTCGAGGCGACGTTGAGTTTCCTCGAGTCCGAGGCCGGGAGATTCCGACGCGACGAGGCGGCGCTGCTTCGCGCTCTCGACCTCATCGAGGCGAGTCGCGCCGCCCTGCGTACCGAACTCCAGGCGTACGCGACGAAGCGCAGGGAGGCCAAGGCCCAGGGCCGGCGGACTCCCCGCGCGGATGAGGCGAATCCGAACTTTCAAGCGCGGTGGTACTGGTACGGCGCTCCCCGGGAAGCCGCGTTGCACGCGTTACGGTTCTGGCGCAGCCGGCGCTTGCCGCAGCTGCTGCCTTCCGCGGACCCGGCTCTCCTGGAGCTCGGCAGATGCGTGGACGAGTGCCTGGACGCCGTTCTCACGAAAGACGCCGTTTCCACAGAAGACGCCGTTCTCACGGAAGAGCGCCGTGACGCCTTGGGCGCCCGGGTGAGGGAGCTGGAGCGACACCTGGACTCGTGGGACCGGCTGCTGGTGGTCCGGCACATCGAGGTGGCATCGGGCCTGCGGTAGTTCACTGCGGGGGCCCGCTTCGTGCTCTGCCCGTCTCCAGTTCCTCGGTCAGGAGCGTCAGCAGGCCGGGGAGCCGGCGCTACCCCTCAGTGCCGCCTCCTGACGAAGCCGAGGGCCATGAGCAGGACCGCCGTACCCAGGCAGGCGACGGAGAGCAGCAGCAGGTCGTTGCCGTCCGTGGGCATGATCCGCACCGCCCCGCCGCGGACCGCGGCCTCGAAGTCCTCCGGCAGGCCGGCGGGGATCCGATCGAGCTCGGCCGGGTCCGGCGCACCGGCCGGCATGACAAGGGGCAGGCCGAGGGCGAGGCCGAGCAGGACGAGCAGTGCGGCCCCGTCCATGGCGCCCACGGCCTGCGACGCAGCAGCACCACGGCAGCCACCAGGGCGGCGACGCCCAGGCCGGCGCCGAGGGTGACGGGGCCGGGCGCGAGGACGGCGGGGGCGAGTGGCAGCAGGATCGCCAGAACGCCTAAGGCGGGAATGGAGGGTCGCGACGACACAGCGACGCGTCTATCGCCCTCGCCGCGATCATGTCAAGCCGGGCGCCTTCGACTAGGCGAGTCAGGCTTTTCCCGACAAGTCATCAATAACAGCCTCATTGCATTGCATTTCCGGCATTGTGTCCGGGGGATCCGGGCCGCTACAACCCACTTTGAAGCGAGTGGAGGCGTGGGATGTCGGGGATCACTGGTCGGCGTGTGGTGCGGGTGCTGGCGGCGGCCGTCGGGGGAGCGGTGGCGGCGGGGGTCGTGGTCGGGGGTGCGGCGCGGCTGCTCATGAGCCTGATCGTGATCGCGGCCGCCGAGGAGAGCACCTTCACGTTCGTCGGCACCCTGGGCGTGGTGCTCGTGTTCTCCGTGCTCGCCGTGCCCGCGGCGCTGACCGCGGCCGCTCCGGCGATGGTGCGGCTGGCGGGACGGTGGGTGACCGCGTGTGTCACCGGGTTCGGCGTGGCGAGCACCGGGTTCGCCGACGGCGCGGCCATCATCCTGGCCCCTGACAGCCGCATGACGTACATCGCGATGCTGGTCGTCGGGTTCGGGGCGGTCGTGGTCGCCCATGGCCGGTTCGCCCAGTACGTGTCGCGGCGGCTGGCGGGCGAGGCGGCGCGGCCTGCCGACGCCGAGCGGGAGCTCGCCGCCGCCTGACGGAGTGCCGGCGCCGGCTTCAGCGGCGGGAGGCCAGGTCGTTGAGGGTCTCCGTCGTACGGTGCAGCCAGTCGGCGATGACCTCCAGCTCGCGCTCCGAGTAGCGTTCGTGCAGTTTCACCATGGCCTGGGCGATGCCGAGCTGGTCGCCGGTGGCGGGGCCGGGCTCGGGCTCGACGGCGGGGCGGACGATCACCTTGCGCCGGTCGTCGGGGTGGCGGTCGCGGACGACGAGGCGGCGGGCCTCGAGCCGGTCGATCAGCACGGTCACCGAACCGGTGGCCAGGCGCAGCCATTGGGCGATCTCGCCGGGTGTCATGGGGCCCTGGATGCGGAGCAGCGCGTACGCCTGGAAGTCGGTCGGGTTGAGGTCGAGACCCAGCGACATGGTGTGGAGCAGCCGGACGAGCCCTGCCGCGAGCCGCTGGCCGTCTTCCTGGATGTCCAGATAGAGGCGCTCGCGGGATCCGGCGCGCGAGGTGTCCATCTTTCTCCCTACGACCAGCGCGGTGTCGGTCGCAATTCTAGGGGCAGCTCCGTCTTGGACGGGGGCCGGTGCACGGTCATCCTCTTCATCGTATATCTTGATTTTCGAGAAGCTTGTTTTTCTAGCTATCAGGAGAGCCGAAGGATGTCCGTCCACGACACCCGTCCGCGGACTGGTTCGCAGCACCGGCGAGCCCGGCCGCGGCACCACCGCGCATGGTACGGAGCGGCCGTGCTCATCGCGCTGGTCTGGCTGTTCGGCGCGGGGCCGCTCGGTAGTTTCATGGGCAAGCTGACCGAGGTCCAGACCAACGACCAGTCCGCCTTCCTGCCCATCGGGGCCGAGTCCACCGAGGTCCAGGAGGCCAAGCGGGCGTTCGAGGACGACGACGCGGTGCCCGCCTTCGTCGTCTACTCGGCCGACCAGCCGCTCGGCCAGGAGACCCTGGCCGGGATCGCCCAGGACGCGCAGCGGATCTCCGGCGAGTCCTGGATCCAGGGTAAGGTCGCCGGGCCCGTCCCCGGCACCGAGGACAAGAGCGTCGCGCAGCTCATCGTGCCGATCAGCGACCAGGTCGAGGCGGACGTCGCCGTCGACGAGCTGCGGGCCCTGCTGCAGGACAGCGCGGCCGAGGGCACGACCGTGCAGGTCGCCGGGCCCGCCGCGCTCGGCGCCGACCTGGGCGCCGCCTTCGGCGGCATCGACGGCACGCTCCTGCTGGTCGCCCTGGGCGCGGTGCTGATCATTCTGATCGCGGTCTACCGGTCGCCGGTGCTGCCGCTCGTGGTCATCATCGCCGCGATGCTCGCCCTCGTGCTCGCCGCCTTCGTCGTCTACCTGATGGCCGACGCCGGGTGGATCGAGCTGAACGGGCAGAGCCAGGGCATCCTGTTCATCCTCGTCGTGGGCGCGTGCACGGACTACGCCCTGCTCATGGTCGCCCGCTACCGGGAGGCGCTGTACGAGCGGGCGCGGCCGATCGAGGCCATCAAGGTGGCGGTGCGCGGCACCGTCGAGCCCATCGTCGCCTCCGGCGGCACCGTGATCCTCGGCGTGCTCTGCCTGCTGGCCAGCGACCTGGCCTCCAACCGCGGCCTGGGTCCGGTCGCCGCGCTCGGCATCGGCGCCGCCCTGATCTCGGCGCTCACGTTCCTCCCCGCGGTGCTGCTGCTGCTCGGCCGGGCCGCGTTCTGGCCGCTGGTGCCGCGCGCCGGCGCAGACGAGGGGGACTCCGACTCGACCCTGGCCATCGTGCGCCGCCACCGGGTGTGGGGCCGCGTCGCCAAGTCCGTGGAACGCCGGCCGCGCGCGTACTGGATGCTCACCATCGTGGCGCTGGCCGCCGCCGCGGCGTTCGTGCCGCAGTTCAAGGCTGAGGGCACCTCGCAGCTCGACGTGTTCCGCACCGAGGTGGAGTCCGTGGCCGGCCAGCGGACGCTGGAGCGCGGCTTCGGCGCCGGCAGTTCGGCCACGCCCGCCACCATCCTCACCGCCTCCGGCAAGCTGGACGAGGTCAAGGCCGCCGCCGAGACGGTGGACGGCGTCACCGAGGTCACCCCGGTCGGCGCGGACGGTCAGGCCAAGATCGTCGACGGGCGGGCGCTGCTGCACGCCACGCTCGACGCGCCCGCGGAGTCCACGGAGGCCGTGGACATCGTCCGCGACCTGCGCGCCGCCGTGCACCCCGTGCCGGGGGCCAACGCGCTGGTCGGCGGCACGTCGGCGGTCACTCTGGACACGCTCGACACCTCAGAACGCGACCTGCGCGTGGTGATCCCGCTGGTGTTGCTGGTCGTGCTGATCGTGCTGGTCATCCTGCTGCGTTCGCTGGTGGCGCCGCTGGTGCTCATCGCGACCACGGTGCTGTCCTTCGCGACCGCGCTGGGCGTCGGCGCGCTGGTCTTCAACCACGTGCTCGACCTGCCGGGCGCCGATCCGGCGGTGCCGCTGTTCGCGTTCGTCTTCCTGGTGGCGCTGGGCATCGACTACAACATCTTCCTGATGACCCGGGCCCGGGAGGAGACGATCCGGCACGGCGAGCGCGAAGGCACGCTGCGCGCGCTCACGCTCACCGGCGGCGTCATCACCTCGGCCGGCGTGGTGCTGGCGGCGACGTTCGCGGCGCTCGCCGTGCTGCCGCTGCTGTTCCTGATCCAGCTGGCCTTCCTGGTGGCCTTCGGCGTCCTCCTGGACGCCCTGATCGTGCGGTCGCTGCTGGTGCCCGCGCTGTCGCTGGACATCGGGCGCCGGATGTGGTGGCCGAGCCGGTTGTCTCGCTGACCGTTCAGACGGCGGCCTCGCGAGGACGGAAGATCTTCCGTACGCCTGCCGCGATCCAGATCGTGGCCAGCGCCGCGTAGGTCGCCAGGAGAGCCGGGGGGAAGGCCGCGGTGACCACCGCGGCCAGGGCGGCCGCCGCGAGGAGGACCGCCCAGCCGTACAGGATGCGCCGCCCGGCCGGCGAGCCGGTGTGGGCGGCCTCCTGGACGGGGGTGACCAGCGCCATGGTCGCCGCACCGGCGGACCCGAGGCCCGCCAGGCCGAGGCCGATGCCGAGACCGAGCAGGGCCGCGCCCGCCGCCACCAGCCCGCAGCACAGCAGCGACACCCGGGCGGCCGGGCCCTCGAACAGCAGCCGGGTGGCCTTGCCCCTGGCCAGGCGGAGCGTCGTCCAGGACTCGGCGATCCAGGCCGCCCAGTGCAGCAGCGCGATGATCACGAAGACGGCGATCAGCGGAGGCATCGCGGGCAGCAGGAACACCAGCCACCATCCGCCCACGAACCGCTCCCTGAGCCGTGACAGCGTGCGGTGGAGCGGATTGCGCTGCTTGAGCGCGTCCACCAGGGAGTCCCTGGCCGCGTCGAAGCCCGGGTCCAGCCGGAGCACCTCGCGGAAGGAGTCGGCGGCGGATCTCGGGTCGCCCTTCGCCAGCGCGGCGTTGCCCTGGGCCCAGTGCGCCAGCGCGCTCTCCGGGTTGTTGCGCACCGCCTGGGCTGCGGTTGCCCTGGCCTGGTCGCCCCGGCCGAGCAGGACCTGCGCGATCGCCAGCAGGCTGGCCAGGTCGGAGTCCTGCGGGTCCAGCGCCAGGCCGCGGCTCGCGGCCTCGGCCGTCTGGACCCAGTCGCGCCGTTTCATGTGCACGCGGGCGAGCAGGTCCCAGGCGGGGGCGTGCTCCGGCGAGAGGGCCAGGCAGGCGACGGTCGCCCGGGCCGCCTCGTCGATCCGGCCCGCCCGGTGGTGCACCTGGCCGGACATGTAGTGCGGCATCCAGTGGTCGGGCGCGAGCCGGACCGCCTCGCGCGACTCCTCCAGCGCCTCCTCCGTACGGCCCTGCTGGACGAGGGCCAGGCCCAGCAGCGCGTGGCCGCCGACGTGCTGGGGCTGCTCGGTGAGGAGGCCGCGCAGCTCACGTTCGGCGTCCGCCGGACGGCCCAGCTGGAGTAACAGGCGCCCCCGCTCCAGCGCGTCGCTCGCGTTCACCATTTGCGCTGGATCCAGGGCATCAGCTCGTCCCAGACGCCGGACTCGTTGGCGTGCATCACGTAGTTGCGCGCGGTCGCCATCCACTCGCGCACCGCCGTGGGCCTGGCCGTCTTGGCCGCCGCCAGCAGGTCGCGCGTCGAGAGGGGGACCGGCCGGCCGGCGCGGATCGACTCATGGAGCTTGGCCTCGACCGCGCGGTCCACCAGACCCTTGAGGTCGGCGCCGACGAACTGGTCGGTGACCTTGGCCACCGCGTCGAAGTCGACCTCCGCCAGCGGCTTGTCGCGGCACAGGATGCGCAGGATCGCCGCCCGCGCGTGCGCGTCCGGCGGCGGTACGAAGACGAGCTGGTCGAACCGGCCCGGACGGCGGAACGCCACGTCGATGTACCAGGGCGCGTTCGTCGCGGCCAGCACCAGCACGCCCTCGTTGGCGCTCTGGTCGACGCCGTCCAGCTCCGCGAGGAACTGGTTGACGACCTGCCGGGTGTGCGCCTGCCGCATGTCGGAGCGGCGCGCGGCCAGCGCGTCCACCTCGTCGAAGAACAGCACGCACGGCCGGTGACGCCGGGCCAGGTCGAACGTGGCCCGCAAGTTGCGCTCGCTGGAGCCGACGTACATGTCGAGGATGTCGGCCAGGCCGACGTTCACGAACGCCGCGCCGAGCTCCCCGGCGGCGGCCCTGGCCAGGTGGGTCTTGCCGGCGCCCGGCGGCCCGTACAGCAGCACGCCGCCGCCGGCCCGCTTGCCGAAGGCGGCGAACAGCTCGGGCTGCTGGATCGGCAGCAGCAGCTTGACCCGGAGCGCCTCCTTGACCTCGTCCATCCCGGCGACGTCGGCGAAGCTGAAGGCGGACCGCTCGACCTCGGCGGTGGCCCGCTCGTGGGTGGCCGTGGCGGGCGCCGGATAGGCGTCTTCCGCCGCGGGCCCGGATGGCTCGGTGACGACCGGCGGCGGGGCTGTCAGCCGGGCCGCCAGCTCCGGGTCCGCGACGGACGGGTCGCGCGAGACCGCCTCGTGGTAGCGGTACGCCGCCTGGTGCACGTCCCCCTCGCCCAGCAGGGCGCGGGCCGCCAGGATCCCCACGCGCGGCGGGTGACCGCCCCCGGCGAGCATCGGCTCCAGCGCCGCGAGCGCCGCACCGTACGAGCTCTGCCGGACGAACGCCTCGGCCAGTCCCGCCACGATGTCCGGGTCCTGCGGCGCGAGCACGAGCGCGGCACGGAACTCGGCCTCGGCGTCGGCGAGATACCCCTTGCTCAGCAACTGCTCGGCCAGATGGCGGCGCAGGGGCAGGTTGTCCGGGGAGAGGCGCGCGGCTTCGCCGAGCGCCTTCAAACCGGGGTCGTCGACCACGTGCCCGGTCCCTTCTGTCGCGATCTCGGGTGCTTCGAACTACGTAAAGTACCGAAACCGGACGCGGGCCGTGGTGGAGACGTCAACCCTTGTCTCGGGTTCCCCCGCTCAACACCTGATCGATGCGGGCCGCCAGCTCCACGTCCTTGGGCGTGACCCCGCCCGCGCTGTGCGTCGAGAGGCGGAACCGGATCCCGTTGTCGGTCTTGTCGATGTCCGGGTGGTGGTTCAGCTCGTCGGCCTCGTGCTGCACCGCCTCGCTCAGCCACTTGAAGTTGTCCGGTGTGATCGGGACGTCCCTGACCAGGGCGTTCTCCTCGCTGTGCCACCCTTCCAGCGCGGCCAGCGCGGTGTCGATCTCGTCGCGGTTGAGGAGCTCGGTCATGGTGTCCCCCTGATGTCGGTGGTCCTCACCCCGTCGGCTACCACCGGAACGGGTCTTCACACACCCGGTAGATTGACCGCCTATGCGAAGTCTCCGCGTCGTGACGGCCGCGGCGGTGGTCGCCGCCATGGCGGGCTGCGCCGCCCAGGGAAGCGCCACCCGGAACAGTGGCGCCGCGCCCGCGTCGAACCCGTCGGCCACGTCCGCACCGAGCCCCGAGCCCGATCTCCCCGATCCGGACGAACGCATCCCCAAGGACCCCGCGAAGCTGGCCGCGGCCCTGAAGAAGACCACCGGCGCGCTCGCCGACGCCATCGACGGCTGGGACAAGAAGAAGGCGCCGCCCCGGGACGTGCAGCTCCTCGCCCTCTACCACCAGCGCATCTACCGGTTCGCCGCGCGCAACCCGGCGATCGCCGCCAAGGCGTTCGCCCGCCTGCCCCGCCGGCTGGCCGCCGAGGCGCAGGACAACACCCGGGCCATCCGCGAGCTGCTGGCCCTGGCCCACCCCGTCAAGAGCGCGTCGGTCATCAGGACCCGCGACGCCCGGCCCGCCGCCGAGCTGCTCCGCTACTTCAAGCAGGCCGAGCGCCGGTTCGGCGTGGAGTGGGAGGTGCTGGCGGCGGTCATGTTCGCCGAGACGAAGTTCGGCCGGGTCAGGTCGGCCAGCCACGTCGGCGCGCAGGGGCCGATGCAGTTCATGCCCGCCACCTGGAAGGCGTACGGGATGGGCGGTGACATCCAGGACCACCGCGACGCGATCATGGCCGCCGCCAACTACCTGCGCGCCACCGGCGCCCCCCGCGACTACCGGCGCGCGCTGCACGCCTACAACCCCTCGCAGGCGTACGTGAACGCGATCCAGTTGCACGCCCGCCAGATCAAGCGGGATCCGGTCAACTACTACGTCTACTACAACTGGCAGGTGTACGTGATCACCGTCAAGGGCGAGCGCCGCGTCACCGGACCGTCAGAGCGCTGACCGGACTGCCTGCTCGCTCCGGCCGACCACGGCGGTGCCGTCGGCGGCGGTGATGATCGGCCGCTGGATCAGGACGGGGTGGCCGGCCAGCGCGCCGATCCAGCGGTCGCGGCTCTCCGGGGTGCGCGGCCACGACTCCAGGCCCAGCTCGGCGGCGACCGGCTCGCCGTGGCGGGTGATGTCCCACGGCTCCAGGCCGAGCCGGGCCAGCACGTCGCGGAGCTCCCGCTCGGTCGGCGGGTCGTCGAGATAGCGGCGGACGGTGTAGCCAGCCCGCTCGGCGTCCAAGATCGACAGGGCGGCGCGGCACTTGGAGCAGTCGGGGTTGATCCAGATCTCGATCATCTCGGCAGTCCCGTGAGAGAGAAGAACTCCGCCCTGGCCCGGGCGTCGTCCCGCAGCGTACCGAGGAGCGCCGAGGTGATGGTGCGCGATCCCGGCGCCTGCACCCCGCGCAGCGTCATGCACGTGTGGTCGGCCTCCACCACGACGCCGACGCCCTCGGGGTCGAGCTGGTCCTGCAGCCACCCGGCGACCTGCCGGGTCAGCCGTTCCTGGACCTGGGGGCGGCAGGCGAAGTGCTCGACGATCCTGGCCAGCTTCGACAGCCCCACGATGCGCTTGCCGGGCAGGTAGCCGACGTGCGCGACCCCGGTGAAGGGCAGCAGGTGGTGCTCGCAGATCGACCGCAGGGGGATGGCCCGTACCAGGACGAGCTCGTCGTACCCCTCGTCGTTGGGGAAGGTGGTCAGCTCGAACGGGCGCGGGCTGAGCATCTCCGCGTAGGCCTTGGCCATCCTGCGCGGTGTCTCGCGCAGGCTCTCCTCGTCGGTGTCGATGCCGAGCGCCGCCAGGAACCGCTCGGCCGCGTGTTCGGCCTCGGCCAGGTCCATCACGTTGACCGCCTCCTATTTTCACCAACAAGTGTTAGCTATAACCGGATATATCGTCAATGGTGCCTTTTTCGCCAGTGGGTTTGGGTGTTAACCTGACAGGGTGACGATGTCGGAGCAGGCCCGGGCGGCCGTCGCGGTGCTCAGCGACGACCTGCGGCGGCGCATGTACGACTTCATCCGGCGCGCCCCCGGGCCCGTCACCCGCGACGAGGCCGCCGAGAGCGTCGGCATCTCACGCAAGCTCGCCGCCTTCCACCTCGACAAGCTCGTCGCGGTCGGGCTGCTGTCGGCCGGCTACGGCCGGCCCGGCGAGCCGCGCCCGGTCGGCCGGGCGCCCAAGGTCTACCGGCCCACCGGCCTCGACGTCCGGGTCAGCATCCCGCCGCGCGAGCACGAGCTGCTCGCCGGCATCCTCCTGGACGGCGTACGCGCCCAGGAGCCGGGAGAGCCGAGCCGGGAGGCCGCGCTGCGCGCCGCCACCGCGCGCGGCCGCGAGCTGGGCGCGGCCGAGCGCGACCGGGCCAGGCCGGGCCGGCTGGGCGCCGAGCGCGCGCTGACCTGCGCCGCACGGGTGCTCGAACGCCACGGGTTCGAGCCCGTCCGGGTCACCCCGACCCTGCTGCGGCTGCGCAACTGCCCGTTCCACCCGCTGGCCGCCAAGGATCCCGACCTGGTGTGCGCGATCAACCACGCGTTCCTCGCCGGTTTCCTCGACGGGCTGGACGCGCCGGCCGCCGAGGCCGACCTGGCCCCGCGGCCCGGCGCCTGCTGCGTCCAACTGAGAGGAGCCTGACCGATGACCTACGTGATCGCCGGCGGCGGACTGGCCGCCGCCAAGGCCGCGGCCGCGCTGCGCGAGCAGGGCTACGACGGCCCGCTGGTGCTGGTGGGCGCCGAGCCGCACCTTCCCTACGAACGGCCGCCGCTGTCGAAGTCCTACCTTCAGGGCAAGTCCGAACGCGACAAGATCTTCGTCCACGACGCCGGCTGGTACGACGAGCACCACGTCGACCTGCGGCTCGGCGTCGAGGTGACGGAGATCGACCGCGCCGCCCACGAGGTCGTCTTGTCCACCGGCGAGCGGCTCGGCTACGCCAAGCTGCTCCTGGCCACCGGCGCCACCCCGCGCCGGCTCCCGGGCGACGCCCTCTACCTGCGCTCGGTCGACGACAGCGAGCGCATCCGCGACGTGCTGGCCGGGGCCTCCCGGGTGGCGATCATCGGCGCGGGCTGGATCGGCCTGGAGGTGGCCGCGGCCGCCCGCCTCGCCGGCGTGGAGGTGACCGTGCTGGAGGCCGACAGCCAGCCGCTGCTGCGCGTCCTCGGCTCCCGGCTGGGCTCCTCCTTCGCCGACCTCCACCGCGAACACGGCGTCGACCTGCGGCTCGGCGTCAAGGTCGAGGCGATCGGGGGCGGCGTCCGGCTGGCCGACGGCACCCACGTGCAGGCCGACGCGGTCATCGCCGGCATCGGGGTCCGGCCCGACACCCGGCTCGCCGCCGCGGCCGGGCTGGAGGTCGACGACGGCGTGCTGGTGGACGCCTCGCTGCGCACCTCCGACCCCGACATCTTCGCCGCCGGCGACGTGGCCCGCGCCCACCATCCGCTGCTCGGCGCCCACATCCGGGTCGAACACTGGGCCAACGCGCTCAACCAGCCGGCCGTGGCCGCCGGCGCCATGCTGGGCCGCGACGTGTCCTACGACCGGCTGCCCTACTTCTACACCGACCAGTACGACCTGGGCATGGAGTACACGGGATACGTCCGTCCCGGCCACGCCGACGACGTGGTGATCCGCGGCGACCTGGCCGGCCGCGAGTACATCGCGTTCTGGCTGGAGGACGACAAGGTCGTGGCCGGCATGAACGTCAACGTCTGGGACGTCACCGACGACATCAAGACGCTGATCCGGGCCGCGACGCCCGCCGACCGGGCCAGGCTCGCCGACCCGGCGGTCCCTCTCACCGAGGTGCTCGCCTGAGCCGGCGTGCTCGCCTGAGCTGACGAACTTGCCTGCGCCGACATGCTCGCACGACACGACGGCCGGGCCCCGTGCGGGGCCCGGCCGTCACAGGCTCAGCTCAGGCTCAGCTCATGGGCTCAGCTCATGGGCTCAGCGACCAGGCGTGGAAGATCGTCGTGTGCCTGAACGACGACGCCCCGCCGTTGAAGCCGTACGTCCCGCGCCAGCTCATCGGGTCCTGGCGCTCGCCCACGATGATGATCGTGTTCGCGCAGTTGCCCTGGCCCTTGCGGGTGGCGTCGAGCCGGATCTGCTCGCCCAGGTGGCCGCTGGTCACGGCCCACGGCGCGCCGCAGATGCCCGATTTGATGGTGCCGCTGCGTACCTGGAACGGGTAGGTGTTGGTGTCGAGCTCAAGGTCGATCATGAACGTGACGGCCCCGTTGTGCAGCTCGACGTAGGCGTTGGTGGTGGCCGCCTTCGGGGTGGCCAGGGACTCGGCGAACGAGCTGACGCTGCCCCCGCTGGCGTCGTAGAGCCCACGGTCGGCCGCTTTCGTGGATTGAGGCATGACGTGATCTCTTCTGTCTCGGACGGAATTACAGGAGCGTCTCGGCGATCTCGACGCGGAGCAGGCTGCGTACGTTCTCCCAGTGGTTCAGCACGGTGACCTGCACGGATCCCGCGTAGAGCAGACCCACGGCGACGTCGTCGAGGGTGGTGACCAGCGAGCCCGAGTCGCCGCCCGCCGACATGGCGGTGGTCAGGATCTGGTCGCGGAACCTGCCGATGCCGATGCCGTAGTTGACGTCGATGGTGGCGTCGACCGCGATCACCCGGCCGATGGTCAGGTTGGTGGTGCGGCCGCTCTTCTTGACCAGGTCGCCGACCGCCAGGTTGGCCTTGCGCCGCCAGCCGCGCGGCGCCCCGCTGAAGTAGGTCTCCCTGGTCGCGTCCTGGAACTGGGTGAGGCCGATGGCCGCGTCCACCAGGTTGTTGTGGTTCTGCAGGGGGACCGCGGGCGTCAGGTCGATCGGGACGAACCGGGTCAGGGTGGCGATCCGGTCCTGAGGGTCCACGCCGCCGTCGAACGGGCCGGGCTGCACGATCGCGCTGCCGACCGGGGCCCGGTTGGAGTCGGCCAGCACGTGGTTGTTGCTGAGTACGTAGAACCGTGGCGGGATGCCGATCCCCGGGGCGGGCGGGTCGACGGTGGCGCCGGGCAGGAAGTCGTACACGACCCCGCCCATCGTCCCCGCCGTGATCGCCACGTTGCCGATGGAGAAGCCGGACGGGCAGGGCCGCATCCGCCTGGTGAGCTGCTGGACGCCGACCTCGGCCATCGGGGCCGCGACCGGCGCGTCGGCCAGCAGCTGCTGGGCCACGACGTGGCCGACCCGGACCACGTCGGTTGTGGTGCCGTCGTCCATCCTGCGCGGGACGACGTCCTGCTCCCGCAGCATGCTCGCGGGCATCTTCTCCGTGACGAAGACCAGGAGGGCCGGCTCGCCGGTGGGCTCGCCGTTCGTCCACTTGACGCCCTGGCCGAAGCCGATGACGTTGTTCGGCCTCCGCTCCGGAGCCATCAGCTTCTGGATCGCCTCTTCCCTGGCTGCGTCGGACAGCCGGTACCCCTGCGATCCACGCATCATCTCGGGCTGGCTCACGCCAACCACCTCCGACCGGATTCGCGTTACGTCTGCTGTGCCGTCGGAAAACCGATTTCGACGACCTTGACGGGGAAGCCCTCCAGCGTCTGCGGAATGGCGGGCTCCGCGCCGTCACGGGGCGAGATCTCATGGGTGACGTAGACGACGAGGACGTCCTGGCCCGACTCGTCGTGCCCGGTGGAGACGCCTGTCACGGCGGGGAGGGAGAGGAGTGCGTCCTCGTGCCGCCTTCTGGCCTCGTGCACGTCCATGCGTCCGCCTCAGGTGAGATCTGCCGCTGTCCTGCACGCTAAACGCGAGCCGGGGCCGGGAAGTCAGGGTCCGGCCCGGGGAAAACCCTAGCTTCGCCGCCCCGGAGGAACCCTGGGCCGCCGTCCGCGCCTACTGGACCCGCAGGTCGGCGAAGAGCGCGCGGTGGTCGGAGCCGGGGATGTCATGGATTTGCGTCGCCACCGCCCAGGCGCGGGCGTCGGTCAGCACGTGGTCGATCGACACCAGCGGCGGGAGCAGGCGCATCGGCCACGTCGGCGTCAGCCCGCGCCCGGTGGCCGCCGCCGCGTCGGTGTAGCCGGTGTCCAGCAGCCGCCTGAACACCGCGTGGTCCAGCGTCGCGTTGAAGTCGCCGGCCAGGACGCGCGGCGGCCCGTCGGCCGGGGCGGGCGGCAGGGTGGCGATGCCGGCCTCCCACTCGTCGACCGTCGGCGGGACCGGCGCCACCGGGTGCACGACCACCACCTCCACGGGGGCCCCGCCGGGCAGCGCCACCCGCGCCACCGGCATGTGGTGCCCCACCGGCCGGAACAGGCCCGACCGCTCCCGCAGCGGGTGGCGCGCGAAGATGCCGCTGCCCTCGGGGCCGCGCGACATCGGCTGGCTGACCTCGTACGGCAGCAGCTCCCGCAGCCCGGCCGCCGTCAGCCGGTCGCGGGCCGCCCAGGTCAGCTCCTGCACGCTGAACACGTCCACGTCGAGCTTCCGTACGAGGTCCACGACGACCTGGGCGTCACCCCGGCCGCCGTTGAGGTTCGCGGTCAGCAGGCGCAGCGGCCGGCCCCCGTCCGGCGCCTCACCGGCGACCGCGCGCGGCACCACGAGCCAGGCCAGGCAGACGCACACCGCCAGGAGGACCGCCACGGCCGCCCGGCTCCCGGACCGGACCGCGAACGCCAGCGCCGGCAAGGCCGCCAGCCCGTAGTACGGGGTGAACGACACCAGCGGCACCAGCAGGACCCCGGCCTCCAGCCCGCCCAGCCGCATCGCCGTCCCGGCCGCGAACACCACCGCCACCACGACGGACAGCCGCGCCGCTCGGGCCCGCCGCGACCGCACCCGCACCGGCTGGCCTGCAACCTCTTCCATGAGCACGGCACGAATGTAGGTGCCCATTCTTAAAGGCCCATGAGCGTAGTCGATCTACTACAATGAGTGGTTGACTCGTTTCTTTCTGTCATCATCGGGAGTTCGCATGCGTACGTCCCCTCGCTCGCTCGCCGTTCTCCTGACGGCCCTCTGCGCCGTCCCGGTCGCCGTGGCCGCGCCCGCCGCCGCCGACCTCGACGCCAAGCGCTACATCGCCTCCTTCCACTCCGAGGCCGGCTGCCGTAAGGCGGGCGACGAGGGCGTCCGCAAGGGCAAGTGGACCAGGCCCGACTGCATCAGGTCCTTCTACGCCCTGGGCACCTGGGACCTTTGGGTGGACTGACGCCCGCCGTCCGGTGGCAGGCCCGCGGCCCGCATCTCGCGGGGATGGCCGCCGCGCTGCTGCTGGCGGTGCTGGTGACCAGGGCCGCGGTGACGATGCCGGCGTGGGGACGGTCGGCCGGCGGCACGGCGCTGGTCACGGCAGAGGTGACCCGGCTGGTCGTGGGCCTGCCGGTGTGCGTGGTCGGCGTTTTGCTGCTGGCCGACCGCTACGCCCGGCGCAGGGGCGCGCTCGTGCTGGCCGCGGGGGTGGTGTGGATCGTCCCGCCCGCGATGTCCGACGTGCTCGCGGCCGTGGACGGGCCCGGTCCGCCGGTCGCCGCCGCCGTGATCGTGCTGGCCGCGGTCGGCGCCGCCTGCCAGCCGCTGACGGTGCTGCTCTTCCCGCTCTGCCTGCTGCCCCGCCGCTCCGGCGCGTGGCCGAGGACGGCCGTGATCGTGACCGCCGCCGCCGCGAGCGTCCAGTACGCGGTCGTCTGGGGGCTGGGCACCCCCGGTTCGGCCCGGTTCGCCAGCCCGTGGGCCGACACGGCACCCGCGACCTGGGCCGCGGGCCTGTTGCACGACAGCCAGGACGTGCTCGACTGGCTGGCGCCCGTCGTGACGGTGGCGGTGACCGCCGAACTGGTCCGCGCGGCGTCCAAGGCGGGACGGGGGAGCGCGACCCGGTGGGTGATCGCCGCCGCCTGCCCCCTCTACGTCTGCCTCCTGCTCTCCGACCTGTGGGGGGAGCGCTGGACGATGGCCGCCCGGTCGGCCGGGGTCGTGCTGTGGGTGGCGATGATCGGGCTGGCCGCCTCGCGCGGCGGGCTGTGGCGGCTGGAGCGGGTCACCAGTCATCGGATGGCCCGCGCGTTCGTGCCGGCGGTGCTGGTCATCTCCGTCACCTGCGCGGCGATGGCGGCCTGGGCGGCCCTGCCCACCGGGCGCACCTCCGTGACGGCCGCCGTCGCCGGCTGCGCGCTGGTCGCGGGCTGGGCCGCCCGCCCGCTAGTCCGGCACGCCGTGCTGGCCGTCGAACGCGCCTTCTACGGGCCGCGGGCCCGGCCGCACGAGGCGGTCCGGGCGCTGGCCGTCCGGCTGCAGCAGGCCCCGCACCCCGGCGACGTGCCCGAACAGATCTGCCGCGGCGTCGTGGAGGATCTCGGCCTGTCCGGCGCCCGGATCGCGGTCGAGACCCGCGCCGGGCCCCGCCTGCTGGCCGCCGCCGGAGCCCCGGTGGACGGCCCGGCCCAGGTCTTCCCGCTGCGCCATCACGGGCAGGTGGTGGGCAGTCTCGAAGTGGCCCGCGACGGCGCGAGCACCCCGGCCGAGCGCGACAGCGAACTGCTGGCGCTCCTCGCCGACCAGGCCGGGCCCGCACTCGCCGCGCTGCGGCTCGGCCAGGAGGCGCAGGCGGCCCGCGAGCGTCTCGTCCTGGCCCGCGAGGAGGAACGCCGCCGGTTGCGCCGCGAGATCCACGACGGGCTCGGGCCGCAGCTCGCCGCCGTCCAACTCCGGCTGGAGGTCGCGCAGGCCTGTGGGTCCCCGTCACCCGAGGCGCGGGCCCACCTGCGCACGGCGGCCGAAGGGCTCGTCGAGGCGGTGTCGGAGATCCGCCGCATCACCGCCGGCCTGGCCCCGGCCACGCTGGTCGAGCGCGGTCTGCTGGACGCCACCCGGATCCTGGCGCACCGGCTCACCACCTCGGCCGTACGGGTCAGCGTCACGGCGCAGACCTTGCCCCCGTTGGCTCCCGCGGTGGAGACCGCCGCGTACCGCATCGCCGCCGAGGCCGTGACCAACGCCGTGCGGCACGCCCGCGCCCGGCACGTCGAGGTGGCGTTCACCACCGCACCCGGCACCCTCACCGTCACGGTCGCCGACGACGGCGGCGGCATCGACGCCTCCGCGGTGCCGGGCACCGGCCTGCACTCGGTCGCCGAACGCGCCGAGGAGGTCGGCGGCCGCGCCACCATCCACACCGACCCCGGCGGCACCACCGTGACCGCCACCCTCCCCATCTCCCAGGAGCCCACCCATGACCGAACCCCACCCAACCTGTTCACCTGAGCCCACCGTTACGGCGGGGTCGGTGGGAGAGCCCCTGACAGCTCCGCCGGGGGAGCCGCCGACTTCCACGACAGGACCACTGGGGGAGCCACCGTCGGGTCCTTTGGGTGTCCCCGTCCCTTGTTCCCTCTTCGCGGAGCAGTCCCCGACAGTTACGGCGGAGGACTTGCCCTCGGGTGCGGCCGGTCCCGTGGGCGCCTCCGTCCCACCCGCGCCGCCGTCGGGTGCGGCGGGTTCTGTGGGCGCCTCCGTCCCACCTGCGCCGCCGTCGGGTGCGGCGGGTTCTGTGGGCGTCGCCGTCTTTTCCTCCTCATCAGCAGGTACGGCGGGGTCGGCGGTGGAGGTTGGGGGTTCGCCGACGGCTGCGGGAGCTTCCGTGGGTATCCCCGTCCCACCCCCGACGCTGGTGGGTACGGCGGGGGTGGCGGGGGAGCCGCTGACACCTACGGCGGGGTTTGTGGAGGGTGTGCCGACGGCCCCGACGGCCCCGACGGCCCTCACGGCCCCGACGGCCCTCACGGTCCCGACCGCCCCGACCGCCCCGATGGCTTCGGGGGCTTCCGTCGGTGTGCCGGGTTCTTCTTCGCCGGTGGGGAGGGCGTCGGTGGGGTGGCGGGTGTTGGTGGTTGATGATCATCCGTTGTTCAGGGAAGGGCTGGTGGCGGTGCTGGGGCTGGACGGGGAGTTCACGGTGGTGGGGCAGGCCGCGACGGGGGAGGAGGCGCTGGAGGAGGCCGCCCGGACAGCCCCGGATCTGGTGGTGATGGATCTGGGGCTGCCGGGCTTGTCCGGCATCGAGACCACTCGGCAGTTGCTCCGGGCGCGGCCGGAGGCGCGGGTGCTGGTGATGACGATGTCGGAGGACGATGACAGCCTGCTGGCCGCCATGCGCGCGGGCGCCCGGGGTTACCTGCTCAAGGGCGCCGGGCGGGAGGAGATCCTGCTGGCCCTGCGTACGGTCGGGCTGGGGGGCGCGGTGTTCAGCCCGCACATGGCCGGGCGGCTGGCCGGGTTGTTCGCCGCCCATTCGGCGGCCCCGGCCAGGGAGGCGTTCCCGACGCTCACCGGGCGCGAGCGGGAGGTGCTCGACCTGCTGGCCCGGGGGCTCGGCTACCGGCAGATCGCGCAGCGGCTGTTCGTCACGGACAAGACCGTGCGCAACCACGTGGGTTCGATCTTCGCCAAGCTCCGGGTGCACGACAGGGCGGCGGCGATCGCCCGGGCGCGGGACGCCGGGCTGGGCTCGGGATGACCGGGGGGACGCCATCCCGAGCCCAGCCGGCAGGTCACCGGTCGGTCCACAGGTTCCACAGCCAGCCTTCGGCGCACTGGTAGCGCGACCAGTGGCCGCGGTCGATGCCCTGCTGGCCTGCGGTGATGCAGTCGCTGTGGAAGAGGAACTTGCCCCGGTGGATCGGCAGGTGGTCGGCGGCGGCCGAGGCGGCGAGGGGTGCGGCGGCCATCGTGATGACGAATCCGGCGGCGGCGAGCAGGTGCTTCATGGTGGTCCCTTTCTGGAACGCCCGGTGGTGGTCACCGGCTTTTCGGAACACCTGAAGCTTCGTCCGCCCCCGTTCCCGGGCGCATGGGTCAGCTGACCTGTCCGTTCCCGGGTTCTGATACCGCTTTTTCCGTACCAGTGTGATGACGGTGAGTTCACGGGTCGTCGTCATTTGTGGTGATTACGACAATCAACGTGGCAGGATTGGCAAGCAAGCCGGGTCAGGGGTGGGCCGGCGAGGGTGTGGGGAGACAATATGTCGACTTCTCGTGAAGTGAGAGGTCTGACCGGAATTTCGGGCGGGGATATCCAGCGGGCCGGACCGACCGCATTGCGAATTCTGGTAGGCACACATCTGCGCAGCCTGCGTGAGGCCAAGAAGGTCACCCGTGAGCAGGCCGCGTACGCCATCCGCGGGTCGCACTCCAAGATCAGCCGGATGGAGGGCGGGCGCTGCAGCTTCAAGATGCGTGACGTGGAGGATCTGCTCACTCTCTACGGCGTCGTCGGCCGGGCCGAGCGCGCGCCGCTGCTTCTCCTGGCCGAGCAGGCCAACCAGCCCGGCTGGTGGCAGGACTACCGCGACCTGGTCCCCGACTGGTTCGAGGAGTTCCTCGGGCTGGAGCACGACGCGGAGCTGATCCGTACGCACGAGATCCAGTACGTCCCCGGCCTGCTCCAGACCGAGGAGTACGCCCGCGCGGTCATCGCGCGAGGCCACTGCGGCGAGAGCCGTGAGCGGATCGAGCAGCGGGTCGAGCTGCGGATGCGCCGGCAGGAGTTCCTGGGCGCGTCCGGCCGCAGGCTCTGGGCCATCGTGGACGAGGGGGCGCTGCGCCGCATGGCCGGCGGGCGTGACGTGATGCGCGCCCAGCTCGGCCACCTGATCGAGATGGCCGGGCTGAAGCACGTCGCGCTACAGGTGCTGCCGTTCAGCGTGGAGGTCGCGGTCGGCGGCATCGGCCCGGTCACCCTGCTGCGCTTCCCCCAGGCCGAGCTGGACGACATCGTCTACCTCGAACAGCTCGCCGGGGCGCAGTACCTCACGAAGGACACGGAGGTGCGCCCGTACCGCCGGCTGCTGGACGAGCTGAGCGTGCACGCGCCGCCGCCCAAGGACACCCCCCGGATCCTGCGCGAGATCATGGACGAGCTGTAGGGCTACGGCTTGCGCGCGACGCCGACCAGCGCGTCGACCTCCTTGTGCTCGGCCAGCGGATCCGGGTCGGGCCGCCAGAACGGGATCGACACGAACCCCGGCTCGACCGGCTCCAAGCCGTCGAAGAACGCGGTGAAGCGCTCGCGCGTACGGAGGGTGTACGGGACGCCCTCGCCCTCGTTGTGCTCCTCCTGGGCCTGGTCGAGAGCCTCGCCGGTGACGACGTTCACGCCGTCCCACAGGGCCAGGTAGCTGCCGGGCGGCAGCGCGTCCATCAGCCTGGCGACGAGCGCGTGCGCGCCCTCGTCGTCGCCCACGAAGCCCACGACGCCCATGAGCATCAGCGCCACGGGCTGCGTGAGGTCCAGCGTCTTGGCCGCGGCGGTGATGATCGCCTCGGGGTCGCGCAGGTCGGCCTCGACGTAGTCGGTGGCGCCTTCCGGCGTGCCCACCAGGAGGGCGCGGGCGTGGGTCAGCACCAGCGGGTCGTTGTCGACGTACACCACGCGGCAGGTGGGATCGGCCCGCTGGGCGACTTCGTGGGTGTTGTCCACGGTGGGCAGTCCTGTCCCGACATCAAGAAATTGACGGACACCTGCCTCATTGACCAGATAACGCACGATACGGGCGATCAAGTGACGAGATAGTCGGGCGATCTGCACAATGTCCGGAAATGCCTGACTGAACTGGTCTCCTGCCTCACGATCGACGTCGTAGTAGTCCTTGCCGCCGAGCCAGTAATTCCACATCCGCGCGGCGTGCGGGACGGTGGTGTCGATTCGGGGGCCGGAGGGAGGGGGTTCGCCGGTCATCCGCATTTCTCCTCATACGTCGGGTCGCCGGAATCCATGTGGATACGCCGATTCAACGTAGCGCCGCGCCCCTCCCTTTTCCACCAGCCGCTCTCAGAGCGCTTCGGTGCGCTGCGCGGCCTGGTACACCTCCATCGCCTCGTCACCGAAGAACGGGCCGAACATGAAGCCGGGCGCGAAGTCGTACGTGAAGCTGTTGACCGAGTTCAGCATGCCGACCCCGGTCGCCGCGTTGAACCCGAGGAACCAGGCGCCGCCGCTGGACCCGCCGGTCATGTTGCAGCGCACCCCCTGGCCCCGGGTCGCCACCGGGTCGTTGAACGCCCGGCCGCTGCAGTAGATCAGGTCCGACCCGTCGAACGGCGCGGCCGCCGGGTAGCCGAACGCGAACATCTGCTGCTGCCTCGCCTGGTTGAACGCCACCCCCTGCCCGCCCACGACGTCGGTGAGCGTGCGGCCCTGCAGCGGCGCGACCACGGCCGCGGCGATGTCGAAGTTGATGTCCTCGCGGGCGTTCCACTGCTGGGTGGTGAGCAGCCTGGTCGCCACCCAGGTGCCGAACGGCCGCCGGCCGTTGTCGAAGCCCGGCACGAACGCCACGTTGCGGTGCGCGGCCCCGTTCAGCTTCACGCAGTGCCCGGCGGTCATCACGACGCTCTCGTTCGCGCTGGTCACGGCGGTCCCGGAGCAGGAGGCGTTGGCGCCGTCGGCGGTGGTGAAGAACAGCCGCCCGCTGGTGCGCACGACGGCCCCGCCGTCGGTCCAGCGCAGGCCGCGGCTGTTCGGGATAGCCGCCTGGCGGGTGACGCCGTCGCGGGCCGAGTCGGGCGTGCCCTGGGACCGCCACCCGCTCCGCTGCCCCGACGTGCCCCTGGCCGACCACGGCTCGCCTCTGGTGGGGCCGCTCGACCGGGCTGCGCGGCGGGGGGCCGCCATGGTGTCCATCGGCTGCGCGGCCAGCATCCGCTGCGTGGTCCAGTACTGCGAGACGGTCCTGCGCTCCGACCACGAGTCCGCGCCGGCCCACCGGACGGGCCGGTGATCGGCCGTACCGGTCGCCTGGGCCTGGGCGGCGGGGACGAGCGCGCCCGCGACGGCGAGCGCGGCGGCGGAGATCAGGGCGACTCTGCGGTGCATGACGTACCTCCCGAAGACCGGAATCTGCCGTCATGAGGTACGCACGGGCCCCGCCATCCCGCTCAAGGCGATCGCGTACGGGTATGGCAGGAGGTCGTCGATCACCCACTTTGTCCAATCAGACGCGAAAGTCGGTCATGCTTCCGCGATTAGGCCCTCCTCGGTCGGCGTAACCCGGGTTACATTCACGTTGATTTGCTCCCATTTATCCCTCACGTTGACCGAAGGGAGAGGCATGAGAGCGAGAACCGCGATCGCGGCCATGACTGCTGCGGCGATCCTCATGCCGGCCGCGGCCGCCCAGGCCACGGAGACCGCCAGCGCCCCGCCCCCCGACGACCGGTTCCAGAAGGTCACGCTCAACGACCATCCCGGCGAGCCCATGGACCTGGCGGTGCTGCCCGATTCCAGGGTGCTCCACACGACCAGGAAAGGCGAGGTCTGGTTACACGACCCGAAGACCGGGCTCAACACACTGGCCGCCGAACTCGACGTGTACCAGCATGACGAGGAGGGCCTGCAGAGCATCGCCCTCAGCCCGGGCTTCGGGCACGGATCCAAGAAGGACGACTGGGTCTACCTCTACTACTCCCCGCCGCTCGACACCCCGGTCGACGACCCCGCGACGCCGGACGTGAACGAGGGCGACGCCCCCTTCACCGGCACCCCCGCCGACTTCGCGCCGTTCAAGGGCCTGATCCGGCTGTCACGCTTCCGCTTCGCCGGCGCCAGGATCGACCTGCGCAGCGAGCAGCGCATCCTCGACGTGCCGGTGGACCGCGGCATCTGCTGCCACGTCGGCGGCGACATCGTCTTCGACGCCAAAGGCAACCTCTACCTGTCGACCGGCGACGACACCAACCCGTTCTTCTCCGACGGCTTCACCCCGATCGACGAGCGGCCGGACCGGAACCCGGCGTTCGACGCCCAGCGCAGCTCCGGCAACACCAACGACCTGCGCGGCAAGATCCTGCGCATCAAGGTGAACGACAACGGGTCCTACTCGATCCCCAGCGGCAACCTCTTCCGCCGCGGCACCCCGAAGACCCGGCCCGAGATCTACGCGATGGGCCTGCGCAACCCGTTCCGCATCGAGCTGAACCGGCGCAACGGCGACCTCTACGTCGCCGACTACTCGCCCGACCAGCGGGTGGCCGACCCCGCGCGCGGCCCGGCCGGAACCGGCAAGTGGACGATCATCCGCAGGGCGGGCAACTACGGCTGGCCCTACTGCGCGACGGCGCGGCTCCCGTACACCGACTACGACTTCGCGACCGGGGCGTCCGGCGCGGTGTTCGACTGCGCCGCGCCCGTCAACGAGTCGCCGCACAACACCGGCCGGCGCGAGCTGCCGCCCGTCGTCCAGCCGGACGTCTGGTACTCCTACGGGCTGTCGCCGGAGTTCCCCGAGCTGGGCACCGGCGGCATCGGGCCGATGGCCGGCCCCGCCTACGACTTCGACCCGCGTGACACGCGCGGCCGCGACGCCGTGGGCTGGCCGCGCTACTACGACGGCGTCCCGCTGTTCTACGAGTGGACCCGCGACTACGTCAAGGCGTTCCACCGGGACGGGCGGATCGAGGACGTGCTCCCCTCCGTCGTCTTCGACAACCCGATGGACATGGAGTTCGGCCCCGACGGCGCGCTCTACGTGCTGGAGTACGGCGACGGCTTCTTCTCGGAGAACCCCGACGCCCAGCTCGCCCGCATCGACTACATCGGCAACACCGGCAACCACACCCCCGTCCCGGCCGCCGCCGCGTCGGTGACCGCGGGCCTCGCGCCGCTCACCGTCCAGTTCACCAGCGCCGGCACCACCGACGCCGACGGTGACAGGCTCCGGTACGCGTGGGACTTCGACGCCGACGGCAGGGTGGACTCCCGCAGCCCCGAGGCGTCGTACACCTTCACCGAGAACGGCCTCTACAACGCCACCCTCCGGGTCAGCGACCCGAGCGGCAGGTCGGCCTCGACGTCGGTGCGGATCGTGGTGGGCAACGACACCCCGGTCGTGGAGATCCTCCGCCCGGCCGAGGGCGATCCGTTCAGCTTCGGCGACGTGGTCGAGTTCGAGGTGCGGGTCACCGACGACCAGCCGGTCGACTGCGCGAACGTGACGGTCGACTACATCCTCGGCCACGACGACCACGGCCACCCGCAGACCACGGCCCGCGGCTGCGTCGGCTCCATCCAGACCACCGAGCCGGGCGGCCACGACCCGGAGAACGACGACCTCACCGGGGTGTTCGTGGCGAGCTACACCGACCCCGGCACCGGCGACCTCCCCGAGCTGACCGGGACCGACCAGGTCGTCCTGCAGCCCACCCGTTAGGAGATCCACCATGTGCTACGGCTACGGCCCCAGCCGACGGTCGCTGCTCGCGGCCGGGCTCGGCCTCGGCGCGGCGGCGTTCGCCGCCACCTCTCCCGCCGCCGGCGCGAACCCGCACCACCCGGGCAAGGGACGCCACCGCATCCCGCCGGGCCAGATCAGCATGCAGCTCTGGACCGTACGCGACGATCTCGCGCAGAACTACGACGCCACCCTCGCCTATCTCGCCGAGATCGGCTACCCGCGGATCGAGGTCGCCCTCGGCTACTTCGGGCGGACGGCGAAGCAGCTCCGCGAGTTCCTCGACGGGCTCGGCATCCACGCGACCTCCAGCCACGACGGCATCAGCCCCGACGACGCCGCCCTGGAAACCAAGATCGAGAACGCGCTGACCCTCGGCCAGTCCTACATGGTCGTCCCGTACCTGAACTCCGACAGCCTGGACCAGTGGAAGGCCTGGGCCGAGCGGATGAACGTCGAGGCGCTGGCCGCCCGCAAGGCGGGGCTGCGGTACGGGTACCACAACCACGCCCACGAGTTCACCATCGACCTCGGCGGCGGCCGGACCCCGTGGGACGTGCTCACCTCCGAGCTCGACCCGCGCCTGGTCCACCTGGAGATCGACATCTACTGGGCGGTGACCGGCGGCGTCGACCGCGGCGTCCGCGACCCGGAGCGGTTCGCGATCGACGTCATCCGGCGGGCGCCGCAGCGGGTGCTGCAGTATCACGTCAAGGACCGGCACCTCGACGGCGACATGGCCGACCTGGGCACCGGGACGATCAACTTCCGGCGGGTGTTCGACGCGCACACCGTCAAGGAGTACATCGTGGAGAACGACACCCCTGACGTGACGCCGCGCCAGACCTCCGAAGTCGGCTACCGCTACCTGCGCAAGCTCCGTTACTGACGCGGGGCGTGCCGGGCGGACCTCTCAGGGGGTCCGCCCGGCGCCGGCGGCGATCAGCGCCGCCGCGTGCTCGCCGATCATCATGGCGTCCAGCGCCGTCGGGGCCCGCAGCGGCACGGGCACGATCGACAGGTCGGCGATCCGCAGCCCGTCGACGCCGCGCACCCGGCAGTCCTGCCCGACCACGGCCTCGGGGTCGTCGTCCGGCCCCATGGCCGCGCCCCCGAGGACCGCCAGGCGGCTGAACGTCATTTCGCGCAGCAGCCCGTCGAGCCGCTCGTCGTCGGCGACCACCGCCGCGTCCACGCCCGCGAACCCGGTCACGGTCCTGGCGAACGCGTCGTGCCCGGCGATCGACCAGGCGTGCCGGTAGGCGTCGCGCATCCTGGCGAGATCGCCGGGGGCCGAGTAGAAGCCCAGGTCGACGCGTATCCCGGACCCGGCGAGCGTGACGCTGCCGCGCGAGGCCGGAGCGAGGTCGCCGATCATGATGGCGACCAGCACCGGCCCGCCGTCCGGCGGCGGCCCCGCGAACGGGCACAGGTAGAAGCCCTCGTCCTCGGCGTGCCCGGGGATCGCCGCCAGCCGCGCGATGACCTGGGTCATCGGCGCGTCCGCCGGCACCGTGCCCGGCGCCGGCAGGCAGGGGATCACCGCGCCCGGCTGGTCGTACAGCCGCCGCCCGACCCCGGGCAGGTCGGCGAGCACGTCCACGCCCGCCGCCCGCAGCTCGCCGGCGGGACCGATGCCCGAGCGGAGCAGCAGCGCGGGCGTCAGCGGCGTCCCCGCCGCCAGGATGACCTCGCGCGCCGCGATCGTCTCCCCGCCCGCCAGCACCCCGCGCGCCCGCCCGTCGCGGACCACGACCCGCTCGACGGTGAGGTCCGTGCGCACCGTCAGGTTCTCGCGGGCGCGGGCGGGCGCGAGGTGCGTGACCGCCGTCGACATGCGCGCGGTCCCGCGCCTGTTGTGCGGGTACGGCCCGATGCCGGACGCGCCGGGCGCGTTCATGTCGTCCTGGTACGGGTGACCTGCGGCCATCACCGCCTCCACCAGCCCGCGCACCGGCTCGATCCACCGCTCGACCGGATCACGCGTGATCGGCACGGGCCCGTCGGCGCCGTGGTAGGGCCGGTCGCCGAACTGCAGGTCCGTCTCGACCCTGCGGTACGACTCCAGCACCCGGTCCCACGCCCACGCGGGCAGCCCGAGCCCGGCCCAGGCGGCGAAGTCGCGCACCGGCGCCCGCACCGCCCCCATGCCGTTGACCTCGGCCGACCCGCCGACCACCTTGCCCCTGGCGAGCCCTTCCACCCGCCCGCCGGTGACCTCGGCGCGCAGCCCGCAGTCGTACGCGCCGTCCCCGGTCCGGTCGGGCCCCGCCTCCAGCAGCAGCACCCGCCGGCCGGGGTCCTCGGACAGCCGCGCGGCCAGCACGCATCCCGCCGTCCCCGCCCCGACGATCAGATGGTCGACGTCCACGGAGCCGACCGTACGGGACCCGCGGCGATCTTTCTTGGACGAATCTGACCGGCGGCGTTTTGTCCTGGTTGATAGCTATACGCTGTCGCGCGTGACCACAGCAGTCCCCACCAGGCTGGGCCCCCGCCACTGGACGGCGATGATCGTGCTCGGCTTCGTCGGGCAGGTCGCCTGGACCGTCGAGAACATGTACCTCAACGTGTTCCTGTACGACACGATCACCGACGACCCCACCGCCATCGCCACGATGGTCGCCGCCAGCGCGTTCACCGCCACGCTCGCGACGCTGCTGGTCGGCGCGCTGTCCGACCGCACCGGCCGGCGCCGGGTGTTCGTCGCCGCCGGTTACGTCCTGTGGGGGCTGTCCACGGCGGCGTTCGGGCTGGTCTCGGTGGACACCGTGGCGAACCTCGCGCCGGCCGCGAACGCCGCGCTGCTCGCCATGATCACCGTGATCGTGCTCGACTGCGTCATGTCGTTCCTCGGCTCGGGCGCGAACGACGCCGCCTTCCAGGCGTGGGTCACCGACGTGACCCGGCCGGCCAACCGGGGCCGGGTGGAGTCCGTCCTGGCGATCATGCCGCTGGTGTCGATGCTGGCCGTCTTCGGCGCCCTCGACCCGCTCACCCGGGCCGGGCAGTGGCGGGAGTTCTTCCTGCTGGTCGGGTCGGTCATCACCGTGGTCGGGGTGGTGGCGTGGTTCCTCGTCCGCGACCGGCCCGCCCTGCCCCGGGCGCGCGGCGGCGCCCTGGACGCGGTCTTCCACGGCCTGCGCCCCGGCGCGATGCGCGCCAATCCCGCCCTCTACCTGCTGCTGGCGGCGTGGGCGGTGTGGGGCGTCTCCACGCAGGTGTTCCTCCCGTACCTGATCATCTACATCCAGCGCTATCTGCAGATCGAGGCGTACGCGGTCGTCCTCGGCGTGGTGCTGACCGGCGCGTCCGCGGTCACCGTGGGGTGCGGCCGGCTGATCGACCGCGTCGGCAAGGGCCGTTTCCTGCTGCCCGCACTCGGCGTCTACGCCGTCGGGCTGCTGGCGATGTGGCCGGCGCGCGGCCTGGTCCCGGTCATCGCGGCCGGGCTGGTGCTGATGTCCGGCTTCATGCTGGTCGCCGCGACCATCGGCGCGCTGGTCCGCGACCACACACCGCCCGAGCGCGCCGGACACGTCCAGGGGTTGCGGATGGTGTTCGCGATCCTCGTCCCGATGCTGGCCGGGCCCTTCATCGGGGCGCTCGTCATCCGGGGCGCGGACGCCTACTACGAGGACCTGGGCGTGCTGAAGCAGGTGCCCACGCCCGCCGTCTTCCTGGCCGCCGCGGCGGTGCTGCTGCTGGTCGCCGTCCCCGTCAGGGCGCTGCGCAAGAGAGAGATCGTATGAGCACGTTCACCCGCTGGGGCAAGGCGCTCGACCCCGACGCGGTCCTGCCCGAGTACCCCAGGCCCCAGCTCGTCCGTGACAGCTACCTCAACCTCAACGGCCGGTGGGACTACGCCATCACCGGCGACGAGCGGGAGCCCGGGACGTACGACGGGCGGATCGTGGTGCCGTTCTCGCCCGAGGCGCCGCTGTCCGGCGTCGGCCGGCAGCTCATGCCAGGCCAGACCCTCTGGTACCGGCGCGACCTCACCCCGCCAGACGGCACCGGCGGCCGGGTCCTGCTGCACTTCGGCGCGGTCGACCAGACCTGCCGGGTGCTGCTCAACGGCGTCGAGGTCGGCCGCCACACCGGCGGCTACCTCCCGTTCAGCTGCGACGTCACCGACGCCCTGCGCGACGGCGGGAACGTGCTGACCGTCGCGGTGCGCGACGACACCGACACCGGCCACCACGCGCGCGGCAAGCAGAAGCTGCGGCGCGGCGGCATCTGGTACACCCCGCAGTCCGGCATCTGGCAGACCGTGTGGGCCGAACGCGTGCCCGACGTGCACGTCGAGCGGCTCACCCTCACCCCGCACCTGGCCGACTCCTGCGTCGAGGTGACCGTGCACGCCGCCGCGGGGGAGGCGGGCGTCGAGATCCTCGCCGCCGGGTCCGTCGTCGCCCGCGCCACCGTCCCGGCCGGGCGGCCGGTCCGGGTGCCGATCCCGGACGTGCGGCCATGGAGCCCGGAGGACCCCTTCCTGTACGACGTCACGGTGGAACTGGGCGCCGACCGGGTGCGGAGTTACGTGGGCATGCGCTCGTTCGGGGTGGGGACGGACCCGGACGGGGTGCCCCGGCTGCTGCTCAACGGCCGGCCGTACTTCCACGCCGGGGTGCTCGACCAGGGCTACTGGCCCGACGGCCTCTACACGCCGCCCTCCGACGAGGCGATGGTGCACGACATCGTCACCATGAAGCGGCTCGGCTTCACCATGCTGCGCAAGCACATCAAGATCGAGCCGCTGCGCTGGTACCACCACTGCGACCGGCTCGGCATGCTCGTCTGGCAGGACATGGTCAACGCCGGCGGCCGCTATCACCCGCTGGTCGTCACCGCTCCGGCGGTCGTCCCGTTCCACCTGCCCGACCGCTGGTTCGGCCGGGCGCACCGGGAGCGGTTCCGCGCCGAGCTGCGCGAGACGGTGGAACTCCTGCGCAACGTGGTGAGCATCGCCGTCTGGGTGCCGTTCAACGAGGGCTGGGGCCAGTTCGACGCGGCCCGGGTCGCGGCGGAGGTGGCCGCGCTCGACCCCACCAGGACCGTCGACCACGCCAGCGGCTGGCACGACCAGGGCGCGGGCGACCTGCGGAGCCTGCACGTCTACTTCCGCCGCTTCCGCGTGCCGCGCCGCCGCGACCGCCGGGTGCTCGTGCTGTCGGAGTACGGGGGCTACAGTCTGCGCGTCGACGGCCACACCTTCAACGACCGCACCTTCGGCTACCGGCGCTACGACACCTCCGACCGGCTGGGCGCCGCCTTCGCCCGGCTGCACGCCGACCAGATCGTCCCGGCCATCCCGCGCGGCCTGAGCGCCACCGTCTACACCCAGCTGTCCGACGTCGAGGACGAGCTGAACGGCCTGCTCACCTACGACCGGGAGGTCATGAAGCTGTCGGAAGACCTGGTCCGCGCGGTCAACCTGCGACTGACACTCCCGTGAAGGAGAGCCGCTGTGGGAAGTGCCCTTGACCTGCTCCGCGCCGACGACCGGACCGCCGCCTGGGTCGCCGGCCTGGCGGCCGACGACTCGCCGGACGTCGAGATCGTCCTGCCGGACGCCCTCACCCTGCTCGACCTGGGCGTGCCGCACGAGGAGGTCAACGAGATCCTCGCGCTGGCCGGGACGTTCCGGGCCGACCCGGAGCTGTGGTGGCTGCTGGAACGCTGCGCCCGGCTGCTGGTGCGCGGCGTGGGGGCCATCGAGGATCCCTTCGACCTGCCGTACCTGCCCGCCGGGCTGGGCGCGGCCGGCCGCTATCTGCACCTGTTCGCCTTCGTCGCGACGCTGCCGTACGTGCGCGCCTACCACCGCGAGCGCGGCGTCCCTGCCGACGTCTCCCGGCACACCCTGGCCGACCTCGGCCGCAATGTCGCCGTCCACCGCAGGCGGCACGGCGTGGGCGGGGTGATCCAGCCCTTCTGGATCAAGCTGCACTTCCGCGGCGAGCTCTACCAGCTGGGCCGGCTGCAGTTCCAGCGCGCCACCCTGGGCACCCGCATGGGGACGGCCGTCGCGGGCGTCCTGCCCGCCGGGCCGGGCTCCCCCTCGCTGAACCTGCACATCCCCGACTTCTCCGGCCCGTTGACGCCCGCCGCCGTCGACGACTCGCTGGCCCGCGCCCACGCCTTCTTCCCACGCCACTTCCCCGACGAGCACTACACCGTCGCCACCTGCTTCTCCTGGCTGCTCGACCCCCAGCTCGCCGACCACCTGCCGGCGAGCTCCAACATCGTCGCTTTCCAGCGCCGCTTCCGCCCCGGCTACCCCCAACAGGAGCCGTACGACGAGGGGCCGATCGAGTTCGTCTTCGGCGACCCCGCCCTGCCGGTGGACGCGCTGTCCCCGCGCACCACGCTGGAGCACGTCATCGTCCGCCACCTGCGCGACGGCGGCCACTGGTACGGCGGCAACGGATGGTTCCCGCTCTGACGGCTCAGGCGGGCACCGGCTGCCTGCCGCGCCACTCGACGACCGGCTCGGGCTGAGCCAGAAGACGGTGCGCAACCACGTCCCGGCCGTCTTCGCCAAACTCCAGGTGGCCGACCGCGCCCAGGCCATCCTGCGCGCCCGCGAAGCGGGGCTCTGACCGCCCGTCAGCCGATCAGGCCGCGCCGGAAGGCGACGGCGACGGCCGCCGCGCGGTCGTTGACGCCGAGCTTGGCGTAGATGTGCAGCAGGTGGGTCTTGACCGTGGCCTCGCTGACGAACAGGCGGGCGGCCACCTCGCGGTTGGTCGTGCCCTGCGCGATCAGGTCCAGGACCTCCAGCTCGCGGGCGCTCAGCGGGTCGGCCGGCGTGCGCACCTGCCCGAGCAGGCGGGTGGCGACCGAGGGGGAGAGCACCGACTCGCCACGGGCGGCCGTGCGCACCGCCCTGACCAGGTCGTCGCGCTGGGTGTCCTTGAGCAGATAGCCGGTGGCGCCCGCCTCGATGGCGGGCAGCACGTCCTTGTCGGTGTCGTACGTGGTCAGGACGAGCACGCGCGACGTGATCCCGAGCCTGGCCAGCTCCTTGATGGCGGTGACGCCGTCCGTCCCCGGCATCCGCAGGTCCATGAGGATCACGTCGGGCTCCAGCGCCCGGGCCAGCTCCACGGCGCGGGCGCCGTCCCCGGCCTCGGCGAGCACCTCGAAGCCCGGGTCGCCGGCGAACATGCCGCGGATGCCGTCGCGCACGATGGGATGGTCGTCGGCGATCAGCAGCCGGATCGGGCGCTCAGTCACGGGCCACCGCCGGCACGCTCGCGGAGATCGCGGTGCCGCCGCCGGGCTCGCTCTCGATCTCCAGGGTTCCCGCCAGGCGGCTGACGCGCTTGCGCATCGAGGTCAGCCCGAAACCGCCGCCGTCCCGTACGCGCTCGGGATCGAAGCCCGCGCCGTCGTCGCGCACATCAAGTGTCACCAGGTCCTCCATGTACGAGAGCGTCAGCCCCACCCGGGACGCGCCCGCGTGCTTGGCCACGTTGGCCAGGGCCTCCTGGGCGGTGCGGAGCAGGGTCTCCTCCACCTCGGGGTGCAGGGGGCGGGCCGTGCCGGTGGTGGTGAAGCCGGCGCGCACCCCGTTGAGCTCGCTCCACCGGTCCACGACCTCGGTCAGCGCCTCGGGCAGCGGGGCCGCGTCGAGCTGGCCGGGGCCGACGGCGTGCACGGAGCGCCGGGCCTCGGCGAGGCTCTCGCGCGCCAGCCGGATCGCGTTGTCCACGTTGCGCCGCCAGTCGTCGGCCTGGTGCGCCGCCTGGAGTTGGGTGATGATGCCGGTCAGGCCTTGGGCGAGGGTGTCGTGGATCTCCGCGGCCATCCGCTGCCGCTCGTCCAGCATGCCCGCCTCCCGCGCCTGGACCAGCAGCTGGGCGTGCAGGCCCGCGTTCTCCTGCGCGGCCTCCTCCAGCCGGGCGATCATCTGCTTGCGCTCGGCGCTGCGCGCGGCGGTGATCTCGCCGACGAAGCTGAACAGGGCGACCCCGGCCACGATGCCGGCGGTGAGGAACAGGTAGGCGAGGATCTCGGACGCGACATCGGGCGGCCCGCCGAAGAAGGCCGTGACGCTGATGGCGGCCGTGGCGGTCACCCCGGCGATCCGCCACGGGCCCTTCAGGTCACGCCAGGCGTGCAGGTAGCCGATGAAGGCGAAGAAGCTGGCGAACCACACCGCCTGCGTGCAGAGCACTCCGATCATCACGATCAGCCCGATCACGTGGGCGACGCCCCGCGGCACCAGCCGGATCCAGGCGGCGGCCAGCGCGGCCAGCGCCACGGTCAGCCACGGCCGGTCGCTCCCGTTCTCCGCGATCAGCGCGAGCACCGTGGAGACCGCCAGCAGGACGTACGGCGCGGCCGCGAGCTGGCGCTCCAGCAGGCTCTCCCACCTGTCGAGCTGCGCCGTCATGTCTCACTCCCAGCGGAAGAACCTGGCCGCGACGATACTGATGGCCAGCGTGTACACGGCCATCACCGCCAGCGGCAGCGGATCGGCGGCGCCGCCGGCCCAGACCTGCTGCAGGCTCTGCCGGAAAGCGCCCAGGGGGGTGTATTCGCCAACAACGGCCAAGATATCGGGCATCTGGTCGATGGGCTGCATCAGCCCGGCGAGGAAGGCCATCGGGAAGTACAGCAGCACACCGATGCCGTTGGCGGTCCGCCCGTTCTTGGCCAGGGCCGCGATGAGCAGCCCGACGGCGAACATCGACCCGGTGCCGAGCAGGAAGGTCAGCGCGACCGCCGGCCACCGGGACGGCAGCTGGGCGCCCAGCAGGCCACCGGCCACGGCCAGCAACAGGCCGCAGGCGGCCACCGCGAGCACGAGCTGCAGGATCAGCTGCACCACCAGCATGCTCACCGGGCGCACCGGCGTGGCCGACAGCCGCCGCAGGATGCCCCGCTCGCGGTAGGTGGCCATGGTGGTCGGCAGCATGTACAGGCCGACCAGCCCCACCGCGATGGCCAGCGCCATCGGCACCAGGACGGTGTCACCCGGCTCGATCGAGCTGCCGAAGACCACCAGGATGAACAGCGGGATGAGCAGCGAGAACACCGCCCCGGGCTCCCGGGCCAGCAGCTTCAGTTCGACGAAGGCGAGCTTGGTCATGGAAGGTACTCCTCAGATGCCGATGGAACGGCCGGTCAGGGCGATGAACGCGTCGTCGAGGGTGCGCTTGTCGATGCGCAGGTCGCTGACGAGGACGTGGTGACGGGCGAGGTGGGCGGTGACCGCGGTGGCGAAGTCGGCCCGGCCGGTGACGACCACCCGGTCGCCGGTCCTGCTCACCCCGGTCACGCCGGGCAGGGTCTCCAGCCCGGCCGCCTCGCCGCCCATCAGCGTGAAGCTCATCCGGTGCTCGGCGTCGACCCCGTTGATCAACCCCGCAGGGGTGTCGATGGCGACCACGCGGCCGCGGTCGAAGACGGCCACCCGGTCGCACAGCTCCTCGACCTCGTCCATGAAGTGGCTGACCAGCACCACCGTCACGCCGCCCGCGCGGACCTTCTTGATCAGCTCCCAGGTGGCGCGGCGGGCCTGCGGGTCCAGGCCGGTGGTCAGCTCGTCGAGGAAGGCCACCCGCGGGTTGCCGACCAGGGCCAGGGCGATGAACAGGCGCTGCTTCTGGCCGCCCGACAGCTTCCCGAACCGGGCGTCGCGCTTGTCGTCGAGCCCCCACTCGGTCATCAGCTCGCGCCAGTCGCGCGGCCGGGCGTAGAAGGAGGCGTAGAGGTCCAGGGCCTCCCACACCTTGATGTTCTCCGGCAGCTGCGTGTGCTGGAGCTGCACGCCGACGACCTCGCGCAGCCGCCGCTCGTCCTTCACGGGGTCGAGGCCCAGCACGCTGATCGTCCCGCCGTCGGGCCGCCGCAGGCCCTCCACGCACTCCACGGCCGTGGTCTTGCCGGCGCCGTTGGGGCCGAGGATGCCGAAGATCTCGCCCTCCTCCACGGAGAACGACACCCCGTCCAGAACCTGCAGCTCTCCGTACGACTTGCGGAGGCCGGTGACTTCGATGACTGCCATGGCTCAAGCCTCGTCGTCCGGCGCCTCCGGCGAATCGACCCGCCGGCCATGATCCGCCGCGGATCCGGATGACCCGGAAATCCACCGATCGGTTGATGCGCCCGGCCGTCCGAACCCCGGGGTGAAAGTTTCACCGGTGTTTGACGAACGGGCCGTCCGGCACACATGATCATGCCTGTCTCCTGGTCAGGAGGAGGCGTCGAGTGAGGACCACTGCCCACGGCGAGGTGCACCGATGCCGAGAACCCTGCTCCGCGCCGCGTCCGCGATCGTGCTGACGCTGGCCGCGCTGAACATCCCTGCCGCCCATGCCCAGGAGGCCTCCCCGGTCGACGTGACCGTCAACACCCGAGCCGCGCTCGCTGCCGTACCCGAGACCGGTATCGGCACCAACCACGCCATCTGGGACACCAACCTGGGGACGAACGCGACCGCGGACCTGCTCAAGGCGGCGGGCGTGCGGCTGCTGCGCTACCCCGGCGGCTCGTACTCCGACATCTACCACTGGGCCGACCACACCGCCCCCGGCGGTTACGTCGCCCCGAACACCGACTTCGACACCTTCATGGCCGGCGTGCGCCGCACCGGGGCCCGCGCGATGGTGACCGCCAACTACGGCACCGGCACGGCCGAGGAGGCCGCCGCCTGGGTCAGGTACGCCAACGTCACCAAGGGCTACGGCGTCAAGTACTGGGAGATCGGCAACGAGAACTACGGCAACGGCCATTACGGCGCGGCCTGGGAGGCCGACGACCACCCCGACAAGAGCCCGGCCGAGTACGCCCGCCACGTCGTCGCCTACGCCGACGCGATGAAGGCGGCCGACCCGTCGATCAAGATCGGCGCGGTGCTGACGACGCCCGCCAACTGGCCCGACGCGATCGTGGCCGAGGGCGACGAGGGAAGCTGGAACGAGGTCGTCCTGTCGGCCGCCGGCCACAAGATCGACTTTGTCATCCTGCACTGGTATCCGGGCGCCCTCGACCGTACGGGCCACGTCCCCGACATGGTCCAGCTCACCCGCGAGCAGATCGCCCGGCACGTCGGCGCCGGCTCCGAGCGGATCGGCATCGCGATGACCGAGTTCAACACCGGATCGAGCAGCAACGGCACCAACACCCAGCCGGGCGCCCTGGCCGCCGCCGACGCCTACGCGACGTTGCTGGCCAACGGCGTGTTCTCGGTCGACTGGTGGAACGTGCACAACGGCATCGGCGCCGTGACCGAGGTGGAGGGGCACACCGACTACGGCGACTTCGGCCTGCTGTCGAGCGGGGTCTGCACGTCCGACGGCTCGGTGTGCGAGCCCGCGCTCAACACCCCGTTCGCGCCCTACTACGCGCTGCAGATGGTCGGCAGGTTCGCCCGGCCCGGTGACCAGTTCGTCCGGGCGGCGACCGACCAGCCCGCGGTCTCCGCGCACGCCGCCCGCCGTCCCGACGGCAACCTGGCGGTCATGCTGATCAACAGCTCGCGCGACACCTCGTACGCCGCCACGCTCGACTACGCCGGCTTCACCCCCGCCTCCGGCGCCCCCACCGTGCTCACCCACACCAACGGCGCCACCGCCATCAGCACGGAGACCGGCGGCACCGCCGGCAGCCGCCTGCTGCCGCCGCTCTCGCTCACCACGGTCATCCTGCGCCCGGACGCCCCCAGGCCCGGCCCCGGTGCGCCAGGCCAGCCGGTCGCCGGCGGGGTGACGGACACCGCCGCCACCATCACCTGGCCGCGGGCCGCGCCCGGCGCCCGCCCTGTCGCCAAGTACGAGATCCACCGCCAGCACGGCGCCGTCACCGAGCAGCTCGGCGAGACCGCCGGCACCTCGTTCACGGTCCGCAACCTGCGGCCCGGCACCCGCTACACGCTCAACGTGATCGCCCGCGACACCGGCGGCGGCCTCTCCTGGTCCTCGCCGCCGGTCACGTTCACCACCACGGCTCCCGCGACGAGCTCCTGCACGGCGAAGCTGACCGTCCAGTCGGACTGGGCCAGCGGCTACGTCGGCAGCATCGAGCTCACCAACACCGGCGCGCCCGTCGACGGCTGGACCCTGGCCTTCTCCTGGCCGAGGGCCTGGCAGAGCCTCGGCAGCGGGTGGAGCGCGGTCTGGACCGAGGACGGGCGGGACGTCAAGGCCGTCAGCGAGCCGGGCAACGGGGCGCTGGCCACCGGGGCGACGACCACGATCGGCTTCGTCGGCAACTACTCCGGCCCGAACGTGCTGCCGTCGGTCTTCACCCTCAACGGAAGGGTCTGTGGCACCGGGTGACAGAGAGGCGCCCCGGGACTCCCGGGGCGCCTGTCATCCGCCCGTCAAGCTTTCCCTAAGCCGGGCGAGATGCCGTGATTGATCCCTATTTGGGTGCTAGCGTCCTAATTGAGGAATCAATCAGATGAGGAGGGACGCCATGGCAGGCGGACACGGAGGAGGATGCCGTCGTCGCGGGTACCGCCGTCGTCACTGCCGTCGTAGGTGGTGGGGCTTCTACCACGACGACTACTACGACTGGGACCACTGGAGCTACTCCGGCTACTGGTGGTAAGACCTCCGCAATGACGGATCGCGACGACCAAGGGTCGCCGCGATCCGCTGTCTGGCGATTCAGCAGGTGCGCAGCATGTTGAGCAGCGCCTTCTTCTCGTTGTGGGTCACGAAGAGCCGGTAGTGGCGCTTCACGGTGATCCACGACGTCGCGTACTCGCACCAGTAGGCGCGGCGCCTCGGCCGCCAGCTCTGCGGGCCCTGGCCCCCCTTGGCGATGTTGGCGGAGTGGCTGACGGTCAGCAGCTCGGGCCGGCGCAGGTCGTTGGCGAACGCCCGCCGCTTGGCCGTGCTCCACCGCTTGGCCCCCGAACGCCAGGCGTACGCGAGCGGTACCACATGATCGACGTCCACCTGTTTCTCACTCTTGAGCCATTTCCCGTCGTACGGGCTGTACCAGCGGCCCTTGACCGGCTGGCAGGCGGAGTTCCTGCGCACCCCCCGCCCGTCACGCGCCAGCGCCAGCTGCCGCGTGCTGCACCGGCCTTTGCGGACGGCCCAGCGCGGCTGGAACTTCTGGCGGCTGTATCCGCGGATGGACAGGGGTCTGGCGACCTTGAGCTGGGCCAGCATGCGCCTGGCCGCCGCTGCTTGCTTGTGGGGTTCGGCCGCCGCCGGCGGGGTGGTGAAGGCAACGGTGATCGGGATGGCCACGAGGGTGGCCACGGCGACGTCCGCCGCCCGCCGGAGGAAGATCATGGTTTCGCCCATGCACAGCGGCATCCCCGGCCACACCCGGCGATAACCGGCCGGGCAACAGCCTCTGTCCGTCGCGATAGGTGACCTGACGGATACGTCGCGGGTTCGTGAGATGATCGAAGGCGTGTCACGCCTGCTGATCGTGCACCACACCACCTCGCCCACGCTGCACGAGCTCTTCGAAGAGGTCCGGCGGGGCGCGGCCACCGACGAGATCGAGGGCGTGGAGGTGGTCACCCGCCCGGCCCTGGCCGCCACCGCCGTCGACGTGTTCGCGGCCGACGCGATCATTCTGGGCACCCCGGCCAACATCGGCTACATGAGCGGCGCGCTCAAGCACTTCTTCGACACGGTCTACTATCCCTGCCTGGAGGAGACGCGGCGCCTGCCGTACGCCCTCTACGTGCACGGCAACAACGACACCACCGGAGCCGTCCGCGCGGTGGAGTCCATCGCCACCGGCCTCGGCTGGGAGCGGGTCCGGCAGCCGGTCACGGTGACGGGCGCGCCCGGCAAGGCCGACCTGGAGTCCTGCTGGGAGCTCGGCGCCACCGTCGCCGCCACCGTCAGCCCCGCCTGACGGCATACCCCCGGCATACCGTTCGTCCCTACGCTGCTGGCCCGCAGGTATCCACACCCGGGGGCACTTCTCACATGTTCACCCTTCTCGTCGTCCTGCTGGGCGGCTGGTGCCTGGTGATGGCGCTGGCCCCCCAGGTCGTCCATCGGATCCAGGCCTCCGGCTACCGGAACCCCGAAGCTCACGAGCCCGCCGCCTGGGTGCTGGTCTTCACCCGGATCGCGGGGATCTTCTGCAGCGCGCTCGTGTTCCTGGTCCTCCTGCCCGCGGCGATCGACCGTGACATGAACCCGGTCAAGGACGAGCCGGCGCCGCTGCAGACCACGGACACGATCTTCACCTCGCCCCCGCGCACGCCCAAGTGCCTGCTGGACTTCGACGCCTGCGGCGACGGCTTCCTCGAGTACGACTGAGCCGCCGTCACACCGGACAGCTCCGGGGGCCGATCTGCTGTCCGCCACCGACGACGGCGACCTGCACCTCGCCTCCCGGGGCCATGGCCGCGGCCGTGCACACGATCTGGTCGACGGCCAGGGCCGACAGCTCGTCGACCGGGGCCGACAGGGCCACCACCAGCCGGCCCTCCGGCTCGGTGGTCAACGAGAACGGGACGGCCTCGGCCGGGACCTCGGTGGTGAACCCGCGTGCCCGTTCCCTCTGGGTGGGCCCGGCCGCCAGCAGCGCCAGCAGGTCCGCCTCGAACAGGGGACGACCGCTCCCGGTCCGCCGCACCATGCCGACCCGGCCGTCCTTCACCAGGTAGAGGACGCTTCCCACGGCCGGCGCGACGGCTCCGCTCGGTGGGCTGCCCGCGGGGATGACGCCGCTGGGCCGCACCCCGCAGCCCGCCACGGCGGCCAGCGCCACCAGGATGGCGGCGAGCGCGTGCCGGGCGCGTCCGGCCCTCATGCGCCTTCTCCTTCCGGGTCGGGTGCCCGGCACGGCAGGCGCAGCGTGAACACCGCGCCGCCGTCCGGGGCGTTGGCGACGGTCAGGTCGCCCCGGTGCAGGCGCGCGTTCTCCCGCGCGATGGCCAGGCCGAGGCCGCTGCCCTCGGACCTGGCCCGGGCCGCGCTGGCCTTGTAGAACCGGTCGAACACGTGCGGCAGCACCGCCTCGTCCAGCCCCGGCCCGTGGTCGCGCACCTCGACAGTGATCCACCGGGGGTCGGCGGAGAGCCGCACCGACACCGGCGGCGCGCCGTGCCGCAGCGCGTTGCCGACCAGGTTCGCGAGGACGACGTCCACCCGCCGCGGGTCCAGCCGCGCCGTCACCCCGGCCGGCAGGCCGGTGTCCACCGACTCCGACCAGCCCCGGGTACGCAGGGTCGCGCGTACCAGCTCGGCCATGTCGACCTGGTTCAGCGCGAGAGCCGCGACGCCGGAGTCGAACCTGCTGATCTCGATGAGGTCGTTCACCAGCCCGGTGAGGTTGAGCGTCTCCTGGCTGACCAGCCTGGCGGCCCTGGCGGCGTGCGGGGGCAGCTCCACCGCCTCCTCGTCGAGCACGTCGGCGACCGCGGCGAGCGCGGCCAGCGGGGTGCGCAGCTCGTGGGACACGTCGGCCACGAACCGGCGGGCGTCGGCTTCCATCGCGCGCAACTGCTTGACGTGCCGCTCCAGTTCCGCGGCGGTGTCGTTGAACGTGCGCGCCACGTCCGCCAGCTCGTCGGAGCCGCGCACCGCGATCCTGGTGCGCAGCTCGCCCTCGCCGAGCAGGCGGGCCGCCCGGCCGAGCTCGCGCACCGGGCGCAGCACGCCCCGGGTCGCCAGCAGCGCCAGGACGACCGCGAACACCAGGGCCAGGCCGCCGGTGAGCCAGGCGCGCATGGCGAGCTCGTCGATGCTGCGCCCCTCGGGCTGCAGGCTGCGCGCGACGTAGACCTCGATGCCGGACGGCCGCGGCGTCCGGCCCCGCTCGGCGATCAGCACCGGCGCACCGATGATCAGGACGGGCCTGCCCTGCCACAGCACCCGCTGCCACGCGACGACGCCGCCGGACACCGTCTCCCGCAGTTGCGGGGAGACCGCGTCGAGATTCAGGCCGCCCCGCGAGCGCGCGTCACCGTAGAGCGCGACCCCGGCGCTGTTCCTGTCGGTCACGGTACGGACGATCTCGGCGAGCTGAGGCGGGCCGGGAGCCGGGTCCCGCAACGGGAAGAGCTCCTCCATCCGCCTCTTCAGCGCCTGGACCGCGGCGTCCTGGGCCCGCTGCAGGATGTCGTTGCGAGCCTGGACGTACATCCCGCCGGCCACCGCCGACGCGGTCACCACGCACAGCAGCGCGAACGCGGACAACAGCCGGGCACGCAGCCCCAGAGCCGGCCGGGATGCCACCGGCCGCTCACACCGGCCCGAACCGGTACCCGAACCCACGCACCGTCTGCACGTAGACGGGCGCCGCCGAGTCGTCCTCGATCTTCGCGCGCAACCGCTGCACGCACGCGTCCACGAGACGCGAGTCGCCGAAATAGCCGTGCTCCCACACCGACTCCAGCAACTGCTGGCGGCTGTGCACCCGGCCCGGCGTGCCGGAGAGTTCGAGCAGCAGGCGCAGCTCGGTCGGGGCGAGGCTGACCGGCTCGCCGCGCCGGGAGACCACCAGCCCGGCCCGGTCGATGGTCAGGTCACCGTGCCGCTCCAGCTCCGCCTGGTCACGGCCGATCCGCCGCAGCACCGCGCGGATCCGCGCCTCCAGCACCCGGGGCTGCGCCGGCTTGACCACGTAGTCGTCGGCGCCCGCCTCCAGCCCGGCCACCACGTCGATGTCGTCGCCGCGCGCGGTCAGCATGATGATCGGCACCTCGCCGATGGCCCGGATGCGGCGGCAGACCTCGAACCCGTCCATGCCGGGCAGCATCAGGTCGAGCACGACGACATCGGGCAGGTCGGCGCGCACCCGGTCGAGCCCCTGCTCGCCGGACTCCACCGCGCGCACCCGGTGCCCGTAGCGGGACAGGGCCAGCTCCAGGCCCTCCCGTACGGCCGGGTCGTCCTCGATCAACAACACTCGCGACACGCCGCCGAGTTTCACCGCATGCTCCGTAGCTCGCCGGTCAACGCTCCCACTGTCGGTCGGCGGTGTCGCCGCCTCGTCGCCGCCGTGTCATGGTCGTGTCACGGTCGCGGCGGCGACGGCCGCCGTCGATGAACGGTGACATACGGCGGACGACGCGCGCGCATTCGGCGCCAATCGTAAACCGTCATGGACGAATCACGCACCATCCCGCTCCGGCCCCGCGACCGGCTGTTCGCCGTGCTCACGCTGGTGCTCGCCGTGCTCCTGCTGCCCGTGGCGTTCCTCCGCCGTCCCGGCCACGCCCGCGAACTGGCCGGTACGTGGGCGCTGAGCCTGCGCTTCCCCGCCGAGGACCTGACCGGTCTCACCGGGGGCACCCTGGCGGCGTTCACCGCGGCCCGCACCGAGGCGCTCTGGCAGCACGGCCAGCTCATCGGCCTCACCTCGGGATACCGCGAGCCCCAGGTCCAGCAACGGATGTTCGACGAGGAGGTCCGCCGGTCCGGCTCGGTGGCCTCGGCCCGGATGCTCGTGCTGCCGCCGGCCGAGTCCAGCCATGTCCAGGGCCGCGCGCTGGACGTCCGTCCGCACGAGGGCGCCCGCTGGCTCGAGGAGCACGGCGCCCGTCACGGCCTGTACCGCATGTACGACAACGAATGGTGGCACTTCGAGTACTGGCCGGACCGCGGCGGCATCCCGCCCCGCCGCCGGCCGCACCCCGGCGTGGGCCACGTCATCGGGAACGGTGACCGGTGAAGCCCGGCCGCAGCGCGAGCAGGTCGGGCAGCCGGCCGCGGTCCTCGATGTTCAGCTTGCGATAGATCCTGTACAGATGGCTCTGGACGGTCCGCACCGAGAGCTGCAGCCGCTCGGCGATCTCCCGGTCGGAGAGCCCGCGCGCGGCGAGGCCGGCCACCTCGTGCTCCCTGCGGGTGAGGGCCGCGGGCGGCGGGGCCAGTCCGGGGGTGGAGGCGCCCTCACACATCGCGGCCAGGTCCTTGAGCCGGGTCGACGACGCCAGCGCGGACCCGGGGCGGCCCTCGGCCCGGTGGATCACGCTCGCGGTCGCCGCCGCCTCCGCGGCCCACAGCACGCACCCGGTCTCCGCCGCCTCGCGGCACACCGCGTCCAGCGCGACCGCGTCCCGCCGGGACAGCGCGGCGGCGTTCCTGGCCATGAGCGCCTGCAGAGCGCTCTGGCCCGCCGAGGCGAGCCGCTGAAGATCGTCGGTGACCACGGCGGCCGCGCCCAGCCGCGCGGCCTCGTGCAGCACCCAGGAGGCCATCAGCGGCGCCCCCACCTCCTCCAGTTCCCGGCCCTGCCTGACGGCCAAGTATGCCGCGGCCGTGACGCCCCGCTCGGCGTACCTGATCCAGACCGAGCCGCTGCGGCGCGGGGCCGCGAACCCGCCGGGGAGCGCCGCCCGCAGCCGCGCCATCGCCTGGCCCGCCCGCTCCGCGTCGCCGAGGAGCGTCTCGGCCTCGCTCAGCGCGTCCAGGCCCCACATCTGCGGATTGGCCGGGATGCCGTGGATCGGCATCAGGGCGAGCGCCTCGCGCAGCCAGCGCCGGGCGCTCTCCGGCCGTCCGGAGAGCAGGAGCACCTGCCCGAGATCGTGCGCCCAGTAGGCCCGCCAGGTCGCCGCGGTCCCCGTCGCCTCGGCCTCCAGGGCGGACCGGCCGAGTTCGATCGCCTGCGCGATCCGGCCGTCCAGCGCCAGGGCCTGCAGCAGGGCCATCCGGGTGAGCTCGGCGCGCGGGCCGGCCATGCCGTCCAGCGCCGCGTGGGCGAGCTCGACGGCGTCCCCGGTCCGGCCCGCGCAGGCGAGCGCGCGTACCTGGGAGACCGCGAGCGCGCCGAGCACCTCGCGGTCGCCGGGGTGCCGCGCGAGGATCCCCGCGCCGAGCCGCAGCGACTCGGCGACGTGCCCGACCGCGAGCGCCTGGGAGGCCCGGCTGATGTCCAGCCGCAGCCGGACCCGCGGGTCGGCGGTGGTCCGCGCGGCGGACGCCAGCGTGTCACGCGCCTCGGCGACCTGGCCGCGGATCAGATGGACGCGTGCCCGCGCCTGCAGCGCCCGGGCCCGCGCGGCGTCGTCCGGCGCGTCCGACTCCAGCGTCCTGGCCAGGTCGAGTGCGCGGGCGGAGTCGCCGAGATAGGGCAGCTCGGCCACCAGCGCCAGCCGCGACTCGAAGGAGCCGTCGGCCTCGACCGCGGCCTGGAGCAGGCGCCCGGCGAGCTGGTGGTCCAGCGCCTCCGAGGCTTCCCCCGCCGCCTCGCGCAGCAGCGCGGGATCGGCCGCCACGCCCGCCTCGACCCGCCACACCGCGATCCTGACCCGGTCGCGTCTGCGGCGCGCTCCCGTGGCCTCGACCGCGTCGGCCAGCTTCCTGCGGTGGTCGCGGCCCCGTAACGGCGGAAGCGTCGCCCGCAGCACCTCACCGTAGAGAGGATGGACGAGCGCGACGAGGTGCCGGCGCCGGTCGGGCAGGGCGGCCAGCAGCCGCTCGGCCTCCAGTGCGGCGATCACCTCGGGGGTGATGAGCCGTTCCAGGGTCTCGGCGCCGACCGGTTCGGCCAGGGCCACGAGCTCGGCCGCGGCCCGGACGGCGGGCGCGAGCCGGTCCAGGCGGGCGGCGATGGTCTCGGGCAGGTCGGCGGTCTCGAAGACGGGCCGGGTGAGCCGCCAGACCCCGTCCGTCTCGGTGAAGGCGGCGGCGGCCACGAGCTCGCGGAGCAGCAGCGGGTTCCCGCCGCTCAGCCGCAGCAGCCGGGCGGGCAGCGTCGACTCCACCTGGCCGCCGAGCGCGGTCGTGAGCAGCTCGGCCGTGTCGCCCTCGGTCAGCCCCGTCAGGACCAGGTGATCGAGGTCGCGCCACCATCCGCCGGTCCCCTCGCCGCGCACGGCCAGCACCACGGGTACGGCGGTGCCCTCGACGAGATGCCTGGCCAGGGCGGCCGACGCGGGGTCGAGCAGGTGGGCGTCGTCGATCACCAGCGCGCCCGAGCCGGCGAGGTGCGCGGCCGCCGCCGCGAGCGTCCGCGTGAGCTCCCCGCCGGCCACCCGCGGCGGCAGCAGATGCGCGAAGGGCAGCAGCGGGATCCCGCCCGGCGTGGCGAACGCCCAGTTCACCCCGGCCCCGCCGGCCTCGGCCCGCGACCGGGCCTCGGCGAGCAGCCTGCTCTTGCCGATGCCGGCCGGGCCGGTGACCACCAGACCGGGGCCCGCGCGCCCGGCCAGCGCCGCCACCAGGCGGTCGAGTTCGCGCTCGCGCCCCACCAGCGGCCAGGAGCTCATGCCCGCAGGGTACTGCGCGGGCGATCGGCCGAGAATGCAGTAATCCACTACTGATGTGCCGGCCGTCGCCCCGCCGCACAGTGAACCCATGACATACGACGTGGCCATCGTGGGAGCCGGCGTCGCGGGTTGCACCGCGGCGATCCTGTACGGCAGAGCCGGCCTGCGGGTCCTGCTGATCGACAAGCATCGCGACATCGCGACGCACAAGGCCCTGTGCGGGCACTTCGTGCTGGGCGGGACACAGCCGATGCTGCGGCGCACCGGCCTGTGGGAGGCCATGGTCGACGCGGGCGCGGCCGTGGGCGACATCGCCCGCTGGACCGAGACCGACGGCTGGTTCGTGCCGGGCCCCGGCCTGCCCGAGTGCATCAGCCTGCGGAGGGAGAAACTCGACCCGCTGCTCCGTACGCTCGCGGCCGGCACGCCCGGCGTCGAGCTCGCGCTCGGCCGCAAGGTGACCGGCCTGATGGAGTCGGGCGAGCGGGTCACCGGGGTGCGCGTGGGCGACGAGGAGATCCCGGCGCGGCTCGTCGTCGCCGCCGACGGGCACCGGTCGCCGGTGGCCCAGCTCGCCGGGGTCGCCGAGGACACCGCGCCCAACGAACGGTTCGGCCTGTGGGCGTACTATCGCGGGGTCGTCCCGCGCGGCCCCGACTCCAACCAGATCTGGGCCCTCGACCCGGACGTGGGCATCCTCATCCGGACCGACCACGACCTGCACATGCTGGTGGCGTTCCCGGCCAAGGCCCGGCTCGCCGACTTCCAGCCTGACCGGGGCGCCGCCCTGGAGCGCTTCATCGCGTCCCTGCCCGACGGGCCGGACCTGTCCTCGGCGGAGCGGGTCTCCAAGGTGATCGGCACGAACGACTATCCGTGCGTACGACGCGATCCGACGCCGAGGCCCGGCCTGGTGCTGGTGGGCGACGCGGCGATCACCGGCGACCCCACCCCGGCCGTCGGCTGCGGCTGGGCGTTCCGGGCCGCCGAATGGCTGGTGGAGTCGACGGCTCCGGCCCTGCTCGACGGCGCCGACCTCGCGGCCGCGGCCGCGGCCTACCGCGAGGCGCTCGACTTCATCGTCGCCCACGACCGGCTCGGCCGGCAGGACGCCATGGCCAGGCCCGCGAACCCGGTGCAGCGCCTGGTCACCAGGGCCGCGCACCGCGACCCCGACCTCGGCCGCCGCCTCTACCTGTTCTCGATGCGCGCCCTCCCGACCACCGAGCTGATCAACCCACGGGTCCTGTTCCGGGCCCTCTGGGCGGCGGGCCGGGGCCGGAAGGCGACGACCGGCCGATAGCCCGGCAACACGGCCTATATGGCGTTTCTGTAGGGCCTGATCCCTAGTGTTCCGGAGAGACGCGTCCTCTGGACCCTGTAAGGGAGGCGAAGTGAACCAGCCTGACAACGAGACTCAGAAGCCCGAGGCCCAGCCTCGGAAGCTCAACCTGACGATCCGGAAGCTCGAGAAGATCGAGACCACCACCTGGCGCGAGACCGGCGGCTGATCGACGGATCCTCCAGCGGGGCCGGCCGGGTGTCTCCCGGCCGGCCCCCCCGTCTCGCCGATGCCGACCAGGAAGGCCCCATCCATGCGGATGCCGCGTGTCAAGCGTGTCCACCGGCCGATGCTCCTGCCGGACAACCGAATCATGATCGGGCTCATGCAGTACGGCGTCGCCGCGGAGCTCCAGGACGACGAGGAAGCCGGCATCGAGCGGCTGCTCGTGCTCATGGACGGCACCCGGACCGTCGACCGGATCTGCGCCGAGTTCGCGGAGACCCACCCCGGCGTGGACGGGCAGAGCGTCCGCGAGGTCATCGGCACCCTCGTCGACGGCGGTTTCGTCGAGGACGCCGGCGCCCCGCTGCCGGACAACGTGAGCCCGCGAGAGGCGATCAGGTACGAGCCGGCCCGCAACTTCTTCGCCTGGATCGACTCCGTCCCACGCAGTTCACCGTACGAGATCCAATCCCGGTTCAAGGAGGCCCGCGTCGGCCTGCTCGGCATCGGGGGCACCGGCTCGGCGGTCGCGGCCGGGCTGGTCTCCAGCGGCGTCGGCGCACTCCACATCGCCGACTTCGACCGCGTCGAGGAGTCGAACCTCACCCGCCAGCTCCTCTACAGCGAGCGGGAGATCGGCGCGCTCAAGGTGGACAGCGCGGTCGCCCGGCTCCGGGCCATGAACAGCCTGGTCGACGTGACCGGCAGCGACATCAAGGCGACCGGGCCGGACGACGTCGTCGCGCTGATGGAAGGCCGCGACGTCTTCGTCCTGTGCGCGGACGAACCCCAGCCGGACATCATGCTGTGGACCAACGAGGCGGCCCAGCGGACCGGCACCCCGTGGTTCATCAGCTTCTACACCGGGCCGATGGCGGTGGTCGGGTCGTTCATCCCCGGCGAGACCGGCTGCTGGTGCTGTCTGAAGCGGCGGGAGGACCAGCGTGAGCACAACGCCCACGGCCGCTCCCTGACCGAGGAGCGCCCGAACGCGGTGATCGCCGCCAGCGCCAACGTCAGCGGTCACCTGTGCGCACTCGAAGTGCTGTACCACGTGGCCGGTCTGCCCGCCCAGACCCGCGGGCGGATCTTCCACTGGAACTACGCCATGTGGGACCACTCGTACTCCATCGACGTCCCGCGCGACCCCGACTGCCCCGCCTGCGGACAGGCATGAGTTCCGCCCCGGTCACCGCGGACGGCCTGGTCCGGTTCCACCGGCTGGCCGTCCGCCCGGACGACGACGCCCCGGACACCGTCGTCGTCGGCCGGCCCGAGCTCGGCGAGTTCGTGGAGCTGCCGTCGGTGTACGGCGAGACGATCCGGCTGCTCGACGAGGGGTTGCCGGTCGCGGCCGTCCAGGCCAGGATCGCCGCCGAGCACCTGGTCGAGCTCGACGTCGCCGAGTTGGTGGACGCCCTCGCCGAGCTCGGCTTCGTGGCCTCGGTCGACGGGCGGGAACTGGACGACCCGGCCGACGACGCGCCGCGTGCTCACTTCTCCCGGCTCACCCGGCGGCACGTGGGGTGGATCTTCGGTCGTACGATGAAGATCGTCTGGTTGGCGATCGTCGCCGCGGCGCTGATCACCCTCGTCGTCCGGCCCGGCCTGTTCCCCCGCGCCGAGCACTTCTTCTGGGGTGACTACGTCGGGCTGGTGGTGCTGGTCAACACGGCGATGTTCTCGGTCTCCATCAGCGTGCACGAGCTGATGCACCTGGCCGCCGCACGGTCGCTCGGCGCGCCGGCCAGGATCGGCTTCGGCACTCGGCTGCACAACCTGGTGGTGCAGACCGACGTCACGGCCGTCTGGGGGGTGCCGCGGCGGTCCCGCTACCGCGTCTACCTCGCCGGGATGGCCTGGGACGTCCTGTTCGTCGCCGTGCTCGTGCTGCTCGTCGCCCACGTCCCGCTGCCCGGCCCGGCCACGGCGCTGCTCCAGGCGCTCGCGCTGACCGTGGTGCTGAGCATGCCCTTCCAGATCCAGGTCCACATGCGCACCGATCTCTACTACGTGCTGCGCGACCTGCTCCGATGCCGGAACCTCTTCCACGACGGGCTCGCCTACGCCCGCTACCTGCTCGCCAGGTCCACCGCCGCGCTCCGCCGCCGCCGCGGCCCTGCCGAGGACCCCACGGCCGGACTCGCCCCCCACGAGCGGCGGGCCACCCGGATCTACACCGTGTTCCTCGTACTCGGCGGCACCGTCACCCTCACCTCCTTCGCCCTGTACGGCGCGCCCATCCTGATCGGGGCACTCGCGCGCGCCCTCGCCGCGATCGGAGCCGGCCTGGACGGCGGGTCACCGCTCATGGCCGTGGACGCCGCCCTGCTCATCCTCGTCGAGGGCGGCATCCAGGTGCTGTTCGTCGTGACGTTCATCCGGGGGCGCCGGTGGCTCCGTCGATCAGCTCCCTGACCTGCTCGGCTTCCGCGGCGTGCAGCTCGGTGAAGATGCCGAGGGCCTCCGTCCAGACCGCCGTGGCGGCCGTACGATCACCGAGTTCGGCGTACGCGCGCCCGATCCCCCGCAGCGCACGAGCACGCCAGATCGGCGCCCCGTGCTCCCCGATCAGCTCGCCGCTGCGGGTGTAGTGCCGCAGCGCGTCGCGGACCCGGCCCTGCCGATGGTAGATCTCGCCGAGCGCGTAGGCCGTCAGCGCCTCACCGAGCCGGTCGCCGGCGCTGACGAACTTCTCCAGCCCCTGGTCGAGCACCCGGACCGCCTCGTCGAACCGCCCGATCGCGCCGTAGGCCTCTCCCAGGCGGCGGAGCGTCTGCCGCTCACCGCCGTCGCAGTCGAGGTCACGGGTGAGCCTGAGGCTCTCCTCGTAGTATCCGATCGCCGCGTCCACCAGCCCCTTCTCGTAGTGGGCGATGCCCAGGCCGCGCAGCAGACGCGAGCGGTCGACGTCGTTCCACCCGTCGTCCGTCAGCTCCAGCCCGGCCCGGCAGACGGCTATCGCGTCGTCGTGACGACCGACCTCCAGATGGGAGGCCGAGAGGGCGACCAGCGCGTACAACGCCCCGCCGGCGTCGCCGAGGTCGTGGAAGAGCGAGACCGCCCGCCGCAGATCGTCGACCGCCGCCTGATGGTCACCGAACACGTGCTTGCAGACGCCCCGGCCGGTCATCGCGTAGGTCGCCGCGTGCCGGTCGCCCGCCTCCTCGAAGAAGCGCAGCAGGGTCTCGAACTCCAGGAAGGCCTCGCGGTACCGGGCGTGGTCGATGTCCGCGTCCGCGAGGACGAGCCGGGCCCGCATGGTCAGGCCCGGGTCCCCGATCGTCATGACGGCGTTCTGGACCCGGGTGACGTCGTCGTAGAAGTTGTGGGCCACCAGGTAGGACGTGAGGTGGTAGGCCAGTTCCACGGCGGCGTCCGGGTAGCCCGCGCCGACCGCGAGCGACACCGCGGCGACCAGGTTCTCGCGTTCCGCGGCCGCCCACTCCCGCCCGGCGACCGGCTCCTCCCTCGGGACGAGCGCCCCGGGCGGCGCGGGCGCGAACGGGTGCGGCAGGTCCCGCACCGCGGCCCGGACCCGTTCCAGACACGCGGTGATCAGCCCGCGGACGGCCTCGCGCCGCTGCGGCTCGTCCTCCTCGGCCTCGGCCCGGTCCCTGGCGTAGACCCGCAACAGGTCGTGCATCCGGTAGCGCGGCTGGCCGGCCACGTCGGTCTCGCTCGGAGTGAGCAGGCCGGCCAGGACCAGGGTCTCGATCGCGCCGTCCGCGTCCCTGCCCGGCTCGTCCAGCAGCGCGGCGACCGTCCACTCGGCCGCGCTCTCGAACCCGGCCAGGCCCAGCAGCCGGAAGGCGCGGCGGACGGCCGGCGGGAGCGCCGCGTAGCTGACCGCGAAGTTCGTCCGCACGCTCACCTGGCCGAGCGCGAGCTCATCCAGCAGTTTCCCGGTGTCCTCCAGCCGGTCGGCGAGATCGCGGAGCGGCCAGCCGGGCCGGGCCGCCAGCCGCGAGCCCGCGATCCTGATGGCGAGCGGCAGCTGTCCGCACGCCTGAAGGATCGCCTGGGCGGCCTCCGGGTCGCTGCGCAGGCGTTCCTCTCCCGCCAGCCGGGCGAGCAGGTCCCGCGCCTCGGCCGGGGTGGGCGTACCGAGAGAGAGCGCGGTGACCCCGTCCAGCATGAGACGGCGCCGGGAGGTCACCAGGACCGCGCTGCGAGGCGTGCCCGGGAGCAGCGGCCGCACCTGCTCCTCGTCGGCCGCGTCGTCGAACAGCAGCAGCACCGCCCGGTCGGCCAGCCGTGACCGGTACAGCGCGGCGCGCTCCTCCCAGGACTCCGGGATCGCCGATCCGTCCACCCGCAACGCGCGCAGCAGCTCGGCCAGCACGTCGCCCGGACACCGCGGGACGGCCGAGGCCCCCGCGAGCCGGACGAACAACTGGCCGTCGGGGAAGCGCGGCCGGAGCCGGTGGGCCAGGTGGACGGCGAGCGTGCTCTTCCCCACCCCCGGCGGGCCGTGGACGGTGGTGATGACCGGCGCGGCGGACTGCTCGCCGAGCATCACCACGGACAGCGACTCCAGCTCGCGGTCCCTGCCCACGAAGTCCCCGATGTTCGGCGGGAGCTGGCAGAGCGCCGTCCAGGTGGCGACCTCGCGCACCGCGGGCAGGTCCAGCGACGGGTCATCCTGCAGGATCCGCGTGTGCAACCGGACCAGGTCGGGGCCGGGTTCGATGCCCACCTCCGCCGTGAGGGCCGCGCGCACCCGGTGATAGACGTCCAGCGCGTCCGCGCGCCGTCCGGCCCGGTAGAGCGCCAGCATGAGCTGCGCCCAGGCGCGTTCGCCCAGCGGATGGGCGTCCACCATGCCCTGCAGCTCGCCGATCACCTGGTCGTGGCGGCCGAGGGCGAGGCGTACGTCGATCCAGTCGGCCTGGGCCTGGGCCAGCCGTTCCTCGATCTCGTGGATCCGCGGGATCATGGCGCTGCCGAGCCACGTGTCCTCGACCGGCCTGCCGCGCCGGAGCGCGAAGGCCCGCCGGAAATCGTGGTCCGCGGCGACGAGGTCGCCGCGGGCGGCCTGGCGGCGGCCCCGCCGTACGGCTTCCTCGAAGACCGTCAGATCGAGATCGTCGCGGTCGAGCAGGAGCAGATAGCCCGACCCCTGGGTCTGCAGCGAGGCCAGGCCTGTCAGCGCCCGCCGCAACTGTGAGACGTAGGTCTGCAGGTTGGCGACGGCCGACGCGGGAGGCGTGTCCCAGAGCGCGGCCACCAACTGCTCCTTGGAGATCGGAGCGTCGAGATGCAGCAGCAGCGTGCTGAGCACGGCACGCAGCTTGCCGCTGAGCCGGACCGGCCGGCCCGCCCGGCGGACCTGCACCGGGCCGAGGACCAGGAAACCTGGCCGTAAGACGTCATCCATCATGGAACCCCCTACCCGCCGAACCGTACGCGGCGAGCCTCCCCGTGATATTTCCGATCTTCGCAGACCGCGGGTCGCGGGCGTCGCCACATCTGCGCGATGGTGGAACCACCGACACCGCCGTCCAGCGATCGACGATGAGGAGCGCAGCGCATGGAGATCCGCATCCTCGGGCCACAGCCCGGATCACGTGGTCAGCCGGTCGATCACCGCGGCCACGCCGCGCATCGTCTCGTCCGTCGAGGCGGTGGAGGCCGAGCTGGTCGCCCTTGCCGTCTCGGGCCGGACCGTACGACGCCGCCCGGCTGAACCCGTGCATCCGCGGCTTCCGGTCACCCTCAGGGAGATGCTGGTGATGCGCCGTCACGTCACGACCGGCCGTCGCTACCTGATGCTGCTGGGCGGGTTCATGGTTCAGATGCCGGACCGGCAGGTCGTCCGGTTCGGCAAGGCCTTGGCCAGGGACGCGCGCCGGATCAGCGACGATGACCTGCGACTGATGCTCGACGGCGAGTGGCGGTCGCGGCTGACCGCCGCCTGGCTGATCGGCCTGGACCGCCGCACGCGCTTCCGGGAACAGCTCGGTACGAGACTTCTGGACAGCGAGTTCGTCTACGCCGGAGCGGGATACTGCTTCGCGCTCGCCCGGTTCGGCGAGGCCGAAGACGCCGCGATCCTCGCCGGCTACCTGGACCGCTACCTTCCCCAGGTGGACTGCGACTACGACCAGACCAGCGCGATCGGCGCGCTCCTGTATCTCGACGAGCGACACGGCACCGACCGGGCCGCTCGGTTCCTGGTCCCCGGTGGTCTGTGGCAGTGGTCGGTCATGCGCGACAAGGACCCCGCCGACGAGAAGCGGTACATGGACGAGCTGTGCGCTTTCGCGGACGCCTGCATGTCAGGCCGGCTCAAGGAGTGGCTACCCCGGCGCCGGCGCTTCGTCGATGAGACCTGGGATTGACGGCGGGTCGGAAAAGTCATCGACCGACGCGCGAACGTACCGCCGCATGTCCCCTCCAGCTGACCTTGCTGTCACCGTCCGGGGATCGCGGCTGCTCAGATGGACGTGATGGCCAGGGCCGTTCTCGACCCGCCGGCCACGGGCAACGGTGATGCGGTGCCGTCAGGGTCGTCGTGGGCATTCAGCGCGGAACAACCTGAGCGCTCACGCCAGGGAGATCGTCGAATGCGGCAGACGCATCCATCGTCAGCACCGTTCTCGCGGTGGCCGCGGCCGTGGCGGCGATCAGCAGATCATACGCGCCGCGCGACTTGCCCTCTCGTCTGACATGCGCCATAAGGCGGGCGTGGACTCTGGCGACGTCGGTTGTGTACTCCTCGACAGGGATCAACGCGAGAACCTGGTCCACGAACGCCTGCCGATTGGCCCGTCGTGCAGCATCGGCCAGTTCTACTCCGAGGAGCAACTCAGCCACAGTGGTCGCCGAGATCGCCACATCGTCGGCGTCTCCTATCACCGTGTCCACGGCTGCCTTGCCTCGCTCGGCCGCGATGAGCACGCCAGTGTCAAGGATCAGGCGTCGGGCCATGTGCCCCTCATCTCGCTGTCGATCACCTCACGGGCCGCCGCTACGTCTGCTTCGAAACCGGCGTCCAGCGTCCCCGCACTGCCTGCCAGAAACGCCTTGACCATGCGCCCCGGCGCCGCCGGCGCGGGACCGATCACAGCGATCTGCTTCCCACCGCGAGTCACCACGATGGTTTCCCCGCGCTCGGCCTCGTCGAGCACCGTCGCGAAGCTACGTGAAGCCTCAGTGGCAGTCATCACCTTCATAGAAATCAGATCATCTGATCCATCGCGTGAGTCGGCGGAACCTCACACCAAAGCGCTCCGCAGCAGGACACGGGTAGCCCGCCTCGCATCGATATCACTCTCGGTGACCGTGTTGTAGCCCCGACGCAAGGGGCCCGCCTCGCTGTCATGTGATTACTTAGAGTAATCAATCGCAACACTGAGTAATTACGTGAAGGCGAAAGGATCTCCATGCGCCGCATCCTGACCAAGACCCTCACCACGCTCGTCGCCGTCGCGGCCCTCTGCGCCGCCGCCCCCGCGCCCGCCCAGGCGGCGGACGCGGCCTACTTCGTGATGACCGACATCACCCGCGAGGAGTTCGTCGTCAAGCTCACCGACCCGGCGAAGATCCAACACGCTCGCGACCTGGTGAATGGCGAGACCACAGACCAACCGCACGTCGTCGGACGCATCCTCAAACGCCAAGCCGACTACAACCCGCGCTGGAGCTACCACCTGAACGCCGACACCGTCGGCTTCTTCGACGCCTTCATCGAAGTCTGCGACGCGACGATCCCCTACGTCGAGGATCACCTGGACGAGGCCGGCGGGGCGTTCCTGCCGGGCCTCGTCTGGTGCGGCTGGACTACGAGGCTCGTACGCGAAATCAATCCATAGCCCCCTGACGCCGTCGGAAATCGTCACGACGGCGGCATCAAGGAATGTCGGCTTGCCGGGCTCGTTGGCGTAGACGCCGTGTCCTGCTACCGCGGAACGGCCTCCGCCGCGGGCCGCCAGGCCGCCCTGGCCCCGGAACCCCGGCGGAAGCCGATCTGCCGCACCTTGATCAGTCGACGCACATCGCGTTATGGGTGGACTGGAAGACCCATGTGCCGCCCCCCGGAGAGGAGTAGATCAACAGCGTGCTGTAGGTCCCAGGGGTGCAGTCGTGGCCGACCGCGAGGACGTTCTGCCGGGCCCGCTGTTCGGCCGCCGCCAACCCGGCCGCGTAGGTGCTGCCCGCCCCCTGAGCAGTGGCGCTGCGGGGGGTGTCATAGCCGTCGGCGTGCGCGGCCATGAGCGTGGTTGCCAGGCCGACCGTCACCACCGCTGAGACGAGGCCGAGCCGGCGCATCCAAGTGACTTTCCGCATGCTTCTCCTTACGAGAGAGGCGGGCATGTGATTGATCGCGACAGATCTAGCGCATAGCGATCCAGCGGCGGTATTGACCACTTGGTCACAAGAATCTGGCGGCCGTCGTCGTCATGGTGAAGCACATGGCTAAGGGCTGGCCTTCATTGTTGGTACGGGCCGGGTTTCACACCCGACGATGTAAGTTTCACCAGCCGTAGGAGCCCCATGCCGGGGGCGAACAACACCTTCGGCCACGGACAAGGCCCCAGACAGCACGAGCTCTTTCAGGCCAACTCGGCCGAATGCAGATTATCGGTCTTCAGAAAATCTCGGTCCGTGCAGGCAGTCCCCATAATTTATCTGCAGGTCGAACTCGCCGAGACCTCCAGAACCACCGAATTACGCGGAACGCGGGTACGAGGGTCGCGCTGTACCGCTCGTTCCCGGAGGCTGGTTGCCCGGTGAGCCAGTGCTGAGGAACGGAGCCCTGGACAGTCGCCCAGCACGGCGAAGAGCGGACCCGGGAGCTACCCAGCCCCCCGCAGCGTGTCGTCCCGAGGCCAACGGTAACGGTCCAACTCCCACGGATCGTGAGCGCTGAAGACCGAAACCTCGTCGACATGGTCGCGGACGAGTTCACGCAGCCGGGCCTGAGTGCCGAGCCGGAGGTCACGATGGACTTCCGAACTGGTCTGCACGAGGTCGAGAAGGGGGTGCGGATGCGGATCCCGGTCGAGTTCCCGGTGGTAGTAGTAGGCGTCACCGCAGTGCAGCAGCCAGCGATCGCCTTCGCGCACGGCGACCCCGGTATGGCCGGCGGTATGACCGCCGAGTGGGACCAGCCGGATCTCCGGCGGCAAGCCCTTCGGCTGGACTGAGGTGAACCCGAACCATTCCTCGCCCGGTTCCGGGGTGCAGGGAACCCACTTGGGACCGTGCGCCCAGTGGGCCGGACGGTAACGGAAGCTGGGCGCCTCGGTGGTCGCCGCTTCGAGTTCGGCGGCGAGGACATGGACCTGGGCGTCCGGGAAGTCGGGCAGGCCACCGCAATGGTCGACGTCGAGGTGGGTCACGATGATGTGGCGTACGTCGCCGGGTGAAAACCCGAGCCGGGCGACTTGGCGAATGGCGGTCTCCTCCTCGGCCAGCACGGGCTGAGCCAGCTCGACCCATTCGGAGCCGAGGGTGTCACCTGGGTTGCGGACGTCGCCGAGGCCGAGACCGGTCTCGACGAGGACGAGGCCGCCGGAGTCGGTCTCGACCAGCAGACAGTGATTGACGGCGTGCGCGGGAGCCGGGCCGTCGTAGGTGGCTTCGATCTGCCGTACGGAACCGCAGTTGAGGTGATGGATGTTCATGGCGGTTAAGCTGTCACTTGAAGCGCGGTTCAAGTCAAGGAGACGTGGTGGCCGAGTCGCTGCTGGACATCGCCGAAGTGGCCGAGCGCTCCGGGCTGGCGCCTTCGGCGCTGCGGTTCTACGAGCGCAGAGGCCTCATCGCCTCGGCGGGTCGCAACGGCCTGCGCCGCACCTACCGCCCCGACGTTCTCGACCGCCTCGCACTCATCGTCTGCGCCCGCGGCGCCGGATTCACGATCGCCGAGATCGCCAGGTTCCTGGCGGCCACCCCCGACGACACCGAGCTGCGTACCCACATGGCGGAGAAGGCGGGAGCACTGGAGGAAGACATCGCCCGGCTCACGCGGATGCGCGACGGCCTCCACCATGCCGCGACGTGCACGCACGAACCGCTCGTGGAGTGCCCTGACTTCAAGCGCACATTCAAAAGCTCTGCGATTCTGACGCCATCCCGTGGCGATGGCAGCTCGGGAAACCTTCAGCAGATCTGATCGCCGAGCCGGGAAGCCATTGCGCCTTTCCACCACTACGGGCCTCCATGTCGGAGAGCCAGAGCCGGCGTTGTTGTCACCAGAAATCAAAATGCCCCGAACGATGATCCGTCCGGGGCATTCTTGCTGGTCAGTTTGATGTGGTCAGGGGCGGGGTCGAACCGCCGACCTTCCGCTTTTCAGGCGGACCGAACGCCCTGGTATCCGTGGTGCCGCCCAAGGTCAGCGGTGGTGCGAAGCTGCCGTCGTGTGCTCGTCGTGGTCGACGTTGTCGTCACCGTTGTCGTCAGCTCTCGCACTACCTCAGCTATGGCCACCCGGTACCGAGTCCCGACGTGGGAGGGGCCTAGCCTCGTTCTTTCTCGACCTTGAGTTGGTCGGCTGAGGTCTTCGGCTGGAGGTCGATTTCCTCGCTGTGGTCAGCGTGGCTGCCCGGCTGTCGCGCCGGGTGGGCGGGGTTCCACGGGCCCGAGGGTTCCTTCCTGGTTCGTTGGGATGGTTTCGTGCTGGTCAGGTCGGCGCTGGCAGGGCTTGGAGTCGTGCCAGGGCGGTCAGGAGTGTGCCGGCCCAGGGCCATCGCGTGGCGATGCGCAGGCGCAGGCGTCGGCCACCGCGCACCAGTCGGCCGGCCACGGCGAACAGACGTAGCCGCAGGCGTTTGGGTTCGTAGCGGCGGGCGTCGGTGCCGTGCAGGGCGAGCAGCTGCGTCCAGGCGAGCAGTTCGCAGGCCAAGGCGACGATCTCGAGCCAGATCTGGTTCTGGGTGAAGTCGTGCAGGGGCAGGTTGCGCAGGCCGGTGTCCTTGGCGGCGCGGATGCGGTCTTCGGCGCGGGCGCGGCGGCGGTGGCGTAGTTCCAGGTCGGCGAGCTGGCCGTGCTTGGTTCCGGTGACGAAGCAGGTGAAGCGGTGTCCGTCCAGATCGGTGAAGCGCAGCTGGGCGCCGGGGTGCGGGCGTTCTTTGCGGACGATGACGCGCATGCCCTTGGGCCAGCCGGTCAGCTCCAGCAGGCCGGTGAGTTCGGCGACCCAGGCACCCTGGCGTGGTTGGCGGTCGGCGTTGTAGGCCGGGGTCCAGGCGGTGGCCGGGAGTTTGCCGATCGCTTGAGCGATGTCGTCGGTGATGGTGAATTTCAGCCAGCGTCCGGGGCGGGTGAGCCAGGCGAGGAATTCGTGGGTGCCGCCGCCGGAGTCGGTGCGGATCAGGACGTTGCGCCGCCGGTGTTTGGGCAGCTGAGCGAGGGCCAGGCGGGTCGTCTGGATGTGGTCGGCGGCGGTGTTGGATCCGGCGTTGCCGGGCCGCAGCATCAGGGCCAGTGGTTCTCCGCCACCGCCGGGGTGGTCGGCGAAGGCGGTCATCGGGTGGAAGCCGTAGTTCTTCTTCCAGGTCGGGGCGGCGTGCTGCTTGTCGGAGTGGGAGATGACGATGGTGGCGTCGAGGTCGACGATCACGGGCTGGGCGTCGGCTCCGGGGGCGCGACCGGCGGCCAGGTGCCAGGCGCGCTGGCGGGCGGTGGCGCGGGCGGCGCGGATGGCTTTCAGTGCGCGGGTCTCGTCGGCGGCGAGCCGGTCGATCAGGCGTGAGACGGTCGGGTCGGAGGCGATGGGGCCGAACAGTTCGGGCTGGGAGCGCAGCAGGGCGATGTCGGCCAGGCAGTCTCCGCCCAGGGCGAGAGTGAGGGCGAGATCAGCGATGACTTTGCCTGGGTCGTGCATGGCGCGTGAAGGGCGCCACCGCTCCAGTTCGTGTGACAGGGCCCGGTTCAGGCCGGTGATGGCCAGCGTCTGGGTGAGGAGGAGGCCGCCTGCGTGGGACAGGAGACCGTTTGCGTCAGCGGACAGGCTGATCTTGCGGTTGGACGCGATAGTCTGCACGTGAAAAGTGCCTCTTGCTCTGGCGCGGACAGGACCTTCGACAAGCCCTATCCTCCCAGCTCAAAGGCACTTTTCTCATGTAAACGATCAGTTTGGCTCAAATTCCCCGTGAAAGCCCGAGGTTAATAACGCCATCGCAGAAACGTTCCACCTCAGCGTCCCGCAAAACGCATCTTGGCCGGAACGCCGCCGCCGTATGCCCTGCCCTTCACCGATGCTGCCGAACGCCGATCATCCGGCTCGCCCCTGGACAGGGTCATTGATTTGCGGTCTGCTCGCCGTGGTGGATTGCGTAGCGCGTGGGCGGCGCTGGCCGCGACCGGCCGAAGAGCCGCAGCGCGGCCAGTGACCGCCCGACGCATGCGGGACGCCGAAGGCGGCGCGCCTTGATGACGAACAGATAAGTTGCTTTCTGGGCTGCCCGTAGCCGTGTCCTGTCTCGCTTGATGGTTGACACTCTGGCCTCGCTTGATGCTTGACACCTTGATCGTTATCTGTGCCTGCTCGTGGCGTTATCGGCGCTTCGGGGGAGGCTCAGGTGGCATTGGTGGAGTTGAGCGTCGTGGAGCAGCGCTATCACGCGGTGATCGAGGTGTTGTCGGGGGCGAAGGTCACCGACGTGGCCGGACGGTATGGGGTGTCACGGCAGTCGGTGCATGCCTGGGTGCGCCGGTATCAAGACGGTGGCCTGGCAGGGCTGGCCGATCGATCGCATGCGCCCAAAGCGCATCCGATGCAGACGCCGGCGGCGGTCGAGGCGTTGATCTGTGAGTTGCGGCGGGCGCATCCGCGATGGGGGCCGCGCACCCTGTTGTGGGAGCTGGGCCGGCGTGGGGTGGAGCCGTTGCCGTCGAGGGCGAGCATCTATCGGGCATTGGTGCGTAACGGGCTGGTCGACCCTGTTGCGCGTCGGCGCAAACGCGAGGATTACCGACGGTGGGAGCGGCCCGGGCCGATGCAGCTGTGGCAGATGGACATCATGGGCGGGCTGCTGCTGGCCGACGGCAGCGAGGCCAAACTGATCACCGGGGTGGACGATCACTCCCGGTTCTGTGTGATCGCCTCGGTGGTGGCCCGGCCGACCGGCCGGATGGTGTGCGCCGCGTTCGCCGAGGCGATGCGCGGCTATGGGGTGCCGCTGGAGGTGCTGACCGACAACGGTAAGCAGTTCACCGGCAGGTTCGGCGGGCCGAAGGCGGGTGAGGTGCTGTTTGAGCGGGTGTGCCGGGAGAACGGCATCAAGCTGCGTCACACCGCTCCCAGGACCCCGACCACGACGGGGAAGATCGAGCGTTTTCATCAGAGTGTGCGCCGCGAATGGCTGGATGAGGCGCTGCCGTTCGCCTCGATCGAAGCCGCCCAGGCCGAGACGAACGCGTTCGTGGAGCACTACAACACCGCCCGTCCGCATCAGGCGCTGAACATGGCCTTCCCGGCTGACCGGTTCTTCGCCGAGCGGAACGACGGCCAGCGCCGGGCCGAGCGGGAACTGCCGCTGCACCTGCCCGCCAACCTGACCACAGTGACTCCTCCTTCTCCCGCTCCTGGAGCCGCGCCTGCGCCCGCGAATCTCCCCATCCCGACCGGCACCCCCGGTGATCAGGCCGAACGGCCCGAACCCGTCCTGAGGACCTCGGTCGATCCACTGTCGCGCCAGGCCATCGAGGTCGATCGGATCGTGCCCGCCTCGGGGAACCTGTCGATCGGCGGCCAGCAACTCTGGCTCGGCCCTGATCGGGCGGGCCTGCCGATCACCGTGTGGATCAGCACGCAGCGGCTGCACGTGTTCACCACCGGCGGCGGCAGGCTCAAGAGCGTGGCCTCCCGGCTGACCGTCAAAGACCTGGCCGCGCTGCTCGCCTCCGGGCAAGCCCGCCCGGCAGCCGACGACTCCGTTCCCGAACCGCCGATCGAGGCCAGCGCCGTCGAGGTCGACCGGCAGGTCAGCTCCATCGGCACCATCAGCCTGGCCAGTCGAGCCTTGTGCATCGGCGCTCACCTGGCCGGCCGACGCGTCACCGTGCGCCTGGACGGCATCACCGCCCGCGTCATGGACGAGGACCGCCTGCTGCTGCGCGCCGTGCCCTGCCCGCTCCCACTCGCCGAGTGCCTCACGTTGCGCAACGCCCGCCCCGCCGGACCACCGCCCACCTCCCCGGCCGGGCCCGTCACCGTCCAGCGCGTGGTCTGCAGCCGCGGCCACTTCCAGGTCGTCGGCCAGAAGATCCAGGTCGGACGCGTCCACGCCCGCAAGATCCTGGACGTGACCGTGGACGACACCCACATCACCGTCCACGACAACGGCGAACCCATCCGCGTCGTGCCCCGAACCACCACCCAGGAGATCACCCGGATCAAGTCCCAGGCGCATACTAAGAAGCGAAAGATCGGCTAGGAGTGTCAAGCATCACCCGATGCCAAAGCGTCAAGCATCAAGTGAGACCAGACAGGCTGCCCGTAGCCGTGTGTGCTGTCCCGGGACATGCTTGACGGGTGAGTCCCAGGACATGGGCGACAGGTGCCGTTATCGGCCAGTCTGGCGTGCGTCGTTGCGGCGTCGTGCGTCAGGAGGCCGGGATTGGCCCTGGTGGATATGTCCGTGGTGGAGCAGCGGTATCGGGCTGTGCTGGCGGTGCTGGTCGGTGGTTCGGTGACTGAGGTCGCCCGCGAGGTTGGGGTGGCGCGGCAGACGTTGTCGGGCTGGGTGTCGCGTTATCGGGAGTCCGGGCTCGGCGGCCTGGTGGACCGGTCGCGGCGCCCGCATTCGTCTCCGTCGCAGATGGCGGCTGAGGTGGAGGTGCTGGTGTGTGAGCTGCGGCGCCGGCATCCGCGGTGGGGTCCGGTTCGGCTGGTGCACGAGATCGGGCGGCGGGGGGTGGATCCGCCGCCGTCGCGGATGGGGGTGTATCGGGCGCTGGTGCGTCACGGCCTGATCGAGTCCGGTGCGGGGCGGCGCAAGAAGGTGTATCGGCGCTGGCAGCGGGAGGCGCCGATGGAGTTATGGCAGCTGGACATCGTCGGCGGGGTGCTTTTGGCCGATGGGCGCGAGGTCAAGGTGGTCACCGGGGTGGATGACCACTCGCGGTTCTGTGTGATCGCCAAGGCGGTGGTGCGGGCCACCGGCCGGGCCGTCTGCCTGGCCTTCACCGAGGCGTTGCGGGCGTTCGGGGCGCCGGGTGAGGTGCTGACGGACAACGGCAAGCAGTTCACCGCGCGGTTCGGTCATGGCGGTGAGGTGTTGTTCGACCGGATCTGCCGGGACAACGCCATCGTGCATCGGCTGACCCGGCCGCGTTCACCGACGACGGCGGGCAAGGTGGAGCGCTTCCACCAGAGCCTGCGCCGTGAGCTGCTGCAGGACGCCGGCCCGTTCGAGGACCTGGCCGCCTTCCAGGCAGAGCTGGATGCGTGGGTGGAGCATGACAACACCGCCCGGCCGCATCAGAGCCTGGACATGGCGGTCCCCGCTGACCGGTTCCGTCCGGTGGGTGCTGCGGAGCGGGAGCTGCTGCCGCTGCGTCTGCCGGCGATCCTGACCGCCGCGCCGGATCCGGCTCCTGCTGCCGACGCTGCTGCTGTAGCGCCCAAGCCAAAGAGCAGCGACGAGGACATGCCGGTGGCCAGGCAGCGTGTACGGCAAGACGCGCGAAGAGTGCCACGCGAAGTTCATCGAACTCAAGCGGCAGTCCGATCAGGGCATCCCCGTGGCCGCCGAGAGTTGGACGCTGGCCGACTACCTGACGTACTGGCTGGAAAACGTCGTCAAGGTCGAGCGCCGCCCCAAGACGGTGCAGGGCTACGAAGGCGTCATCCGTCGCTACCTCATCCCGGCCCTCGGCAAGAAGCGGCTCGACAAGCTCAACGCGGCCGACGTCCGCCAGTTCGTGACGTCGCTTCGGTCCGGCTGTCAGTGCTGCCAACGCGGATGGGACAAGGCCCGGAAGTCGCCCGAGTGCTGTGCTAGGAAGGGCGGCACCTGCTGTGCCTACAAGATCGAGCCTCGGATGATCCAGTTCATTCACGCCGTCCTACGGAATGCTCTGGAGAACGCCGTCCGGGAAGAGACCATCGCACGCAACGTCGCGAAGCTCGTGAAGATCTCGCCGCCCAAGTACAAAGTCAATCGGGGTCTGACTGTGGCGCAAGCGAAAGCGATCATCAAAGCGTCCAAGGGGCACCGCCTCGGCGCGCTCTACGTCCTGGCCGTCTGCCTCGGGTTGCGGCGTGGCGAACTCCTCGGGCTCCGCTGGCAAGACGTCGATTTGGAGGCCGGCACCTTGGAAGTCACCCAGACCCTCCAACGGGTCGGCGGTCGTCTCCAGTTCGTCGGCCCCAAGACGGAGGACTCGGCAAGGACTGTGCCACTTCCGTCGGTCTGCCTCGATGCTCTCAAGGAGCACCGCAAGCGCCAGTTCATTGAGCAGTCCAATCAATACCCGGATTGGGAGGACCACGGGCTCGTCTTTCCCTCGCGCCGAGGCACACCTATGGAGCCGGACAACCTACGGCGTAGCTGGGGGGAGATCCGAAAGACAGTCGGGCTCGGCCCTGTCCGGCTCCACGACCTACGACACACCTGCGTGAGTCTCCTCCTTGACATGAGTGTGCCGCCTCACATCGTGCGCGAGATCGTCGGTCACTCCGACATCGAGGTCACTATGACGATTTATGCCCACGCCTCCCTCGACGAGAAGCGCAGAGCCCTGGGCAAGCTTGGTGATGCCCTGTCCTGAGGACCCCAGCAGAAGCACCCTGCACCCTGCACCCTGCGTGTGGGGTGCTTCTCGGTGTGAGCCTCTGTGAAGGCGGATGCCCTATTGCGGCTGGGCTTTCAACCGTTCACGCTCAGCGAGAAACTCATCGAGCAGTTCGAAGAGAACCTCGATCACCCGAGACTCGTCCTCTGGCGTCAGTTCCCGCTCGTCCCAGCCGGTGGGAAGAGCGATATGACGCACCAGCCAATCCCAGGCAAGGTTGTTGCCCCAGCCCAGCCGAGCCGCCAGCCATTCTCGCCACCCTTGCAGGCCTGGCCCGCCATGGCGCTTCGCATGCTGGTCGTAGCCGTCCAGGAACCCTTCAACACCGGCGAGCGTAGAGCCCCTCACGTACATCCCCAGCCGCTTGGCCACGAGAGCGAAGTACTCACGTTCACTCATCCTCGCCAGATTCACCGTCATCCACTCATTCTGGATACGAATGGCTCTCGTTGTCTGCCCAGCGGCCGCTGTGAATGCTGAGGGCCGTCGCTGTTGTCGTCAGCGCTGTCGTCAGGCCTAATAAAAAACGCCCCGTCCGAGATCGGAACGGGGCATTCTTGCTGGTCAGATGAAGTGGTCAGGGGCGGGGTCGAACCGCCGACCTTCCGCTTTTCAGGCGGACGCTCGTACCAACTGAGCTACCTGACCTAGAGCGGTCCTGACGGGACTTGAACCCGCGACCTCCACCTTGACAGGGTGGCGAGCACTCCAAACTGCTCTACAGGACCTTGCTTCTTGCTGCTTTGCGCTCGCTTAGCTTACCAGCTCCTCGGTGGTCTCAGACCATCCGTTTCGCGGTGCGCCAGGCGCTCGCTGTGCCCCCAACGGGATTCGAACCCGTGCCGCCGCCTTGAAAGGGCGGTGTCCTAGGCCGCTAGACGATGGGGGCTCAGGATTCCCTGTCGCCTTCCGCCGGAGACCTCTGAAGCATAGGGGACGATTGCCCCTCATGCCAAAGCGGCTTTCCGTTGGTCGGCGTGGTCGTGCCGCTGATCGATCCCGATGGCGACGGGGCGCTCGTTGGCTCTGGGGAAATTGTACGTGCCGGGTCGGGTTCCACGTGACGTTGGACGTACACCGATTGCTCGCCGAGGCCGCCGAGGGTGATGTCGTCCCAGGCCTGCAGGCGTTTGGTCTCTTTGTCGAAGTACAGGACGGATGCCTGGACGGGGGTGGGCTCCTCGTGTTCGAGGGCGCGCAGGCCGGCTCCGCCGGTGGAGCCCTGGACCATGACGCGGGTGCCGGTGGGCAGCATGGTGGTGGAGCGGACGTGGGCGTGGCCGGTGAGCACGAGGGGGGTGGAGCCGGAGAAGCCGCGGGCGACGATGTCGTCGTGCACGGCCACCAGGTCGGCCTCCTCGACCTTGGCCGTGTGGTCGCGGCCGTACTGCTCCATGGAGGCGACGTCCGGGTGGACGGCGGTGGTCTTGTCGGGCGTGAAGCGGGGGTCGCCGAGGCCGTAGATGTCCAGGCCGGCGACGTTGCGCATCTTGTCGTCGAGGACGATGGCGTTCTTCTGGGCCGCGACCGCGCGCTGGGTGGTCTTGGAGTCGTGGTTGCCCCGTACGAACACGTACGGGACGCCCAGGGTGCGGATCTCCTCGACGAACTTGTTCTCCGCTTTCGTCCCGTGGTCGGAGATGTCGCCGGTGTCGATGATCAGGTCGACGGAGAACTGGTCCTTGAGCGAGCGGATCACGGTCCAGGCGATCGGGTTGATGTGGATGTCGGAGACGTGCAGGACCCGGATGGACCGGTCGTCGGCGTCGTAGACCGGGAGTGTCGAGACCGCGTCGTACAACTTCGAGACATTCGTCACAAGCTTGGTGAGCTGCGCGCGGTACGACTCGAACCTGGACACGATGGCCTCCGCGCTGCCCACCAGAGAGGGGGCCGCGGCGATCAGGCCGGAGTAGCGGGGCTCGACGAGCGAGCTCGGCTGGAACGTACGGACCGCGAACACTCCTGTGCCGGCCAGGGCGACCGCGGCCGCCAGCAGGCCCGTCAGGGCCACCAGCGGGCGCCTGAAGACCAGCAGGACGGCGAGCAACGCTCCGGCGCCCGCGCAGAGCAGCGAGCGGATCGCGAGCTCGCGCACGCCGTCCATCAGGTCGCGCTCGATCATGGCCGGCAGCCGGTCGGTCAGTTTGGGGTCTTCCAGGAGGAGACGGGCGCGCTCCTGGTCGATGTTCTCCAGGGTGATGCGGAGCGTGAGGGGCGCGTCATGGCTGCGGAACGTGAGCGTGCCCAGCGGGCTGGCGTCCACGATCGTCTCGCCGGTCCACGACGGCCGGACGCTCATGCCGGTTTCGACCGGGCCGATCTGGGCCCGTACGGTGCCGCTCAGGAAGATGCCCAGCCAGGCGCCGGCGGCCGCCACCAGGAGCACCGCCGCTGCCTTGGTCACCCTGGACCGGATGACCTTTTTCAACGCGTCCAAGAAGTTCATACGCTTTCTTGGATACCCGAGGCGAGAGGCAGAATGACAATTGTGATCGAGGTTTCGCCTGAGAGGTTCGACGAGCTCGTGTCCGAGGCGCTGGACACGATCCCGCCCGAGCTGACCAAGGTGATGAGCAACGTCGTCGTCACCGTGGTGGACGATCCGCCCGAACCCCACCTGCTCGGCCTGTACACCGGCATTCCCCTCACCGAGCGCGGCGACTGGTACTCAGGAGTTCTGCCCGACCGGATCGAGATCTACCGCAATCCGATCTGTCAGATCTGCCGCACCGAGGATGAAGTGATCGAGGAAGTTCGGATCACGGTCGTTCACGAAGTCGGTCACCACTTCGGCATCGATGACGCTCGCCTGCACGAGCTGGGCTGGTAACTCTTTGCACAGGCGCCACTGCTTTGGGTTGCACGTTGCCGATTGATCGGGCACCTTAGGTGACATATTCAGCACTGTGAGTCAGGCAATCCGGAGTGCAGTGGGGGCCATGCGGGCGCGACGGCTGCCGGGGCGGCACAGGCGATCCACCGAGCGCCAGGCTACGTACGGCGAGGTCATCGGCGTCAAGGAGTTCAGGGCGCTGTGGTACGCGCAGGGTCTGTCCCTGCTCGGCGATCAGCTGGCCCAGGTGGCGCTGGCCGTGCTCGTCTACGATCGCACCAAGTCGCCGCTGGCCACCGCCGCCGTCTACGCGCTCACCTACCTGCCGTCGATCCTCGGTGGGCCGCTGCTGGCCGGGCTGGCCGACCGGTTCGCGCGCCGGGGCGTGATGCTCGCCTGCGACCTGCTGCGCGCCGGGCTGGTGTGCGTGATGGCGCTGCCGTTCATCCCGTTCTGGGTGCTGTGCGCGCTGGTGTTCCTGGTCGTGCTGCTCAGCGCGCCGTTCTCGGCCGCTCGCGCCGCCCTGCTGCCGGAGGTGCTCGAAGGCGACCGGTACGTGGTCGGCTCCGCGTTGCAGAACATCACCAACCAGGCCGTCCAGATGATCGGGTTCGCCGCCGGGGGAGCCGTGATCGCCGCCATGGGCCCGTACCGCGCGCTCGCCCTGAACGCGGCCACCTTCCTGGCGTCCGCGCTGATCCTGATCACCGGCGTGCGGCGGCGGGCCGCGCCCCGCGACCCCGGCGCCGAGCCGTCGATGTGGGCGATGACCAGAGCCGGAGCCCGGCTCGTCTTCGGTGACCGCGGGCTGCGCACGCTCGTGCTGTTCGCCTGGCTCTGCGGCTTCTACGTGTTGCCCGAGGGCATAGCGGTGCCGTACGCGGTCGTCCTCTACACCGGTGACCTGCCCGTCCCGGTGATCACGGGCTTGCTGATGGCGGCCATGCCGACCGGCACCGTGATCGGCGCGTTCCTGTTCAGCCGGTTCGTCTCGCCGCCGGGGCGGCTGCGGCTGATGGGGTGGCTGGCCATGCTGAGTTGCGCGCCGCTGGTCGTGACCGCGATGAGACCACCGCTGGAGGTGGTGCTGGCGGCGTGGATCCTGTCCGGGGTGGGGGGTGCCTACCAGCTCGCCGCGAACGCGGCATTCGTCCAGCGGGTGCCCGTCGGCCAGCGCGGGCAGGCGTTCGGCCTGGTGCAGTCGGGCCTGATGGCGGTGCAGGGGATCGCCATCCTGATCGGCGGTTACGCCGCCGAACGCCTCGGCCCCGAGCCCGTGGTCGCCCTGTCGGGCATCAGCGGGCTCACCGTCGCCGCCGTGCTGGCCATGATGTGGGCCGACGCGCGCGGCGCCAGAGTGCGCGCGCAGGCCACCGCCTGATCACTGCTGCGGCTTGTGGTCGTCCTCGGCCCAGGGGTTGCTGCCGGCGGACTTCTGCTGCTGCTTGGCCATCAGGTCCTGCACGATCGAGCTCTCCTTGCCCTCTTCGGGGATGAGGAGCCAGCCGATGGCGTAGACGCCGATGCCGAGGCCGCCGAAGAGCGTGACGATCGCCAGGCCGATGCGGATGATGTTGGGGTCGATGCCGACGAACTCGCCGACGCCGGAGCAGACGCCGCCGAGCATCCGGCCCTTGTGGGTCCTGCGCAACTGCTTGCTGCTGTGATATTCGCTCATGACTCAAGACTGCCCCTCGGGCCCGCGTTCGCACATCAGGATTGCCCCTGGTAGAACCCTGGTAGCCCCCTAACAAGGAGAGGAGCACGTCATGGAGGATCTGCTGCGCTTGGACGACCGGCTCAACGGTGACCAGCGGCTGATCCGCGACACCGTGCGCTCCTTCGTCACCGACCGCGTCCTGCCGCACGTCGGCGACTGGTTCGAGGAGGGCACCTACCCGGCGCGCGAGCTCGCCCCCGAGCTCGGCTCGCTCGGTCTGCTCGGCATGCACCTGGAGGGCTACGGCTGCGCCGGGACGGACGCGACCTCGTACGGCGTGGCCTGCCGCGAGCTGGAGGCCGGCGACTCGGGGCTGCGGTCGTTCGTGTCGGTGCAGGGCTCGCTGGCCATGTTCCCGATCTGGCGGTACGGGTCGGAGGAGCAGAAATCAGAGTGGCTGCCCCGGATGTCCGCAGGCGAGGCCATCGGGTGCTTCGGCCTGACCGAACCCGACCACGGCTCCGACCCCTCCAGCATGCGCACGTACGCCAAGCGCGACGGCTCCGACTGGGTGCTCAACGGGTCCAAGATGTGGATCACGAACGGATCCGTCGCCGACGTCGCGGTGGTGTGGGCGCAGACCGATGACGGCGTCCGCGGCTTCGTCGTCCCCACCGACACCCCCGGCTTCTCCGCCCCTGAGATCCACAAGAAGCTGTCCCTTAGGGCATCGGTGACCTCTTCGCTCTATTTCGACGACGTACGCCTGCCCGAGTCCGCCGTCCTGCCCGGGGTGCGCGGGCTCAAGGGCCCGCTGTCGTGCCTGTCCGAGGCGCGCTTCGGGATCCTGTGGGGCGTCGTCGGCGCCGCCCGCGCCTGCGTCGAGGCGGCCGTCGAGTACGCCCAGACCCGCGTCCAGTTCGGCAAGCCGATCGGCGCCTTCCAGCTGACCCAGGAGAAGCTGGCGTGGATGTACGTCGGGCTGGCCCAGGCCGGGCTGACGGCGCTGCACCTCGGTGCCCTGAAGGACGCCGGCACCCTCGAACCCCGCCAGATCAGCTTCGGCAAGATGGCCAACGTCCGCGCCGCCCTGGACATCGCCCGCCAGGCCCGCTCCATCCTCGGCGGCAACGGGATCACGCTGGAGTACCCTGTGATCAGGCACATGAACAACCTGGAGAGCGTGCTCACGTACGAGGGAACGCAGGAGATCCACACCCTGGTGCTGGGCGAGGCGCTGACGGGGCTGGCGGCATACCGGTAAGGGCGTCGCGTGGGTGGCGGTAATCTCGGTACGCTTGGCTGGTGCTGGGGGCGTTAGCTCAATTGGCAGAGCTGCGGACTTTTAATCCGTAGGTTCCGGGTTCGAGCCCCGGGCGCCCTACCACCTCCACCTGCGGTTTCTTTCCTTATGGAAAGGTTTCTTGCTGATCGTGAGACACGTGTGGGTCACACCTGGGTCACTTCGTCAGGCTGCCGCCTTCCGGAGGTTGCGGGCGGTTCTGCGCGTCTTGCCCAGGACCAGCCGCGCGATCGCCTGGGCCGAGCGGTGGTACACCTCGGGCAAGACCGAGGTGTAGATGTCGGAGGTCACCACGATGCTGCCGTGTCCGAGCGTGCCCTGCACGACCCGCAGGTCAGAGCCGCAGGCCAAGGCGAGGCTGGCGGTGCCGTGGCGCAGGTCGTGCAGCCGGATCGGGGGCAGGCCGCTGGCGTGGACGAGGTTGCGGAACCGGACGGTGAGATAGTCCGGCCGCAGTGGAGATCCGTCCACCTGCGTGAAGATCGGGCCGGTTTCCCGCCAGGCGTCGCCCAGCCGTCGCCGTTCGGTCTGCTCGTGGCGGCGCAGCAGGCGGACGGTTTCCGGGTCCAGGGCGATGATCCGCCGGCTGGCGGCGCTTTTCGGCGGGCAGGCGATCATTCCGTCGTCGGTATGCACCAGTTGGCGGCTGATGGCCAGTTCTCGCCGGTCCAGGTCCAGGTCGATCCAGCGTAGTCCGGCTGCCTCTCCGCGGCGTAGCCCGCGCAGCGCGATCAACTGCCACAGCAGGTACAGCCGATCGTGTCGGGTGAAGGCGAGGAACTCGGCCAGGTGGTCGGCAGTCCACACCGCCACCGTCGGGTGTTCGCCCTCTCGCCGCCAGGCCGCCACTCGTCGGTCGGTCCACACCTGCGGATACGGTCGAGAGGATGTGGGCAGCCGGATCATGCGTGCTGGGTTGGCGGCGATCAGGCCCTCACGCACGGCGGCGTTCAGTGCCGCGCGCAGCGTGGCGCGGATGCGGTGCAGGGTGGAGGGTGCGATCGGCTTGCCGTAGCGGGTGCGCCGCTCGGCGAGAGCGGCGAACATGCGGCTGATGTCCCGGGTGGTCAGCTGGGCCAGCTCGATCCGGCCCAGGTACGGGATCAGATGCAGCCGTACGTGATCGGCGTAGCCTTCGCGGGTACTGGGCCGCAGCCCCTGCTGCGTCTGCAGCCAGCAGCGCAGCCATCTCGCCACCGTGTATCCCGTACCCGGCCCACTGTCCTGATCGGCGACGATCGCCTCACCACCCGCGTGGTGGGCCTGCTCAGCGGTGGCGAACCCACCACGCCGGAACCGCTCGCGACGTCCGGCCGGGCCGCGCACCTGCACCGCGAAGTACCAACTGCCGTGCTCGTCCTCGTCCAAGCGCACGCAGCGCCGGCCGAGTTGCCTGTCGGTGGTCGCATCGACACATCCGCACCGCTTGTACACCAGGATGCGATTTTGAAGGTGCCTCATGTGTCCTGCCCCTCCTTGATCGGGGTTGCCGTCAAGGGCCAGGCAACACCTGACACCATCGGCGGACAACAGGGCGAGAGCAAAGACGGGACCACCGGTCTCCGGGGAGTTCGCGCCGGTCGCATTTCAGGGAGTGCTGGCAGCGACGCGGTACCAGCCTGGTGCGGCGATCTGCATGCTTCCGCCCGGTGTCCAGGACCTCACCTGGGAGCGGGCCAGCCTTCCCGGGTGGCCGCCTCCACCACCGAAGCCTCTGTATACATCCTTGCCGGTGTTCTCGACCCAGAAGAGTGACTTCTGCTCGGCGGTGAGCCACCGTTCGAGCCACTCTGCGTCGACGAGGAGTTCGTTCTGGCCAACGTTGCCCGTGTGCCGAAGGGTCACGACGAGCCGGCCCGTGTGGTCGGTCCAGCCGTTGCATCCGTTCCAGTGGAGCTCGCCGGGAGCGAGTCCGAAGAACTCGGGGGCGGGCATGTAGAGGGAGATGGTGTTCTGGTCCCCGGGGGCGTACTCGTACTCGCCGAGGAGACGCCAGACGGCGGGCTGGGTGGGGACGATGAGTGGCTCGGTCCGTTCATGACGCATCACGTGGATGCCCAGTCCGTGGTGGTGGCCGTAGGGGAATTCACCGACGTACCCGTAGTGCATCTCGGGGTTGCTGGCGATGCGCTTGCCGAGGAGATCGCGTCCTTCGAGTTCACTGATGGCGGAAGCAAGGTCTTGGGTCGCGACCAGATGGGTATAGATGTGGGTCCAAATGCCCCGGGCGCGCTTTGTGATGTCGGAACCGTTGTTCCAGTCGTAGGTGCCAGACAGGACGATATGGGGGCGGCCTTCGAAGACGGCTTCGTGGACTGCAATGTCTGGAAGGTCAGTGCCGTCGGCTATCCACTCAGCGTCGGTCTTCGCGACGGTGCGCGCCCAGTCGTAGGCGGGTACCCATGGACGGGGGGTTTGGTCGGTGGGTGCGAACTCGACGATGGTCGGGTCGACCTGCCGAGAGATGTCGGTATGCGGGCCAGGGACGGCGGGCGCCGGCGGGTCCCAACTGTCGGGGGTCTTGGGGGCGTGGTCGGAGACAATGCCGATGAGGCGGTTGAGGGCTATCCACTGGTACTTCTTGCCGATGCGCTCGATCCATGCTGGCTTGGACCGGAAAATGCCGAACTTGCCGACGACGTACCCGTCGAAGGACGCGTGGAGTTCGGGCTGGTACCCAAGGCGGATGACTTCGGTGACGACCCACCGCCCGGCGGAGGGGAGGTCGATGCCGGGGCGGTCTCGTAGTTCGGGGCTGAGCTGGTAGATGAAGAAGTCGTCGCCGGTAGCCGAGTGGACCAGCTTCGGGTAGCTGCTGGTGTCGTACGCGGCGATGTCTGTGTCGGTAGGCCAGGTGAGGGGCCAGTCGCTGGTGTAGGGCGGCCGGAACTGGTCAACGGTGACGCCAGCGGGGAGAGTTCCGCGATTGTTGGCGGCTTCGAGGATGCTGCGGGCGGCATCACGCACGGCGGCGTTCGGGGTGACGGCCGACGGCACGGAGAAGATGTTCTTCCACACCACCTCCGCCGCGGCAGCCCAGTCGTCTTGAGTGCCGTTGGCAAGGAGGGCCGCGTACGCGGCCTCGCAGGCTCGTTCGACGACCCACTCGTCGTCGACCACGGTGAACCGGTCCAGCAGCCCGGCCGCCTGGCCCGAGTGGCGGGTCAGGAGGCGGACGGCGGCGATGGTTGCCGGTTCGCGGACGCGCCGGTCGCTGGCGCTGGTAGCCCATAGGAGCGCGGTCACCCACAGGCGGGCGGTTTGTTCACCGACCTGGTGCAGCGGCTTGTCCCTGGCCCATCGGGTGAGCCGGTCGACTGCTCCGCTGGTGTCGTGGGTGATGTGGAACCAGCCGGGCAGAAACGAATCGCGGGCACCCATGTTCAGGCTGGCGAGGAACTCATGAAGCCAGTCGGCGTTCAGAGGGTGATCGGGCCGGGCGGCGAGACGGAACAGCATCGTCAACGCGTCGGAGCACACATCGGCCCGGCGAAGCGCGTCAACGACGACGTCACGGGTGGCGTCGGTGATTGAGCTGTTGCTGCGCCATCCGATTCCGGCCACGACGGCTGCAGCGATGGCATCGTCGTCACCGATTTCAGTGCGGAACTCGGTGAGTTCGAACCCGAACCGTTCCGCGACCACGACAGACGTGGCCTCGAGAAGGCCGAGGTCGATCGTGCTGTCGAGGCCGATGCCCCTTCCGAGACGACCGCCGAGCTCAGCCGTGATGCCGGCGGCGTCGGTGACGTTAGAAAGGGCGTCGGAGATGATGAGGTGGTGTCCGATTCGTTCGAACGTGATGGTGATGATGTCTGCGCCGTAGGGGCTGCCGTCGGGGATGACGTCCTCTTCGACGAGCCCTTGGGCGATGAGCGCGTCGAGGAGTGACTTCTCGGCGCTCCGGTCGGACCAGATCGGTGCCAGCAGGGCTTGAGCCTGGGCACGAGTCAGCAACGGGTCGCCGCCATCGGCGATGGCGGCGGCGAGGGCGTGCATGGCCTGGTGAACGAGGCGGTCGGACGGTGAGGCGTCGATCCGGTCGCTGACGACATTGTTCGCATTGTCGAGGACCATCCGGGTCAACTCATCGAGGCCCATGGTGGCCTGATCGAGAGACAGCCGGGCGTTGTTCTTGAGCGCTTCGCAGACCAGACGCAGGTACAGCGGGTTGTCGAACTCGCCGTGGATGGGCGGCGACGTCGGCGGTTCGAGGCCGTAGAACGCCGCGTACTCGCTGACCGCTTCGAACTCAACCCCTTCGAACCCGGTGTGCTCGAACCGCAGCAGGGTGAGCCCGGGTGGGAGGACTTGGCCGACGTAGTGCGTGCGGGCGGTGAGGAGGAGCCGGACGTTCGGGTACCGGCCGACGGCGGTGATGAGCCGTTCGAGGTTGTCGCGCCACGTGGACCGTGGGCGGGTGTCGTTGAGCGCATCGATGACGAGGAGGGTGTGGACGCCTGCGACGCGGGCGCTCTGGTCGAGGAGTGCGATGGCTTCCTCGCTGGTGAGGTCGGAGGGCATCTTGAGCACGTCGCGCAGGTGGGTCAGCGGATCGTGGTCGGTGAACCAGCGACCGTGCATCATGACGCTGGGGCGGGCCTGGCCGAGCCGTCGGACGACCGCATCGATGGCGAGGTAGGTCTTCCCGATGCCGGCGGCACCAGTCATGAGTGCGATCTGGCCGGCCGCGAGCCGACCGACCGGGCTGATGAGGAGTCCGGTGGCGTCAGTGAGCTTTTCGCCGAGTTCGCGCAGGGCGTCGACGGCCCGCGCGGGGAACGACACCTGGTACCCGGCCTGGAACTGCCGCCAGCTCTGGGTGTCCCAGTTCTCGTCGGGGTACTTGGCGTTCATCGCTGCTACTTCGACAGCTTCTTGATCGCTGACGATTTTCGAGGCCTCGGCGAGCGCTTGAGCGAGATCGTCGAGTGCCGTGATCGTGTGCGAGGTGTGCCAGGCGGCCAGCGCGTCCGTGACCTTGGTGGTGGCGTCGAGGGCTGTGCTCAGGTCTGCGGCGAGTACTTCGTCCTTGGCGCTGCGCATGCGGCTAGCGGAGTCGTTGACCTTATCTATCTGGCCGCTGACGACCGCCCACCACTCGTCGTCGGAGCAGAGCGCTGCGATGGACCTGGCGGCGGGCACCTCAACGTTCAACTCGGGCATGTACCGGGGTCGGGCGGCGTCAACCGCTTCCTGCAGCCGATCTTCCCACCACTGGGCGGCGAGGACGTCGGCGTCGAACCAGTACCGGCGCTGGATGCCGGTGGTGTCAAGGCGTTCGAGACGGGTGACAATGTTCGTCGCCCACTCGAACTCAAACTCCACCGTCATGCCACGCGCGGTGGCCGCGGATTTCCAGTTCTCGAGCCAGCCTCCCGGGTCGGTGATCTTCTCCAGGAGCGACTTACCGCGGCCTCCGGTGGGACCGGTCGGGTCAGCAGGGATAGCAATCGCGTACTTGGTCAGGTTCGGATGCTGGTCCAGTGCGGCCTCGACGGACCTGTCGAGCTGAGCCTTGTCGACGTCGGTGTGGCTGGTCCAGTACTTGGCCTGCCACCCGTGCTCGGTGCCGCCGGGCAGCGTCCAGTAGCACTCGACGCCGCCGTCGCCGCCGGCTCCATGCAGTGAGACGAACTGGGCGTCGGCCGTGGGCGGCTCCTGTGCCACCTGTTGGCAGATGAACTGCTCGTACCCGTCGCGTTGCCCCCCAGGGCCGAGTGACCGAATCCGCGTGAAGTCGATATCTGGGATGTTCACGAGGGTGCCCTTCGGGGATGCTGCGGTTGGGTTCCGGGAGGAACGCTACCGGTCCGCCTCGGAACTCGCGGCCGGATGCTGCCGCGACCCGGACCCCTCTACGCCAGCTGCGGTATGACGTCGAGCGCACTCTCATAACAGCGACCGGGAACTTGGACGCAAGATCTGCGCACAAACCCCTCAGGGCGTTGTATTTCGGATCGAACTGATCACGCTCGTGATCGGCGCGGCCTTGGATAGGGTTCGCAAGGTCCTACCGGGCGGAAATCCGCCTTGCCCCGGCGCGGGTGGACCGGGTGTGATGATCGGTGTGAACATCTTCTCTGCGGTCGAGCGTACAGACCCGTCCCCGGCCGGGCATGGGGACAGCCACGCCGAGTTCATCGACCGTGTGGCAGGCCCCTTCTGGGACCAGGTCCGGGATCTGATCGAGGATTGGTTCTCTCGGCTCTGCTCGGACGCCCAAGCGGACGTCCGAGGACGGTTGCGCTCCAGGGACGATCGGCAGTCCAGGGGGGCCTTCTTCGAGTTGTACCTGCACGAGTGCCTTCTCCGGATGGGCTACACCGTGACTTGCCACCCGGAAGTCGACGGGACCAGCCGCCGCCCGGACTTCCGCGCAGAGAAGGACGGCAGAGTGGTCTACGTCGAAGCTCGATCAGCGTCGTCCAGCAACGTTGCGGTGGGCGCGGCCGCAAGGGTTAACACGGTGTACGAGTCACTCGACAAGATCGACAGCCCGAACTTCATCCTGTGGATCGACGTGGAGAGGCAGGGGGGCGGCCCGCTCCGGACTCGCCCGCTGCGCTCCTCACTGGAGAAGTGGTTGAAAGAGCTGAACCCCGACGCCTACAGCGACCGTGGGAACGGCCGTCGTGACTTCCCGGGCATGCCCTACGAGGCGGACGGGTGGCGGATTCAGTTCCATGCGCTCCCGAAGTCTCCCGAGACGCGCGGAAAGGAGGGCGTGAGACCGCTTGGGATCTTCGGTGGCGGGCAGGCCTTCTGGGCGCAGGATGAGGAGGAGATCAAGGACGCGCTGAGCGACAAGGGCTCCGCATACGGGCCGCTTGGTGCTCCGTACGTCGTCGCGGTGGCGTCGAGCAGCATCACCACCGATGACCATGATGTGAAGAACGCCCTGTACGGCACCGAGGCCCTGCTGATCGGCACCGGCCCTGGCGGCGAGACCCGCGCGGACGCCCTCGTCCGCAATTCCGACGGTTACTGGTGCAAGGGTGACCATTGGGGCCACCGCCACGTGTCGGCTGTGCTCGTCGTCAAGCAGCTGCACCCCGCCTTCGTGGGCACCCAGCAGCACACCATCTGGGAGCACCCCGACCCTAAGTGGCCCATACCCCCGCTGCCGATGTGGCGGCGATCGACGGTCGACGCCCACGGCGCATTCCATTTCGTCGATCCTGCGCGCACGTCGGCGGAGTGGTTCGGCCTTACGAACCCGTGGCCGATCGGGAAGCCCTTCCCGAGGAAGGGCCGATCCTAGAAGGTCAGGCTCGCGTCCCAGCCCGTGCTGACATGCATGCTGCGGGGGCTCGATAGAGGATTCGGTGCCTGACCTGCTGGTTCTCGAGTGGTATCGCTAATCAGCTGGCGATCCGGTTTTCGTTGATGAGGCCGCCGCCCGGTGAGGCTGAACTCGCGGTCGCGCCCCGAATTGCCACACTTTCAGCGCATGTGTCGGAATCAGCCAAGCTGTTGCCGGGGCACGACGTTCGGTCTGATAGGTGGATTCGGCGGGACATACGATCTCGGTGGAAGAGCGGTGCGAGGATGACCTCCGCAAGCCAGGTCACGGAGTGAAGGAGAGCGGAACTGGTGTCCGAGGGAGAAGGCCAGCTGGCCGGTTCGCTCTGGTCTATTGCCTCCCTGCTGAGGGCAGAGTTCCGAGCATCTGAGTATGGAGGCGTCCTGCTACCGCTCGTGGTCCTGCGACGCCTTGACTGCCAGATGGAGGCCGATGTCTTCGATCGGGCGTTGCAGGATTCGCATACCGCTGCAGAAACGCTCCTGGACTGGGTGCGGCAGCTCCCCGAGGAGATCGGGCGCGTCTTCGATGGCTTCGATCTTGGTGGGATTCTGAGGCGGTTGGGCACCGTCAGACTGTTGTATCCCATCCTCGGCCAATTCCGAGATCTGGACCTGCACCCCGCTCGGGTGGCCGACGACCTGATGGGCGAGACTTTCGCCGAGCTTATCGACCGGTTCCGCGCTGCCCAGCACGATAGTGCCGGAGAGTGGTTCACGCCAGCAGACATCAACTCACTCATCGCAGAGCTCGTGCTGCTGGGCTCGGACGCGGGCGAACCGCCTGGACCGATTCGTATCTACGACCCCGTTTGTGGGATGGGTGGAACGCTGGCGGCGGTGCGCGCCCGGCTCACCGGCCAATCCGTACGCCTGTACGGCCAGGAGATCAACACGAAAGCCCGTGCAATGTGCTCGGCTTCACTGCTGATGGCTGGCCTTGATCCCGCTGCGATAGCATCGGGCAACTGCCTGAGCGACGATCGGTATTCAGCGGAGACGTTCGACTTTCTGACGGCACACCCGCCGGCCGGAGTCGAGTGGAAGCGCATCTCCGACGCGCTCCAGAAAGAAGCCACGGAGCGGGGCTTCGCGGGGCGTTTCGGGGCTGGGCTGCCGCGCGTGTCGGATTCGTCGCTGCTGTTTGTTCAGCATCTAGTCGCCCACATGAAGCCCCGTGAGGCGGGCGGATCGCGAGCTGTGATCGTCGTCAATGGATCAACGCTGGTTAACGGCGCCGCAGGGTCGGGCGAGTCACAGGTCCGCCGGTGGATCGTGGAGAGCGGACTGCTGGAAGGTATCATCGCGCTGCCCGGCGGATTGTTCACCCACACCGCCCTGCCGTTCTTCTTGCTAGTGCTGTCAACCCAATCGCCGAGCGACCGCGGAGAGGTGGTCTTCCTCGACGCGCGTGGCCGTGGTACAACGCTGCGTAAGCCGGTTGGGGACAAGCGCCAGTACTTCACCGACGGCGAAGTCACTGAAATCGCCGATTGTTACCGTCGCGCTTGCCTGGGCGACGACGATGCTCGTGATCCCATCGAGGGACTGACGGTCAGACGGCTAAAGGCGTCGGAATTTGGCTACCAACGGGTTCAGATCGACCGGCCGTTGCGGCTCCGGTTCCGGGTCACGTCTCAGGCGGTGGCACAGCTCCGGGAGAGCAGTGTGCTGCAGCGGTACCCTGCGGGTGAGGACCTTCTGTCCGCTTTTGGCGGGTTCGTAGGCCGGGCATGGACGACCAAAGCCGCATTCCAGGACTATGTGGCAGCCGGGCTCCTCGCTGCCGGCTGCGAACAGCCGCCGGAGCGGGTGTGGTCGGCTGTAGTGAAAGCCGCGTCGGAAGGCGACCCTGGTGGCGAGGTTCAGCGGGACATCTCCGGCAGCGTTATCGCCGACCCTGATCTACGGTCCTACGACCGTGTCCCGCTGGGCGAGGACGTCGCTGCCTTCCTTCGCCGTGAAGTCCTCTACGGTTCGCCGTTGGCATGGATCGATGCCGCGACAGTGAAGATCGGCTATGAGCTTCCGCGCCACCTGCTTATGCAAACTCGGTGGCACGGCGAGCTTGGTCCGCTGTCCCGCGTGGCGCGATTGGTTACAAAGAGAACGTTGCCCCTGGACAGCAGACATGGCCGGCCGTTGCTGACGGCCAGTGGGCTGTCAGCCGAGAAAGCCGCTGATCTTCCGGACGCGGCGGAAGCCGACCGACCCCTGAGCCTGTGCGCGGACGGCGACATCGTGGGATACCCCGGCCGATGGCGGCTCCTCCCATCAGGTTTCGGTGAGGCGTTGACTACGCTCAATGTCCTTCGGCCCTATGTCGGAGGCCGCACGCTGTGCGAATGGCTTAACGCAATGGGCCGTGACAGGACCGGCCCCCCGTCGCTGTCGATGGACACCCCAGTACCTGTCGAAGCCATCAAAAGCCCCGGCTTCGCCAGCCTGATCGAAGAGTCAGATTCCAGCCGCGCGGAACTGATACGGCTGATTAGCTCCCTCTTCCCTGAGTTCCCCAACATTTTCAAGAGACCTACCGAGGACCTCGCTGGGCTCCAACGGGTCATGCAGTCGAAAGCCGCCGAAGCCCATCTGCTCGGTGAGCTCGTGCAGCCCTTGAGTGACCCAGTGTGGCGGGCGGAGCTCAGCTACCCGTTTCATGTTGCTGGACTCTCCCGGCAATACCGAACTGCGCACCAGGTCGACGTCCGCAAAGAAGCGCTTCTCAAGCTCGGTGAAAGCCTCGCTCGCTCTCTGGGCGTTATAGCGCTGGCAATCATGATCCAACGCGGTGAGGAATTCAGCCCGATCCTGGCGAATCCGTTCACTCGAGGTGCTGGAGCAACCTTCGGGACATGGACGACGCTCCTATCGAACTTCCTCCGCAGTGGTGACGTTCCCGAGCTCCCTGTATTCGAGAGTATGCGCGGTCCTCATGGAGCACTGTCCATACTGCAGAAGATCAAGAATCAACGGAATGCCTCCGGGCATGCGTTCGGTGTCCGCCCTGCGCATGAACGGGATGCCGAGGTTAGATCCCTCGAGCCAGTCGTCGTCGCCGCCTTGGAATCTCTGCCGTGGCTGGCTCGCTTTCACTGGGACCTGATTGAACACTGCGGCTATATCGGGCCAGGGTACATACTCCAAGGGCGCCGCCTGCGCGGAAGCCACCCCGAATGGGAACCTCTCGACGAGGAATACCACCAGCAACTCGCCCCCCATCGCATCTACCTGCGTGGTCCGCTACTGGCCACCTCTATCGACCTGACACCAGTCGCTTCTGTCAGCATCTGCGATGTGTGCAACCAGAGGGAGCTCTTCTTGATCAATAAGGCAAAGGTGTCCGGCGGCCGGGTGGCGCAACTGACGCTGCGCAGCGATAAGGACCACGAAGTATTGCACGACCTATCGTAAACGGAGCGACGAACGCCACGGCCGCCTGGCATGTTGAGGCGAACGGGCGCTGATCACTTTGCCGCTACTCCCCCCGACGCACCCGAAGGAAGACGCTGTGCTCGATCTGGAAGGACAGGTCCACCGCATCTGGAACACCGATGTCCGCCCATTGATGGAGGAGGCGTTGCGGTGTTACCACGCCGGCGCCCTTCGCGCTGCCATCGGACAGACCTGGATCGCCGTCGTAGCTGACCTGACCGAGAAGATCGTCCGCCTGGCCGACGAAGGAGACGGCGACGCCAACGACTTCCGCACCCAATTGGAGAGCGCACAAGCGGCAGGCCTTGCGACCGACGGCGTCACGAACATGCAGGCCATCGAGCGCAGCATTCTAGATATCGCGGCAAAGATGGAGCTGATCGACACCATCGCCGCTCGCGAGCTCGAGCGGCTACGCCAGGACCGACACCTGTGCGTGCACCCCTCTCTACGTCGACTGGGCGAGGCGTATCAGCCGCTGCCGGAAAGCGCCCGCGCGCACATGGCAACCGCTCTGGACTCCCTCCTCATCCACCCTCCCACCCAAGGCCGCAAGGTTATCGACGACTTCATGGCCCACGTGACCGAGCCGCAGTTTTCGACCAGCCCGGCCTATCTTCTGGGGGCCTTCTTCGCTCGCGTCCGACCCACCGCCCGACGCAAGATCGTTGATCTAGCAGCCAAGCACGCCCTAGCCGAGCTTCCCGGACCGCCCGAGATCTCCCCCATCCTGTTGGCCGATCGCACGGCGGAATGCCTGCACGCCTTCAGTACCGGCGACTCAGCCATAGTGGCGGCCTCGCTGAAGAAGTCCCTGGACCGGCTAAGCAAGGTCGATGGGCAGCAGCAACTACGGGCCGCCGCGCGCTTGGCCGAGCTGGACGCCTTCTGGGACCTGCTGGACGCGCCGCTCACCGCCCGGCTCGATGAGCTGATCGCTGGCTTGGCTCCTTCCTCTCCATGGGAGCTGTTGACACCAGACAATGCCGAGGCGCTGTCGGTGGTGCGTGTGACTCAGGCGCGTGCTGTACTGCCTCGGCTGGAGATCACCTTTGGCGCCTTGTCCGCAGTGAACCGAGCTCAGGTGATGGCCCGTCACGTGGCTCCCTATTTCGTTTCCTACGTGCCAGAGCTGTTGGCGCAAGCTCCGGGATGGCGGGGGGCGGAAGAAATCACCCGCACGGCTGTCGTCCCCTACGGTCCGCTAATGACCGTCGAGGATCTGCAAGCGGCACTGACCGCGTGGTCGGCTGATGTTGACTGTCGCACTGCGGGCGGGATGCGTAACCTGGCGGTGGAGCTCTATCGTGTGACCGCGCACCTACGCTCGGTCGATCAGGAGGTGTGGGAAGCCTTCCTTACAGACGTGCGCGCGCTGGAACCAGAGCAAAGCATGTACCACTACACGGAACTAGAAGCCGCGATGAGTCCTTGATCAGCGGGTCAGTGCGTCGATGTGCCGACAACAGTCAGTATTCCACCGCCAGCGTTGATGGCCGGCTTCAGCACCGATCCCCATGCGATCGGATGTGATTATCAGCAAGCGCAAGGTGCACACTCGAAGCACTTATAAGGCCGTGAGCTGGCCGGTTGACATTTCCGTCAGGCGCAGTATCAGCGGTAGCTGCTTTCGGGGTTCTCCACAGTGAACCACCGCTCGGCATGCTCTGACGAGTCGTAACCGTGGTGGCGGCCCTTGTACTGCCTGAGGGCTGCCTGCCATTGACTGAGGACGAGAACCACGTCGCTATTTTGCGGAAGAGTTTCCTCATCAAGCATATCGACAAAGGTATAGCTGGGGTCATTTTCGATGACCTTGCTTAGCTCGCTGAGGAGACGGTTGAGCATCTTGATCTTGAGGGTGTTGACGATACCGTCCTGCTTTTTCTTGGACAGTTCGGTCATCTCGCGGTGAGCGGCCTCTAGCATTGGGACGAGCCGGTCATAGGTTGCTGCCTGCTCGTCCGTCGGTGACGGCGAGGTACTATCTTTCTGTTTGACGCGGCGGGGCATGTGTTCTCCTACTTCGGGAGACGGCGGGTGAACTCGACGTGCTTCTTGCGCAATACCTCGATGGCGCGCCGCCCGGAGTCGAGTAGGGCGACCATGAGGTCGAGATCCGAGTCGTCCAGGCACAGGACCGCGCGGCGCTTGGACGAGTGCAAGTCGACGATGTTGCGCAGGACGCTGGCCTTGGGTGGATTGCGCGCAACGATCACACCGAAGCGGCCCATATCCTCCTCGTCGAGGTAGCGGTAGAGCTGATTGACGTGCTCCGTGTCGAGCGCGGCAACGTTCTTGAGCTCGAAGACGAGCTGGCGCGCGCCGTACTGGTCCCGAAGGTCGGTCAAGAACGGCGTCTTGCCGTCGTTGTGGAAGATGACGTCTCGGATGTGGGCACCGCTGATCGTTCGTTCCTGCTGGCCGGCAAGATCAAGCTCGGGATAGAGCACGGAGGACAGGACGTCGAACACGAGCTCCTCGAATTTCTTGTCCGCTCCTTCGTCGCGGCCGGTCGGCAACGCTTTAATCTCGGAGACCTTCTTCTTGACAGTCGCAAGTCTGAGCGGCGTGAAGAGAGGGTCTGGGGTGCAAATGTCGGCTGCGGCCTCGCGCTCTGCGACGTAGTTGCGGATAGTGTCGAAGTGCGCGCGATTGTAGGTGAGTACGTCCTGTTTGGCGACGACTCTGCTCGCGCGGCCTGGCGGCAGTACAAGTGGCGCGTAGGCGGTGTGGTAGTAGTCGCCGTAGTTGATCCAAGGTAGCCTGCGCAGGAGATTCAGGGGCGCAAGTAGGACAGGTGAGCCGTCTGCAGGGTTGCGTGGAAGGTGAGCATCGAACGGCCGCCAGTCGAGCGCTGCGGCGTCCCAACCCAAGAGACGGCGGCGGGTCGTCGGGATGCCCCAATCATCGCAGCGGCGCTCAGTGAACTCGCTGAGCCAGCGTTTGATGACTGAGGCAGTCAAATCGCTAATGCGATCCTCAGCGATGCCGGGCACGAGCAGCGAGAGGACCTCCAGGTGGTCCAGGCCAGCGGCTTGGAGCTGCGGGACCTGTCGGAACGTGCGGATAATGCCGTCGATGGTGCCGGAACCGAGTGCTGAGCCTCGCTTAGAACCGGCGGCATAGCCCAATCCGAGTTCGGCCGGCTCGCTGACCTCTGAGAGAAGCATGCTTGCTCGGACGGCCTGTCCGTCGACGGCGTGCTTGCGGACTTCGTCTACGAAGCCGAGCAGGTGGGTGTGAAGCCGTCGGTACTCCGGGTCGTCAGACTTCCAGAGCAGGAATGGGTCGAGGTAGAGCGGGAGGTCTTCGCGTAGATGGGGGACGACGAAGTCCACCTCGTCTTGCCGGATCACTAGGCCGAAGACGTCGCTAAGGCGCGGGTTGAAGATACCAACGGCGGGATCAACCTTGTCGCCGACCGCTGCCATGTCTCTCAACCTTTCACCACTTCGCTGCGAGGCTACGCTAACGGAGAGCCCCGACATTTTCCGGTGAGCCAACCCCCGGTCTTCCGCCGCTGCACGCGGCGGCGCAGCGGGACCTCCAACGCTGATCTACAACTGGAGTATCAATCAGCAGGCAGTCCTGCTGGATGACAACGTCGTGCACGGCGTCCCGACCCGTATGGACACCACTCGTTTCGACGCTGCCCGTCAAGGGCCCCTGCTCAGTGGCCAGTGGGGTGATCGCCATGCTTTAGACCGCGCCCGCCCTGACCCGCTTCGCACCAGCTCGCGAGGATTGGGAACCTTCCCTCCCGCTCATGAGCCAGCGAGCCAGATGCAACCACACCGCTCGTACACCACCGGCTCGCCCACCTTTCTGCCCTCCAAGGCGTCAGCGCAAATCGAACGTAAAATAGCACGGTCTAGGAATGCTACCCGCCCCACGGTTGCTCGCCGGATGCTCTTCGGTATCTGATACGGCATGCCACGGGATGACATTCTTGGACATTTTTAGTGACGGCATTTGCGGGACAGCGTGATACATTGAGACGCATTTCGGCATGGGCTGGCATAATATCTGCCGACTTTTAATCCGTAGGTTCCGGGTTCGAGCCCCGGGCGCCCTACCAGGTCGTACAGCCACTTTCCACAGCCAAGAGGGCCGGAGTCCCGCGGGGAGTCCGGCTCTTCGGCGTGCTGGAGATCATCCGAAGGTCTCACCCCGCCAACGTCGCCGACCACGGATGCCCGGGGTGGAAGAGCTCCAACCACCCACGGAGGGCATCCCGCCGCGTCGGCCCCAGGAGCGGCAGCACCCCGTCGAAATCCGCCTGATCCTGGGGCCGTGGCGCCTTGGCTTTGAACAGCAGTGCCAGCTCCGGTATCAGGTAGGGGATCCCGTCCGCCGTTCGTTCCATGATCGCGTCGTACGGCAGGCGAAGACGCTCGTCCCGCCGATAGATCCACGTCCCGTCCTCGTGCGGCTCCCGGAAGACGTCGAACAGGAACTGGCCGCTCGCCGGATCCCGCACCCAGGTCTGGTGTGTGACCGCCAGCGCCTCGGCGTCCGCGTCCGGCCAGACCCAACCCGAACCCACCGCGTCGAAGGCCAACTCGGGGAAGCGGTGACGAATGTCCGAGAAGGCTGATGCGGGGATCGCGATCTCCAGGTCGTGGTGTGGCCGGGACTGTCCTCCACGGAAGAGATCTAGCGCCCACCCTGCCGCGACGCACCAGGGCGTGTTGGTCCCGTGCAACCGCTCCGCGACTTGTACCGGACGCCAGGCGTCCGCCCAGCGGGCTTCCAGCGCGTCCGCATCGAGCACAACGCCACCGGGCGGGATGGGATCGGTCATCGGTGAAGCCTACGAGCTTGCGGCATGCGGAGCCTGGTCGGCTTTCCCGGACCGGGCGCCCACCCGTTGGGTCGCGCGTCAGCGTTGATCTTCGACGTCGCGAGGAGGACGGCTTGTCTCAGCTCCGCTCGGCAAGCTGTCCAGTTCGGCCAGCCGGCAGGTGATCTGGTTCGCGCTGATGTCGTCGATCTGGGTGACGTCGAGGTCGTGGAGGATCGCCAGCGCCTGGCGCCAATGCTCGCGAGCCTTCTCGTACGAGAGGAGGCCGCGGTACACGTGGGCGAGGCCGTCGTGGGCGCGGGCCTGGTCGCCGGGTTGGCCGAGGGTGGTGGCCAGGTCGAGGGCGGCCAGGTGGCGTGAGAGTGCCAGGTGCAGGTGGCCGGTGGCTCTGACCGTGTCGGCGAGGCCGTGGAGGGCTTCGAGTTCGCCGTTGCGGTCGCCGATGAGCTTCGCGACGCGCAGGGCGTGCTGGAGATGGTCGATCGCCTGGCGGTGGAGGCCCTGGGCCAGGTCGGTGTGGCCGAGGCCGTGCAGGGCGTTGAGTTCGCCGGCGGGTTCGCCGATGGCGCGGGCGAGGTCGATGGCCTGGTGGAAGTGGTCGGTGGCGAACTCGTAGCGGCGCTGGCGGCGGTAGGCGTGGGCGAGGCTGTTCAGGGCGGCGAGTTCGCCGGTGCGGTTGCCGGCCTGGCGGGCGAGTCGCAGGACCTGCCTGAACCGTTCGGCTGCCGGCTCGTACTCGCCTTCCATGTAGTGGATGTTGCCCAGGCCGCGTACGGCGGTGAATTCCCCGGGGCGGTCGCCGATGCGCCGGGCGATCCGCAGGGCCTCGCCGTAGCTGTCGGCGGCGGCTCGGTGCCGGCACTGGCGTCGGCGGATGTGGCCGATGCCGATCAGGGCCTTGGCCTGGATCGCATGGTGACCGATGTCCCTGGCGATGTGGAGGGCCTCGGTGAAGTGGGCGAGGGCGGGCTCGTAGTCGGTCCGGCCGTAGTCGGTGTCGGCTAGGTGGTGCAGGGCGATGGCCTCGTGGGCGCGGTGGCCCAGCGAGCGGGCGGCGTGCAGGGCTTGGGTGTGCAGGGCGTGCGCTTCGGCGTAGCGCGCGTGGGTGTGGAGATAGTCGTACAGGATCGCCGAAAGCCGCATCGTGTGCTCCGGCGAGGCGTTCTCGGCGGCGTCGTGGGCCACGGCCAGGAGGTTGGCGATCTCGTCGGCCAGCCATGCGGCGGCCTGTCGCGGCTCCGGGGGCGACGAGGCGGAAGCGACGGCCGCCGCGGCTTCGGTGTAGTGGTCGTACAGCGATTTCAGCGCGATCCGCCGGCTCTCCTGGGTCTCGACGCGTTGTGCCGTGTCGGCGGCGTGCGCACGGATCAGGTCGTGGAACCGGAACCGGCCCGGGCTCGGCTCGTGCAGCAGGTGGCATCCGGTCAGGTCGTCGAGCAGCCGCTCGACCTCGGGTTCGGACGCCTGGATGAGGGCGGCGGCGGCCTGGGTGCCGAAGTCCGGGCCGGGGTGCAGGCCGAGGAGCCGGTAGAGGCGCTGCTGGTCGGGCCGGAGATGGTCGTAGGACAGGTCGACGGCGCTGGAGAAGCTGCGGCTGCCGGTGTTGAGCTCGGCCAGGCGGCGGCGCCCGTCGTGCAGTCGCGTGGCGAGGTAGCGGGCGGTCCAGCTCGGCCTCGCGCGCAGGCGGGCGGCCGCGATGCGGATCGCGAGCGGCATGCGCCCGCACAGCTCGACGATCTCCTCGACCACCTCGGGCGGGCCGTCCCTGCCGGCTATGCGGGTGAACAGGGCCGAGGCGTCGGAGGTGGGCAGGATGTCCAGCGACAACTGCCGGCCGCCGTCGATGCCGCTCAGCGTTCGCCGGCTGGTGATGAGCACCAGGCAGCCGGGGGCGCCGGGCAACAGCGGCTGGACCTGGTCCTCGTCGAGTGCGTTGTCCAGGACGAGGAGCATGCGCTTGTCCGCGAGCCGGGTGCGGAAGCACGCGGCTCTGGCGTCCAGGTCACGCGGGATCTGCGCGCCTGGCAGGCCGAGCGCGCGCAGCATGCGGTCGAGCGCGTGATCGGGTTCGACCTGCCGGACGCCGCGGGTGAAACCGTGCAGGTCGATGAAGACCTGACCGTCGGGGAACCGGCCGGCCAGCCGATGACCGGCGTGGACGGCCAGCGTGGTCTTGCCGATCCCGGCCATCCCGTCGATCGCGACGATCGGCGCGTTCTCCGGTGAGATCAGCTGCTCCAGCTCGGCCAGCCGGCCGGTGAAGGTCGGCAGGTCGCCGGGCAGTTCCCGAGGGACAGGCGGGACAGACGGCACAGGCTGGACAGACGGCACCGCCGGTACGGGCGGCGTGTTCCGTTCGGCGGAGGTCATCGGGGCGGGGCCGTCACGGAGCAGGTCCTGGTGGAGTCGCCGCAACTGCTCGGGAGGGTCCAGCCCGAGTTCCTCACGCATCCACGCGCGGGCTTTCCGATAGGTCTCCAACGCCTCGGGCGTGCGCCCGGCGCGGTGGAGCTCGCGCATCAGCGCCGAGGTCAGGCGTGGCCGGTGCGGATGTTCGCCGGTGAGGGTCATCAGTTCGGCGAGCAGCCCGCCGAGTGTGCCCAGCCGCAGCCTCGTCTCGATGCGGTCCTCGATCGCGGTCAGCCGCAGTTCTTCCAGGCTCCTGCCTATCGGCGAACGGACCGCCTCGGTCGCGGCGCCGGCCAGCGGCGGCCCTCTCCACAGGCTCAACGCCTGGTCGAGCAGCGTCAGCCGGTGCTCGTCGTCGAGGCATCGGTACGCGCCGGCGAGCAGGGTGCGGAAGCGGTGGACATCGATCCGTGCAGGGTCGCACCGAAGGACATATCCCGCGTCCTCGGTGTCCAGGCTGACGCCGTGGTCGTGGGCGTGGACGGCGGCCAGCACCCGGCGCAGCCTGCAGACGCAGGTGTGGATCATGCCTCGGGCGGTGCGCGGCGGGTCGCGCGGCCAGGCCAGCTCGATGAGCCGATCGGTGGAGATCGGTCTGTTGGCCTCCAGCGCGAGCATCGCCAGCACGAACTGCTGTTTCCGAACCCCGAGGCCGATCGGCCGGCCGTCCATCCTGATCTGCACTTGTCCAAGGAGCAGGATCTCCACGCTGATCCCCTTCGGACACCGGGCTTCCCCGCCATTCAGATCAAACCAAAGCACCCGGTGATTGCAAGAAGGAAAACAGGCCGGGGTGAGAAGGAATCAAGAGGCGGGTGTCACCGTGGCGGACATGGTCGACCTGTCTCGCAGGTGTGCGTCCAGTCAGGCGATCCGAACAGAAAGGACCCCCATGACTGCTCTCGTCGATCGACTCGGTGGCCTCGTCGCACGTGTCCTTCCCGGGGCGTTCCCGCAGGTCACGGCCGGCGCTGTCTACTGCCTCTGGGAGTACCGATGCACCTCGGGCGGCAGCTACAGGAGGCGTTGCTGCATCGACCTCGGCGTCAGGTCGTGCGGTTCGTGGCAGAAGCTCTGCAGCTGCTGCTGAGAGAGGGCGTCGCGTGACCTCGGCGGCGCCGGCGCGAGGACGTCGCCGCCTTGGTCCGGCGCTGAGCCGTACGGAAGGAAAAGGCATGATCGGATATCTGTGGGTGGCCGTGACGGTCACGGCGGTTGCGGCCGCGGTGGCTCTGGGCCTCGTTCTCCTGCTGGGGCGCCGGTTGCGGCAGCTCAGGGAGATGCTGGACACCAGCGGGATGCCGCTCGGGCCTGATCTGCCCGAGCCGGGCAGGGCGGTGCCCGCGTTCGACGCGACCACGACCTCCGGTGGCCGGGTCACGCGGGCCGATCTGGACGGGCCCGACGTCGTCGTGCTGTTCCTGATGGAGTCCTGCCCGGCCTGCGGCAGCGTGGTCGCGGGGCTGCGCGAACGGCCCGTGCGTGAGGGTCCGTCGCCGATCGCCGTGCTCGTGGGCGACGGACCGGAGCGAGACCGGCTGGTCGCGGAACTGGAACCCGTGGCCCGGGTGATCAACCTGCCGGACGGCGAACGGCTGGCCGGCGACTTCGGCGTGCACGGCTTCCCCGCGGTGCTGGTGGCCGGCGGCGGGGTGATCCGCAGCGCGTCGCACCGTCTCTCGTCCGTCCCGAGACAGGTGCCCGCGTGATCCCCGGCCTGGCGAGGCGGGCCGGCGGGGCGATCCGGCTCATCGTCGCCGCCGCGCCGGGCTGCTCGATCCTCCTGCTGGTGCTGACCCTGGTCGAGGGGGTGCTGCCCGCGATCGCCGCCTGGGGCGTCAAGCTGCTCCTCGACGAGGTGGCTCTCGGCACCGGGGCTTCGGCCGAGCGGGTGGTGACGGCGACGACGATGATCGTGCTGTGCGGACTGCTGCTCGGTGTGCGCGGCAGCGTCAACAGCTTGGTCACCTCCCGCCTCCGCCGCGCAGTCGGTCTCCTGGCCCGCGACCGGCTGCTCCGCCGGGTCAACGCCTACCCGGGGATCGCGCCGTTCGAGGATCCGGACCGGCTCAACCGGCTCAAGCTGGCCGAGCAGTCCGGCGAACAGATCCCGGAAGAGCTGCCGGGGGCCATCATGGCGACCCTGCGCGGCGTGGTCATGGCGGCCGGGTTCGTGACCGCGCTGCTGATCGTCTGGCCGCCCGTCGTCGCCCTGCTCCTCGCGGCGGCCGTACCGACGATCTTCCTGCGACTGCTGCAGGGGCGTCGGCGGGCGCAGCTCGACGAACGCGTCACCCCGCTGATGCGCCGGCTCTGGTTCTTCCAGACGCTGCTCACCGACGCGCGGGCGGCGAAGGAGGTGCGGCTGTTCGGTCTCCAGTCGCACCTGCACGGCAGGACGCTGGGCGAGCTGCGCCGTGCCCATGCGGCCGAGGCCCGCCTGGATCGGCGGGAACTCCGTACGGAACTGCTCCTCGAAGTGATGGGCGCGGCGGTCGCCGCCGGTGGGGCCGTGGCCGCCGCCTATCTCGCGATCAGCGGACGCATCTCCATCGGCGACGTCTCCGTCTTCCTGGCGGCCGTCGGCGGCGTCCACACCGCCATCGGCAGCGCGGCCGACGCGTCCGCCGCCGCATACCGGGGCCTCCTGCTCTTCTCCCACTACCAGGACCTCGTCGACGAGCCCGAGCCGGAGCCGGAACGGCCCGAGGCCGGCGTGCTCCCGCTGCGGCGCGGCATCGAACTCCGCGACGTGTGGTTCCGCTACGGGGACGACCAGGCGTGGGTGCTGCGCGGGGTCGACCTGGTCATTCCGTACGGAGCAGCCGTCGCGCTCGTGGGCCGCAACGGAGCGGGCAAGAGCACGCTCGTCAAACTCCTCTGCCGGTTCTACGAGCCCACGATCGGCGCCATCTTCTGGGACGGCGTGGATCTGCGCAGCATGCCGGTCGATGAGCTGCGGGCCCGCATCGGCGCCGTCTTCCAGGATTTCATGACCTATGACCTGACGGCGGCCGAGAACATCGGGCTCGGCCGGTTGGCCCTGCGCGACGACCGCGCGGCGATCCGGGCGGCCGCCGGGTCGGCGGGCATCGACGCGGCGTTGGCCGCTCTGCCGGGCGGTTACGACACGCTGCTGAGCCGGGTGTACGAGCCCGACGACCTGGACGGCGCCTCGGGCCTGCTGTCCGGCGGTCAGTGGCAGCGGCTGGCGCTGGCGCGGGCCTTCCTGCGGGCCGACGCCGACCTGATGATCCTGGACGAGCCCAGCGCCGGGCTCGACGCGGAGGCCGAGCACCAGATCCACCAGCGGCTCGCGCAGCTGCGATCCGGGCGGACGAGTGTGCTGATCTCCCATCGGCTGTGCGCGGCCCGTGACGCCGACACCATCGTCGTGCTGGACCAGGGACAGGTCATCGAACAGGGCGGTCACGGTGACTTGATGGCGGCGGACGGCACCTATGCCCGCTTGTTCCGGCTCCAGGCGGACGCCTATCGCCGGCCGGACGAGGTGGCCGTCACGTGATGGCCGTCATGGTGGTTCTCGTGGGCGGCCTGCTGCTCGTCCTGGCGCTGCGGCGCCTGTTCGTGGTGGTCACCGTGTCCGGTGACAGCATGCTGCCCGCGTACCGCCGTGGTGACCGGGTCCTGGTGCGGCGTCGCGGGCTGCGTCACATCCGGGTCCGCGACGTGGTGGTCGTACGGATGCCGCTGGGCGTACCGGATGTCCCGTGGGTCATCAAACGCGCCGCGGCCGTCCCGGGAGACGATGTACCGGCGGCGCTCCGCGCGTCCCTGGGTGCCGTGGTGCCTGACGGCCGGCTGCTGGTCCTCGGGGACAACGCCGAGCGGAGCACGGACTCCCGGCACGTCGGATACCTGGCCGGCGTCGACGTGCTGGGGCTGGTGGTCGGACGGCTGTCCGCCGCTCCTGCGCCGGCCGCGGGCGATCGGCGCTGAGCGTCGCGGAACTCATCACGCTCTCCGTCAGCTGTCCCGACTGTTGCGACTTCTCGACGGATGTGGATGGTGCATGGATTCGCCCCAGGATCTGCCCCGGGACCTCGACGGCGCGTTCAGATCCGTCGGCCTGCCCTGGCCGGACATCGGGATCGACCGGCTGGAGCGGGTGCGGCAAGCACGCGCACGGCAGGGCTTCGTCCTGGTGCGCCGACGACCTGATCCTGGAGCTCCACACCTCCTCGCCCGACACGATGAGCGCGGGAGAGGATCCCCTCTGGCCCTCACCGACTACACGCTCCTGACGTAGCCGCCTGAAGATCGTTCAGGAGAAGGCGTCGTCCTTCTCCGGTGGGCACTGCTGGATAATGCCCACCGTGACCCCCCGAGGTGGATGGCCCGTATCGAGCGCTCTGTCCGTGCTGGCGATCATGTGGCTCGCCGTCGCGGTGGATCTGTTCGGCTTCTTGTACGCGGACACCGGCTTGCTCCATCTGCATGAGGTGGCCGGCATGCCGATGCTGCTGGTGTCGTCGCTGTGGCTGGGCGCCGCGCCGGTCGGGTTCGTGCTCGCCCTGCTGTGCGGGAGGAAGGCCGCCATCCTGTTCGGCCTGGCTTCGGCGGTCGTCGGGGTCCGGGCGGTTTCGGGGCTGGAGTTGTCCGCCTGGTTGTAGCAGGGCCCGAACCAACGCGGCCGACCATGGTTCCCGATCATGGGGAGTTCCACTACGGGCGGTACCTGGCGGACGAGTGGCGGGAAGAGCTGCTGAAGGTGCGGGCGGGAGGGGTGACCGTCGTCGCCACGTACGTCTTCTGGAACCTGCACGAGGAGCGGCGCGGCGTCTTCGACTGGAGCGGCGACCGCGACCTGCGGCGTTTCGTGGCCACCTGTGCCGAGCTGGGGCTCGATGTGGTGATGCGGATCGGGCCGTGGGGGTACGGGGAGTCGCGCAACGGCGGCTTCCCCGACTGGGTGCTGGAGGCGGACTGCGTGCCGAGGGCCGACGACCCTCGCTACCTCGCGCTGGTCCGGCCGCTGTTCGAGCAGATCGGGGCCGGCCCGGCCGCCGGTGATCGATCCCGCGTCCGGCCGGGCCTCCGCGCTCACCGACGCGGACTTCGACCAGGCCGCCGTCTACCGGGTCACCGTCCCCCCGGGAGGCTTTCACGGGTGACGAGGAGGTGCTGCTCGGTCACCCTCGTCCCGGTGCCCCGTACGGTGATCCTGGAGGAGGGAAGATGACGACACTGGACGAGGCGCTGGACGCGCTGCCTGTCATCGCCATCATCAGGGCCGCCGGCTCACGCCACCTCGACGCCGTGCTGGAGACCCTGGCCGACAGCGGCGTCCGCGCGATGGAGGTCACGTTGACGACCCCCGGCGCGGCCGAGGCCATCCGGCGGGCGGTCGGCGCGCTTCGGGGAGTGGCGGTGGGCGCGGGCACCGTGCTCGACGCGGACTCGGCGCGCCGCGCCGTGGACGCCGGGGCCGGTTACCTGATCACTCCCGCGGTGCTGCCCGAGGTGATCGAGGAAGGGCGGCGGCTCGGCGTCCCCGTCCTGCCGGGGGCGTTCACCCCGACGGAGATCGTGCAGGCGTGGCGGCAGGGGGCCGCCATGGTCAAGCTCTTTCCCGCGAACGCGGCCGGCGGCCCCGGCTACGTCAAGGACGTGCGCGCCCCCTTGCCGCACATCCCGCTGGTGCCGACCGGAGGCGTCCGCGTCGAGGACGTGCCCGGCTATCTGCGGGCCGGAGCGCGGGCCGTGGGCATGGGCTCGCCGCTGGTGGGCGACGCGTGCGCGGGCGGCGACCTGGCGGGGCTGGCCGCCCGCGCCCGGCGGCTGGTCGAGAGCCTGGGGGACGTCGACGGCTGAGCTGGTCGGCCTGGGCGAGGTCATGGCGGTGACGCGGGTGTCCGGCATCGGCACGCCCGTCACCCGGTGCGGCGGCCTCGCTCGTACGATCCTGCCGGAGTTCAGTGCCGGGCCTGCTCGCCGTGCACTTTCTTGGCCAGCTCGACGTCCGCGACGGAGCGTTCGACGAGCGCTCGCAGCTGACCTTCTCCGGCGGGTACTCCAGCCGCACCACCCGCCCCGGGCTCGGCATCGAGATCGACGAGGCCGAGGCGGAGCGGATGGCGCGGCCCGCTGTGCCGGCACGCCGACGGCTCCTTCGCCGAGTGGTGACGGCCGGCACGGGGTCAGGCCGTGGTCAGGCGGCCGTTTCGTGCTGGAGGCCGGCCACGACGGCGCCGTCGCGCAGGACCGCCAGGATCCTGCTCCGGTCCATGAGCACCGCGGGGTCCTCGACGGGGTCGCCGTCGATCACCAGGAGGTCCGCCCGCGCGCCGGGGACCACGGAACCGACGTGCCCCTCCAGACCGATGATCCTGGCGTTGGTCGAGGTCGCGGAGACGATCGCGGCCATCGGGCCGATCAGGTCGGCCTTGAGCACGATCTCCTCGGCCCGGCCGCGCTGGTCGGTGCCCAGCAGGTCGGAGCCGCTGCCGACGGGGACGTCGGCGGACACCGCGCGCCGGACCGACACGTTCACCGAGGCGGCGAGGTCCTCCAGCATCGATCGCCGCGCGGGCGAGGTCTCCACGGCGATCAGCCGCTTGAGCACGAGCAGGGTCGGCACGAGGAAGGCGCCCTGCTCCCGCATCAGCGCGGCGGTCTCCTCGTCCAGCATGCTGCCGTGCTCGAAGTGGCGGATCCCGGCGGCCAGCCCGTGCCGGATGCTCGCCGCGGTGTGGGCGTGCGCGTGCACGTACGTCTTCTTGGTCTGCGCCTCCTCCACCAGCGCCGCCAACTCCGCCACGGTGAACTCGCAGACGTCCAGGTTCCCGCCGCTCGACACGCCGCCGCTCACGCAGACCTTGATCTGCGTGGCGCCGCGGCGGAACACGTCACGCGCCGCCTTGCGGACGGCGTCCGGGCCGTCGGCCACGATGGCGGTCCGGACGAGACCCGGGACGCTCGGGTTCCCGCCCCCGTGCCACTTGTTCCAGGTGTCCCCGTGCCCGCCGGTCTGCGACATGAAGGGGCCGGAGGGCAGGATTCGGGGGCCCTTGATCAGGCCGGTGGTCACGCAGGCGGCCACGCCGCCGTCGATGCCGCCGGCGTCGCGGACGGTGGTGAACCCCTCGTCCAGGGCGGTCGTGACGTTGCCGAAGATGTGCGCGGCGATCTCCGCCGCCGACAGCTGGAGGGCGTCCCCGATCAGGCCCATGTGCCCGTGCGCCTCGATCAGGCCGGGCATCACGGTCGCCGCCGAGTAGTCGAGTACCCGGTCATGGCTGCCGGCCGAGGCCAGGTCGGCGCGCCACGCCTGGGTGGACACGATGCGGCCGTCCTCGACGACGACCGCCGTGTCGGCGTGCGTGCCTCCCAGCCCGTCGATCAGTTGCCCGCAGTGGATGAGGATGCTCATGGGATCAGGCTTTCTTTCAGGACGGCGTCGCCGGCCCGGACGGGCCGGCCGTTGCGGATGACGAGTTCGGGGGTACGCAGCGTCCGGGGGAGAGCGTCCACCGGACCGCGGACGAGCAGCAGGTCGGCCACCTGACCCGGCTCCAGCCGGCCGCGGCGGGCGTCGGGCCCCAGCAGGCCTCCGGCGACGGCGGTCGCGGCCCCCACCGCTTGACTGACGCTCAGCCCGGCGTCGGCCAGGTGACCGATCTCGTCGACCACGGTCTCGTGGCCGTGGCTGTCGGTCCCGGCGCCGATCGTCACCCCCGCGCGCAGCGCGTGCTCCACGGCGGCGTATCCGGCGTCCAGCAGCCGGCGCACCCGGTCCAGCAGGTGCGGCGGCAGGCCGACCTCGTCCGGGCGTTCGGCGAAGGTGTGCATGATGGTCAGCGTCGGGACCATGGCGATGCCGCGCTCGGCCATCAGATCGGCCTGCTCGGGGGTGAGCATGGTCGCGTGCTCGATGGTGTCGACCCCGGCCCGGATGGCGGCGGAGATCCCGTCGACGCCGATGGCGTTGGCCGAGACGGGCCGCCCGGCGGCTCTGGCCTCGGCCACGGCCGCCTCGATCTCGTCGTCGCGCAGTTCGAGCCAGCCCGGCCCGGCGATGCCGCCGCCGGCGACGCCGTTGGTGACGGCGACGGACAGGAAGTCGATGCGGGTGCGGATGGCCCGCCGGGCGCACTTGCGCGCCTCGTACGGTCCGTCGACCTCCGTCGACCCGTAGACGGCGCCGCCGCGCCCGCCGGCCCCGATGGGGCTGCCGGAGACGAAGAGGTCCGGCCCGGCGAGGCTGCCGTCGCGCACCAGCTGACGCAGGTCCAGCATCACCGTGCCGTCGCTGGACGTGTCGCGCAGGCCGGTGACTCCGGCGCGTACGAGTCGTTCGAGCGTGTCGGCGGCTTCCAGGACACCGGCGGTGGGTGAGACCCGATGGTGGAGGCTGTGGGCGTGCAGCAGCAGGTAGTGCAGGTCGATCAGGCCCGGCAGGAGCACCGAGCCGGGGGCGTCCACGGTGACGCGGTCGTCGCCGGCGGGAGGCAGCCCGGCCTCGGGCCCCACATGCCCGATGGTCCCGTCCGGGAGGACGAGCACCACCACGCCGGAGAGCACGCCGTCGGGGCCGAACACCTCCTTCGGCCGGAGGAGCAGCTCGCTCCGTGGAGCGGGAGGGGTCAGACGTGGCATGGCAGGATCAGCTCTCCTGTTCGGGAAGGCGGGTCCGGGAGAGGAACCTCAGGAACGACCAGCCGATGACCACGGCCACCACGATGGCGGCCAGCATGGCCGACGACAGCGCGGCCAGGGCCGGGTCGAGGCGGGTCTCCAGGATGATGAACATGATCACGGGCAGCGTGTTGCCGGATTCGGAGGCCATGAACAGCGACGACTCGAGCTCGTCGAACGAGATCATGAACGTGAACGCGAACGTCACCAGCACCGTCGGCAGGATGAGCGGGAGCACCACCTTGAGGAAGGTCCGCACCGGGCCGACGCCGAGGTCCCGCGAGGCCGACTCCAGCTGCTGGTTCTGGGCCTCCAGCGCCGACACCCCGAGGCCCACCACGATCGGCAGCGTGATGGCGGCGTGCATGAGGATCAGCCAGCCCTGCCCGTCGACGACGCCCATCGAGGCGAACGACCCGGCGAGGGTGAGGTAGGAGATGAGGCCCGCCAGGCCGACGGCGATGCGCGGGAGGCTGACCGGCAGGTTGATCAGGGAGTGCACGAGCTGCCGGCCGGGGAAGGACCGGCGCGTCAGGGCGTAGGCGGCGCACAGGCCCCCCACCGTCGACAGGCTCGCGGCGACGACGGCGATGCGGAGGCTGAGCACGAGCGCGTCGATGAGCGTCTCGTCGGTCAGCGCCTCCTCGTACCAGCGCAGCGACCACGACTGCGGCGGGAACTGCGAGACCTGCGAGGCGTTGAAGCTGTTGATCACGACGAAGACGACCGGGGCGGCCAGGAAGAGCACGGTCATCGCCACGACGATCAGGCCGAGCCAGGGGACACGTCTCATCAGCCCGCTCCTCCGTGGTTCACGGCCATCCGCCGGCCGAGACGGTCGGCGCCCCAGTACAGCGGGGCGACGATGACGCCGGTCACGGCGAGCAGGGCCAGCAGGCGGACGAGCGCCGAGGACCAGTCGGCGGCCAGCAGGTTCTGGTAGATGAGCTCCGCGACCACCTGGACCCGTCCCCTGCCGATGATGGCGGGGATGCCGTACGCCCCCATGGCCATGGCCGTGCCGAGTGCGAGCACCCGGGCCAGCGTGGGCAGGGCCAGGGGCAGGGTGACCGTGCGGAACGCGCGGACCGCGCCGGCGCCCATGTCCCGGGCGGCCGGCTCCAGCCGCAGGTGGTGGATCTCACGCAGCCGCGCGATCACCGGGAAGGACGTCAGCGGCATCATGGCGTGCGCCATCACGATGACGGTGGCGACCATGGCGTAGGTGTATCCGAAGGTGTCGAAGAGCCAGGCGATCCCGTTCAGGGAATCCTGGACCGGCTTCTGGTCCAGGATGAGGAACCACCCGTAGCCGCGTACCGGCAGGCTCACCACGAGCGGCGAGAAGAGGGCGATGCTGGTCACGGTGGTGATCAGCGGCCGGTCGACCGCGACCAGCGCGGCCGCGACGGCGAGCGAGATCAGGCAGCTCACGACGGCCGACGAGAAAGCCATGAGCACCGTACGGAGCATCGCCGTCCAGAAGAACCCGTCGACCGCGCCGTTCTCGATGACCCCGAGGGCGCCCAGCTGACCACCCGGCTCGGGGAAGGCGGAGCGCCAGGCGAACACGGCGATCGTAACCAGCAGGAAGCCGATCAGCAGCAGCGCGGGGGAGAGCAGCAGCCAGGTGACGATCCGGACCCTGCGCCGGGCCGGGGGACGCCGCACGCCTCGGCCCGGCGTCATGGTTCCTCACTGAGGGGAATCACGTGCGCGGGACTCACGCTCACCTCGACCCGCTCACCGGGGGCGAAGGCGGTCTCGCCGCCCGGCCTGATCACGACCAGAGGCTCACCGATCCCGGCGTCGAGCTCGTACCGGACATGAGCCCCGAAGAAGGTCGCGTGCCTGACGACCGCCCCGGTGTCCGGCCCGGCCGGCTTCAGGTCGAGGTGCTCCGGCCGCAACGCGAACGTGTTCACGTCAGGGAAGGAGCCGACGATGTCTCTGAGGGAGCCGAGCTCGCTGCGGGCGATCTCGTCCCGGCTGAGGGTGTTGGCGTCGCCGAGGAACTCGGCCACGTAGACGCTCCTCGGCTTCAGGTACATCTCGTGCGGCGTGCCCTGCTGGACGACCTTGCCGTGTCCCATCACCACGATGCGGTCGGCCATCGACATGGCTTCGTGCTGGTCGTGGGTGACGTAGACGAAGGTCATCCCGAGGCTGGACTGGATGGCCCGCAGCTCCAGCTGCATGGCCTTGCGCATCTGCGCGTCCAGGGCACTCAGCGGCTCGTCGAGCAGCAGCACCTGCGGCTCGACCGCCAGCGCGCGGGCGATCGCCACCCGCTGGCGCTGCCCGCCGCTGAGCTCGGCGACCCGGCGGGCGCCGTACCCCGGCATCCGCACCAGCTCCAGGAGGCGCTGGATCTCCTGCTTGACCTGGTTCCTGGGCACGCCTCTGGCCTTCAGCCCGTAGGCGATGTTCCCGGCCACGCTGAGGTGGGGGAACAGGGCCAGGGACTGGAAGACCATGGCGGTCGGCCGTCGCTCGGGAGCGACCCCGAGCAACGACCGCCCGCCGATGCGGACGTCTCCCGCCGACGGCGCGATGAAGCCGCCCAGGATGCCCAGCAGCGTGGACTTGCCGCATCCGCTGGGGCCGAGGATCGCGATGAACTCTCCGGACTCGAAGGTCAGGTCGACCGACTCCACGGCCGTCGTGCTGCCGTACGTCTTCGAGACGCCGAGGAGTTCCACGACGCCGGACGGGCCGGACCGCGCGTCAGGGTGACGTGAGCTGCTGAGTGTCATGGCGCGCTAGCCCAGACTGCCCTTGACGTCGCGGTTCCACCGCTCCGACTGGGCGGCCAGCGCCTCGCCCTGGACCTTCCAGTCGACCTGGAGCGCCTGGGTCAGCGCCTCCTGGGCGAACGCCGGGTGGTCCTTGAACTTGTCGCCCGCCGGCTGGTCGCTGTAGACCGAGCCGCTGGCGGTCAGCTCGTTGTACTCGGCGACGTTGGCCGGTTCCAGCATCGCGTTGACGAACTTCAGCGCGGCGGCGACCTGGGCCTCGCTGCTGCTCTCGACGATGCCGAGGTAGAGCGGGTTGGCCAGCTGCCCTTCGCGCGGCACCGCGTAGCCGATCTTCGCGCCCTGCGCGGTCCAGTTGACCTGGGTGGAGAGCATGCTGGCGCCGATGACGACGTCTCCCCGGGAGAAGGCGTCGAACTGCGTCTGGTTGGAGTTGTAGACGGTGCCGAACTGGCCGTCGCGTGCCGCCTTGGCGAACGCCTCGAAGCCCTTGTCCAGAGTCACGGGGTCGCCGCCCAGGGCCTGGTTGATCGCCCAGAGGCCGCTCATGGTGATGCCCTGCGGGGCGTCGAAGAGGCCGACCTTGCCCTTGTACTTCGGGTCCAGCAGGTCCATCCACGAGGTGGGCGGCTTCTCGACCAGGTCGTCGCGGTAGATGAGGCCGATGAGCGTGGTGTTGAACGGCACGCCGGTGCCCTGGAACATGTCGTACGCGGGCACGGCGGCGGACAGGCGCGGGACCTCCTGCTGCGTGACGGCCCGGAACATCGAGAGGGCGTTGCCCTGCGCGATGCGCTCACCGGTGAACAGGCCGACGTTCGCGAGGGCCTTCTTGCTGGCCTTGTAGGCGGCCAGGATCTCGGGCCAGCGGGAGCCGCCGATGATCTCCTCGATCTTCAGGTTCTGGTCCGCGGCCGGCATCTCCTGGAGGATGCGCTTGGGGACGGGGTCCTGTCCGGCGCCCTCGAAGTACTGGACGGTCAGGACCGTGGACGACGCGCCGCCGCCTCCGGTCTCCGAGCTTCCGCACGCGGCCAGGGCCGCCAGGCCCGCGAGGCCGCCGGTGAGCCCGAGGAAACCACGCCGGGAGAAGGGTCTGGGGCTGGGGGGATCGATGAGGGTCATGGTCAACGCCTTTCGGGAGGTTGGAACGCTCCAAGGAGGGCTCAGGGGACAGCTCCGCCGGAGAGTCGCCTCTATGGGGAGTCGGTGGAGAAGCGGATGCCGATCTCGAACGAGATACGCATCTGCTGGGCCACCGTTGCGCGGATCGCCTCTTCGTCCTGGGCCTCGATGGCCCTGACGAGCTCGTCGCAGAGGACGAGCAGGGCGTCCTGCTGGGTGTCGCCGCCGGCTCGGTAGCCGATCACCGACATCTGGTCGATCACTCGCAGCAGGGCGTCGCCCAGTCCGCGGTTGCCGCAGTTGAGTGCGATCGCGCAGTGGAGCTCGGTGGCTTCGTGCCGGGCCGTCGCCCGGTCACCGTTCTCCAAGGCCGACGCGATCAGGTCCGCCCCTTCGCGGAGCCGGCGGATGACGTCAGGGTCGGCCTTGCGGGCGATGCGCAGCGCGGCGGTCGTCTGCAGGACCTCCCTGAACTCCAGGAGATCGGTGAGGGTCTCGCCCGGGACCGGGGCTTCCAGCACGGCTGACAGCGCCGCGACGATCCCTTTCCTGTCCCGCATCCACGTACCGCCTCCACGACCCACCCTGATCTCCACGACGCCGGCGTCGGCGAGCACCGCGAGAGCGCGGCGCACGTTGCCGCGGGCGATGCCGAGCGACGCCGCCAGCTCCGGCAGCGCGGCGAACTGGTCACCGGGCTGCATGTCGGCGCGTCGGATCGCGTCGGCGAGTTCGAGGACCGCTCGGCCGGCCGTGTCCAGCGCCGCCACGGCGCTCAGGTGCATCGGGGGGGTCATGCTTGCTCCAGCGTCGCCGGGGAGTGATCAGTACGCGAGGGTGCCGTTGTCGACGATCGTCTTGCCGTCGAGGTGGAAGCTGTGGTTCAGCATCGGCACGTCCAGGTGCGACCTGGCGTGACGCTTGCCGCCGATGCCGGAGTTGAAGACCGGGGTGTCGGTCGTGCTCGACCCGAAGGCGAGCAGGATGCTGCCCCGCAGGGACTCGCCGTCGGCCGGGGTGAAGCGCGGGTGTCCGGTCCAGACGGCGTCGGGGTGCAGGCCCCAGCCGATGTGGGAGACGCCGAAGGACTCGGGGTCCTGCCACGCGTCCATCCACTGCTGGATCGCCATGGCGCTCTCTCCGCCCTCGATCGCGACGATCCTGCCTCCCTCCAGCTTGAGCACGACCTGCTCGCGGATGGCGCGGCCCATCTGCAGCAGCCCGTCACCGGCCTGCAGGACCACCGTGCCGTTGGCGGAGTCCTCAAGAGGAGCGCAGGCGACCATGGCGAAGCCGAAATTGTCCCAGATGCCCGGCGACTCGGCGAATCCGGTCTGGCGGTGTCCCTTGCGGCCGTCCTTCCGCAGGGTCAGGTCGGTCCCGTGCTCGCTGGTCAGCCGGATCTCGTCGGCCTCGGCCAGGATGGCGGCGCCGGCGATGGTCTCGGCGACGAGCTCCTCGCTCGGGTAGAGGCGGAACTGGTTGGCCTCGTTCAGGCAGATGTCGAGCCACCGGGTGCCGCTCCTGAGCACCTCCTCCAGGCCGCCGGAGTGCGCGGTGAGCTGGGCGAAGGGGGTCGGGAACGTTCCACCCCGGTAGTCGAGGACGAAGTCCGCGCCGCTCAGGGTGGCCCGCAGCATGTCGTTCATGTGGTGGGCGTCGCTGATCTCCCGGGGGAAGTAGCGGACCGAGACGACGTGGTCGGACACGCGGCGGCAGGCTTCCTCGTAGGCGAGGACGGACGCGGGGTCGTGCAGGTTGGAGGTCAGGAAGACCACCTTCTCGTCCGGCCTGACATTGCAACGCCGCAGTGTGTCCTCGATCAGTGCTGCGTGGGTCTTGAACTGCACGGATTGCTCCTTCGTACATCCGGACGGCAGGACAGGATGCGTCGCTTGTCCCGAGTCGTCCCGGTTGGCGTAGGAGAACCATAAACGAGATAAACTTTGTCCCTTTATTAATCGTTGTAACGATTGCGTTACTGACTCCCTGGCGGCACGGCGTCCACCAGGGAGTCAGCGGTGGTCAGACCACGTCTCACAGCCAGGTGCGGAGGGCGTCGATGTCGACCAGCGGCAGCCCCCAGCGCAGGGCGGACGCCTCCAGGTCGGCCGCGCCCGCCATGACGCCGTCGCGCCTCATCACCTCGCAGCACACGCCCACCGGCGGCAGACCGGCGGCCAGGCACAGGGCGACCGTCGACTCGGTGTGCCCGGCGCGTTCGCCCAGCAGGCCGGGCCGGGCGGCGATCGGGACGACATGGCCGGGCGCGGTGAAGTCGGCGGGCCGCGCCTCAGAGTGGGCGAGCCGCCGTACGGTCGCGGCGCGTTCGGCCGCGCTGACCCCGGTGCCCGTGCCGGCGGCCAGGTCCACCGGCGTGTGGAAAGCCGTGCCCTGACGGTCGCCACCGCCGGCCAGGGCCGGGATCTCCAGCTGGTCCAGGACCTCCGGCGCGCACGGCACGCACGGGTAGCCGTACACCTCGGTCAGCAGGAAGGTGAAGGCGGCCGGGCGCAGGTTCGCCCCGGCGAAGATGACGTCGCCCTCGACCTCGCGGTCCGGGTCCCAGACCATGACCGCGCCCCCGGCGGCGAGCTGCTGCACCGCCTTCTCGACGCCGGTCCGGCCCGAGAGGTGCCCGGCCCAGCCCAGCGCCGCGACCGCGCGGGCGACGTGCGCGCCGGCGGACGCGGGCCCGGCCGCGGCCAGCCGGCTCACCACGTCCGACTCAAGGTTGACGCGGTCGCCCTCGGCCAGCTCGGCCAGGGTCGTCCCGGCCAGTGTGGCCGGGATCAGCGCCACCGAGAACCGGTCCTTGACGATCTCGGCCACCGTCAGGCTCACGCCCTCGACCGCGACCGACCCCTTGGCCGCGATCCTGTCCAGGAACCGGTCCGGCGGGCGGATCCACAGCCGCCGCCCCCGGCCGAGCTCGTCGTCGACGCGGACGACCTTCCCGACGCCGTCGACGTGACCCTGCACCAGATGGCCGTCGAGAGGGTCGCCGACCACCAGGGGCGTCTCCAGGTTCACCCGCCGTCCGGGCGCCGGGAACTGGTCGAACGTCGTCCGCCGCCTGGTCTCGGCGCTGATCGACACGCTGATCAGGTCGTCTTGCACGCGTTCCGCGGTCACGCAGACCCCGGCCACGTCGAGCGAGCCGCCGGGGGCCAGCCGCCCCGCGCACTTGGCCGCCCGGATCCCCAGGCCCGTCGCGCCGACGTGCTCGATCACGCCGATCTCGTGGATTCTTCCGGTGAACATGCCCATTCCCTCCGTGCCGGCGTCGGCCGCGTCCGTCGCGGCCGGTGGCGTCAGGGACCGTCATGGGTCCGAGAGGGGGCGGGGTGTCACCGCGTGGCTCCGGGGTCGCACCGGATCGTTCGTCCCTGAGGAGGAACCGGAGGGCTGTCACCCCCGCACCTGGAATCGCACCGCCTCCGACGATAACCGGGGAGCCCGCCGAAGGGAACAGCGTCCGACGGCGGGCGGGCTCGGGCCGGGGGAAGCGGGTCTCGTAGGCTGCCTGGGTGCAGAAGCGGGCAATGATCATTGTCGCCCTGGTGTTCGCGGGCTTCGCGAGCGTCTACGCGGTGGCCGGGTCGCCGCTGGCGGTGCTCACGTTCGGCCTGCAGGTCGCCTTCGTCAGGAACCGCTCGTGGTGGCTGCTCGCGCTCCAGGCCGTGGTGACGTGCGGGTCGGTTCTGATCTTCGACACGTCGGTCGGGGTGCTCGGGTTCGTCGGCGGGTCGCTGCTCTTGACCAGGTTGTGGCCGCTCGCCCCGGCGGTGGCGGCCGGCGCGGCCCTGATCGGCCCCGCCGACCCGGTGATCAGCATGGTGCTGATCTCCCTGCTCGTCCGCGGCCTCACCATCATGGTCGACCGCATCGACGAGGTGTACGCCGTCCGTCTTTCGCTGGCCATGAGCGCGGTCGCGGAGGAGCGGCTGCGCATCGCCGCCGAGCTCAACCGCGGGCTGGGGGAGGCGCTGGCCACGATCGCCGCCGGCGCCGCGGCCGGCACCCCGGACGTGGAGACGGCCCGCCGCGCGCTGGCCGACGCGCGGGTCGCGGCGGCCGGCTACCGCGCCATGTCGCTGACCCCGGAGGTCACCACGGCCACATCCATGCTGACCGCCGCCGGCGTCACCCCCGAGGTGCGCATGGGGCACGCCGAGCCGCTTGGTCCCGCCGGCGCGCTGCTGGCGGCGGTGCTAAGGGAGGCGGTGACCGACGTGGTGCGGCGGCGATCGGCCACGACCTGCCTGATCGAGACCGTCGCGGACACCGTCTCGGTACGGTTGCGGGTCACCGACGACGGCGCGCGCACCGCGGGGGCCGAGTGGCTCGGCGAGCTGCCGGCCCAGGTGGAGTCAGCCGGAGGCACGCTCACGGTCGGCCTCACGCCCGACGCCAAGCTGGTCGTGGAGGCCACGCTGCCCGCCACCCGGGCGCCCGCCCCGCCCGTCACCGGGGAGGCCGCCCCACCCGTCGCCGACGCGCCGCTGGCGACGGCGCTGCTGGTGGCCGTCATGGTGGGCTTCTCGGCCAAGGCGCTGTTGCTCGCGGGTTCGTTCTCGCCCGCGCCGCTGCTGCTGGCCATCATCGTCATGCAGCTCCGCTCCGTCGAAGGACGCCACCCGGTGGCCCTGTCGATCATGGCGGTGCTGACGTTCGCGCCGATCCCGCTGTTCGGGCAGGCCTGGCTGGGGGTGGCCGGATTCCTGGCCGGGCCGGTGCTGCTGGCCTTCCGGTGGGCGGTGGCGCTGCCCCTGACCGCCGCGATCGTCGCGATCGTCACGACCGCCGGCGTTCTGCTCGGTCTGCCGGTCCCGCTGACCGTGAACTACGCCATCAGCACCGTCGTGACGGGCCTGGTCATGTACGGGCTGCTCACGCTGGCCCGGCTGACCAGGGAGCTGCGGGAGTCGAGGGACGGCCTGGCCCGCGCGGCCGTGGTCGAGGAACGGCTGCGCGCCGCGCGCGACCTGCACGACCTGCTGGGGCATACGCTGGCCGCGATCCTGCTGAAGTGCGAGCTCGCCCGCCGCCTCGACCCCGACTGCGCCGCTGCGGAACTCGCCGACGTGGTCACGATGACCGAGCGGGCGGCGGCGGACCTCGGGACGGTCTCGGGCGGGGGCGGGCGGCTCTCGCTCACCGCCGAGGCGGAGTCCGCACGCTCCGTGCTGGCCGCCGCGGGCATCGCTGTCACGCTCGACCTCGGCCATCCCGGTCTCGACCCGGAGGTGGAGCACACGCTCGGCGCCGTGCTGCGCGAGGCCGTCACCAACGTCCTGCGGCACAGCGTCGCCGGCCGCTGCTCGATCGTCACCGACTGCCGCAACGGCGTCGTACGGCTGAGCGTGCGCAACGACGGGGCACACGCGCCGGGAGGGCGCCGCGGCTCGGCCGGGATCGGCAACCTCACCACCCGCCTCGCCGAACTGGACGGGCGGCTGGCCGTCTCCGCCGAGGACGGCTGGTTCGAGCTGGTCGCGACGGTCCCGGGCGCGGCCCTCGCGCCCGCTCGCTAGATCCAGCCCGCCTCGGCGGCGATGCGGACCGCGTCGGTGCGGTTGCGGGCGTTGAGCTTGGCGACGATCGCGGTGAGGTAGTTGCGCACCGTCCCCGCGGTCAGGAAGAGCTCGGCGGCGATCTCCGGGGCCTCGGCGCCCCCGGCGGCGAGCCGCAACACGTCGGCCTCGCGCGGGGTGAGCGGGTTGTCGGCCAGGTTCCACGCGGTGACGGCCAGCGACGGATCCAGGACGCGCTCTCCCCGCGTCACCTTCCTGATCGCGTCGGTCAGCTCCTCGGGCGGCGCGGTCTTCAGCACGAACCCGTCGACCTGCGAGGCGAGCGCCCGGCGCAGGTGGCCCGGCTTGCCGTGCGCGGTGAGCATGAGCGTGCGGCATCCCGGCACCCGGGTGCGCAGTTCGCCGGCCGCGTCGAGGCCGTCCAGCCCTCCCGGCATGTCGATGTCCAGGACGGCCACGTCGGGCCGGTGCTCGACGGCGGCGGCGACGGCCGCCTCGCCGGACTCGACGGCCGCGACGACGTCGATGTCGGCCTCCAGTCTCAGCAGAGTCACGAGGGCTTCCCGGATGACGTGCTGGTCCTCGGCCAGGAGTATGCGGATCACGAAGGTATGTCTACCAGGATGTCCGATTCATGATGAGGTCATGCCCGGCTGGTGATCGCCTCTCTGGTCCCGGAAACCGCAGATCAGCAGGCTTGCACGCATGACAGAAGTGGTGCGGCTGAACGCCGTGAGCAAGGTATTCGGCAAGGGGCAGGGCGCGGTCGCCGCCCTGCGCGAGGTGTCGGTGGGCATCCCGGCGGGGACCTTCACCGCGGTCATGGGCCCGTCCGGCTCGGGCAAGAGCACGTTCCTGCACTGCGCCGCCGGTCTCGACCTGCCGACCTCGGGATCGGTACGGCTCGGCGGCACAGAACTGGCCGGCATGGGCGAGACCGCGCTGACCGAACTGCGCAGGCGACGGGTCGGCTTCGTCTTCCAGGCGTTCAACCTGGTCCCCTCCCTCACCGTGACCGAGAACATCACCCTGCCGCTCCGCCTCGCCGGCGTCGCGGCGGACCGGGCTTGGCTGTCGGAGATCGTGCGCCGGGTGGGGCTGGACGGGCGCACCGGACACCGGCCCGCCCAGCTCTCCGGCGGCCAGCAGCAGCGCGTGGCGATCGCCAGGGCGCTGGTCACCAGGCCCGAGGTGGTGTTCGGCGACGAGCCGACGGGCGCGCTCGACACCATGACCGCGCGTGACGTGCTGGTCCTGCTGCGCGAGGTCGTCACCGGGCTCGGCCAGACCGTGGTGATGGTCACCCATGACCCGGTGGCCGCCTCGTACGCCGACACCGTGCTGTTCCTGGCGGACGGCCGGATCGTGGACTCGATGAGCGCGCCGTCCGCCGAGAAGGTCGCCGAGCGGATGACCAGGCTGGGGGCGTGGACGTGATGATCTCACTCGCGTGGCGGACGATCGGGCACCGCAGGGCGGGGTTCGCGGGCGCGTTCGTGGCGCTGCTGTGCGCGGCGGCGCTGGTGACCGCCTGCGGCATGCTGCTGGAGACCGGCCTGCGGGGCACGGTGCGGCCGGAGCGCTACGCGGGCACGCCGCTCGTGCTCGCCGGCGACCCGTTCGTCAGGCACACCAAGGCGAACGGCAAGATCAAGGCCAAGCCGCTCGCCGAGCGCCGGTGGATCCCCGAGAAGATCGCCGGCGAGGTCGGGCGGGCGCCCGGCGTCACGAAGGTCGTCACGGAGGTGACGTTCCCGTTCGCCGGCCGCACCGCGCACGGCTGGGAGTCGGCCGCGCTCACTCCGTTCACGCTGGCGAGCGGCCGGCCGCCGCGGGCCGCCGACGAGGTGGTGGTGGACGCCAGGAACCGTACGGCGAAGATCCCCGGCTACCGGGTCGTCGGCGTCACCGCGCAGGCGTTGCCCAGCCAGGACACGATCTTCTTCAGCACCGCGGAGGCCCGCCGGCTGGCCGGGCGCGACGGCCTGGTCACCGCGATCGGCGTCTTCCCCGGGGTGGACGTCGAGGTCGAGGGCGCGCTCGCCTACACCGGCGACGGGCGCGGCACGGTGGAGTTCCCCGGCGCGGAGAACGCCAGAGTCAAGCTGATCAGTCTCGGGGGCGCACTCGGCGGCACCTCGCTGCTCGTCGCGATCCTGGTGGTGGTCGGCACGTTCGCGCTGTCGATCCAGCAGCGTCGGCGCGAGCTGGCCATGCTGCGCGCCGTCGCCGCCACGCCCAGACAGGTCAGGAAGCTCATCGGCGGTGAGGCGCTGCTGGTCAGCGTGGTCGCCGGAGTGCTCGGCGCCGGTGGCGGGATCCTGCTGGGGCTCTGGTTGCGTGCCCGTTTCGTCGAGCTCGGGGCCGTACCGGAGAACCTGGACCTCGTCGTGAGCCCGTTCCCGCCGCTGGCCGCGCTGCTCGCCACCCTGGGCGCCGCGTGGGCCGCCGCCCGCCTGTCCGTCCGCCGCACCGCCAGGATCCGGCCGGTGGAGGCGCTCAGCGAAGCTGCGCTGCCCGGCGCCCGGCTGCCGTGGGCGCGGGCGGCCGCCGGCGTGCTCGCTCTCGCGGGCGGCGTGGTGCTGACGATCGTGCTGTCCGGACTGGCCACCGAGGCGGCCTCCAGCCCGGTCACCATGCTGACCGCGCTGCTGTGGACGGTCGCGGTGATCCTGCTCGGCCCGTTGATCGCCCGGGTGATCACCGCGCTTCCGCTGCGCGCGCCTGGTGCCGGTGGTTACTTGGCGCACCGGAACCTGAGGGCCGGAGCCGGACGGCTCGCCTCGGTGATGGCGCCGCTCACCCTCATGACCGCGATGACGTGCACGATCCTGTTCTCCCAGACCACCCTGGGGCAGGCGGCCCAGCGGGAGGTGGACGCCGGCGTCACCGCCGACCACGTGCTCGGCCCCGGCGCGTCCGCGTCCGCCGTCCGCGAGGTGCCCGGCGTGCGCGCGGCCACCGAGGTGCTGCGCACCTCCGTCCGGATCGACCTGGAGAAGTACGGCGCGCAGGCGGTCACGTCCGAGGGTCTGGACCGGACCATGGACCTGGGCGTGACGGCGGGCTCGCTGACCGGCCTCGGCGGCGCGTCGGCGGCGGTCAGCCGCACCGCCGCCGAGCGGCTCGGCGTCGGCGTCGGCGACCGGATCGAGTTGACGCTCGGCGACGGCACGCCCGCCGAGGTGCGGGTCGTGGCCATCTACGCCCGCGGTCTCGGCTTCGCCGACCTGACCCTGCCGCACGCGCTGGTCGCCGCGCACGTGGACGACCCCCGGGGCGCCGTCCTGGTCTCCGGCGGCGACCGCGCCGCGCTGGAACGCGCGCTGCCCGGCGTGACCGTACGCGATCGGGCGGAGGCGTTGGAGGCGGGCGCCTCCAACGCGGAGGTCACCTACGTGGCCATGGGTCTGATCATCGCCTTCTGCGCCATCGCCGTGGTCAACACGCTGGCCATGTCCACCTCGGCCAGAACCCGCGAACTGGCTCTGCTCCGCCTGGTGGGCACCACCCGGCGGCAGGTCCTGCGGATGTTGCGCGTCGAGACGGCCGTCGCCGCCGCGGTGGCCGTGACGATCGGGACCGGGATCGCGCTGCTGACGCTGACCGCGTTCAGCGTCGGGATGACCGGTTCGGCGACGCCCTACCTGCCGCCGCTCGGCTATCTCGGCGTGATCGCGGCGACCGTCGCCCTGGCGTTGCTCGCCACCGCGGTCCCGGCCAGGTTCGCCCTGCGGGCCCACCCGGCACAGGCTCTCGCCGCCCGCGAGTGACCTGCCGCGGACCGGCGGCTCAGGTTCGTGGGCCGAATCCGATGGCGGGCAGGATGGCCTGGTCGACGATGGCCTCCAGCTCCTCGTCCGTGGGCGGCCGGCCCTTGTCGATGAGGTGCTTGGTCACGAGGGCCTCGCCGAGGTCGGCCACCACCGGGGTGATCAGTTCGGCGCGGAAGTGGCCCCGCTCGGCGTAGTGCCGCAGCACGGTGCGGGTGAACGAGCCGCCCCGGTCGGCGAAGACGCGCTGGTGCAGGGCGTCCGACATCAGCGCCGCGCTCTTCGGGTCGGTGAGGATGGCGGCCACCGCCCGGCCCGCCCGGCTGAACGCCCAGTCGGACATGAGGCGCAGGGCGCGCACGAGGTCGCCGCGCAGGTCGTCGGCCCCGGCGGTCGGCTCCTCCACCGGATGCTGGTGGTAGAGCGCGTCGAGGAGCACTTCGACCGGGCTCGACCAGCGGCGGTAGAGGGTCGTGCGCGGTGTCGCGGCCCGCCGGCCGATGCCGTCCATGGTGAGGCGGGCCACGCCGACCTCCAGCACCTCCTCCAGCACGGCGTCGTGGATGGCGTCGAGCAGTTCCTGGCCACGCCGGCGCGTGCGCCCGCTCATCGGTGCCCCCTTGTATAGCTACATCGGTGTATCTTATCTTCAGGATTAGCTACAGCCGTGTAGCTAACATCGAAGGGACGCCCATGCCCACCGCCCCACCGGCACCCGTTCAGGGAGCCACTCCCGTCACTCACCGGGCCCTCGCGCCCGACCTCGCCCGGGGGCTGATGCTGCTCCTGATCGCCCTGGCGCACGCGCACATGTATCTCGGCGGCCACCCGGTCGGCTTCCGCGGCTACGCCCTCGACGGCGGCGCCCTGGACCGCCTGGTCGCCGGGATCCAGATCCTGCTGGTGGACGGGCGGGCGCTGCCCATGTTCGCCGCGTTGTTCGGCTACGGCCTGGTCCAGCTCGCGAACCGGCAGCTCGCCGCCGGGCGGACCTGGCCCCAGGTGAGTAAGGTGCTGCGCCGCCGGAGCCTGTGGCTGCTGGCGTTCGGGTTCTGCCACGCGCTGCTCCTGTTCTTCGGGGACATCCTAGGAGCGTATGGGCTGGTCGGGCTCATCTTCGTGGGCCTGGTCCAGCGCGCGGACCGCACCGTGTTGCGCGCCGCCGTCGCCGGGCTCGTCGCCCACGTGGCGGTCATGGCGGCCTTCGGCCTGCTCACGGTCTCCGGTCCCAAGGGCGACACCCCGGCGGCCATGGCCGACCCGATCGAGGCCACGGTGACGCGGCTGATCGGCTGGATGGGCATGACCCCGACCTACTTCGCGGCCAGTGTTGTCCCGGCCTTCCTGTTCGGCATCTGGGCCGCCAGGCGCCGCCTGCTGGAGGACCCGGTGACGCACCGGGGCCTGCTCTCCCGGGTCGCGGTCGTCGGCACCGGGCTGTCGATCGTCGGCGGGGTGCCGTTGACGCTGATCGACACCCAGGTGTGGGCGCCCGGCGACCTGACGGCGGTGTCGGCGTACGCGCTGCACAGCTTGACCGGCATCGCGGGCGGGCTCGCGTACGCGGCCGTCGTCGGCCTGGTCGCGGCCCGTGCGCGAGCCGACCGGCCCGGCACGGTCGTCAGGGCGCTGGCGGCCTGCGGCCAATGGTCGCTGACCTGTTATCTCCTGCAGTCGGTGATCTTCGTGGCGGTGTTCACGCCGTACTTCGGCGGTCTCAGCACCCGCGTCGGCGACGCCGCCGCCTCCGGCATCGCCGCGCTGACCTGGCTCGCCACGGTGGTGCTCGCCGCCCTCCTGGCCCCGGGCGGCCGCCGGGGGCCGGCGGAGGTCCTGCTCCGGCGTCTCACCTACGGCCGCCGCTGATCCGAAGGGTCAGGGCAGGACGAAGACCTGGCCGGTCTGCGCGCCCTCGACCGATCGGACGTACGCCGCGGCGACCTCGCGCAGACCGGCCGGTGGGAAGCCGGGGAAGAAGTCCCCGTACTTGTCGAGGTCCTCGGTGAAGACCGAGGGGGAGACGGCGTTGATGCGCCGGGGCGCGATCTCGACGGCGGCCGCGCGCACGAACGCCTCCACCGCGCCGTTCGCCATCGACGCGGCGCTGCCCGTGACGACGGGGTCGCGGGCCAGCACGCCGGTGATGAGGGTGAAGGAACCGCGTTCGGACACGTGCGGCAGGCCCTGGCGCACCAGCTCGATCTGGCTGAGCACCTTGCCGTCGAAGGCCGCCCGGTAGTCCTGCGGCGTCATCTCGGGGAACGGCTTCCAGGGGACCTCGCCCGCGGCGCTGACCACGGCGTCCACCGTGCCCACCTCGGCGTACAGTTCGGCGATCCGCGCGGGGTCGGAGATGTCGTAGCGGAGGTCGCCGCTGCTGCGGCCGACGGAGAGGATGTCGTGGCCTCGCCCGAGCAGCGTCTCGCGGACGGCGGTGCCCAGCGTGCCGCCGGCGCCGATGATGAGGATCTTCATGGCGCCGACGTTACGGCGACCGGGCGCCGACTGGGAAATGGTCAGCGGGAGGCGCTGGTGGAGGCGGCGGGTCCGGGGTGGGCGGCCGGGGCGCGGCCGGGCAGCAGCGGAGTCACGGCGAGCACGGTCACGAGGAGCACGGTGACGAGCCAGAAGACCCCGTGGAAGCCGGTCACCACGTCCGCGGAGGTCTGCAGGATGAGGGTGACCAGGGCGATGCCGAGTGCGGCGCCGAGCTGGTTGAGCATGTAGAGGACCGAGCTTCCCTGCGCGACCAGCGGGCCGGGCAGGCTCCGGTAGAGCGAGCCCATCGTCGGCGCGCTGAAGCAGCCCATGCCCAGGCCGATGGTCAGCGCCGCCAGCACCGGCCACGCCTGGCTCGTGCCGGCGGCGACCTGGGTGAAGACCAGGGCGCTGATCGCGGCCACGATCGCGCCGCCGGCGGCCAGACCGCGCGCCCCGATCCGGTCCGACAGGCGTCCCGCGAGCGGCATGGCGATCGCGCCTCCCAGGCCCACCGGCGCCATCAGCAGCCCGGCGGCGAGCACCCCGAGGTCGTGGGCCTGCTGGTAGTACAGCGGGAGCGCGAACAGGGCCGCGAAGTTGGCCAGCCCGCCCAGGCCCATGATGGTGACGCTCGCGCTGAACCCCCGGCCGGCGAACAACCGCACATCGATCAGCGGCGGCGTGCGGCGAGGGCCGAGCGAACGCAGAAGATAGCCGATGATCAGGACGAGGCCCGCGGCCAGCGGCAGCAGCGCCTGCCAGGCGGTGAACGCGCCGTGCTCGGCCGTCTGCGACAGGGCCAGGACGAGCGCGGCGAACCCCGGCGCGAGCAGGGCGAGCCCCAGCACGTCGAGCCGGACCGCCGGCTGTCCGCCGGCCGGCGGGTCCGCGGGCAGCACGCGGACGGCCAGCAGGTACGCGACCAGGCCGACGGGCACGCTGAGCAGGAACATCCACCGCCACGACAGGCTGCCCAGGACGGCGCCGCCCGCGATCGGCCCCAGGACCGGGCCGAGGGACAGCACCACGCCCATCAGGCCCATGACGCGGCCCGCGCGCGCCGGTCCGGCCGCGCGGGCCAGCAGGATCAGCACCAGCGGGTCGAGCAGCCCGGCCCCGAAGCCCTGCAGGGTGCGGAAGGCGATCAGGCTGCCCGCGTCCCAGGCCAGGCCGGCGGCCAGCGACCCGGCGATGAACACGGCCAGGCCGACCAGCCACAGACGCCGCCCGCCGTACTTGTCGACGGCCCAGGTGGTGAAGGGGATGGTGGCGGTGACGGCGAGCAGGAAGCCGGTGGAGGCCCAGCCGACCGTGCTGAGCGAGGCGTCCAGGGTGCTCGCCAGGGTCTCGGTGGCGACCGCGGCCATCGTGCTGTTGAGGATGCCCAGCAAGCCGCCGAGCAGGACGACACCGATCAAGGCGAGGAGTGACCTGTCCAGGCGGTCATCCGGAGAATTTGAACTCACGGGTTCAAACTAGTGATCCCGTGGATTCAGCGCAACCGGCTCGTTCAGACGCTTGAACCAGTGAGTACAATCGAGGCATGGCCACGGCACGCGGACGCATCGACAAACGGCAGGCGATCCTCGACGGCGCGTTCGCCGTGTTCGCCCGGCAGGGCTACGCCCAGGCCTGCGTGCAGGAGATCGCCGATGAGGCCGGCGTGGCCAAGCCCACCGTCTACAACCACCTCACCGACAAGGCGACCCTCTTCAGGCACGCGATCCAGGCCGCGGCCGACAGCGTGCTGGACCAGCGGCTCGCCGCGCTGACGCCGCTCGGCGAGCCCGGCCCCGACCTCCTCGCCACCCTGGAGGAGGTCGGCCACCAGCTGGTGCGCCTGCACGCCGACGAACGCGCCTGCGCGCTGCGCCGCCTGCTGTACGCGGAGCTCACGCACTTCCCCGACATCCTCGACGTCGTCGTCGAGAGCGGCCCGCACCGTCTCAGCCAGGCGCTGGCCGACCGGATGGCGCGGCTCATCCTCGCCGGACGGCTCCACGCCGCCGACCCCGACCAGGCCGCCGAGCACTTCCTCGCCCTGCTCGTCGGCCCGCTGGAGGCGCGCTCCCGGATGGGCACCCGCCCGCTCGGCGACGCCGAGCTACGCGACATCGCCCACGCCGCCGCCCGCACCTTCCTCCAGGCCTTCGGCGCCGAGGAGTCAGACGGCCGTGCGTGACCACTGCTGGTTGGTGCCGGTGTTGCACGGATACTGCTTGAGGATCGCGCCGTCCGCGGTCGACGCCGCCGGCACGTCCACGCACTTGCCGCTGTGCCGGGCCCGCAGCTGGAAGTAGGCGCCGCCGGTCACCATCTGGAACTGCTGGTTGGTGCCGGAACCGCAGGTGTACTGGATGAGCTCGGCGCCGTCGGCGCTCGACGCGCTGACCACGTCGAGACACTTCCCGCTGTGGCGGCTGATGACGCGCCAGTAGCCGCCGCCCGCGTCCTGGAACCGCCACTGCTGCCAGGCGCCGCCGTTGTACGCGTACTGGCCGACGCGCGCGCCGTTGTCGGTGTTGGGCTGCTGGACGTCCATGGCCTTGCCGCTGTGCCGCACGTCGATCCGGTAGTAGGTGGTCGGGGTGGTGCCGATGGTGTCGCCCCAGGCGTAGCGGATCCGGTCAGAGCCGGACGGGTTGCGCACGGTCAGGTTGAGGTCGGTGCCGCTGCCGGTCAGCGAGTACATCGAGTAGTGGTCGTACCCTGAGCTGCCGGTCGGCTTGCCGCCGAGCGCGGGCCAGTAGGTGCCGCCCATCTGGTTGTCCCGCATGACCTGGGCCATGGCGCGGATGTGGCGGACGAAGTTGTCGGTGCTCGCCGCGTCGGCGTAGTCGAGGCCGGTGGCCATCGGCGCGCCGAACTCGGTCGCGACCGCGCGGGAGGCGCAGTTGCCCAGGCGCGTCTGGATGTGGCCGCGGAAGGCGTCGTAGGTCATCGCGCTGTAGAAGAAGGCGTAGTGGTGAAAGGACAGCAGCGTCGAGGCGAAACGGCTGTCGTCGCAGACGTCCCGCAGGTCCTGGCTGTAGCCGGTGCCGCCGATGAGCACCCGTCCCGGCGGTGCCGAGGGGTGCTGGGCGAGCCAGTTCGCCGCCACGTCGCGCCACTCCGCCGAGGAGTAGCCGTGCGGCTCGTTCATCGGCTCGAAGTAGACGTTGCCGTTCGAGCCGTACGCGGAGGTCACGCCGGCCCACATCGCGTGCCACGCGGCGAGGTCGGTGATCCGGCCGCCGGAGGCGGCGCCGTCCTCCCAGTAGGCGAGGATGACCTTGAAGCCGCGGGCGGTGGCGGCGTCGATGGCGCCACGATAGGCGTTCCACCAGGTCGTGTTCGCCACGGTGTGGGTGTTGACGGGCAGCCGGACGGTGTTGACGCCCATGGTGGCGGCCATGTCGTCGTAGAGGGCGTCGGCCTTGGCCCGCACGGTCGCGTTGCTGTCTGACTGGCTCAGGCCGTGCAGGACGAGCGGGCCGGTGCTGAAGTTGTCACCGAGCACGGCCCAGTTCATGCCGCGGAACTGGCTGGTGGCGGCCTGGGCGGGCGGTGCGGCGACGACGAGGCTCGCGGCGGCCACCACGAGGGCGGCCAGCGCGGGGAGTGACGATCGGATGCGACTCATGAGGGGGTCCAATCAGCCGGGTGCTTCAGACCTGGGTGCGGCTCCACTGCTGGTTGGCGCCGGAGCCGCAGGCGTACTGCTGGATGTCGGCCCCGTCGCCGGTGCCGGAGCCGACGACGTCGAGGCATTTGCCGCTGTGCCGGGCGACGAGCCGGAAATGGCCGTCGACGGCCTGCCACTGCCATTGCTGGTTGGCGCCGGAGCCGCAGGTGTACTGGATGACGTTCGCGCCGTCGGCGGTCGACGCGTTCGCCACGTCCAGGCATTTGCCGCTGTTCTGGTTGACGACGCGGTAGTAGCCGCCGCCGGCGTCCTGGAACTGCCACTTCTGGTTGCCGCCGCCGTTCCAGCTCCACTGCTTGATCTCGGCGTTGTTCGCGGTGGAGGCCGAGATGACGTCCATCACCTTGCCGCTGTTGCGGTTGGTGACGCGGTACGCCGGAGCCGGGGCGGGCACGTCGGCCACGGGCAGGATCGTGCCGTGCCGGCAGCCGGGGCAGGCGATCTGGCTCAGGCCCGACCAGGAGTTCAGGTTCGCGCTGGTGGCCGTCCAGATGCCGCCGTTGGTGTACTTGTCGATCCAGATGCGCCAGGAGCCGTCGCCCATCCGCAGCACGGCCGGCCCCTCGTAGCCCGAGGTCCACAGCTGGCCCTGGTTGCTCCAGCCGCTGGTGAGGCTCGCGCTGGTCCAGTGCTCGATGTACTTGGAGGTCTCGTTCTTGGTGAAGGCGTGGTAGGTGCTGCCTGATTTCACCACGTAGGTGTCGATGTAGTTGTGGCCGAGTCCGCCCATCTGCACCGGTCCGCTCCAGGAGGTGAGCGAGCTGTTCTGGGCGGTGAAGACGTACGGGCGGAAGCAGTTGGAGCACGTCGTCTGGGCGATGCTCACGATGATCCGGACGGTGCCGCCCTCGACGTAGAACTCGGGCGCCCAGGTGAACCGCGTGTCGGCGACGCCGGAGCCGACGCTGGCCACGTGCGTCCAATTGACCAGGTCGGGGCTGGAGGCGATGTTGAAGGAGGTGGAGTTCGTGGTCCACGACTGCACGGTGTGGGCGATGTAGTAAAGGCCGTTGTGCTGGATGACGCTGGGGTCGCGGAGCACACCGGACGGTCCGCGGTAGTTCGTGTCGGCCAGCACGCCGAAGTTCGTGCCGTCGGCCGAGGAGTAGACCCAGAGCTCCTGGTCGGCCGCGGCGTCTCCCTTGAACGTGGTGTACACGTAGCCGGGGGCGGCTTGCGCGGGCGTCGCGACCGCGACCCCGGTGGCGGAGGTGAGCGCCACGAGGCAGAGCCGCGCCAGCCATCGTCTGACTCCGAGCTGTCTGTTCACGGGCGACTCCGCGTTCTCCGGACATTCTTGTTAGCGCTAACATCAGGCCGCCGAATTCATCGGCGTTACGTCGGCGTAACCTCAGTGTGTTCGCGCTGATCGAGCCGGTCAATACCGAGGTCGGAGCCCGTCTCGTGGCCGGGTATTGACATTCCGGCCGCCAAGGTCAACGATCTGCGGAAACACGCTGTAAACACACATGTGACCTCCGAGGAGCGGGTGTTAACGTCAACATCCCGCCTTGGTCCCATGCCCGGCCGCCGGATCAGAGGGGAAGTCGACCAGCATGAACCCCCGGCTCGTGAGCCTGCGCCGCTCGATCGCGGCCGCCCTTCTGCTCGCCGGCGCCTTCGTCGGCCAGGCCGCCGCCACCGCCCCCGCCGGGGCGGCCGGGGCCGCTCCGATGACCATCACCAACGGCACCCAGTTCCTGGACACCGGCGGCAACGTGCTGCACGCGCACGGCGGCGGCGTGCTGCGGGAAGGCGGCTACTACTACTGGTTCGGCGAGAACCGCAATCCCGACAGCACCTTCCGCGCGGTCTCGGTCTACCGGTCCACGGACCTGAAGAACTGGGAGTTCCGCAACAACGTCCTCACCCAGTCGTCGCACTCCGAGCTCAACGTCGCCAACATCGAGCGACCGAAGGTGATCTACAACAGCTCCACCGGCAGATACGTCATGTGGATGCACAAGGAGAACGGCTCCAATTACAGCGAGGCCCGCGCCGCCGTCGCCTCCTCAGCGACCGTGGACGGCAATTACACCTACCACGGCAGTTTCCGTCCGCTCGGGCACATGTCGCGGGACATCACGCTCTACAACGACAACGGCACCGCCTACATGATCTCGGCCGCCGACGAGAACTACGACCTGCACATCTACCGGCTCGCGCCGGACTATTTGAATGTCAGCACGCTGGTGGGCAATTTCTGGAACGACGCCCACCGGGAGGCCCCGGCCATGTTCAAACGGGGAAGCGTCTATTTCCTGCTGACCTCGGGAGCCACCGGGTGGAGCCCGAACCAGGCGCGTTACGCCACCGCCTCCGCCATCTCCGGCCCGTGGTCCGGATGGACCAACGTCGGCAACGGCACCACGTTCAACTCCCAGCCGACGTACGTGCTGCCGATCCAGGGCTCGTCGACCACCGGATATCTCTACATGGGGGACCGGTGGGCCGGGGCATGGGGCGGGCCGGTGAACGACTCGCAGTACGTCTGGCTGCCGATCACGTTCCCGTCCGCCACCAGCATGAGCCTGACCTGGTACCCCCAGATCACCGTCGACACCGCCACCGGCGTCATCACGGGCAGCGGCACCACCCCGTACTACCGGATCACCGGGCGCGGCAGCGGCAAGGTGATGGACGTCGTCAGCTCGTCGACGGCGAACAACGCCGAGGTGAAGCAGTACGCGTGGAACGGCGGCGGCAACCAGAAGTGGGAGTTCCAGGACGTCAGCGGTGGCTACTACCGGCTGGTCAACCAGAACAGCGGCAAGTGCCTGGACGTGGCGAGCGCGTCGACGGCCGACGGGGCGAACGTCATCCAGTACACCTGCGGCTCCGGCGCCAACCAGCAGTGGCAGTGGGTCGCCACCGGCGGTTACTTCCAGCTCCGTGCCCGGCACAGCGGCAAGTGCCTGGACGTGGTCAACGCCTCCACGGCCGACGGTGCCGACATCCAGCAGTACGCCTGCGGCGGCGGCACCAATCAGCAGTGGTCGCGTACCCAATCCTGACCGGGGATCAGGCGATCTCGACGTGATCCAGCTCGGCCCAGCGCGTCTGATGCTGCAGGCGCAGGATGTTCCAGCCGGCGGTCAGCGTGAGCGGGGCCGAGACCTCCGTCCAGTGGTCCCAGCCCCGGTCCGGGTAGTTCAGGGTGAACCGCGTGCTCCCGTTCACCGTCACCAGGTGCTGCGCGTCGCCGTAACCGGCGGCGTAGGTGACGTGCGCGGTGTAGGCCCCGGCGACCGGCGCGAACACCCGGACGTCGACCCAGCTGTCCGCGTGGTCGATCTTGGCTGCGACGGCGCCCTGCGACGCCCCGGGCACGCCGCTCCGGACGACGGCACGGTAGAGCGTGCCGCGCTCCGCCTCGTACCGGACCCTGCTGCCGCGGACGACCGGATAGTCGCCGGCCCACCCCAGCGCCGCGGTGTACAGGTGGCGGGCGTCGCCCACCCAGCCGTGGAAGAAGGCACGGCCGCCGAGCACGTCGGTCCCGCCGGGTCCCCGCACCGCGCCGTCGAAGGTGGCGGTCGTCATCAGCGGCCGGTACGCCTTGGTGTAGCGGCCGGTGAGCGTCGGTGAGACGGCGTAGCCGGTGAAGTAGCTGTTGCCGGTGTAGGAGCCGCCGGAGTAGAAGAGCACGTACTGGGAGGGCCGCTTGACGAGCACCGGCGCCTCGATGACGCCGGCCTCCTCGGGCCGGTCGTTACGGATCAGCTCGGTGCGGCCGCCGACGAAGGTGACGCCGTCCTGGCCCACCTGCTGCAGCCAGAGGATCGTGGGCCGGCCGACGGCGTTGCCGTCGTTCTTGTAGAGCAGGTATCTCTTACCGTCGGTGTCGACGAAGCTGGACGGGTCGATGTCGCCGCCCTCGCCCGCGTCGCAGACCAGCGGCGATCCGCTCGTGGGCCGGAAGGGGCCGAGCGGGTCCGCCGACGTCGCCGCGCCGATGCACATGCGCCCGGTGGCGGTGCTCGGCCCGGTGAAGTACATCAGGTAGCGGCCGTCGGCGAGCCTGGAGACGTCGGGCGCCCAGAACCCGCCGCCGCCCGCCCACGACGGCTTGGCGGGCAGGGCGTCCCCGCGCACGGTCCACGGGCCGGTGGCGGTCGGCGCGCTGGCGACCGGGATGCGTCCGCTCCGGCTGCTGGTGGAGTAGGCGTAGAAGGTCGAGCCGACGCGGATGACATCCGGGTCGGGGAAGTCGGAGCGGATCACGGGCGCCGGAGCCACGGCGGCCGCCGCCGGGTTCGCGCCGATGGCGGGCAGGCAGGCGGTGGCCGCGGCGAACGTCAGGAAGAGCCGGCCGAGCAGTCGCATGAGGAGCCTCCGATCACAGGTACGGAAGCGGCGGGTGAGCCGTTCAGTCACGAGTGAAAATTCCCGGCCGCGGTGTCCAACAGGGGTTCGGACGCACCCGGACGGGCTCGGCCTCCCGCGGACCGGCCGGGGAACGTGTCACTTGCGGGAAAGGATGCGGCCCCTGAACCTCGGGTGCTTGGTCTCCCAGTAACGCCAGCCCTCCACCCGCGCGGGCACGTTCGCGATGCCGCGGTCGATGAAACGGTGACGGCAACTGCCGAGCACCGACCAGGCCGACCAGCCGATGCGGTAACCGAAGACGCGGTACCGCATGTTGCCGTACCTGCCCTTGCTGATTTCCTGCGTGTATTCATGGCCGGCGAAGACCATGTGCCGTTCCTCGAGGTGCGGGATGCCCAGCCGGCGCAGGTTGCGCACCACGTCCCCGGTGGTGATGGAGATCTGCCGTTCGTTCTCGGTCTCCAGGAAGGCGAGCACCTCGTGCTCCCGCGTCACGCTCACCGTCATCGAGCCGCCCGGCCCGTCGATGAAACGGGTGTGCGGGATGAAGAAGTTGCGCGGCGAGAGCCGGTGGATCTTGTAGAACGTCCTCGGCTTGCAGATCCGGTGATGGTGGTGGTGATCGTCGTCGTCCCAGCCCCACTTCACCCGTACGGCCGGGGACGGCGTCGTCGTGGCGGTCGGGGCGGGCGTCGGATCGGCGCCGGCCGCCGGGGAGAGGGAGGCGACGAGGACCGTCGAGACCGAGCCTGCGACGATCATCATCGCCGATCTCCGGACCGTACGACGTCGTGCTGTGCGGGCGGTTCCTGATGTGCGCGTGAACATAAGGGTGAACATTCCTTTCAGGCCGGGACCGTACGATGCTCGCAGCGGACACGAGTCGTCACCCGGCGGCGCGCCGCCGCTTTCTTTTGGTGCCTGGAAAGAATGGTCGACAAAGAAGCCAAGGCGTTAATTCCGGAAGAATGATGACCGGATAAGCGGGTGTTGTGCGGTCACATCCTTTGTGTCGTCATCATGATGACTCGTCAGGACAATTCACCGGCGTCGACCGCGTCCACGACGACGGCCGATCGGCGCCGGGGTCGGCGGCCGGGCCGTCGCGTGGACGGGTGGCGCGGTTCTTCACACGTTCTGGAGAGGGGCGGCCACGCGCTCGTGATCGGGCGGGTCCGGTGCCTCCCCGCATTCCTCCAGCCGCCGGAGATCCTCCTGGAGCGGCAGATCCTCTGGATGGGTCAGCCGCAGGGCGGTGAGCTTCTCCGATCCGCCGGGACCGCGTTCGTAGCGGATGAAAACGCCCTGCTGGGCGACCCGGCAGAACACTCGATATTTCGACAGTCCCAAGATCTCGCGAAGTGCCATGACGGCGAGCAGGACTATGGAGATCAGCACCGGACCTGCGGCCGGCATGATCTGCGCCCAGGGAGTGTTCGCCTTGACCAGCTGAAGGACCGAGTAGCTGCCCAGGACGGCCAGTCCGATCACGCCGAGGGATTTGGCCAGCACACTGGCCCGCCACAGAGCCGGGACGGACTCCGGCTGCGTTGGCTCTTGCTTCGTCATCATCATGCTTTCCGGATGGGCGTGGGGTCGTCCCCCCCGAGATCAATAACGTCCTGACCGCCGGAGCGGTCCGCGACGTATGAAAGGCGGCGTTGCCCTTTCTGCACGATTTCTGCACGATGCGAGCGCAGAGTCGCCGAGTACTGGTGTTGCTTACCCCCTCTCCCCTTCGTGCGGGAAGTTCGATATATTGATCACTCTGTGTAATAAACTGTATGTCAGGATTGTGAGGCGGTCAATGCAGGAAAATGAACGCGTATCCGACACCTCATCGGCCGACCCTATAAGCGCCGTCGCCGCGGCCGTAAGCCGGAACGTGCGAACCTATCGGACGAATCTTCAGTGGACCATTGATCAGCTTGCCGCCCGGGCCCGGGTGAGCAAAGGGATGATCGCCCAAGTGGAGCAGGGTAAGACCAACCCGAGCATTGCCACTCTTGCCCGATTAGCGAATGCTCTCGGCGTGAACATCGGAACTCTGGTCGAGTCAGAGCCGCCCGAGACCGCCCAGATCGTCACCGCCGAGCAAGGGGTCAAGGTCTGGACGGGGCAGCCGGGCACGGTGGGGAAGCTGCTGGTCTCCAGCCAGGGCGCCGACAACACCGAACTCTGGGACAACACCATCGCCTCGGGTGACGCTCTGCACTCCGACCCGCATCCGACCGGCACGCGTGAGCTCCTGCTGGTGGTCGAAGGAGAGCTGACGATCGACGTGGGGGGAGTCGCCTACACGCTCCAGACCGGCGACGCGGCGGCCTTCCGGGGGGATCAGCATCACGCTTACCTGAACCCGTCGGCGGAGCCGGTGCGCTACAGCCTCACCGTGGTATGGCCCAATCCCCGGGGCGCAAGCGATCCGGAACCTCAGGCGGCCCACTGAAGCGCGCGCCCTCTTCGCCGGAGACGCGAGAATTGTCGGATTGGTGTGGTGTCGGGGAATGCTTTTCACCTGCGAGGAGACTCCCGCAAAAGGTCGTCCGTGCGCTGAATAGGGGGCCCTGGCGCACCCGCCATTGAAGTGAGATAATCTCACCAAAGCTGCGACGCTAATGGGATTCTTTTGAATCGCTGAGACGATCAAGCTCGTCGTGGTCGACTGGAGAGGCAGACATCACGTGGGCGAGTCGCTTCGTCGATGCTTCCGTCCTGCTCCATGGGGGTGCTGATCATGAATAGGGCTGACTGGCTGGAGCGGGCGTCCGCGGCGATAGACAAATGGGAAGCGTCGTTCGGCCCTTATCGCCCGCACCCCTCTCTCAGCGTCACGGACGCCGACTTCGCCGCGGTCTTCTCCGACTTCTGCACGCGGCTTGAAAACAACTACCCCTATTTTCACCCGACGTATGCCGGCCAAATGCTCAAGCCGCCGCACCCGGCCGCGATCGTCGGTTATCTGACCGCCATGATGATCAACCCGAACAACCATGCTCTGGACGCCGGTCCCGCGACCGCCCAGATGGAGAAGGAGTCCATCGTCCAACTCGCCGAGATGTTCGGCTTCGGGTCACATCTGGGGCATCTCACCAGCAGCGGAACCATCGCCAACCTGGAGGCGCTCTTCGTCGCCAGAGAGTTGCATCCAGACCGCGGCGTCGCCTACAGCGCCGACGCGCACTACACGCACGGCCGCATGTGCCAGGTGCTCCGCATGGAGGGCCACAAAGTGCCGGTCGACGCCTACGGGCGGATGGACCTCGACGCGCTGGAGACGCTGCTGCGGACCGGGCGGGTCGGCACGGTCGTCCTGAGCGCGGGCACCACCGGTCTCGGATCGGTGGACTCCATCCATGAGGCCCTCGCGCTCCGCGCTCGCTACGGGGTGCGGCTGCACATCGACGCGGCGTACGGGGGATTCTTCACGCTTCTGGCAGGCGCCGAGCTCCCGGCCGACGACTGGCGCGCCATCGCGTCGTGCGACTCGGTGGTCATCGATCCGCACAAGCACGGACTCCAGCCCTATGGCTGCGGGGCGGTGATTTTCGCGGACCCGACGGTGGGGCGCTTCTACGCGCACGACTCCCCGTACACGTATTTCACCTCGCAGGAACTCCACCTGGGCGAGATAAGCCTGGAATGCTCGCGGGCCGGCGCCGCGGCTGCGGCGTTGTGGCTGACGTTCCAATTGCTGCCGCCCGTCCGGGAAGGGCTCGGCGCGGTGCTCGCCGCCACCCGCAATGCGGCGTCGCTGTGGGCGAAGGCGATCGAGCACTCCCCGCGCCTGTCGCTTTATCAGGAGCCCGATCTCGACATCGTCACCTATCTTCCGCGGGTGGAAAGCATGTCCGCGATCGACGAGGTGGCCCACCGCATGCTGGCGGAGGGGATGTCGGACCGGGAATCCCCGATATATCTCAGCACGCTGCGGGTGAGCGCCGACGATTTCGCCAAGCGGGGCCGGCCCGTCGTCCGCGACAGGCCGGACGCGCGCATTCTCCGGAGTGTTCTCATGAAACCCGAGGCCGAACAGCACATCGAGGACCTCCACACGCGCGTCGAGCGGCTGGCCGCCGACGTGGTCGGCTGAGAGTTCTTTTCGCCGGGGACAGTGTGACTCAGGGCAACCACAGTCGCCGCTGTGCCGGTTCTTCCGCACTGTCGCGTCGCTCTTCACGGTCGAATATCGCGTTTTACGCGCGACAAATCCGGGGCCCTGAACAATGCCTTGACTGGTCTGCTGAGCCGCTCTCATCATTGAGCCTGTCGGCGTATCAGTGTGGAGCATGCCATGGACTTGCGACAAGTCGACCTGGCCGATCCGGACAACTTCACTGATGGACGGACGCCGTGGGGCATGTTCGATATTCTCAGGCGCGAGGCACCAGTATATTGGAATCGTGACAGATTGCACGGGGGCGGCTTCTGGGCGGTGACGCGATATACGGATGTCTATCGTATCAATAGGGATCCGGAGCTTTTCTCGTCGGCGCGTCGCGGCGTGCATCTGGAAGATCTGGACGACGAACAACTCCGGGCCCGCCGTTCCATGATCGAGACCGACGGCTCCCGGCACCGGGCGCTGCGTCACCTTCTCCAGGCCGACTTCTCACCCGCCGCGCTGCGTGCGCACGCGCCGACGGTACGGGCCATGGTCCGCCAGGCGTTCGACGACCTTCCCGAGCACGAGACCGTCGACGCCGTCACCCGGATCTCCGACAGGATCCCGCTGCGGGTGCTCGCCTATCTTCTCGGTATCCCTGATGAGCACATTCCGATGATCCTGTCGTGGACGAGCCAGATGCTCGGGCCGGTGGACGCCCCGGACGGGGAGGGGCTCGAGGAGGGCCGCCTCGACGTGGACCGACGCCTGCTGCCCTACGGCCGGCCGGCCGCTTACGAGGCGATCGCGTACGGGCGCGCCCTCGCCGAGCAGCGTCGGCGGCACCCCGGCGACGACCTCATCAGCCGGTTGCTCTTCCGCATTCCCGCTGACGGCGCCCTGCTGACCGACGTCGATTACGACAACTATTTCATTCTCCTTCTGACGTCAGGCCACGAAACGACGCGGCACGCCATCACCCATGTGCTGCACGCCATGAGTGAGCGCCCCCATCTGCTGTCCACGCTCCGCGCGCGCCCGGACCGGATTCCGGCCGCGGTGGAGGAGTTCCTGCGGTGGAGTTCTCCCGTTTACCACTTCCGCCGAACGGCGACCCGGGACGTCGAGCTCCATGGTCAGCGCATTTCGGCCGGGGACAGAGTGGTGATATGGCTGGCGAGCGCCAACCGGGATCCTGCGGTGTTTCCCGAGGCTGATGAGGTGCGGTTCGATCGGCCTTATCGCGGTCATGTGGCCTTCGGGCGCGGAAGCAGGCACGTCTGTCTCGGCGCCGCTCTCGCCCGGCTGGAACTGACGATTTTCCTCCAGGAGGCGGTCAAGCGGATCGAAAGCGTCGGGGCGGCGGGGAAAGCGCGGTGGCTGCGGTCGAACTTCCTCCACGGGATGACGTCGCTGCCCCTCGACATAGCCCGGCAGAACTAGGGGCACCGCTCGAAGTCGCTGCACAGGTAGCTGGAAGGCGGTGCCGGCCGGCCGGTCGACGTCCGGGTGCGCGAGGTCCACCACGAGCCTGGAAACGGCGTCCGGGGAAGCGCGGGGGGAAGGAGAGCCCGCTGGGGTGGTGGTCGTCGCTCGCCCCGAAAGCCCGGCCTGGGCGGGGATCCGGGGTCGACGTCGGGGTTGTGGGGGTTCCGCTTGGTGGGGGTGGGTGCGTTTCGGGCGGCCCGTGACAGTGGTTCGCAAGGGGGCCAGGGTGAAATATGGGTCATCTCGACAGGCGTAAAGGCGGAGGATCGTGCGCGGAAGTACGACATGTCCGGACTGTGGTGCGATGGTGGTGTCCGGGCCGGGACCTCAGGAGCCGGTGTCCAGGTGCCCCAACTGTGGGCTCTCTCTGCAGGGGCCCGCCGCGTTCGAACTCTGGCAGGTGGACCAGGCGCTCACCGGGCTGAGGGATCAGCAGACGCGGTTGCAGACCCGCCGCACGGAACTGCTCGCGGTGCTGCGTGCGGGGGGTGGGGTGCCGTCCTCTACGGGTGCGACGCCTCCGTCCGGGGGTCCGGTGCCTACGTCTGGGGGTGGGGTGCCTCCGCACGGGGGTGCGCCGCAGGTTCCGGGGGCGCCGCAGCTCCACCAGGGGCCGCGTTTCCCAGGAGGGCCGCAGGTTCCGAGGCCGCCGTACCCCGGTGGGCCGTACCCCGGTGGGCCGTACGCCGGTGGGCCGTATCCCGGGGGGTCGTATCCCGGGGCCGGGGATCCGGGGCGGGAGGTTTCCGCGGCTGCCGGGAAGAACGTCCTGCTCATCCTCGGTGGGCTGCTGCTGACCGTGGCCGCGGTGGTGTTCACCGTGGTGAGCTGGGGTCGGCTGGGGATCGGCGGGCGGGCGGCGGTGCTGGCCGTGTTCACCGCGCTGGTCATGCTGGCGCCGGTCCTGCTGGTACGGCGGAAGCTCACGGCGACGGCTGAGACCGTGGCGGGGTTCGGGGTGGTGCTCCTGCTGCTCGACGGGTACGCGGCCAGACAGGTGGGATTCCTCGCCGTCGACGCTCTCGACGGGCTGCACTACACGGCGGGGGTGTTGGGGCTCGTCGCGCTCATCCTGGTGGGCTACGCCCGGGTCACCCGGCTTCGCGGGCCCGCTCCGGTCGCCGTGGTGCTGGCACAGCCGGTGCTGCCGCTGCTGGTCCTCGAGGTGTCGGGGGTTTGGCTGGTGACGGTGCTGGTGGCCACCGCGACGCTGGACGTCGTGGTGGTCCGTTACGCCCGGGGAGCGGTACGGGTGGCGGCGGCCGTGTGCGGGGGCGGGGTCGCCGCCTTCGCGCTGCTGGGCGGTGGGACGTACGCGCTGAGCGCGCCGTCGGTGGGGGATGCGGCGGTCAGGGTGGTGCCGCTGGCGGCGCTGGCGGTGCTCGGCGGGGTCGTGACGTGGCTGCTGGTCAGGCAGGGTAAGGCCGAGCAGGAGATCGGGGCCGCCGCGGTCGCCGTCGGGACCGCGCTCACGGTGATCGTCGTCCCGGCCGCGCTGGTGCAGGCGGCGCTCGTCGGCCCGGCCGCCAGCTGGCTTTCCCTGGCCTATCTGGTACCGGCTCTGGCGGTGGCGCTCGCCGCCATGTGGCTGCCCTGGCGGAAGGCACGGTCGGCGTGCGTGGCCACCGGTTGGCTGGTGGCGCTGGTGGTGACGCTGACGCTGGTGCCCCGGCTCGCGGTCACCCTGGCGTCACCGCTGGCCTGGCTGGACGTGCTCTGGACGGGCACGTGGCACGGCGAGCAGTGGCGGCCGTTCGCGATGGCGTCACCGGCGGACACGGTGGTCCTGGGCGCCCTGGCCGCCGCCCTCCTGACCACGGCCGTACTTCTGCGACGCCCGGCAACGGAACTCCGGCCCAACACCCCCGCGCCCGGCGCTGCCGCTCCGCAAGGAGTTGCCGCCCCCCATGGCGACAGCGGCCCGCATGGGGCTGTCGGCCCGGAAGGCCCGGAAGGCCCGGAAGGCCCGGAAGGCCCGGAAGGCCCGGAAGGCCCGGAAGGGGCTGCCGCCCCGCACGGCGACAGAGGCCCGCACGGCCCTGCCGCGCCACATGGGGCTGCTGGTCCGCAAGGTGCCGGTCCGCAAGGTGCCGGTCCGCAGGGTGCCGGTCCGCACGGCGCTCCCGGTCCCTACGGGGCTTCCGGTTCCGAGGGGGCTTCCGGTTCCCACGAGGCTCCCGGATCGCACGGGGCTGCCGGTCCTTACGGGGCTGCCGGGCCACAGGGCGTCGGCGGGGCGCCGGGCGCTGGTTGGACGTTCGGCCATGGCGGGGGTCGGGGTGACGTCCACACCGGAGCTTGGCTGGTGAAGGTGGCGGTGTGGGGGGCGCTGGTGGCCGGGGCGCTGATGGTCGCCGTTCTGCCTGAGGCCTTCGGGATGCCCTACCCGGTCGCGGTGGCGGTGCAGGTCGGGTTGGCCGTCGGGCTGGTGGTGGCCGCGACGCTGGGCCGGGCGGCGTGGTGGGCGGTGGCGTGCGCGCTGGTGGCCGGGGCGGCCGCGGCGCGGGCGGTGGCGTACGCGTTCGGCAGTGAGCCGGCGACGCTGGTCGTGCTGCCGATCCTGGCCGGGGCGGCCGTCGCGATGGCGTTGCCGGCCAGGGTGCGGGGGCTGCGGGCCTGGGGGCTGGGCGGCGCGGCGGTGTTCCTGGGGCTGGAGGCGGTGGCGGCGGGGTTCTCGCTGGGCCTGCGCGTCCTGGTCGCGGTGAGCGTGGGGGTCGCGGTGGCCGGGGTGCTGGTGCTGGTCAGGTCGCTGTGGGCGGGCCCGGGAGCACGCGGTCTCAGGTACACGGGCATCGCCCTGCTGTTGCTGGCGTCCTGGCTGCGGCTGGCGGCGGACGAGGTCACGGTCGTGGAGGCGTACACGGTGCCGTGCTCGCTGGTCCTGCTGGGCTTCGGCTGGCGGCGGCGGCGCGGTGACGCGCCGGTGTCGTCGTGGGCGGCGTACGGTCCTGGCCTGTCCTTCACGATGCTGCCCAGCCTGCTGGCGGTCTACGCCGATGCCGAGTGGCGGCGGTCGCTGGCGCTCGGTGTGGTGGCGCTGGTGGTGCTGCTGGCCGGGATCCGGTCCCGGCTCCAGGCGCCCACGGTGCTCGGGGCCGTGGTGGTGGCTGGGGTCGCGGTGCGCGAGCTGGGTCCGTACGTGTCGGAGATGTTCCTCGCGGTGCCGCGCTGGGTGCCGATCGCGGTGGGCGGGCTGCTGCTCGTGGTGGTCGGGGCGACGTACGAGGCGCGCATCCGGAACCTGCGCCGACTGCGTGACACGTTGGGCGCGATGAAGTGACGACGCGACGGAGCGAAGAAGGGCGGGTGATCAGCCAAATCTTCATTACCTACAGGTAGTGTGGGTTAGGTGGACACCTCATCGATCGCTGTCGTCGGCGGCGGCGCGAGCGGCGCTCTGACCGCCATCCACGTGCTGCGGCTCGCCCGCGCCCGGCGGACGCGGGTGGCCGTCACGCTCATCGACCAGCACGGCCGGCACGCGCTGGGCCAGGCGTACGCGACCACCGATCCGTACCATCTGCTCAACACCCGGGCCGACCGGATGAGCGCCGTCGAGGGCGCGCCGGGCCACTTCGTGAGCTGGGCCCGCGCCGCCGGCCTGGACGCGAGCGAGGCCGGCTTCCTGCCGCGAGCCGTCTACGGCCGCTACCTGCGCGAGGTGCTGGCCGCCTCGGCGGAGCCCCCGGCCCGCGCGCTCCACCTGATCACCGGCACGGCCGCCGGCCTGGAAGGCGACCGCGCGGTACGCCTGGCCGACGGCCGCCGCGTCGCCGCCGACGCGGTCGTCCTCGCCCTCGGCAACCGGGCCCCCGCCCCGCTGCCCGGGGTGCCCGCGCATGCCCGCCACGTCGCCGACCCGTGGGCCGCGGGCGCGCTCGCCGGGGTCGGCGACGGCGCGTCCGTGCTGGTGCTGGGCACCGGGCTGACCATGGTGGACGTGGCTCTGACCGTGACCAGGGCCCATCCCGGCACCGTGGTGTACGCGCTGTCGCGGCGCGGGCTGCTCCCGCGCGCCCACCCGCCCGTCCCGGCGACGCCCGTCCCGGTGGTCTTGCCCGACGGGCCGTTGCGGGTCGCCGACCTGCTGCGCGCGGTGCGTCGAGCCGTACGGGCGAACGCGGGCGACTGGCACGGCGTCATGGAAGGGCTGCGCCCGCGTACGCAGGAGCTGTGGACCCGGCTCGGCCCCGGCGAACGCCGGATCTTCCTGGACCGGGTGGCGCGCTACTGGGAGGTCCACCGGCACCGCATCCCGCCCGCCTCGGCGGCCGCCCTCGCCGAGCTGCGCGACTCGGGCCGGTTGCGGCTGCTGCGCGGCGGCCTGGCCGGGGCCGTGCCCGCCGGGACCGGGCTGCGGGTCCGCGCCGAGCTGGACGGCACGGTCCGCGAGCTCGACGTGGGCTGGCTGGTCAACGCCACCGGGCCGCGCCCTGACGTGACGTCCGACCCCTTCCTCGCCGGTCTCGTGTCCACCGGGGCGGCCCGGCGCGACGCACTGGGCCTCGGCCTGGACGCGGGCCCGGACGGCGCGGTCAGGGACGCGAAGGGCCGGCCGGGTGAGCGGGTCTTCGCCGTGGGGCCGTTGCTGCGGGGCAGCTTGTACGAGACGACCGCCGTGCCCGAGATCCGCGCGCAGGCGGCGGCCCTCGCGCCGCGCCTTCTCGAAGCCGCCCGCGTCCCACGCGCACGGCTGACGGCGTGACCTCCCAGATGATCAGCCCAGATGATCAGGCCGGACGGTCAGGTCAGATGGTCAGGTCAGATGGTCAGGCTAGATGATCAGGATGGCGGCGCTCAGCAGCGCGGGGATGGCGATCCGCACCCACGACCGCGCCCCGCGCGGCGTGAACGGCACGCCGCGCCAGCGCAGGACGGACGCCAGCAGCAGGCCGGCGCCGAGCGCCCACGCCACCGGCGGGATGATCGCCCAGATGCCCACCACCCAGGCGAGGACCAGCGAGAACACGCCCCACATCAGCTTGGCGACCCCGGCCGTCACCTCGTAGGGACGGTGCCCGAACCACGCCTCGGCACCGGGGCTGAAGATCAGCACCAGGGTGATCGCCAGCATGAGGAAGGGTAGCGAGCCCTCCCGGTCGGTGGGGTCGGCGCCCAGCAGGCGCAGCGCCATCGGCTCGATGTCGGCGTCGGTGTTGCCGAGGACGACCACCACGCGCCCGGTGCCGCGGTCGAAGCCGGCGAAGCTGCGGAAGCCGCCCGTGCCGCCGTTGTGCCAGGTGACGGTCGAGTCGCCGAAGACGGTGGTGTACCAGCCGTAGCCGATCCGCTGCTTGCTCGTCTCGGTGAAGCGCGGCTCGGCCGCCGCCGCGCCCGGGGCGGTGCCCTTCCTGACGGCGTCCACGAGGGTGGCGAGGTCGCGCGCGGTGGACCAGACGCCGACGCCGGCCGGCAGGTAGCCGTCGCCGCGCCACGGGTCCATCGCCAGGCCGCCGGCCTTGGAACCGTGAGCCCGGCCCGGGGGCAGCGGGTCGTCGGAGCGGAGCACCGTGGTGGACGACATGCCGAGAGGGCCCATGATCCGGGTGCGCAGCAGTTCTTCGTACGGCATGTCCTGGGAGTGCGCGAGCGCGAAGCCGAGCACGGCCATGCCGATGTTGGAGTAGGAGACCTCGCCCCTCCCGGACGGCGAGGTGGCCGCCGCGTCGGCCAGGAGCTCCTCGCGGCCGGTGCCGGCGTACGGGTCGAGCCCGGTGAGGTTGGACAGGTAGCTGAGCGCCAGCAGCTTCGGCGTGAGCGGCACGCGCGGCAGCCCGGCGCGGTGTGAGGCCAGCTCCGCGAGCGTGACGTCGCCGAGCTCCCGCCCCTCGAACCCGGCGTCCGGCAGCACGTCGCGCACCTTGGCGTCGACCGGCACGTCGAGGTCGGCCAGCAGCATGCCGGTCATGGTCTTGGTGATGGAGCCGATCTCGAACGGCGTGTCGGCGGTCACGGGCGCGGAGTCGGGCCCGCCGGTGACGCCGAGGCCCGCCAGCCGCACCCGGCCGCCGTCGATCCGGGCCACGGCGAGCCCGCGGAAGGCGCCGTCGCCCGCGGCCTCCCGGACCGCGCGGGCCAGCTCCGGGTCGCCGGTGCTCTCGGGCCCGAGCGTGGGCGGGCGCGGGGCGATCAGCATCGCGAGCGCGCCGGCCGCGAGCGCGGTGGCCAGGGCCCACCACTTCTTCGCGCCGGGGCGCGTGCGGCGTAACGTCAGCATGGGCCGGTCAAGGCCCCGCCGCGCGCCGACAGGTCTGCAACCAGCACCATCACCATCAGCGCGGGCCCCTCCTCGGCCGATCGTCGTCGTGCTCCGACACTACCCCGCGTTTCACGCTCGGGTCGGCGACGTTACCCGGCCTCTTGGCGAAAGTCGACCGGCGTGTCAGCCTAAGCGCGTGTCCTTATCGCGCCGAGCTTTTGTGACGCTGGGATTACTCGGGGCCGCAGGCTGCGTGAGCAGGCCGCCGACCACGCGCCGGCTGAGGCTGGCGACCGGGACGGCGGGCGGGCTGTACGACGCGCTGGGCAACCGGTTCGCCGCCGAGCTGACCCGAAGAGGGTTCCCGACCACGCCGATGCCGAGCACGGGCAGCATCGAGAACCTCACCAGCCTGGCCGAGAACAAGGCCGACCTCGGGCTCGCGCTGGCCGACAGCGCCGACTTCTTCGTGCGCCGGCAGGGCCGGCCCGTCTCCGCCGTGGCCCGGATCTACCTCAACTACGTGCACCTGGTCGTGCTGGCCTCCTCGCCCATCACCTCCGCGCACGACCTGGAGGGCAAGCGCGTCTCCGTCGGCCCCGAGAGCTCGGGGACGCACCTCACCGCGCTCAGGGTGCTGCAGGTCCTGCGGCTGAAGGTCACCGAGAGCGACCTCGACCTGGACGGCTCGCTCAAGGCCCTGGAGCAGGGGACGATCGACGCGCTGTTCTGGTCGGGCGGCGTCCCCACCCCCGCCGTGGCCGCCCGCCGCGGCCTGCGGCTGGTGCCGCTGGACGACGTGGTGCTCCCGCTGCGCCGGGCGTACGGGCCGTTCTACGAGATCGCCCTGGTGCCCACCGGCGTGTACGGGGCGACGCGGCCCGTCCAGACCGTGGGCACGCCGAGCTATCTGGTCTGCCGCGTCGGGCTGCCCGAGGACGTCGCCTACGACGTGACCAGGATCCTGTTCGAGAGCCGCGACCAGCTGGGCGCGCCCGACGCGCCGGGCATGGTCCTGGTCAAGCGGTACGCGATCACCACCGGTGTGGTGCCGTTGCACGAGGGCGCGGCCCGCTACTACCGCGCCGACTACGGCTGAGCGGCCGCCGGCTTGGCCTGGGCGAACTCCACCACCAGGCCTTGCGGGTCGGCCGGCAGCAGGCGCAGCGTGCCGCCGCTGAGCCGGGCCAGCTCGGCGGCGATCGCCAGCCCGAGCCCGCTGCCCGGCACGTTGACGTGCTCGGCCGACCGCCAGAACCGGCCGAGCGCCTCACCGCGCTCCTTGGTGGTCAGCCCCGGCCCGTTGTCCTCGATGCGCAGCGTGCCGCCGCAGAGCGTCACCGACACGCGCCCGCCTTCCGGTACGAACTTGTGCGCGTTGTCGAGTGCGATGTCGGCGATCCGGATCATGGCCGTCGGTCCCGTCCAGGACGACGGCAGGTCGGCGACGAGGTCGATGTCCTGGGCCGCGTACACCTCGCGCCAGGTCCTCAGCCGGACGGCGAGCTGCGCGGCCACGTCGATCTTCTTCACCACGCCGACCGCCTCGGTCCTGGCCAGCGCGAGCAGGTCGTCCACAAGCTGGGCCAGCCGTGACGCCTCGGAGAGCGCCTCCTCGTACTCCTCCTTGCCCTCGTCCGCCAGGTAGGGCTCCAGGTTCTCGATCCGCAGGATCAGCCCGGTCAGCGGGGTGCGCAGCTCGTGCGAGGCGTCGGCCACGAACGCGCGCTGCCGCTCCATCGCGGAGGCGACCGCGTCGCCCATCGCGTTGAAGCGTTCCTGCAGCTCGCGCAGCTCGGAAGGGCCCACCTCGGGCACGGCGTGGGTGTCGTGCCTGCCCTCGGCGATGGCCTGGGTCATCCGGTCGAGCTCGATCACCGGACGCATGATCCACCGGGTGAGGCGTCTGGCGGCCAGCACGCCGTACCCGAGGGAGATCAGCGCGGCCAGCGCGAGCGTGCCCCACATCACGGTCACGTCACGCATGGCCTGGGCGGCGGGGGCACGCAGCAGGGTGACTCCGGACAGCTGCGAGCCGCTGCCGACCGGCTGCGCGATGAGCACGGTGCTCGGGCCGAAGGGGGTGATGGGAGGCAGGCTCTCGGTCATCCTGCCGGACAGGGCCACCCTGACCGCCTCGCGGTCGCCGGTGACCATCGTGCCGGCCCTGGCGAGGACGTTGCCCTCGCGGTCGAGGACCTCGACGGCGGCGCCGTACAGGTCGGCGTAGCGGTTGATCTCCTCGACCAGGACCCTGAGGTCGCCCAGGCGGATCGCGGAGTCGGCGAGTTCGGTGATGCGGTGGGTGTCGGCCCGCCGGTCGAGGAGGAGCCGGTTGGTGCGGTGGGTGGAGTAGGCGAGCCCGAGAGGCACCGCCAGTGACGCGATCATGAGGACGATCAGAGTCGTGAAGGTGCCGACCAGCCTGCGTCTCACCGTACGCCCAGGCGGTAACCAGTGCCGCGCAGGGTCTCCACCAGCTCGGGACGACCGGTCTTGGCCCGCAGGCAGGCCACGTGCACGTCGAGGGAGCGCGAGGCCGACAGGAACGGGTCGCCCCACACCTCGTCGAGGATCTCCTCACGGCTGCGCACCACGCCGGGCTGGCGGGCCAGCAGCGCCAGGACCTCGAACTCGCGCCGGGTGAGCGAGATCGCCTCGCCGGCCACGGTCACCCGCCGCGCGGCCAGGTCGATGCGCACGTCGCCGACCTCGACCACCTGGTCGCCCGGCGGCAGCGGACGGGTGCCGCGGCGCACCACCGCCTCGATCCGGGCCAGCAGCTCGGCGGTGCGGAAGGGTTTCACGAGATAGTCGTCGGCCCCGCCGCGCAGGCCGCGCAGGACGTCGCGCTCGCCCGAGCGGGCGGTGAGCACGATGACGGGGACGGCTGACGCGCGGCGCAACTGCCGCAGCACCTCCATGCCGTCCATGTCGGGCAGCCCCAGGTCGAGGAGAACGAAGTCGTTCTCTCCGGCCAGCCGGAGACAGCCGTGAGCGCGGGCCACGCGCTGGACGACGTTCCCGTGCCGTTGGAGTGCGGTGGTCAGCGCCGCGGCTAACCGGTCATCGTCTTCTACGAGGAGAACACGCACGATTTCAGTTAAGCACGAGCCGCTATTTCGTTTGAGGCCTTTTCCTGCCGGGATAGCGGTACGTCACGGGTTTCCCGCATCGTCAGGTACACGAGCAGGGAGACCGCCGCGCAGCCGGCCACGTACCAGGAGAAGCCCGACTCGATGCCGTGGCCCTTGAACCACCTGCTCACACGCTCGGCGGTGCTGCCGAACAGAGCGGCGGCGATCGCGTACGGCAGCGCGATCCCGAGCGCCCTGACGTGGGTGGGGAACAGCTCGGCCTGCACCACCGCGGTGATCGAGGTGTAGCCGGTGACGACGACGAGCCCGGTCAGGGAGAGCAGGAATGCCTGGCCGGCGCCGGTGACGGCCGGCAGCGCCGTCATCAGCGGCACGGTGCCCAGCGCGGCGCCGACGCCGAAGGCGATCAGCAGCGGGCGGCGGCCGATCCGGTCGGACAGCGCCCCGGCAAGCGGTTGCAGGCACATGAAGACGAGCAGCGTGCCGAAGCTCACCAGCGAGGCGGTCTCCTTGGTCAGGATCGCGGCGTCGACCAGGTAGCCGGTCAGGTAGGAGGTGCAGGCGTAGTACGCCACCGTGCCGCCCATGGTCAGGGCGATGACCAGCAGCACCTCCTTCTTGTGCCGGCACAGGGCGCGCAGCCTGCCGCGCTCGCGCTCGGCGCCGAACTCCCGTTCCTCGCCGTACGCGTCCGTCTCCAGCAGGGTGCGCCGCATGAGGAGCACCACGACCGCGCCCAGCGCGCCGACGACGAACGGGACGCGCCAGCCGTAGGACGCCAGCGCCTCCTCGGACATGGCGTTCACCAGCACGAGCTGCAGGCCGAGGGCGACGAGCTGGCCGGCGGTCATGGAGACGTACTGGAAGCTGGAGACGAACCCGCGCCGTCCGCGCGGCGCGATCTCCGTCAGGTACGTGGCGCTGGCCGCGTACTCGCCGCCCACCGAGAGCCCCTGGAGTACCCGGGCCACCACCAGGACGGCCGCGCCGAGATAGCCGGCGGTGTCGTACGAGGGCGCCACGGCGATGAGCAGGGCGCTGACCGACATGAGCGTCACGGTGAGCGTCAACGCCGCCCGGCGGCCGTTCCGGTCGGCGAAACGGCCGAACAACCACCCGCCGACCGGCCGTATGAAGAAGCCCACGGCGAAAATCACGGCCGCATTGCGTAACTGCCCTGTGACATTTCCTTCAGGGAAGAAGGAGGCCGCGAAGTAAACGGCGAAGCTGCTGTAGACAAACCAGTCGTACCATTCGACCAAATTGCCGGCGGAGCCGCCGATCACAGCCTTCCACGGTGTCTTCCCTGCTGCTGTGCTCAATGCGACCCTCCAGGCGGCCCAGAAATCGACATTCCAGGGAGGTTTTAGCCTGGGGTCTGAGAGGGGAACCCGGATCTAACACACCTTTAACGCGTGAAATCATGCCGGGTTAATGTCACCGTTCACCCTGGCCGAACGGACTCCTGCGTCGGCTATGCCGCCATTCCTGTCCGGCTCCTAGCGTGAGAGGTCAACCGGGGCGAGGAGTCCTCCCGTGACGAGCTTCCAGACCGCGTCCGCCGCCTCGGCGGGCGCGAGCTTCTCCATGATGATGTCCTCGCGCAGGCTTCCGAGCACCTTGATGATGATCCTCGCGTGCAGCCCCGGCTCGACGTCGGGACGGAACGCGCCATGAGCCACCCCGCCCCGCAGGATCTCCACGAGAGGTGCCTGCAACCGTTCGACGTGCTCGCGGAAGGACGACATCGCGGCGGCGGACAGGTCGGCCTGGTCGATGGTGGCCCAGCTCAGCCGGTGCCGCTGCTCGGCGAACAGGTCGAGCTGGGTGTCGATGTAGCCGCGCAGGCGGTGCAGCGGGTCGCCGGACTGCGCGCAGATCGCCTCAAGCCGGTGGCTGCACGCCGCGACCTCGCGTTCGACGTGCGCGAGCAGGGCGTGCTCGATGCTCGGGAAGTACTTGTAGACCGTGGCGCGCCCCACGCCGGCCCGCTGGGCCAGCGCGGACATGGAGGACTTGGCGGCGCCCTGCTCGGCCACGAGGTCGATCGCGGCGTCGATGATCCGCTCGCGGTAGCGGGACCGGTGCTCGTCCAGCGCGTCGTCCCAATCCATCTCCACCAGCCTCCTAATACACAGTGTATTGACACGAGTCAGAGTGCCTACGAGAATTGCTGGCAATCCCGAAACGTGACTGCCCAGGCTCAAGGAGAGTTTGGCATGGTTGTTTCATCATTAACCCATCCCGATGAGCAGGCGGCCATACGCTGCGAGGGCCTGAAACGGAGGTTCGGCTCGACCTGGGCCGTCGCAGGCGTCGACCTCACCGTACCGGCCGGGCAGATCTACGCCTTCCTCGGTCCCAACGGCGCAGGGAAGTCGACCACCGTCAGAATGCTGTGCACGCTGCTCGCCCCCACCGAGGGCCGCGCGGTCGTGGGCGGCCACGACGTGATGAAGGACCCGCTGCAGGTGCGGCTGCGCATCGGGGTGGCGTTGCAGTCGACGGCGCTCGACGACACCCAGACCGGCCTGGAGTCGCTGTGGTGCCAGGGCCGCTTCTACGGCATGCGCAAGCAGGAGATCGCCCGCCGCGTCGACGAGCTGCGCGAGCTGGTCGTCCTGGACGACGCGCTCGACCGGCGGGTCGACACCTACTCCGGGGGCATGCGCCGCCGCCTCGACCTGGCCATGGCCCTGGTCCACAACCCGGAGGTCCTCTTCCTGGACGAGCCGACCACCGGCCTGGACCCGGCGAGCCGGATGCGGCTGTGGGAGGAGGTGGGACGGCTCAACCGCGAGCACGGCACCACCATCTTCCTCACCACCCAGTACCTGGAGGAGGCCGACCAGCTCGCCGACCGCATCGGCATCATCGACCAGGGCGTCATCGTCGCCGACGGCACCGCCGAGGAGCTGAAGAGCGGCGTGGGCCGCGACCTCGTGGTCGCCCAGGTCAGCGGCGACCTCGTGGCCGCGCACCGGGCGCTGGCCGACGAGCCGCTGACGCGCTCCGTCGACGTGCTCGACGACGAGATCAGCGTCGCGGTCGACGACGGACCCGCCGCGCTGAGCGTCGTCGCCCTCACCCTCGCGAAGGTGCCCGACGTGGACGTACGCGCGATCACCCTGCGCCGGCCCACGCTCGACGACGTCTTCCTGTCCTTCACCGGCCATCACATGCCCGCGCAGCAGGTCTGAAAGGGGAGAGCCATGACCGAGACCGCGGTGGCGACGCGCCACCGGAACGAACTGCTCGCGCGGCCCGCCGGCTTCATGCGGGACCTGTCGAGCGTGGCCGGGCGCTCCCTGCGCCAGGTCCGCAGGACCCCGGAGAACCTGGTGCAGCCGGTGGTCATCTCGCTGTTCTTCTTCGTCATCTTCGTCGCCGCGCTGGAAGGGGTGGCGCGGGCCGGCGGCATGACGGACTTCCGCGCCTTCCAGCTCCCGGTGGCCACCATCTTCGCCGTCACCGGCGTCACCCGGGCGCCCGCCCTGGTCAGCGACATCACCTCCGGCTACTTCGACCGCATGCTCGTCACGCCGACCAACCGGCTGGCCATGCTGCTCGGGCTGATGATCTCCGACCTGGTGGTCGCGGTGCTGCTCACGTTCCCGGTGCTGCTGCTGGGGTTCGCCACCGGCGTGCGGTTCGTCACCGGGCCGCTGGGGCTGGTGGCGTTCGTGCTGACGGCCGCCCTCTGGGGGCTGGTCTACGCGGGGTTCTCGTACGCGATCGCGCTGCGTACCGGCAACGCCACCGTGGTCGCCCAGAGCACGATGCTGTTCTTCCCCTTCGTCTTCCTGACCAGCTCCCTGATGCCGCAGGACCAGCTGAGCGGCTGGCTCTCCGCGGTCGCCACCGTCAACCCCGTCACCTACATGCTGGAGGCGCTGCGTTCCTACGTCTCGGGCGGCTGGGACGCGGGGGCGACGCTGCGCGGCCTGGGCGCGATCGTGGTGGTCGGACTGGTGGCCATCCCGCTCGCGCTGGCGGCGCTGCGCGGGCGCACCTCCAGGTCCTGAGGCGGGGTGCCATGACCGGCGGCGCCGCGCGACAGCCGCAGCAGCGGAGCGGCCATGAACGTGGTGGCCAGCGCCATCATCACCATGGCGGTGAACATGCGGCTGTCGACCACCTTCAGCGACAGGCCCACGTTCAGGATGACCAGCTCGGTCAGGCCGCGGGTGTTCATCAGCACGCCGAGCGTGGTCGCCTCCCGGACCGGCATCCCGGTGAGGACGGCCACGCCGGTCGCGCCGGCGAACTTGCCGGCGCAGGCCACCACGACCGCCAGGATCATCATGACCACCCCTTCGGGGCCGAGGCCCGGCAGGTCCACCGACAGGCCGGTCACGACGAAGAAGATCGGCAGCAGCGGCGTGGCGCACGCCTCGATCAGCTTGGGCGCGTCCGGGGCCAGTGCCTCGACCCGGTCGCGCGGCAGGATCGCGCCGAAGGCGAACGCGCCGAAGATCGCGTGCAGGCCGATCATCTCGGTCGTCCAGGCGCACAGCAGCACCCCGACCACCAGCAGCACCTGCACGCCGGCCGGGCTGACCGGCCGGCGCCGGCCCGGCGCCAGCAGCGCGTTCACACCGGGCCGCACCACGTAGCCCAGCACCAGCGTCAGCGCCGCCACCGCGACCAGCGTCAGCGCGAGCGGGCCGGCGCCGCTGGTGGTGGAGAGCAGCACCAGCCCGGCCAGCAGGCACCAGGCGATCACATCCTCCACGGCCGCGCAGGCCAGCGCCATGGTCCCGACCCGCTCGCGCTGCAGCCCCCGGTCCACCACGATCCTGGCGAGCACCGGGAACGCGGTGATGGACATGGCCACGCCGAGGAACAGCACCGGCGGCAGCATCCGCTCGTCCCGCAGCTGCGCCTGGTCGAACCACGGGTACAGCAGGGCCGCCATGCCCGCGCCGAGCGCGAACGGCAGCGCCACCGACCCGGCGCAGACCGCGGCGATGCGGCCCTTGGCCTGCCGGAGATGGCCGAAGTCCAGCTGGTAGCCCACGCCGAACATGAACAGCACCAGACCGAACTGCGCCAGATCGCGCAGCGAGGGCCTGATCTCCTGCGGGAAGAGCACCTCGGTGAGATCGCCGGGGAGCAGGCCCAGCAGGCTCGGGCCCAGGACCAGCCCGGCGACGATCTCGCCCATCACCGCGGGCTGCCTGATCCGTACGGCCAGCTTGGCGAGCAGGAACCCCACCAGCAGCATCACCGCGAGCGCGCTCAGCAGGCCGCCGCCGGCCAGGGCCTCGGAAGCGGTGCTCATCGACACGACCATGTGCTCTCAGCCTCCGTCCTGACCCCCCGATGGGCGCGGGGTCACCGCCGTCACGCTAGATACGGCGGCCCGCGCCGGACGATGCTCGCCCGCCCGCTCCGATCGACGGGGCCGATCGGCTAGACCGGCCGTTGCCCGCCCCGCCCGCCTGCTTTCACCTGGGGATTCCCCCTGTCACCTCGCCGATGGGCATGCCCGTTGGGGCACCCCGCGTGGCCTTACCCGTCCGGCGGACGCGGCCAAATATGGCAAGCGACACCCTCAGGTCGAAGGTGAGGTACGGGTATGTCCTACGCCGATGTCGCCCCTCGCACCGGTTTCGCCACGGTCGTGGATCTGCTGCGGGACAACGCCGAGCGCGACCCCGGTCGCCTGGCCGTCCGGTTCGCGTCACGGGCGCGCGGCGCCGGCGGCGCGCTCAGCCGCGGCGCGCTCGACGCGTGCGCGCTGGCCTACGCCGCCCGCCTGGCGGGGGTGACGTCGCGCGGCGACCGGGTGCTGGTGCTGGTGCCGCCCGGCCTGGACTACGTGGCGGCGATCTTCGGCTGCTTCTACGCCGGGGTGTGCGCGGTGCCGTTCCCCGCCCCCGAGCCCGGATACCCGGCCGACCTGAAGTCCGCCGCGTTCACCGGCCCGGGCCGCGACGCCGGGGTGGCGGCGATCGTCGTCGCCGCCGAGCACCAGGAGTCGCTGCGCGAGCTGTGGACGGCCGCCGGCGGCCACCCGGTCGCCTGGATCGTCGCCGAGAGCGTGACGCCCTCGGACGGCGACGGCTGGACGCCCGGCCGCCCGGACGGCTCCGACCTGGCGCTGCTGCAGTACACCTCCGGCTCGACCGGCGACCCCAAGGGCGTCATGGTCTCGCACGCCAACCTCATGGCGGAGCTGACCACCTTCCGCACCGGCACCCGGATGCCCGACGGGGCGAACACCGTCTGCTGGATCCCCGTCCACCACGCGCTCGGCCTGGCAGGACACCTCCTGCTGGCCCAGCTCACCGGCGGCCTCGGCGTGTTCATGCCGCCGCAGGACGTCGTGGGCCGGCCGCTCGCCTGGCTGCGCGAGATCGCCCAGGTGGAGGGTCCGGTGCTGAGCGCCGCGCCCAACTTCATGTACGAGCGCTGCGTCACCGCGTTCGACCCGGCCGAGTGCGAGGGGCTCGACCTCAGCGGGTGGAGCTGCGCGATCAGCGGGGCCGAGCGCATCCGCCCCGAGACGATCGAGCGGTTCTGCCGCACCTTCGAGCCCTACGGCTTCTCCAGGTCCGCCATGTTCGCCGTCTTCGGGCTCACCGAGACGATGCTGATGGTGAGCGGCGGCTACGGGATCCGCACGTTCGAGGTCGACGCCGCCGAACTGGAGCGGGGCACCGCCTGCGTCCCGCCCGTCACGGGGGAGAACCTGCGCACCCAGGTGTTCACCGGCGTGGGCCCGGCCGCCCCCGGCGTCCGCGTGGCCGTCACCGACGCCGCGACCCGCGCCGAGCTGCCCGAGAACCGGGTCGGCGAGGTCTGGGTCAGCGGCGACGTGGTGACACAGGGCTACTGGCGGCGGCCCGAGGCCACCCGCGACACCTTCGACGCCTATCACGACACCGGCGAGGGTCCCTTCCTGCGCACCGGCGACCTGGGGTTCGTCCGCGACGGCCAGCTCGTCATCTGCGGTCGGCTCAAGGAGCTGATCATCATCCGCGGCCGCAACATCCACCCCCAGGACGTCGAGTCCGCCGCGCAGAGCACCGCACCCGAGCTGACCTCCGCCCCGGCCGCCGCCTTCGCCGTGGACGACGGCGACGAGGAGCGGCTGATCCTCGTGCAGTCGCTGCCGGAGACGGCCGACCTCGACCCCGCCCTGGTCAGCGAGCGCATCCGGCGCGCCGTCGCCCGCGCCCACGAGGTCGAGCCCGCCGACATCGTGCTGGTCCGGCCGTCCGACATCCCCGTCACCGGCACCGGCAAGATCCGCCGGGGCGAGATGCGCCGCCGCTATCTCGACGGCGAGCTGCGCCGCGTCACCGCCGCCGCCGAGGACGACGTCCCCACCCTGACGACCACCGCGAAGGCCCGCATCCGCCGGCACGTGGCCGCCGCGCTGAAGGTCGACGAGAAGCTGCTGTCCGGCGACGAGTCGCTGGCCGCGCTCGGCGTGGACTCGCTGCGCGCGCTCGAACTGCACGCCGCGCTCGAACGCGACTTCCGCACCGAGATCCCGCTGCGCGAGTTCCTCGCCTCCAGCATCGACGAGCTCGCCGCCCGCGTCTCCGGCGCCGTGGAGGAGAACATCCTGCGGCACACCCCCGCCGAGGAGAACGCCCACGAGACCGGCGGCCCCCACGAGCCCTTCCCGCTCACCGACCTGCAGCGCGCCTACCTGGTCGGGCGGAGCGGACCCTACGAGCTCAGCGGCGTCTCCACCCACTACTACGCCGAGTTCGAGCGGCCCGACCTCGACGTCGACCGCCTGCTCGGCGCGCTGCGCCTGCTCGCCGACCGGCACGAGATGCTGCGCGCCGTCGTCTCCGCGCACGGCGTGCAGTGGGTGCTGCCCAGGCTCACCGCGCTCCCCGTACGCGTCCTCGACCTGACCGGCGACCCCAAGCCCGGCGACCGCCTCGCCGAGCTGCGCGAGGAGATGTCGCACAAGGTCATGCCGCTGGACGCCGGCCCGCTGTGGGAAGTCGTCGTGTCCCGCCTGCCCGGTGGCCGCGCCCGCGTGCACGTCGGCATCGACCTGCTGATCGCCGACGTGCGCAGCCTGCAGATCCTCTTCCACGAGTGGGGCGCGCTGTACGAGGACGAGCAGGCCGAGCTGCCGCCCGTCGGGATCGGCTTCCGCGACTGCGTGCTGGCCATGGAGCGGGCCAAGCAGGGCAAGGCGTACGAGCGCGCCCGCGCCTACTGGATGGACCGGCTCGACACCCTGCCGCCCGGCCCCGAGCTGCCCGTCCTCCCGCCGGCGGCCCGCGAGGACCGGCCCCGCTTCACCCGGCGGCCCGGCTCGCTCGACCCCGACCGGTGGAACCAGGTCAGGGCGCGGGCGGCCGAGCACGGCGTGACCCCGTCGGCCGTGCTGATCGCCGCCTACGCGGTGGCCGTCGGCGCCTGGAGCAGGACCGGGCGGTTCACCCTCAACCTGCCGCTGTTCAACCGCCGCGACCTGCACCCCGACGTCAACGCGGTCATCGGCGACTTCACCTCCGTCACCCTCCTGGAGGTGGACCTCACCCGCGGCGACAGCTTCGCCGAGCTGGCCGCGAACCTGCAGCGGCAGCTCTGGGCGGACCTGGAGCACCGCGAGTACAGCGGCGTCGAGGTGCTGCGCGAGCTGGCCCGCCGGCGTCGCGGCTCCACCCAGGCCCTGGCCCCCGTCGTCTTCGCCAGCGCCCGCGACCAGGGCCCCGGCGGCACCGGCCACCTGCCCCACGACTGGATGGGCGAGACCGTGTACGCGATCTCGCAGACCCCGCAGGTCTGGCTCGACAACCAGATCTACGAGAAGGACGGCGAACTGCTCTTCCACTGGGACCACGTCGAGGCGCTGTTCCCGGTGGGCGTGGTGGAGGAGATGTTCGACGGGTTCTGCCAGGTGCTGTCCGGGTTGTCCGGGACGGACGCGTGGTCGGTGTTGCCTGCGGTGGTGCCGGAGGCGCAGCGGCAGGTGGTGGCGGGGATGAACGCCACCGACGGTCCGGTGCCGGAAGGGCTGCTGCAGGACGGGATCGGGGAGTGGGCCGCGCGGGAGCCGGACCGGCCGGCCGTGGTGGCCGCCGACGAGGTGCTGGCGTTCGGCGAGCTGTGGGGCCGGGCCTGCGGGCTGGCGTGGCGGTTGCGCGAACTGGGCGTGGGCCCTGGCCAGCTCGTCGGAGTGGTTTCCGGCAAGTCCGCCGGCCAGGTGGTCGCGGCCCTGGGCGTGCTGCTGGCCGGTGGCGCGTATCTGCCGGTGGACGCGGATGTCCCGGCGGCGCGGCGGGAGTGGCTGCTGGGTCACGGCCGGGTGCGGGTGGCGGTGACGGCCGGTCCGGTGCCGGAAGGCGGCTGGCCGGCGTCGGTGGTGCGGGTGGGGATCGAGGAGTGCGGCGTCGCGTCGGACCCGCCGGTGCGGGTCTCGGTTCCCGACGATCTGGCGTATGTGATCTACACGTCGGGGTCGACGGGGGAGCCGAAGGGCGTGATGGTGTCGCATCGGGCGGCGCTGAACACGTGTGTCGACATCAACGAGCGGTTCGGGATCTCGGCGGGCGATCGGGTGCTGGGGTTGTCGTCGCTGAGTTTCGATCTGTCGGTGTGGGACGTGTTCGGGGTGTTGGGTGCGGGTGGGGTGCTGGTGTTGCCGGAGGGTTCGGCGCGTCGGGATCCGGGCCGGTGGCTGGAGTTGATGCGGGCGCATGGGGTGACGGTGTGGAACTCGGTGCCGGCGCTGTTGCAGATGCTCGTCGACTACGCCGGGACGCAGGCGGCTGGGGTGGCGTTGCGGGTGGCGTTGCTGAGCGGGGATTGGATTCCGCTGGGGTTGCCGGGTCGGGCTCGGGAGGTGTTTCCGGGGCTTGAGGTGGTGAGTCTGGGCGGGGCGACGGAGGCGGCGATCTGGTCGATCTTCTATCCGGTGGGTGAGGTGGATCCGGGCTGGGAGTCGGTGCCGTACGGGTGGCCGTTGCGTAATCAGCGCTGGCATGTGTTCAACGATCGGATGCAGGAGTGTCCGGCGTGGGTGGTGGGTGAGTTGTTCATCGCGGGGGAGGGGTTGGCGCAGGGGTATTGGGCTGATCCTCAGCGGACGGCGGAGCGGTTCGTGGAGCATCCGGTGACGGGTGAGCGGTTGTATCGGACGGGGGATCTGGGGCGGCGGTGGCCGGACGGGACGATCGAGTTCTTGGGCCGGGAGGATTTCCAGGTCAAGGTGGGCGGGTTCCGGATCGAGCTGGGTGAGGTGGAGGCGTGTGTGGGGGCCGTGCCGGGGGTGGGTGCGGTGGTGGCTTCTGCGGTGGGGCGGGATCGGCATCATCGCCGGTTGGTGGTGTTCGTGGTGCCGGATGGGTCGGAGGGGGAGGATCTGGCGGGTCGGGTGCGGGCGCGGGCGGAGGAGTTGTTGCCGGCGTACATGGTGCCGTCGGTGATTCAGGTGGTGGAGGCGTTGCCGTTGACGGGCAACGGCAAGATCGACCGAACCGCGCTGGATGGACTCGTGGATCAGCCCTCCGCCGCCGTCGCGGCCGCGCCCGTCGAGGTGGGCGAGACCGCGCGGCGCCTGGCCGAGATCGTCGCCGAGGTCGTCGGCGTCGAGCGGGTCGACCCTTCGGCCAACTTCTTCGAGATCGGCGGAGACTCCATCAGCGGGGTGCAGATCATCTCCAGGGCCACCGCCGAAGGGCTGGAGCTCAACCTCCAGGATCTGTTCGAGACGCGGTCGGTGGCCGAGCTGGCCGCCGAGTTGGACCGGCGCGCGGCCGAGGGCGGGCCGGGCCAGGCGGCCGGACGCGCCGTGCCGCTGACCGCCTTCCAGCGCCGCCGCCTGGACGACCACGGCGTGCACCGGATCGAGGTGCCGCTGCCGGAGACGGTGGCCACCGCGGACGTGGCGGCGGCGATGACGCAGATGGCGCGCCGCCAGCCCGCGCTCCGCCTGCGCCTGGCCGGTACGGGCGACGAGGTGGCGCAGACGGTGAACGGCGAGGAGGACATGTCCCTGCCGGTGATCGAGCTGGGCCCGCTGTCGGCCGCCCGCAGGACGGCCGCCATGCGGGAGATGACCGCCGAGATGCGGGACGAGCTGGACGTCGCGGGCGGCCCCGTCAGCAAGGCCGCGATCTTCGATCTGGGTGACAGCCGGCTGCTCGTCTGGCTCGTCCACGAGCTCGTCGCCGACACCCGGTCGCCGGCGATCCTGGCCGCCGAACTGCTGGCCCTGGCCGACCCCGCGGCCACCGCCCCGCCACCGGTCCAGGACCCGATCGCCGCCTGGGCCGGCCACCTCACCACCGCCGACCCCGTGGTGGACACCGGCGACGCCCCGGCCGGCACCGAGGACGGCGTGCTGCTGCCGGACGGCTCCGGTGAGGCCGAGCACGTGACCGTGCTCGCGCCTGATCAGACCACCGCCCTGCTCGACACGGCCGACGCCCGCAGGGCGTCCCTGGCCGAGGTGGTGCTGCCGGCTCTGGTGATCGCGCTGCGCGGGCAGCTCGGGGACGACGCGGCCGTCGCGGTGGACGTCGAACGCGACGAACGTGACGAACTGGGCGCGCACGGCGTGGCCGGGCCCGTGTCGTCGCTGGTCCGCCTGCGGGTCGCCGCCGACGAGGGACGCGACGTGGCCGACCTGCTCCGGCTGGTGAAGGAGCGGTACCACGGCCCCGACGCGACCGGCCGCGCCTCCCAGGTGCTCCTGCGCTCGCCCGGCCGCCTGGACCTCCCCGAGGGGTCGGCGGTCGGCAGGGACGGCGGCGGTCACCGGCTGGACGTGTGCGCCGCCGTGTGCGGCGACCGGATGACCGTCACCTGGCGGCACCCGGCCGGCGAGGAGCCCGCGCGGATCGTCGCCGCCGTGGCCGAACGCTTCCGTACAGCCGTCGAGGACGTCTGCGCGGACCGGAACGGCGCCCGGGTCAGCGCCGCCGACTTCCCGCTCGCCGGACTCGACGACGGTGAGCTCGAGACGATCCTGGAGGTCCTGTGACGACCGGAGACCGGGAGTGGCGGCAGAGGGTGCGGTCCTTCGCCGAGGACCGGCTGCGCCCGCTGGCCGCCGAGATGGACACCCGCGAACGCCTGGACCCCGACCTGGTCAAGGCCCTGTTCGAGGAGGGCCTGATGGGCGTGGAGATCCCCGAGAGGTACGGCGGCGCGGGCCGCGACCTGGCGGACGCGGCGGCCACGATCGAGGAGCTGGCCCGGGTCGACCCGGCCGTCGCGGTGTTCGTGGACGTGCAGAACGTGCTGGTGTCCGGGGCCGTCCTGCGGTACGGCACCGGTGACCAGCGCCGCCGCCACCTGCCGCGCCTGGCCTCCGGCACCGTGGGCGCGTTCGCCCTGTCGGAGGAGGAGGCGGGCAGCGACGCGTTCGCGATGGCGGCGACGGCGACGCCCGCGGACGGCGGCGGGTTCGTGCTCACCGGCCGCAAGAAGTGGATCACGAACGCCGCCGAGGCCGGCCTGATCCTGGTGATCGCCAAGGTCAGGGACGGGGACGCCACCCCGCGTCCCACCGCGTTCCTGGTCGAGCCGCCGGCCGACGGGCTGACGATCGGGCCGCGGGTGTCCAAGATGGGCATCCGGGCCACCTCGACCTGCGAGGTGATCCTCGACGGGGTCCGCGTCGGGCCCGACGCCGTGCTCGGCGCGGTGGGCGAGGGCGACATGCTGGCCATCGAGACCCTCGCGCTCGGCAAGATCGGGATCGCCGCGCAGCTCGTCGGCCTGGCCGGCGGCGCACTGGAGGGCGCCATCGGCTACGCGCAGCGGCGCCGCCAGTTCGGCGAGCCGATCGCGGCCTTCCAGGGGGTGCAGTTCGCGCTGGCGGAGATGGCGACGGAGGTGGCCGCGGCGAGCGCGCTGCTCGGCGACGCGGTCCGGGCCGTGACCGGCGGCGCGTCGGCGGCCGAGCGGCTGCGGGCCTGCTCGATGGCCAAGCTCTTCGCCTCCGACGTGGCCGAGCGGGTGGCCTCCAGGTCGCTGGAACTGCACGGCGGCAACGGCTTCTCCACCGCCTACCCGGCCGAGCGGTTCTACCGGGACGTCAAGGTCGGCAAGATCTACGAAGGGACGTCCCACATGCAACTGCGCGGCATCGCCTCGATCCTGCTCGGCGCGCAGGAGGTGCGGCGGTGAGCGCGGCGGTCCGGCTCTTCTGCCTGCCGTACGCGGGCGGGTCGGCCAGGATCTTCCAGGACTGGCGGGACGACCTGCCGGACTTCGTGGACGTGCGCCCGCTCGAACTGCCCGGCCGGGGACTGCGCTTCTCGGAGCCGCCGCAGGACCGGCTGGAAACGGTCGTGACCGACCTGCTGGAGACGGTGTCCGCCGAGGACGACCTGCCGCTGGCGATCTTCGGGTACAGCTACGGGGCGCTGCTCGGGTTCGAGCTGGCCTGGCGGCTGGAGCGCCGCCGCGGCACCGGGCCGGTGTGCCTGATCGTCGCGGCCGCGCGGGCGCCCATCTGGCCCGGCCCGCTCAACCGGCTCGGCGACCTGCCGGACGCCCAGCTGCTCGAAGGGCTGCGGCTGATGAACGGCACCCCCCGGGAACTGCTGGAACACCGGCAGCTCATGGAGATCATGCTGCCGGTCGTGCGCGCCGACTTCACCGCGGCCGAGCGCTACCAGTATCGGCCTGGGCCGCTGCCGTCGTGCCCGATCACCGCCTTCTGCGGCACGGACGACCCGGTCGTGAGCAGGACCTCGATGGAGGCCTGGGCGGAGTGCACCGCATCCGACTTCGCCCTGCACGAGCTGCCGGGCGACCACTTCTTCCTGCGCAGCGCGCGCGAACCGCTGCTGAGACGGCTCGCGCGAACCCTTTCATCCCTGAGTGAGGTGTCTTGATGCCGGTCAAAGCAGCTGAGCTGGAGGACGTCTACCAGCTCTCCCCCCTACAGCACGGCATGTTGTACCACAACCTGTACGCCCCGATGGCGGGCAACTACATCGAGCAGTCGTTGCTGACCTTGACGGGCCGATTGGACGTGCCCACCTTCTGGACGGCGTGGGACACGGTGGTGGCCCGGCACGGAGCGTTGCGCACCACCTTCCATTGGGACGAGATCAGCAAGCCCGTGCAGGCGGTGCACCGCCGGGGCGCGCTGGAGCATGACGAGCGGGACCTGAGCCGGCTTTCTCCCGCCGAGCAGGCGGAGGTGATCCACGGCGGGTTCCTGGAGGAGCGGCGCGGCGGCTTCGACCTGGAGGCCACCCCGCCGATGCGGGTGACGCTCTACCGGCTGGGCGGCGACCGCTACAAGGTGGCGCTCCGCTTCCACCACCTGATCCTGGACGGCTGGTCGGTCGGCATCGTGCTGTCGGAGTTCATGACCCTTTACCAGGCGGGCGTGGCCGGGCGGCCGGCGAACCTCCCGCTGCCCGGCCGCTACCGCGACTATGTGGCCTGGTGGAAGCGGCAGCGCCCGGACGACGCGGAGGCCTTCTGGCGCGAGCAGCTGGCCGGTCACCGCCCGCCGCCGCCGATCCGCCTCGGGGGCGCGGAGTCGCTGGACGGCGAGGTCTCCCACGAGCGGGAGAACCTGTCGCTGGCCGAGGTCGCCGATGAGGTGCGGGCCTTCGCCCGCGAGCACCGGCTCACCGCCAACACGCTCATCCAGTCGGCCTGGGCGCTGGTGCTGGCCGCCTGCACCGCCACCGACGACGTCGTCGTCGGCATCACGTTCGCGCACCGGCCACAGGAGATGGCGCACGCCGACGCCACCGTCGGCTGCATGGTCTCGACCGTCCCGGTGCGCACCGTGATCCGGCCGGACCAGCCGGTGGTGGAGTGGCTGCGCGAGGTGCAGGACCTGGTGATGGCCGTACGGGAGCACTCGGCCGTGTCGCTGGTCGACATCCACGCCTGGAGCGGGGTGCCCCGCTCGGAGGAGCTGTTCGAGAGCCTGGTGGCCTTCCAGAACGTGCCGCTGCCGGAGTTCTCGCTGGCCAAGGTGGGGCTGGAGCTGGAGGGGTACTCATTCGACAGCCGGCCGCACGTGCCGTTCTCGCTGGCCGTGCTGCCCGGCGCCGACTTCCCGCTGCGGCTGGTCTACGACCGGCGGCGGCTCGGCGTCGACGGGGCGCGGCAGCTGCTCGGGGCCGTACGCGAGGCGCTGCTGACGATCGTGCGCGGCCCGGCCGAGCCGGTGGGCGCGCTCACCGATCCCGAGCGGCTGGGGCTGCCGGCCGGCGGGGCGGAGACGGCCCGCCCGGCGGCGGAGTCCACGACCGAGCGGGGCGCGCCGCGCAACGAGACCGAGGCCGCCGTGGCCGAGCTCATGGCGGAGCTGCTGGGCACCGGGCCGCTGGGCGTCGACGACAACCTGGTCGAGGCCGGGCTGCACTCGCTGCTCGGCACCCAGGTGGTCAACCGGGTGATGGAGCAGTGGAAGACGCCGGTGTCCCTGCGGGCGCTGTTCGAGGAGCCCACCGTCGCCGGGCTGGCCCGGCTGATCGAGGGCGGCGGCTCCGACGACGCGGGATCCCAGGTGCGCGGCCGGCTCGACCTGGTGGCCGAGACGACGCTCGGCGACGGCGTCACCCCCGGCGGCGAGCCCGGCTGGGTGCCCGACCCGGAGCGGGTCCTGCTCGTGGGCGCCACCGGTTACGCCGGCACCGCGCTGCTGGCCCGCCTGCTGCGCGACACCGAGGCGACCGTGACCTGCCTCGTCCGGTGCGAGAGCGAGGACGAGGGCCGGACCCGGGTGAGCGAGGCGCTCCGGGCGGCCGGTCTGTGGCGGGAGGAGCGCGCCGGGCGGATCGAGATCGTCCCGGGCAACCTGGCCAAGCCGCGCCTCGGCCTGGACGACGGCCTCTTCGCCGACCTCGGCACCTCGGTCGACGAGATCTACCACGTCGGCGGCGTGGTCAACATCATGTCGTCGTACCGCCGCGTCATGCGGACCAACGTGGAAGGCGCCCGTGAGGTGCTGGAGCTGGCCACCGAGGGACGCACCGTGCCGGTGCACTACCTGTCGGCGGCGGCGCTCACCCACCACCCCGACCCGTCCAGGACCGGGCTCGAACTGCCGCTCGACCCGGAGGTCCCCGCGGGCGGCAGCGGCTACATGCAGGCCAAGTGGGTGGCCGACCGGATGATGACGCTCGCCCAGGAACGCGAGGTCCCGGTCGCGTTGTACCGGGCGTCCCGGCTGATCGGCAGCCCGGGGGAGGAACACTGGAAGCTCGGCGACGGCACGAGCGAGATCCTGCGGGTCTGCGCCCGGCTGAACGCCTTCCCTGACTGCGCCGTGGAGATGACGGCCTCCCCGGTGAGTCACGTGGCGGCCGCCATGGCGGCGCTGGCCCGCGACAAGGACGCGCTGGGCGGCATCTTCCACCTGGTGAGCCCGCGCCCGTTCACGTTCCTGGACGTGGGCGAGGCGATGGGGGCGTGCGGCTACGACGTGCGCTCGATGGAGCTGGAAGCCTGGTACGCCGAGCTGGTGCGCCTGTCGCGGCGCGACCCGGCCGGCGGCTGGGACACCGCCATCGCCGTTCTCGGGCCGTGGGTACGCGGTGTGCTGGGCGGCATGCGCGAGCCCGCGTACTCGTGCGAACGGACGGCCGGAGCGCTGGGCGACCGGCTCGACTTCCCGCCGATCGACGCCGATTTCCTGGCGGGCTGCATAAAGCATTTCCAGCGGGCCGGCCATATCGCGGCCCCGTAATTAATTCGATCGGACGACCGTCGCTGATTCGGCATGCCCTTGTGGTTACTCCGATGGAGTAGTCATGTGGCGAGTGCGGGTGGCTATTTCTCAGGTCCCGCGTCATGTGGGACAAGATAATTCCAACAACCAATATTTTGGTGGATGTGGCGGAGAAGCCCCGGGAATTACGCTCAATGTGTCCGGTAAGAACTACGAGGAGGTTGGCATGAACCGAATCGAGCAGGCGGCACAAGCTGACATTCCCGCGATGGGGCAGGGTGTCCTGGGTCCGCTGGAGTACAACAAGGTGGCTCCCCCCACCCTGACCCCGGTCATCCTGGTCGCGGTGGCGGCCGGGGCCACCATCTGCGTCGCGCAGAAGGCGTGCAACAACAAGGCCGACCTGGGTGTGGTCCTCGAGGCCGAGGGTCCCCTGACCGCCGAGCGCCTCGTCGAGGCCCGTCGGTCCGGGCTGCTCGTCTGACAGGTCGCCTTCACGGTGCCGGCGGTCCGCCGCCGGCACCGTGAAGGTCCGCCGCCCAGGCAGGGGCCAGGCCGCGCGTCCACCGCATGGCAAAGGAGTGACGATGACGACCAAGGCAGTTGAACCCGTCGACAAAGTACTTCGCCAGGTGGAGACCGTCAGCGCCGTAGGACTCGCGCTGGCCTCCATGGAGTATCTGGCCAGGCCCGAGATGTTCGAGGACACCGGCCTGATGAGCTGGGAGGTCGAGCGGCTCCGCATCAGGATGCTGGCCGGCAAGAAGGCCGACTGGCTGAACGTGATCTTCAAGCCGCCGGGCATCCACATCATGCTGAACCTGCGCCTCGTGGCGGCGCTGACCCTGGTCAACCCGCGGACCGACAAGACCACGCGCGACTTCGCGGTGGCCTTCATCGCGGTGACGAACTACATGCTGGCCGTGCGGATCCGGGCCGGCACGGACGGCACCGAGCACATGTCGCAGCTCACCTACCTCGCGCTGCTGGCCACCCGCTTCTTCCCGAACGACCCGAAGGCGCGGGCCGCGAGCGCCTGGTTCATCGGCGGCCAGTGCATGCTGTCGTACCTCGCCGCGGGCCTGGCCAAGGCCGCCGGCCCGTCCTGGCGTCAAGGCCAGGCGATGCCGGGCATCTTCCGTACCTACGTGTACGGCGACGAACGCATCTACAAGATCTTCAAGGACCGGCCCACACTTTCGAAGCTGGCCGGCTGGGGCGTGATCGTCGGCGAGTCGATCCTGCCGCTGGCCCTGGTCCTGCCCAAGAAGTCGGCCTGGGCCATGCTCGGCACGGGTGTCGCCTTTCACGCGGGCAACGCCGCGTTCATGGGCCTGAACAGGTTCCTGTGGTCGTTCGTCGGCACCTACCCGGCGGTCATCTACATGTCCAAGAACATGAAGATGGACGACATCTCGCCCAAGAAGCTGCTGAACGCCCTGCGGAAGCGGCGATGACCGCCGGCCCGCTCAACGGCGCCATGGCCCTGCTGCGCCCGCACCGCACCAGCCTGCTGGTGGCGCTCGGCCTCGGCGTCGCCGCCACCGCGGCCTCGCTGGCGCAGCCGGTGGTCATCGGCTCGCTGGTCGGCCACGTGACCGCCGGCTCCTTCCAGTCGGGCACGCTGCTGCTGCTCCTCGGCCTGTTCGCGGCCGAGGGCGCGGTGGCCGCCGCACAGGCGTTCATCGTCGGGCGGACCGGCAACCGGATCGTGCTGGGCGTCCGCGAGACGATCGTGCACCGGCTGCTGCGCGGCCGGATGAGCGACCACCAGGAACGGCGCCGCGGCGACACCATGGCCCGGGTGCTCTCCGACACCTCGATGATCTCCGGGGCGCTCACTCAGAGCCTGGCCAGCATGCTGCTGGCCGCCATCACGGTCCTCGGCGCCGTCACCCTCATGGTGATCATCGATCCGGTGCTGGCCGGGGTCACCGCGCTCTGCCTCGTCTTCGCGGCGGGTCTCGGCCTGACGCTGGCCGGGCGGGTCCGCAAGGCCACCTTCGAGCTGCAGGGCCGGGTGGGAGACTTCGGCTCGGCGGTGGAGCGGGCGCTCGCCGCGCTGAGCACCATCAAGATCAGCCGGGCGGAGGAGCGGGAGGCGACGCGGCTCAACGCGCACGCCGGTGACGCCTACGAGGCGCAACAGCGCGTGGTGCGGCTGGTGGCCGCCCTGCTGCCCACGGTGAACCTCGGCCTGCAGGCCTCGTACGCCGTCGTCTTCATCGTCGGCGCGTTCAGGCTGGCCGACGGCGAGCTGCCGATCGGCGCGTTCACCGCCTTCCTGCTCTACCTCTTCTACATGATCACGCCGCTGGTGAACTTCTTCGCCTCGGCCGCCCAGTTCCAGCAGGGGCTGGCCTCCGTGGCGCGGCTGCAGGACATCATGACCCTGCCGATGGAGGAGTCGCGGCCGGGCGCGGTGGCGCCCGTCGCGCCGCGGCCCGCGAGCGAGATCCTCCGGCTCGACGACGTGTGGTTCGCCTACCAGCCAGGGCGTCATGTCTTACGCGGCATCTCGTTCTCGGTGCCGGTACGCGGCGTCACGGCGATCGTCGGCCCGTCGGGCGCGGGCAAGTCCACGATCTTCTCGCTGGTCGAGCGGCTGTGGGAGGCCGACGACGGCGCCATCCTGCTGGACGGCCGCAACATCCACGACGTCGACCTGACCGAGCTGCGCGCCCGCGTCGGGTACGTGGAGCAGCACGCCCCGGTCATGGACGGCACGATCAGGGAGAACCTGCTCTACGCCGCCCCCGACGCCACCGAGGACGAGCTGGCCGAGGCCATCGACGCGGCCCACCTGCACCGGTGGGTCGACGGGCTGGAGGACGGGCTGGAGGGCCAGGTCGGTGAGGAGGGCGCCGAGCTCTCCGGCGGGCAGCGGCAGCGGGTGGCCATCGGCCGCATGCTCCTGGCCCGGCCGGACGTGCTGCTGATGGACGAGGTCACCGCCCACCTGGACGCCGAGTCCGAGCAGGCCCTGCGCGACTCGATCAGGGCCCAGGCCGCCGAGCGCGCGGTCGTGGTGATCGCGCACCGGCTCTCCACCGTCGTCGACGCCGACAAGATCATCGTGGTGGAGGACGGCCGCGTCCGTGGCGAAGGCACCCACGAGTGCCTGATGGCCTCCGACGACCTCTACCGGCGCCTGGTCCACACCCAGTTCGCGCCCGAGCTGACGGAAGGGAAGTTGTGACGATGAAGGTGACGCTGCCGAGAGTGCTCGGCCTGGGTGTGGCCGCGACGGGGCTGGCGCTGTCCGCCGGCGCCTTCTTCGAGTCCGTCATGGAGCGTCGTGACCGGCAGCGCTTCCCCGCACCCGGACAGTTCGTCGACGTGGGCGGCGGCAGGCTGCTGCACGCGGTGCTCGACGGGACCGACAAGCCCGGCCCGCTGGTCGTGCTGGAGAGCGGGATGGGCTGCCCGCTGGAGGTCTGGACCTGGGTGCGGCGCAAGGTCGCCGAGTTCGCCCCGGTGCTGTGCTACGAGCGGGCCGGCGTCGGCCGCAGCGACCCGCCGGACGAGCCGCTCTCGGCCGCCCTGGCCACCCGCGACCTGAAGACGCTGCTCACCGCCCTGGGCATGCCGGGGCCGTACGTCCTGGCCGGCCACTCCTACGGCGGCCTGCTCATCAGGCACTTCGCCCACCAGCACCCCGAGGACGTGGCCGGGCTGGTCTTCCTCGACTCCTCGCACCCCGACCAGCTCGACAGGTCACACCGGCAGCGGATGGGCCTGCACTTCGTGGAGCAGGACCTGCGGACCTCCATCACCAAGGCGACCTTCGGCGTGATGCGGCTGACCGCCGACGCGGCCCTGATGCGGATCGCCGGGCTGCCCGAGCCGGAACGGTCGGTGGCGATGGCCCAGTACCACCGGCGTTCCGTCTCCGCGGGCACCTACGCCGAGCTGCGCGCCTGGCTGGAGAACGTCGAGGCGGCCGTCCGCGCCACGACCGCGCCGCCCGGCTGCCCGGTCGCCGTGCTCACCGCCACGGCCTCGTCCGACGACGACCCCATGCACATGGAGCTGCAACGCGAGCTGGCCGCGCTCGGGCGCGGCGGCGTCCACGAGATCGAGGAGTCCGGGCACGTGGAGCTCATCGCGGAGGAGATCCACGCGGCGAAGGTCGCGCATGTGATCGAGAAGGTGGCCCGTTTATCCGAGTTGGAGGACGAGACATGACCGGAACGTGGGGTGCGCGCATCGGGCGCGGGACGCTCTACGGGCTGTTGGGCACGTGGTTCGCGCTGAGTTTCGTGAAACAGGACCCGACGCGGAAGCTGAAGCTGGACTGGATCGACAAGATTGACGGCAACGGCATGCTGCTCCCGGACTGGCGCTTCTTCGCCCCCAATCCGGGGATGTGGGACAACCACCTGCTGTACCGGGACGAGCTGGACGACGGCACGGTGACACCGTGGAAGGAGGTCCTGTCCACGAGCGACCGGTTCTGGCTGCACATCCTGTGGTACCCGGACCGCCGTGACGAGAAGGCCCTGTTCGACCTGGTGGGCCAGATCGCCAGGACGGTGGTCGACCCCGAGTTCACCAGACCGAGGGACATCCAGGTGACCACGCCCTACCTGTTGCTGCTCAACTACGTGATCCACCGGCAGCCGCACCACCGGCACGCCAAGAACACCCAGTTCTTCATCTCCCGCTCGACCGGGCGGGACGATTCGGAGCAACCCCTGGCTCTCTTCCTGTCCAACGTTCACCCCCTCAGCTAATGATCACCTCATTGGTGGTGGATGGTGACGCCGTCCGGCGGCAGCGGCTGGCCGGCGCCCTGCGCCGGGCCGTCGGCATCGACAAGGTGGCCGCGGTCGGCCGCCCGCCGGAGAACCGTCCGGCCGGGCACGGCGCGCTGGTGATCCTGCTCTCGCTCGACGTCCCCGGCGTCGACCTGGCCGAGGCGGCCCAGCGGCACTTCCCCGGCACCGGGATGCGCGGCGGGCTGATCGCCGTCGTCACCGGGCCGGAGGACCGCGAGCGGCTCCAGGTGGCGCTGCACGCCGGGTTCCGAGGGGTGATCTTCGACGGCAGCCCCGTCGAGGAGGTGGTGACGGCGGTGCGCGCCGTGGCCGCCGGGCATCCCTACATCCCGCCGGCCATGCTCAACGACATCGCGCTGGCCATGCTGCCGCTGGCGGTGCGGCTGGCCGAGCGGCGCGACGACCCTCGGGCGACGGGCACGCTCACCGCGCGCGAGCAGGAGGTGCTGCGCCTGCTCGCGATCGGCTGCCCGAACGAGGAGATCGCCGAGAAGCTCGTCATCACCGAGGCCACGGTCCGCTCGCACGTGCTGAAGATCCTTCGCAAGCTGGGCGTGCGCAACCGCACCGAGGCGGTCTTCATCGCCCACCAGCGCGGGCTGTTCGGGCCGCTGCCGTACGTCCCCGCCGCCCACCACGAACCGAGAGGAGCGGACCAGTCGGATGGAGTCCCTGTTCATCTATGACGGCGACTGCGGGTTCTGCACCAGATCGGTGACCTGGCTGCTGGACCGCGCCCGACCGGCCGCTCAGGCCAGGCCGTACCAGCGGACGGACCTGGCCGCCTTCGGCACCACCGCCGCCCGCGCCCGGCACGAGGCGCTCTGGGTGACCAGGGACGCCCGGGGCCGCACCGCCGTGCGCGGCGGCGTCCAGGCGTTCGCCGCGCTGCTGGGCACCGCCGCCCCGGCCTGGCGGATCGCCGGCCTGCTGCTGGCGACGCCGCCGATCCGCTGGATCGCCCTGGCGGTCTACCGCCTGGTCGCCACCAACCGATACCGCCTGCCCGGAGGGACCGCCGCCTGCGCGGTCCCGTCGCGTGACGAGGAGGAGCCCCATGGACGGGCCTGAGTACGAAGAGTTCGACGCCGTGGTCGTGGGCGGCGGGCCGGCCGGCTCGGTGACCGGCGCGCTGCTGGCCAAGCGCGGTCACCGGGTGCTGATCCTGGAGAAGGAGCGCTTCCCCCGCTACCACATCGGCGAGTCGCTGATCATCGGCATGATGACGGTGCTGGAGGAGCTCGACCTCATCGACCGGCTGGCCGGCATGGGTTTCCCGCGCAAGGTCGGGCTCAGCCTGGTGTGGGGGAGGGAACGGCAACTGTGGAACATCAACTTCTCCGAGGCGGTCGGCGCGCCCTTCGACTACTCGTACCACGTGCGCCGCGCCGAGTTCGACCACCTGCTGCTCATCCGGGCCGGGGAGCTGGGGGCCGTGGTCCGGGAAGAGGCGACCGTGAAGGAGCCCCTGCTCGAGGACGGCCGGGTGGTCGGCGTCCGCTACGCCGTGGACGGTGAGGAGCGGGTGGCGCGGGCGCGGGCCGTGGTGGACGCGTCCGGTCAGGCGCGGGTGCTGAGCCGGACGCTCACGCCCGTGCAGTGGCAGGACGACCTGCGCAGCGTCGCCTACTGGTCCTACTGGGCGCCGACCCGTGACCTGCCGGAGGGCCAGGAGGGCAACATCCTCGTCGAGCGGGTGCCCGACGGCTGGTTCTGGGCGATCCCGGTCGACACCGACCCATCCACCCTGAGCATCGGGTACGTGACCCCCACCAGCCGGCTCGGCAAGGACAAGACCCTGCGCGAGTTGCACGACGCCGACCTGGCCGCCAGCAAGGTCGTCAAGACCCTGCTGGAGGGCAGCGAGCGGGTGTCCGAGTTCCGCACCACGCGCGACTGGTCCTACCTCGCCGAGTCCAGCGTCGGCCCCGGCTGGCTGTCGGTGGGCGACTCGGCCGCCTTCATCGACCCGCTGTTCTCCGGCGGCGTGTGCCTGGCGATCCTGGCCGCGCACCCGGCCGCCCGCGCGATCGACGTCGCCCTGCGCAGCCCGGACATGGAGGGCCGCGCCTTCGACGGCTACCAGGCCGGCCACCGCAAGCTGCTCACCAGCTTCCTGGAGTACGTGCGCTTCTTCTACAACCCGGACCGCGACCGCGAGGACTACTTCGAGCAGGCCCAGGCCATGACCGACCTGGACGCCCGGAACGTGGACGCGCGGGCCGCGTTCGTCACCGTGGTCACCGGGGTGTCGGCCCTGGCCGCCGTGTTCCCCATCCCCGACGCGGCCGAGGAGGCGAGCGTCGTATGACCGAGCAGACCCTGGTCGACGTGACGGACGCGTCGCTGTTCGGCCGCAACGCCTTCTGGCCCATGTTCGCCTGGCTCAGGCGGCACGACCCGGTCCATCGGCACCCGGAGCCCGGCGGGCCGGGCTTCTGGGTGGTGACCAGGCACCGCGACGTGACCCGCGTCTACACCGACAGCGAGACCTTCAGCTCCCGCCACGGCATGCGCCTGGGCAGCGTGGACAAGGCCGTGGCGGCCGTCTCCCAGCGGATGCTGATCGTCTCCGACCCGCCCGAGCACAACCGGATCAAGAGCGTGATCTCCAAGGCGCTGGGCCACTCCGAACTGCCCCGGATGGAGCGCCTGGCGCGGGCGGCCGCCGCCCGCGCCGTCGACGACGTGCTCGAACGCGGCGAGGTCGACTTCTACGAGGTCGCCAAGCGGCTCACCAACCACGTGATCTGCTCGCTCATGGGCATCCCGGCCGGCGAGTGGGACTGGGTGTGCGACACCATCTCCGCCGCCTTCGAGGGCGACGACGATGAGGGCAAGAGCCGCGCGCACAGCGAGATCTTCCTGTACTTCAGCGAACTGCTGGCCGAGCGGCGCGAGGAGCCTGGGGACGACTTCATCAGCCGGATCGCCACCGACCAGCGGGTGGCCGCGACCGGCGGCCGTCGCCCGCTGACCGACGAGGAGATCGTCTTCAACTGCAGCGGCGTCCTGTCGGGCGCCAACGAGACCACCCGGTTCTCCACCGCCGGCGCGGTGCTGGCCTTCGCCGAGCACCCGGACCAGTGGGAGCAGCTCAGATCGGGCGGCGACGCCGCGGTGCCCGCAGCGCTGGAAGAGGTGCTGCGGTGGACCGTCCCCGGGGTGCACGCGCTGCGCACGGCGGTCCGCCCGGCCACGATCGGCGGCGTGGACATCGCCCCCGGCGACCGGGTGACGCTGTGGAACGTCTCGGCCAACCGGGACGAGGAGGAGTTCGAGCAGGCCGACCGTTTCCTGGTGGACCGGACCCCGAACCGGCACGTCACCTTCGGCGCCGGCCGGCACCTGTGCATCGGCGCCCGGCTGGCCCGGCTGGAGCTGACCGTGTTCCTGAGCGAGCTGGCCGGCCGCGTGCGGACCATCGAGCTACGCGACCGGCCGACCTACAACGCCTCGAACTTCACGTGGGGACTTTCACGCCTGGCCGTACGGTTGTCCGCTTGATCGGGTGCAGGTTGGAATAGAAGACGATCAGCGGTTCCTCGGACTCGTCCCATCCCGCCGAACGGGCGATCAGGAACTGTGTCCTGATCGCCCGCGGGTCGTGCGGGTGGTTGTGCGTCACATGGTTGAGCAGGAACAGGTACGGGAGCGAGAGCTGGATGTCCTCGGGGCTCTCCAGCTTTCCGTCCAGGATCGTGTTGGACACCTCGGCGGCCAGATCGAAGATCACCTTGTCGACACGGTGCTCGGGCAGCCAGAAGATGTGGCGGAACTTGCGCGGCACCGCGGAGGTGATCTCCTTCCACGGCGTGAGCTCGCCGTCCGCCAGCTCGTCCCGGTAGAGCACGTTGTTGTCGTGGGTGCCCGGGTGCGGGGCGAAGAACCGCCACTCCGGCAGCAGCAGCCCGCCGGGGTCGAACTTGCGGTACCACTCCAGTCGGCGGGTGGGCTCCTGCTTGACCGTGCTGACGGCGAACCACGCCCCCAGGAAGGTGTAGAGCAGCCCCCTGCCGACCAGGGCGGGAGTCAGTTTCGCTCTCACGGCCGGATCGCCGGTCCGCAGTCGGAGGTGTTCTCCTGGCCTCGGCACACCCTCAGGTTCATGCTCTGCGTCGGGAAAGCGATGGTCCGGACCCACGTGATGTCGATCGGGGCCGAGCCCGTGCCGCACTTGGTCACGTGCTTGGCCGGGAATCCGGGCGCCAGGTCCCAGACGTACTGCACCCAGACCGAGTAGCACTCGGACCCGGTGTTGGTGAGCTGCCCCTGAACCTTCATGGTCACGGACAGCCCATCGCGCACGACCGTGGTGGTGCCGGCGGCCGTGGCGGTCCCGTGGCTCGTCGACCACGAACCCGCCGCCGCCGCGGCGGAGGTCGTGGTCAGCGCCGTGGCGGTCGCCACCGCCACACCCAGGACGGCAAGCCTTCTGCTGAACTTCATGGTGAACCTCCACATAGGAAAAGGGGTTGGGCGCCTGGCACCCGGCTACCAGGCGCCCCTCGGCGTTCAGCCGAGCAGGATGTCCCTCCGGGCGGCTAGCAGATCTCCGGAGGCGAGGCCGTGCAGATCGGACGCGCCCGCTGCGGACGCCCGCGCGGTCCTGCCGCCGCCACAGAGGATCGTGACCCTCGTGATGCACGAGATGAAGGTCGGTGTCGTGATGGCGAACAGGGCCGGCGTGTGCGGCCGGACCAGGCGCAGCGGTTCGAGTGCGGCACCGGTCCGGCCGGGAAGCATCCGGCGAACGGCACGCTCTGCTCGGGTCATGCGTTTCCTTTCTGATCGGGTTCGGCTTCCGACGTCAGCGGCGCAGGATGTCCCGCCGGATCGCGGCCAGGTCGTCACCGCTCAGGGCGGCCAGGTCCGTGTCCGTGGGCAGTGCCGTGGACTCCAGGTGGTCGCCGCCCCAGAAGGTGCAGACGTACTTGGCCGCCAGGTAGCCGGTCGCGAACGCCGCGACCGGCGTGTACAGCACCGGGCTGACCGGGTGCGCGTGCTCCAGCGGCCCGAACGAGGCCGCGCCGGGCCCAGGGATCTTGCTCTGGGCGACGCGCTCGACTCGGTTCATCGGATCCCTCCTCAGGTGTGCAGGATGTGGCGGCGCAGCGTGGCCAGCTCGCTCACGTCGAGCTCGGTCAGGTTGGCGCCGCCCTTGAGTGCCGTGGACTCCAGGTGGTCGCCGCCCCAGAAGGTGCAGACGAACTTCACCGCGTTGTAGCCGGCCACGAAGGCGGCGACCGGCGTGTAGAGCACGGGGCTCACCGGCTTGGCGTGCTCCAGCGGCCGGAAGTCGGCGGAGGAGCGGGTGGGGATGGACTTCTGGGCGAGCTCTTCGACTCGGTTCATCGGACGTTCCCTTTCTGCACGGGGTGCCGGAATGGCTGTGAAACCGCGAGAACGGGTTGTCTGCGCAACGGGAGGACGGGTCGGCCCGGCCGGTCGGCATTTATTCGCCGACCATTCTCCGAATCAATTTCCGCCCCTTTCCGCGGAGACTCCCGCGCTGTAATGCTAAGGAACGGACTTGTCCGGCACATCCATCATATTGCGGATTTAATTGACCTCCGAGAGGAAGTCCTGATCGGCGGGGAAGGGGCCTGCGGCGGCCACGGACAATGGCGCGGAGAAAAGCTGCGAAGCGAGGTCGCGCACCTCTTCAACGGTCGTTTCCCCGACCGCGCGGATCATCTCGCCGACCGCCTCGGGCGGCTCGCCGGACAGCTCGGCGTTCGCCAGCGCGCTCACCCGGGCCAGCGGGTCGGCCAGGCTCAGCGCCAGCCGTCCGCGGGTCCGCCGTTGGGCGCGCTCGACCTCCTCCCCGTCCAGCCCGTCCGCGGCGATCCGGCCGAGCTCCTCACGCAGGCCGCTCAGGAAGGCGGGCACGTCCGCCGGCCGGCACACCCCGTGGACGACGAACGCGCCCGCGTCGGAGTGCGTCTGCACGTGGCTGCCCAGCGCGTACGCCAGCCCGCGCCGCTCGCGCAGCTCCTTGAACAGCCGGGCGGAGATGCCGCCGCCGACCGCGGTGGACAGCACGGCCATCGCGTAGCGGGCCTCGTGCCCCTGCGCGATGCCGGGCACACCGGCCACCAGCGAGGCCAGCTCCACGCTCCGCGGCAGCACCACGCAGCGGGCGGGCAACGCGGGAACGCTGTCGGAGCCTGGCCGCGGCGGCACGGGGTCGCGCCGCCGGTCGCCGAAGCGCCGCAGCAGCCGGGCGGCGGCCAGGTCCGCGACCCGCTCGTGGTCGAGGTCGCCCGCCGCCACGACCACGAGCTTCTCGGGTACGTAGTGCTCGGCGTGGAAGGCGGCCACCACGTCGCGCTTCATCGCGCCGACCGTGGCCTCCGTGCCGCCGGCGGGCCGGGCCAGCCGGGCGTCGGCGAAGAGCGCGTACGCCAGCTCCTGCTGCACCGCCTGGAACGGGTCGTCGCGCTGCATGGCCAGCTCGTTCAGCAGCACCCCCCGCTCGATCTCCAGGTCGGCCTCGTCCAGCACCGGGTCGGCCACCAGGTCGCAGACCAGGTCGGCGGTCCCGGGCAGGTCGTCCAGCAGCACCTTGGCGTAATAGGCGGTGTGCTCCTTGGCGGTGAGCGCGTTGGACTCGCCGCCGGTGGCGTCCATCTCGACGGAGATCCGCTCGCCGGTGCGGCTGCCGGTGCCCTTGAAGACGACGTGCTCCAGGAAGTGCGAGGCGCCGTGGCAGGCGTCGGACTCGTCGCGCGAGCCGGTGGCGGCCCACACGCCGAAGGCGGCGGCGTGCTCGCCGGGCGTCCTTTCGGTGATCACCCGGAGCCCGCTCGGAAGCACGGTACGGCGCAGATGCGGTGTGGCCGGCACACCGGCACGCTAACCCGGCGGCCGGAGCCCGGGACTGCCCGATCGGGCTGCCCGTCCGGGCTCGCCGGAATCCGTTCCGGGCAGGCGGTCCCTCACCGGAGCCACGGTGTCACGCTCGGGCCATGACAGAGCGAGACGAGGAAGCGCTGGCCCTGGTCACCGCCGCGCTGGATCTGATGGCCCCCTACGCCGTGCGCGTCGCCGCGACGCTGCGGCTGGCCGACGCGGTCGCGCCGGGCGGCTCCACCGCCGCCGAGCTCGCCACCGCCCGCGGCGCCGACCCCGACGCGCTGGAACGCCTGCTGCGCTACCTCAGCAGCCGGGGCGTCTTCGAGGAGATCAGGCCCGGCGTCTTCGCGGTCAACCGGGCGGCGTCGCTGCTGTCGCCGGGACACCCGTGGGGGATGCACGAGCTGCTCGACCACGACGGCCCGCAGGGCAGGATCGCGGCGGCCCAGGCCCGCCTGATCGACACCGTCCGGCACGGCGGCGACGCCTACCGCCGCGTGTTCGGCCGCCCGTTCTACGAGGACATGGCGGCGGACCCGGAGCTGTCGCGGCGCGCCTCGGCGGCCTCCACGGCGATGGCCGCCGGGTACGCCGGCGAGATCGCGCAGGACGAGGTGTGGAAGCGCGCCGGCAGCGTGGCCGACGTGGGCGGCGGCACCGGCGAGCTGACCGCCGCGATCCTGCGGGCCCATCCGGGACTGCGCGCCGCCCTGGTGGAACGGGCCGAGACGGCGCGGGCCGCGGCCGGGACGCTGGCCGCGGCGGGGGTGGGCGACCGCTGCGTGATCGCCGAGGGCAGCTTCTTCGCGCCGCTCCCCGAGGGGTACGACGTCTACCTGCTCGCCAACGTCGTCCCCGACTGGGAGGACGACGACGCGGTGGCGATCCTGCTGCGCTGCGCCGAGGTCGTGCCCTCGGAGGGCCGGGTGGTCGTGGTGGACACGTGCGCCACGGCCGGAGCCGACGACAAGGTCATGACATTTCTGGATCTGTTCCAGTTGGTGGTGCAGAGCGGGCGGGCCAGGCGGCCGGAGGAGATCCACCGCCTGGCCGAGCGCGCGGGGCTCACGCCGGTCGAGACGCGCCGGACGCCGCTGTCCGGCTATCACGTCATCGAGTACGTCCGTACGTGAACCATCTGGGCGGCCGCGTCAGCGGATGCGGCCGAGCAGGTGCGGCGAGAGCGGCGTCCCGACGTCCGGGATCGCGGATTTCGCCGCGAGGCCCGCGTCGGCCTGGGCCGCCGGGACCGGTTCGGGCACGGTGTCGCAGAAGGCGTCGGGCCCGGGCCGGCTGCCCGGCAGGGTGCCGTCGGCCAGATAGGCCGCCACGTGCCCGTCGACGCACGCGTTGCCGCGCAGGAACGACACGGCGTGGCTCTTGCCTCCGCGCTCCACGAGCAGCCGCGAGGCCGGCAGCTTGGCGTGCATCTCCAGCGCGCCCGGCCAGGGCGCGCCCGCGTCCTCGGTGGGCTGCACGAGCAGCGCGCTCTCGACCGCCCGCCCCGAGATCCGGTCCGCCGACCGGGTCTTGACCGGCCAGAACGCGCACGGGGCGTTGTACCAGACGTGCGTCCAGCCCAGGAAGGGCGAGCGCTGGTGCAGCCGGCGGGCGTCGTGCCGCCAGCGGTTCCAGTCGCGCGGCCACGGCGCGTCCGCGCACTGGGTCGCGCTGTGCACGGCGTAGTCGTTGTCGTCCGGGAGCGCCAGGAACCGGTAGGCGTCCACCAGCGGCTGCTCGTCGCCGCGGGAGAAGGACGACAGCGCGGTCGCCAGCATCGGCCACCACGTCGTCTCGTAGCCGGCCGCCAGGAAGGCGCCGTCGAACTCGCGCGGGCCGACGACCTGACCGGCGGGCTGGGCGCGGACCCGGTCCCTGGCGGCGTAGTAGGCCCGCTCGACCTTCGCGGGCGTGCCGCCGAGCGCGTAGGCGGAGTCGTGGCGGGCGACCCAGGCGAAGAAGTCGCGGGCCCGGTCGTTCATCGCGGTGGCGTGCTCCAGGCCGTGCTCGTACCAGACGTCACTCGGCCGGACCACGCCGTCGAGGACCATGCGGCCGACGGTGCCGGGGTGCCGGGAGGCGAAGACGGCGCCGAGGTAGGAGCCGTACCCGTAGCCGAGGTAGGAGACGCGGTCCTGGCCGAGCGCCCGGCGCAGCGCGTCCAGGTCGTCGGCGTTGTCGGCGGTGCGCATGTACGGCAGCAGATCGCCGTGCGCGGCCGCGCAGGCGGCGGCGTACCCGCGGGCCACCTCGATCTGGGCCCGCTCGTCGGCGGGGGAGCGCGGCACGGTGTCGGGCTGCACGGGGGCGAAGCGGTCAGGGTCGCAGCTCATCCGGGGCTCGCTCGCGCCGGTGCCGCGCGGGTCGTAGCCGACGATGTCGTAGCGGGCCGCCAGGTCGGCGGGCATGAGCACGGTGAGTGCCGCGGCCAGCGTGCGCCCGGCCTGTCCGGGGCCGCCGGCGTTGATCATCAAGGTGCCCAGCCGCTGTTCGGGCGGCGCCGTGGCGGCCTTGCGCGCCAGCGCGATCCGCACCGTGGCGCCGTCCGGCGCGGCGTGGTTCAGCGGGACGTCCACCTTGGCGCAGTCGAGTCCCAGCGCCGCCAGCACGGGATCCGTACAGGTCTCCCAGGTGATCTCGGCGGGCGTGGCGGACGCGGCGGTGGCGGACAACGGGGTCAGCGGGGAAGCGACCAGGAACGCGGTGAGTAAACGGAATAACATTCGGCATTCCCTGTGTGAATATCGGTGCGGTGGCGACACGATAACGCGCTGTCCCGCCACCGACCCTGACCATTTGACCAGGCCGTTTTCCTGCTTAACTCCGTGCTGACAAATTGGTAGCGTGCCCGGTGAACCGTGTTGGAGGTGTGATTTGTCAACCACGCATTCGCGAGACCCGGCGGTCCGGCTCGTCTCGCTCGCCAAACGCTACGGCGACAAGAAAGCCGTCGACGGTCTCGACCTCCAGGTGGACCGGGGAGAGATCTTCGGGCTGCTCGGCCCGAACGGGGCCGGCAAGACCACGACGCTGGAGATGATCGCCGGGTTACGCGCGCCCACGTCGGGCACCGTCCGCGTCCTCGGTCTCGACCCCCGGGCCGAGCGGCGGGAGCTGGTGCGGGTCCTGGCCGTGCAGCCGCAGCAGGCCCAGCTCTTCCCGCTGCTGACCGCGGAGGAGACGCTCACCCTCTGGCGGACCTTCTACGAGCGGCCCGGCGAGGTGGCCGAGCTGCTGGCCGCGGTGAGCCTCACCGAGAGCGCCGGCATCCAGGTGCGCAACCTGTCCGGCGGCCAGGAACGCCGCCTGCTCATCGCCTGCGCCCTGATCGGCCGGCCCCGCATGGTCGTCCTGGACGAGCCCTCGACCGGCCTGGACCCCAACGCCCGCGCCGAGCTGTGGGAGGTGCTGCTGCGCTTCCGCGACGAGGGCGGCACCGTGATGCTGTCCACGCACTCCATGGACGAGGCCCAGTCGCTCTGCGACCGGGTGGCCATCGTCGACCACGGGAGGCTTTTGGCCGAGGGCACCCCGGCGGAGCTGATCAACCGCCACGCGCCCCACCATCTGGTCACCTTCTCCCGCGACCCTGGCCACGCCAGAGACCTGCTCGCCGGCCGTCCCGACGTGTTCTCGGTCGACGTGCGCGGCACCAAGGTGCACGTCTCCACCTCCGAGTCCGAGGCCGTCGCGGCGCTGCTGCGCGGCGTCGATCCGCCGGTGCGCGACGTCGTGGTCCGCGCCCCCGGGCTGGACGAGGTCTACCGCGAACTGACCGGCCGAGCGTTCTCCGAGGTGAAGGTATGAACTGGACTCTCGCTCTGGCGCACACCCGTCAGCTCACCAGGGACCGCCGGGCGGCCATGGGCGTGCTCGGCTTCCCGCTGATCTTCCTGGTGCTGGCCATGGTGGGCCCGGTCGGCTCCGGCGACATCAGCCGGTTCCAGCTGCCCGGCGCGCTGTTCACCGCGCTGGCCGCCATCGCCCTGTACGGCACCGTGCTGCCCGCCGCCGAGCTGCGCCGCAGGGGCACGCTCCGGCTGCTGAGCACCACGCCGCTGACCCGGCGCGGCCTGCTGTTCTCCCTGGCCCCGCTCCGGCTGGCGCTGGCCGCCGCGTTCCTCGTGCTGAACTGCGCGGTCGCGGCGGCGTACGGCTATCTGCAGGTGCCGCGGCTGCCCGCGCTGCTGCTGACCAGCGTGATCGGGCTGGCCTTCCTGCTGGCCCTGGGCTTCATGTTCGCGGCCGTGCTCACCTCGGCAGAGACCGCCGAGACCGTGCTCACCATCATCATCATCGCCGTCATCTTCGTCGGCGACGCCGTCGTCCCGCTGCGGATGCTGCCCGCCGGCGTGGGCGACATCCTGCAGTGGCTGCCCCCGGCTCTCATCACCGGCGCGCTGCGCTGGGAGATGGTCGGCATGGAGCCCGCGCACCCCGAGTGGGTGGCCTGGGCGATCAGCGGGGGCGCCGCGCTGGCGCTCGGCGCCATCGCCGTGCGGATCTTCCGCTGGGACGACGGCTCATCGTCCTGACGCCACCGGGTACGGCAGCGACCGGGTGTCGACCTTGCCGTTGGGCGTGAGAGGCAGCGCCGCCAGCGTCACGAACTCCGCGGGCACCATCCCGGCGGGCAGGAGCCCCGCCAGGTGCCTGCGGAGTTCCGTGGCGCCGGGCCCGTCGGCGTGCTGCTCCGCGGGCACCACGTAGGCCACGAGCCGCGGCTGCCCGTCCTTCCTGAGCACCACCACGGCCTGGGCGACGCCGTCGTGCCGCTCCAGCGCCGCGCTGATCTCCGCCGGCTCGATGCGGTTGCCGTGCAGCTTGATCTGGTCGTCGGTCCTGCCGAGGAACATCAGGTCGCCGTCCGGCCCGACCTTGACCAGGTCGCCGGTGCGGTACATCCGCTCGCCTGGCGCGCCGAAGGGGTCGGGGAGGAACCGCAGGGCCGTCAGGCCGGGCCGGTCGAGATAGCCCCTGGCCACCCCGGCCCCGGCGATGTACAGCTCGCCCTCTTCGCCGGGCGGCACCGGGTCGAGGCGCTCGTCCAGCACGTACACCAGCGCGCCGTCGATCGGCCGCCCGATGGAGGGCGGCCTGCCCGGGTCGAGCGGGTCGCTGACGGTGGCCGCCACCGTCGTCTCCGTGGGACCGTACGCGTTGAGCATCTGCCGCCCTGGTCCGAAACGGGCGACCAGGTCGGGGCTGACCCGCTCGCCGCCCACGATGAGCGTGCGCAGCGCGGGCAGATCGTCGTCGGGCAGCGTGGCCAGCAGCGCGGGCGGCATCTGGGCGAAGGTCGCCGCGGACAGGTAGAAGGCCTCGGCCAGGTCCTCGCCCGACAGCCGGTCGTACGGGCCGGGCAGGACCAGCGTCGCGCCGCAGAGCAGCGCCATCGCGACGTTGGCCACGGCCGGGTCGAAGCCGGGCGCGATCAGGTGCAGCACCCTGCTGGTCCCGTCGAGCCGGCAGCGCCTGATGTGGTCGCGGGCCAGGTTGACGATGGCGCCGTGGGGCACCACCACGCCCTTGGGCGTCCCGGTGGAGCCCGAGGTGTAGATGACGTACGCCGGATGGCCGGGAAGCAGCGGCCGGATCAGCTCCGCGTCGGCGAGATCACCGTCGGACGGCCCGCCGGGCGGTCCCGTGTCGTCCGGCTGGTCGGCGATGACGGTGAGCGGGGCGGCGTCGCGGATCAGGGCCTCGCGGCGGGCCTCCGGCAGCGCGAGATCCAGCGGCAGGTAGGCCGCGCCGCACTTCAGCACGGCCAGCATGGCGACCACCGCGCCGGGTGAGCGCGGCAGCGCCACGCCCACCCGGTCCTCCGGCCCGGCCCCGAGCCGGACGAGGTGACGGGCGAGCCGGTTGGCCCGCGCGTTGAGTTCGGCGTAGCTCAGCGTGCCGAGCGGCGACTCGACGGCCGTGGCCGCCGGGGTCCTCGCCACCTGTGCTTCGAACAGACGGGGCAGCGTGTCCATACTCGAACGCTAGGCCGGCCGCCGGGCCGCGCCAGCCGTGCATGCCCTCACCGATCGGCGAGCCCAGCCGGTCTTCGGCGGCCCGGCGGCCGGATCGTATGGTCGGGGAATGCACTCAGCTCCGGAACGCGTGGCACCGACCTACGGCGGATTCCTGCACCTGGAGGAGTTGCTCTCTCTGCAGGAGTCGCCCTCGGGCCATCACGACGAGATGTTGTTCTTCACCGCGCACCAGATCTACGAGCTGTGGTTCAAGGTGTTGCTGCACGAGCTCGAAGGCGCCAGGGACGCGGTGCTCGCCGGTGACGTGCCCCGGGCGCTCTACTGCCTGCGGCGCGTCCGGGTCATCGAGCGCGTGCTGTGCGAGCAGGTCGACGTGCTCGCCACCATCAGCCCCGGCGCCTTCAAGCAGGTCCGCGGCGGCCTCTACAGCTCCAGCGGGCTGCAGTCGGCGCAGTTCCGCGAGATCGAGTTCCTGTCCGGCCTGAAGGACCCCGGCCACCTGGCCAGGGAGGGCCTGACGGAGACCGAACGCGACCGGCTGGCCCGCCGGCTCGCCGAGCCCAGCCTCATGGAGGCGTTCGAGAGGCTGTGGGCCCGGCGCGGCTCGCCCGACCTGGCCCGCATCCTGCGCCACGAGGTGGTCGAGGACGAGCTGGGCCGGCTCGCCGAGGCGCTGATCGACCACGACGAGGGCTTCTCCCAGTGGCGCTACCGGCACCTGAGCATGGTCGAGCGGATCATCGGCGGGCGCTGCGGCACCGGTGGCTCCTCGGGGGTCGGCTACTTGCGGTCGACGCTGTCCAAACGGTTCTTCGAAGAGCTGTGGAGCCTTCGTGGCCGCCTCTGACCAGGTCCATCCGCCGTACCCGCCCGAGCTGGCCCGTTTCACGGTCCCCGACGGCGGCCTGCGCGTGCCGTACGGTCCCGAACCCGATCAGTACGGCGAGCTGTGGCTCCCGGTGACCGGCCGGCCGCCGTACCCGGTGGTGGTGCTCGTCCACGGCGGCTACTGGCGCAGCCGCTACCGCGCCGATCTGATGCACGCCCTGGCGCACGCGGTGGCGGCGGCCGGGGCCGCCGCCTGGAACCTGGAGTACCGCAGGGTGGGCGACCCCGGCGGCGGCCTGCCTGGCACGTTCGCCGACGTCGCCGCCGGCCTGGAGGCGCTGACGGACCTGGCCGGCGCGCACCCGCTCGACCTGCACAGGGTGGCCGTCGCCGGCCACTCGGCGGGCGGCCACCTGGCCCTGTGGCTGGCCGCCAGGACGCGCACGCCCTGGGGCGCGGGCGGCCGGGTCCGCCTGCGCCTGGTGGCGGGGCTCGCGCCGGTCGCGGACCTGCGGCTGGCGCACGCCTGGAAGCTGTCGGACGACGCGGCCGCCGAGCTCGTCGGCGCCTCCGAGGCGGAGGCGCCCGAGTTGTACCGGCTGGCCTCGCCCGCCGACCTGCTGCCGCTGGGCGTCCCGCAGGTCCTCGTGCACGGCACCGCCGACGACGCGGTGCCGTACGAGATGAGCGTCCGCTACGGGCGGGCCGCCGGCGACGAGTGCGAGCTGATCACCTTGCCGGACGGCGACCACTTCATGGTCATCGACCCGGCCACGCCGGCCTGGTCGGCCACCTGGGACCGCCTGTCCAAGGCGCTCGACCTCACCTGAGCCCCGCTCAGCCCAGCTGGGCGGCGATGTGGCGGAAGCGGGAGGCGGCCGTCCACACCTCGGTGAACGACGTCGTGGCGGGGGCCAGGCCGAAGCGGAGCCGGTCGGGCGGCCGTACGTCCACGATCACCTCCTCGGCCTCCAGCGCCTTGCCGAACCGCTCCGCCGCCGGGTGCGCGAACGCCACGTGGCCGCCGCGCAGCCCCGGCTCGCGCGGGCCGGCCAGGCGGACGCCCAGCGGGGCCAGCCAGGCGTCGTACAGCTCGACGAGGAAGCCGGTCAGCGCCCGGCTCTTGGCGCGCAGGGCCGCGATGCCCGCCTCGGCCAGCAGCCCGGCGCCGTCCTCGACGAGGGCGAGGCTGACCACCGGCGGGGTGCCCACGAGGAAGCGCCGCATGCCGGGCGCCGGCTCGTAGCCCTGCCCCATGCCGAACTGGTCGCGGTGGCCGAACCAGCCCCAGATCGGCTGGGTCAGCCGATCCTGCAGCTGGTGCCGTACGTACAGGAAAGCCGGCGCCCCTGGACCGCCCGACAGGTACTTGTACGTGCAGCCGACGGCCAGGTCGGCGCCGGAGGCGTCGAGCTCGACCGGCACGACGCCCGCGGAGTGGCACAGGTCCCAGAGCGTCAGCGCGCCCGCCGAGCGGGCCACGGCGCTGATCCCCGCCAGGTCCGCGATCGCCCCCGAACGGTAGTCGACGTGCGACAGGCACACCAGCGCCGTCCGCTCGTCGACCACCCGGGCCACGGCGTCCGGCGTGGGCCCGGTGATCTCGTCGAAGTCGGCCAGCCGCAGCACCAGCCCGCGTTCGGCGGCCACGCCCTCCAGGATGTAGCGGTCGGTGGGGAAGATGTCGCGATCGCAGACGACCACCCGGCGCCCCGGCCGGGCGGAGACGGCTGCCTCGGCGAGCTTGTAGAGGTTGACGCCGGTGGAGTCGGTGACGGCCACCTGGCCGGGCGCGGCGCCCAGGAAGTGCCGGCCGAGCAGGTCGCCCAGGTCGTGCTGGAGCCTCATCCAGCGGGAGAACCAGGAGTTCACCAGGTCGTGCGCCCACTCGGTGGAGATGAGCGCGTCGGCGGTGTGCCGGGCGGTGGCGGGCGGCCTGCCCAGGGAGTGGCCGTCGAGGTAGACGCGGCCGGGCAGGGCGGGCGCGAAGCGGTCGCGCAGCCACGCCAGCGGGTCCTCGGCGTCGAGCCGGTGTGCGTCGTCCAGGGTCGGGACGTGCGCGGTCATCGATCCTCCTCGTCCAGGGCCGCGGTCATGAGGGTGGTGGTCATGGCGGTCTCGTCCTGCCAGTCGGAGTTGACGTTCAGCGCGGCCGTCAGTGAGCCGTCGAGCGCGCCGAACACCGAGGTGATGGAGCCGTGGACGGCGCCGTCGTAGCCGGCGACGAGCCGGCCGGCCACCCGGCGGAACTTGACGCCGAGCCCGTGCCCGCCGCCGGAGCCCTCGACCGGGGTGAGCATCTCGGCCAGCTCGGGCGCGGCCAGCAGCCGCCCGCGCAGCAGCGCCTGGAGGAACCGCGTCAGGTCGCCCACGGTCGAGATCAGCTCGCCTGACGCGCCGCAGAACGACGGGTTCAGCTCGGTCACGTCCAGGGTGCCGCGGAAGGGAATGGGCAGCGACAGCCGCGAGTAGTGGCGGGCGTGCGGCTCCGGCAGGCCGGTGGCCTCGCCGGGGAAGGACGTGCCGGTCAGCGCCAGGGGCTCGATGACGCGGGCGCGGACCTCGTGCCGGAAGTCCCGGCCTGTCGCCCGCTCGACGACCAGCCCGGCCAGGACGTAGCCGGTGTTGGAGTAGGCCCAGCCGGCGCCGGGCGGGAACGCCGGAGGCTGGTCCAACGCGGTCCCGGCCAGCTCCATCGGCCGGTACGAGGTGGTGCGGTGCAGGGGGAACTCGCTGGTGAGCCGCCGGTGCATGGCCGGCTCGCGGGTGTAGTCGAACAGGCCGCCGGTGTGGCCCAGCAGATGCCTGACGGTGACGAGGGACAGGTCGTTGCCGTTGCGCGGGGGCAGCTCCGGCAGCCATCGCGCGACCGGGTCGTCGAGGCCCAGCCCGCCGTCGGCGGCGATCAGGAGCGTCGTGGCGGCCACGAACATCTTCGTGACGCTGCCCGCCCGGAACCGCTCGTCGGCGCGGCGCGGCCGCCCGGTGGCCACGTCGGCGTGCCCGGCGGCCCCGGGCCAGTGCTCCTCACCGGCCCGCACCTCGCCGATCGCGCCCGGGGCGGACCAGCGGGTGGTGATCTCGGCGAGGGCCGAAGCGGCGCGCCGCGGGCGGAGCGGGCTCACCGGAGTCGTCATGTCCTCAGCGAACTACGGCCGGCGGCGGCGCGGGGAGCCCGATGGAACGGCCCGTTCGGGCAGGCCGACCGGGAAGAAGATGAGCGCAACTCAGCAGAGTCAACTGCTGTCCTAGGCGGAGGTTAAATGTACATCAAGTTCTCTTGTCGCCTCACCGGAGCCTCGGTACTGTCACCACCGGATGCGCGTTTCCTCGAACAGGGTTACCCGGAGGAAGAATGTACGCACCGGAAACCACCCGGAGTATTGTCGACTGTCCGTCCGTCCGCCATTCCGTCGTTGTGGTGGCGGCCAACGAAGTACACCGGCACGGCTTACGCGCCATGCTGACGAAATTATCCTCGGTATCCCGATGCAGGGCAATGGCGCCACCTATGTTGCTGGCTGCCGACGGTCACGAGGTATTCGACACGCTCATTCTTTCGTGCAGTGATATCTCGCGCGAACAGGCGGTGAGTTTGGCGGCCCGCGCCCAATCACTCGGCACGAATGTGCTGCTGCTCTTCGACGGGAATCAACAAGAATCCCTCGAAACGGCGGCGTCGATACCGAGCAACGGCTTCCTGACGTTGCACGACCTCACCGCCGAATCGCTGGAGAAAGCGCTGAACGGGGTCCGCAACGGCGAGGTGCCCATCCCGGGCGGGCTCGCCACCCATCTGCTCGCCAGCGTCCGCCGCCACGCGGTGGCCGGCCGTGAGCGCAATCCCTATCTCACCCCGCGCGAGCAGCAGGTGCTCGCGCTGCTCGTGGAGGGTCTCAGCAACAAGCAGATCGCCCGGCGGCTGGACATCTCCCAGCACGGCGTCAAGCGACTGGTCGCGAACGTGCTGGCCAAGCTCAACTGCCCCAACCGCACCCTGGCGGTCGCCGTGGCCATGAGGGACGGTCTCGTGTAACCCTTCGCTCGCTGAAATGGGGAACGGGAATGAAGATCCTCTTGGTCGAGGACGACCTACGGGTGGCGGGAGCGTTATGTTCCGCGCTGGTGCGCCACGGCTACGAGGTGCGGTGTGCGGTCTCCGGCAGCGAGGCCCTCGGCTCCGAGGACGACGCGGATCTGGTCCTGCTGGACATGTGCCTGCCCGACATGGACGGGTTCGAGGTCTGCCGGCGGTTCCGGGCCAGGAGCGATGTGCCGATCATCGCGGTCACCGCCCGCGCCGAGTCGGAGGCGAGGGTCCGCGGCCTTCGCCTGGGAGCCGACGACTACGTGGTCAAGCCGTGCGGCCTGGCCGAGCTGAAGGCCCGCATCGAGGCGGTCATGCGCCGGAGCAGGAACGCGTTCCGCGTCTCCTCGGCGGAGAGCGTCATCGCCGTCGGCGATCTCTTCATCGACCTGGGCCGCAGGAAGGTCACCGTGCGCGGGGAGAACGTGCCGCTCAGCCGCAAGGAGTACGAGATCGTCGAAGCACTGGCCAGGGCCGCCGGCACGGTGGTCACCCGCGACCAGCTCATGTCGAGCGTGTGGCGGCGGCGTGACGGCAACTTCAGGACGCTCGACGTCCACGTGGCCACGCTGCGCAGGAAACTGGCATCACCAGAACTGATCGAAACAGTCCGGGGCGTCGGGTACAGACTGGCCGTGCCGTAGATCGGGAGCGATCTGCGTGTATTTACGACTGGTACTCATGGTGGCCGTCCTCACGTGCGGGTTCGCCGTTCCGCTCGGCATCGGGACCGCCGCCGGGGTGTCCCGCGAACTGCACGACAAGGCCGTGCGGCGTACGTGGGAGCTCGCGGAGCTGGCCGAGTCCGCCCTGGCCGGGCGGGATCTGACCGCCCTGCGGCGGGAGGTCGCCGGCCGGGCGCGGGCGTGCGGGTGCGCGGCGCTCGTCCTCGACCACGGCGGGGTGGTGGCCGCCGCAGGGATGGACCGCGCGCCGGGCGGGGACTACCGGGCCGCCGCGTCCGCCGCCGTGGCCGGGGCCGCCGCCGAGCCGCCGTCCGTCATCTGGCCGTGGGACTCGGCGCCGCTGGTGCTCGGGACCGCGGTCCGCCGGGACGGGCTGCTGCTGGGCGCCGCGGTGACGATGTCCCCGACCGACGGCGTCAGATCGGCGGTCGGCGTGCGGCTGCTGGTGCTCGCGGTCATCGCGGGCCTGGTCGTGCTGGCCGCGGCCGAACTGGTGATCGGCCCGCTGGTGCGGTGGGTGATGAACCCCGTCCGGCTGCTCGCCGACGCCACCGAGCAGGTGCGGTCCGGCGTCACGTACGCCCGGGTGCCGCAGGCCACGGGCCCGCCCGAGATCCGCCGCCTGGTCCGCGGCTTCAACGAGATGGCCGACTGCGTGCTGACCCTGGCCACCCGGCAGCGTGACTTCGTCGCCCAGGCCTCCCACCAGCTCCGCAATCCCATCACCGCGCTGCGGCTGTGCGTGGAGAACGCCTTCGAGCTGGGCAGCGAGCCGTACCAGAGCGAGGATCTCAAGCTGGCGCTGAGCGAGGTCGACCGGCTGTGCGCCATCGTCGACTCGCTCCTGCTGATGGCCAAGTCGGAGAACAGCCAGGCGCCGCCCGTCGTCGTGGACGTGTCGGCCACGGTCGTGCAGCGGGTGGACGCGTGGCGGTCCGCCTACGACCGCAACAGCGTGCCGCTCATCACCAACATCCCCGACGGCGTGCGTACGGTGTGCCTGCCGGAGCTGATCGAGCACGGCCTGGACGCGCTGCTGGACAACGCGCTGAAGTTCGGCGAGCAGGCGCCGGTACGGGTGATCGTCCAGCGCCGCGGCGACATGATCGACGTGGTGGTGCGCGACCAGGGGCCGGGCCTGCCCGCGGAGGAGCTGGAGTTCGTCGGGGCCCGGTTCTGGCGCAGCGCCCGCCACCAGAACGTCCCCGGCACCGGGCTCGGGCTGGCGATCATCAGACGGCTGGCCGAGGAGAGCGGCAGCCAGGTGATCATGGCGGCGGGCCGGCCCCGGGGGCTGGAAGTCCGCATCCGCGTGCCCGCCGCCCCGGCCGTGATGGGCAGGCCAGATGGTCATGCCCTCCGGTGACGCCGGATCGGGATTACCGGATCGGCCGCGCCTTTGCAGGATGAGCCTGCCGGTGTCAGCTCTCGCCTGGCAGCGAGATGAGGAGGCGTGCACAATGGATCCCCGCATCAAGGACGTCGTGATCCTCGGCGGAGGAACCGCCGGTTGGATGACCGCGGCGTACCTCGGGAAGTTCCTCCAGGGAAGCGTGCGCATCACGGTGCTGGAAGCGCCGACGGTGCCCAGGATCGGTGTGGGCGAGGCGACCGTCCCCAACCTCCACAAGACCTTCTTCCACTACCTCGGCATCCCCGAGGACGAGTGGATGCGCGAGTGCAACGCCGCCTTCAAGATGGCGGTCAGGTTCGTCAACTGGCGCACTCCCGGCGCGGGGGAGAGCTCTCCCCGCACGCTCGCCGACGGGACCAGCGACCACTTCTACCACCCCTTCGGGCTGCTGCCGGACCACGACCAGATCCCGATCTCGCACTACTGGCTGCAGCGCAGGCAGGCGGGCCTGGACGACCGGCCCTTCGACTACGCCTGCTTCAGGGAGCCGCCGGTGATGGACGCCAAGCTGGCGCCCAGGCACGCCGACGGCAGCCCGGCCACCCGCTACGCCTGGCACTTCGACGCCCATCTCGTGGCCGACTTCCTGTGCCGGTTCGCCACCCAGAAGCAGGGCGTGGTGCACGTCCGCGACGAGATGACCGAGGTGCTGCGCGACGAGCGCGGCTACATCACCGGCCTGGTCACCAAGGAGGGGCGCACGCTCTCCGGCGACCTGTTCATCGACTGCTCCGGCTTCCGCGGGCTGCTCATCAACCAGGCGATGGCCGAGCCGTTCGTCGACATGAGCGACCACCTCATGTGCGACAGCGCGGTCGCCACCGCCGTCCCGCACGACGACGAGGCGCACGGCGTGGAGCCCTACACCTCGGCCATCGCCATGAGCTCCGGCTGGAGCTGGAAGATCCCCATGCTGGGCCGGTTCGGCACCGGCTACGTCTTCTCCAGCGCGCACACCTCCCGTGACGAGGCGACGCTGGAGTTCAGCCGGCTCTGGGGGCTGGACCCCGAGACCACCCAGTTCAACAACATCCGCTTCCGCGTCGGGCGCAACCGCCGGGCCTGGGTCAAGAACTGCGTGAGCATCGGCCTGGCCTCCTGCTTCCTGGAGCCGCTGGAGTCGACCGGCATCTACTTCATCACCGCGGCCATCTACCAGCTCGCCAAGCACTTCCCGGACAAGCGGTTCGACGAGGTCCTCATCGACCGGTTCAACCGGGAGATCGAGGAGATGTTCGACGACACGCGCGACTTCATCCAGGCGCACTTCTTCTGTTCGCCGCGTACGGACACGCCGTTCTGGAAGGAGAACAAGAACCTCACGCTGCCGGACAACATCACCGAGAAGCTGGCGATGTACAAGGCGGGGCTCGCGGTGAATCCCCCGATCTCCGATGAGTCCACCTATTACGGCAATTTCGAGGCGGAGTTCCGTAACTTCTGGACGAACGGCAGCTACTACTGCATCTTCTCCGGACTCGGTGTCCTGCCCGACCAGCCCATGCCCGCGCTGTCGTACAAGCAGGACTCGATCGCCGAGGCGGCGTCGCTCTTCGACACCGTGAAGGAGAAGCAGGACCACCTCCTCGCCACCCTGCCGACCCATCACGACTTCCTGCGCCGGCTGCACGGGGCACGATGAACTCCGAGATAGCGGCGGCCCTGCGCGGTGCGGCCAGGCGGTTCGCCACAGGCGTGACGGTGATGGCGGCCGAGGGCCCCACCGGCAGGCACGCGATGACCGCCAACTCCTTCGTCACCCTGTCCCTCCGCCCCGCCCTCATCGGCGTCGCCCTCACCAGGAGCGGCCGGATGCGGGCGGCGGTGGAGCAGGCGGGCGCCTTCGGGGTCAGCGTCCTGGGCGCCGGCCAGGAGCACTACGCCCGGCACTACGCCGAGCGCGCCCGCGGCGGCGAGACCGCGCTCGTGGAGCTGACGCTGACGGGACGGTCGCCGAGGGTGCCGGTCGTGCCCGACTGCATCGCGGTGTTCGCCTGCCACCTGTGGTCGATCCTGCCCGTCGGGGACCACGAGCTGGTCGTGGGCGAGGTGGCGCACTGCGTGGCGGACGACGAGCGGAGCGCGCCGCTGCTCTTCCTCGGGGGGCGGCTCGTCCCCGGGGAGCCGGCGCTGCTGACCCCCTCGTGAGTGGAGTGTTCCTCCCCTCCACTTTCAACCTATAGCGGACCCGGGGGCTTGCGGCAAGCCCCGGGTCGTGCCGCAGAATCGACGGCCGAAGGCCGGATGCTGCGGAAACGGGGGACGCGTGGTGCGTGTTGCCGCGGGGGGCGGGGAAGGCTCGGCATGCGGACAAGCCGAGCGAACCGCCCTCGCCATACCGGTCCTGACGCCTGCCGCGAGCGACGGCCGTCACGGACCTCAGATCGGAGCTGCGTACGTGAACCCGCTGACCACCAGCGCGTTTGATCTTCCCGCCAACCTCTCGGCCAAGGCCGACCCGAAGCTGATCGGCGGTGACGAGCAGCACTTCATCGCCATCGCGGAGAGTCTCCAGGAGACGATCGCCGACCTGTCCGACCGCCTCGACGCCGCGCGCAGGTCGCCGGGCGGCATCGGCCGGGCGGCGCTGGACCGGGACCTGGAGGTCCACCGGCTCACCGCCCGGCTGCGCGCGCTGCGCCGCTTCGGCCTGGACCTGTGCCTGGGCCGCATGGTCGGCGCGGACGGCGCCGAGCCCGTCTACGTCGGACGCCTCGGCCTCACCGACCGGGAGGGCCGCCGGCTGCTGCTCGACTGGCGCTCGCCCGCGGCGGAGCCGTTCTTCGGCGCCACCCACGCCAGCCCGATGGGGCTGGCCAGCCGCCGCAGATACCGCTGGACCCGGGGCCGGATCAGCGACTACTGGGACGAGGTGTTCACCCCGGAGGGGATCGAGGGGCACGCCGCGCTCGACGACCAGTCCGCCTTCATCGCCAGCCTGGGCGGCACCCGGTCCGGGCGGATGCGGGACGTGCTCGGCACCATCCAGGCCGACCAGGACGCCATCATCCGGGCCGGATCCCGCGGCGCCCTCGTCGTCGACGGCGGCCCGGGCACCGGCAAGACCGTCGTCGCCCTGCACCGCTCCGCCTACCTCCTCTACTCCGACCCGCGGCTGGGTCACCGCCGGGGCGGCGTGCTGTTCGTCGGCCCGCACCAGCCCTACCTGGCCTACGTCGCCGACGTGCTGCCCAGCCTCGGCGAGGAGGGTGTGCAGACCTGTACGCTGCGCGACCTCGTCGCCGAGGGGGCGGCGGCGACGGCCGAGACGGATCCCGAGGTGGCCCGGCTGAAGGCGTCCGCCGACCTGGTGAAGGCGATCGAGCCGGCCGTCAGGTTCTACGAGAACCCGCCCACCGAGGAGATGACGGTCAAGACCCCCTGGGAGGACATCCGGCTGAGCCCCGACGACTGGGCCGAGGCGTTCGACGCGCCGGCCCCCGGCACCCCGCACAACGAGGCCCGCGACCAGATCTGGGAAGAGCTCGTCACGATCCTGGCCGACAAGCACGAGGGCGAGGTCTCGGCCGACCAGCTCCGCAAGTCGCTGCTGCGCAACCGCGAGCTGCTCACCACCTTCAACCGGGCGTGGCCGCTGATCGAGGCGGCCGACCTCGTCGGCGACCTGTGGACCGTGCCCGCCTACCTGCGGCTGTGCGCCCCCTGGCTCAGCCCCGAGGAGATCCGCACGCTGCGCCGCGCGGACGCCCAGGCCTGGACGGTGTCCGACCTGCCGCTCCTGGACGCGGCGCGGCAGCGGCTCGGCGACCCGGAGGACGCGCGGCGCGAGCGCCTGCGCGCCGCCTCCGTCGCCGCCCAGCGCGAGCGCATGGAGAAGGTCGTCGACGACCTGCTGGAGGCCGACGACGACGGCGAAGGCGTCATGACGATGCTGCACGGCCAGGACCTGCGGGACGCCCTGGTCGACGAGGACGCGCTCCCCGGCGCCGAACCTGACCGGCTCGCCGGGCCGTTCGCGCACGTCGTCGTGGACGAGGCCCAGGAGCTGACCGACGCCGAGTGGCAGATGCTGCTGATCCGCTGCCCGTCCAGGAGCTTCACCGTCGTCGGCGACCGCGCTCAGGCCAGGCACGGGTTCACCGAGTCGTGGCGGGAACGGCTGGCGCGGATCGGGCTCGACCGGATGACCCTGGCCTCCCTGACGGTCAACTACCGGACGCCGGAGGAGATCATGGCGGAGGCCGAGCCGGTCATCCGGGCCGCGATCCCGGACGCCAACGTGCCGACGTCCATCCGCGCCACCGGCCTGCCCGTCGGCCGCGGATCCGTCTCGGAGCTGGGCTCGATCCTCGACGCCTGGCTCGCCGCGCACGCCGACGGCATCGCCTGCGTCATCGGCGACCCGGCGTTCCAGGAGAGGCCGCGCGTCCGGTCGCTGACCCCGGAGCTGTCGAAGGGGCTGGAGTTCGACCTGGTCGTCCTCGTCGACCCGGACGAGTTCGGCGCGGGCATCGAAGGCGCGGTCGACCGGTACGTCGCCATGACCCGCGCCACCGGGCAGCTCGTCATCCTCACGAGCTCCTGAACCGTACGGGTCAGGCGGCCGGCAGGCCGGACAGGCGGCGGACGGCGGCCAGGCCGTCCGGGGTGCCGGGCCAGTGGCGTTCCAGCGCCCCGGGCCCGGCCGCCCGCACCACGGCGCGCAGGACGAGCGCGACCACGATGGCGTCGTCGGCGTAGCCCAGCACGGGGACGAAGTCCGGCACCAGGTCGACGGGCAGCGCCAGATAGCCCAGCAGCAGCCACAGCCGGACCCGGACCCCGCGGGGCAGCCCCGGGTCGCGGGCCAGGCGCGGGATCAGCCGCAGCAGGTCGGGCAGCAGGCGCACCGCCTCGGTGAGCAGGTTGCCGCGCGGCCGGGCGACCGCGAGCGCGGCCAGGGCCAGCAGCCACAGCAGCGCGATCCCGCCCGCCACGGCGGCGGCGACCGCGAGCCTGCCGTCCAACGCCCGCGCCTCCTGAAGGTCGTAGGGACGACCTCAAGGTCGTGAGGGTGGCCGCAGAGGCGTGAGGACGCTCGCGGGGCCGGGGGACGACCTTGGAGTCGTGAGCACGACTCTAGAGGAGGCTACTTGCCCGGCGCGGTCCGGCCCGGCCACTCGGCGTAGCGGACCTCGCCGAGGATCGCGCCGTCGTCTGGCACCAGCGACCGCTCGTCCAGCTCGGCGCCGAAGTAGCGCGCGTGCGGGTCGGCGACCACCTCGCGCGGGTCGTCCCAGGCCGCCAGCGCGTCGCGGAAGAACGCGTCCATCCGGACCCGCTCGGGCCCGGCGACCTCGACCCTGCCCTTCAGCGGGGTGCCCACCGCGACCCTGGCGACCGCCCGGGCGACCTCGTCGCTCACGATGGGCTGGTAGAGCACCGGCGCGATCCGGACCATGCCCCCGTCGGCGGAGGAGTCGGCGATGCTCCGGGTGAACTCGAAGAACTGGGTGGCGTGCACGATCGAGTACGGGATCGGCCCGTTCTCGATCAGCTTCTCCTGGGCCACCTTGGCCCGGAAGTAGCCGCTGTCGGCCAGCCGGTCGGTGCCCACGACCGACAGCGCGACGTGGTGGCCGACGCCGGCCGCCGCCTCCGCGGCCAGCAGGTTGCGGGTGGAGGTCTCGAAGAACGCCAGCACGGCGTCGGCCTCGAAGGACGGCGAGTTGGACACGTCGACCACCGCGGACGCGCCGGTCAGCACCTCGGCGAGCCCCTCGCCGGTGAGCGTGTCGACGCCGGTGCTCGGCGCCGCCGCCACCGCCTCGTGCCCCTGCCCGGCGAGCCCCGCCACGACCTTCGACCCGATCAGGCCGGTGCCGCCGATCACCACGATCTTCATGCCAGACCGCCTTCCGCCCGCCCGGGGCGCCGGTTGCCGCTTCTGAGGGGAATCTGCCGCGTACGATCTCGATCAGGGACACTAATCGGGTAAAAGCCCCCTGAACAGATTCCCCTCAGTCAGACAAGCCAGGTGTCAGGCGCAGGTGTAGCCGGACGGCAGGGCGTCGCCGCCGGGGCGGCTCACCTGGAAGCCGACGCTGGTCGTGGCGGCTCCGGGGGCCAGGGTGCCGTTGTGGCTCACGTTCCTGATCGTCACGGTCTGCCCGCTGGTGGTGACGGTGCCGTTCCACGAGCCGGTGAGCGTGTGGCCGGCGGGCAGGGTGAAGGTGACCGTCCAGCCGGTGATCGTCGAGCTGCCGGTGTTGGTGATGGTCAGCGGCTGCACGACGTACCCGGTGCCCCACTGCGTCTGCACGGTCGGGACGGCCGTGCAGGTCCCGCCGCCGGACGGGCCGGACCCGGTGGTGACCTGCGCGGTGTCGGACACCGGCGAGGTGTTGCCCGCGGCGTCGCGTGCCCTGACCTGGTAGCGGTAGGTGGTCTCCGGTGTCAGGCCCGTGTCGGCGTACGAGGTCGTGCCGGAGGTGCCGACCTGGGTGAACGTGCCGCCGCTCGGGCCGGTGGCGCGCAGGATGTCGTAGCCGGTCACGCCGGTGTCGTCGGTCGAGGCGGTCCAGCTCAGGGTGGTGCCGGTGGCCGTGGTGCCCGAGGCCGCCAGGCCGCCGGGGGCGGTCGGCGGCGAGGTGTCGCCGGACCCGCCGCCGAGCACCGGCGTCTGCCAGTCGCGCCACTCGGCCAGGTTGCCGCGCGCGTTCGCCGAGATCCGCATCGACCCGGTGGAGCTGCCGGAGTTCCGCAGGAACTTCTGGATGTACTGCTGGAGCGGGCCCCGCCACTCGGACCGGGTGGCGCAGTGGGTGCCGTCCTGGACGTCGGACCAGTAGGTGATGTTCGCCTCCGCGCCGAGCGCCTTGTAGACCTCCGCGCCGCCCAGGGCCCCGACGCTCGCGGAGGTGGCGGCCAGCCAGTCGATGTGCGGGTTGTCCATGACGAGCAGCCCGCGCGGCGCGATCATGGCGACGACCGAGTGGGTGTCGACCGGCAGCCTGGCCGGGTTGCCGGTGAAGGAGCCGAACGCGTCGCCCAGCCACGGCTGCTCCCCGTACGCGCTGCTCAGCGGCTGGGCGCCGCTGTCGGTGGGGATGACGCGGAAGGCGGCGACGCCGCCGCTGCCCGACTCGATCGGCATGGTGAGCGCGATGCGCTGGTCGAACGCGCCGGCCACGAAGGCGCCCTTGCCGTACCGCGAGCAGCCGGTGACGCCGGTCGCGTCGGCGGTGAGCACGCTGCCGCCCGACTGCTCGATGACGTCGATGATCCGGCTCACGCCCCAGGCCCAGGCGGCCAGCAGTCCCGTGCCGCTGGACGAGCCGTAGAGGGTGTAGAAGGCGCCCTGCTTGCTGGTCCGCGGCGTGCCCTCCCGGCCCACCGCCAGGGGGTCGTAGCTGATGACGGCGGCGCCTGCGGCCTTGATCGTGGCCGTGTCCGCGCCCAGCCCGCCCAGCACGACGACGGCGGGGAACGGCCCGGTGCCGCTCGGCAGGTCGACGCCCGCGGTGAAGGAGGCGGTCCTGCCGTTGTGTGACACGTTCACGGTGATGCCGGTCCTGGAGACGGTGCCGGTGACGCCGGACGGTTTCGCCGGCTTCTGGCCGTAGACGAACCGCTCGGCCAGGGCCTTGATCTCCGCCCGGCGGCACCGCCAGTCGGACGCGGCGGTGACGCGGGTGCCGTTCAGCCTCATGAAGGGGTCGGGGAGCCTGGAGACGGTGGGCAGCGAGCCCTCGCCGGGCAGGCCGGTCACCGCGCAGTCGGCGCCCTCGTCCTCGACGCCGGGGGCCGCGACGGCCGCGGCGGGGGTCAGCGCCACGGCCCCGGCGGCCGCGAGCATCACGGCCGCCGCCAGCGCGACGGCTCTCGTACGGATGATCACCAGAGCTCTCCCTTCCGGTGGGGGTGGTGATCAGTCTGAAAATCGAGCCGAAACATGTCAACGATGCATCGAAATGTTTCGGCGTCGTCCGCCGGAAGGGGCTGGTGAGATGCCGGTACGACCCCCGAAAATGTCGGAAACTAGCTGAAAGGCGCCCGGGCCTTCCTGAGGCTCAGAGGCCCAGATAGGCCCGGCGCACCCGTTCGTCACCGGCCAGGTCGGTGCCCGAGAGTGTGATGACCCCGTTCTCCAGGACGTAGGCGCGGTCCGCCAGCGCCAGGGCCTGGGCCGCGTTCTGCTCGACGAGCAGGATCGCGACGCCGCTGTCACGGATGCGTTCGAGCGCGTCGAAGACCGCGCGGACCATGAGGGGCGCCAGGCCCACCGACGGCTCGTCGAGCATGAGGAGCCTCGGCCGGGTCATCAGCGCCCGCCCGATGGCCAGCATCTGCTGCTCCCCGCCGCTCATGGTGTCGGCCCGCTGGTCGATCCGCTCCGCGAGTCGCGGGAACAGCTCCAGCACCCGGTCGGCGGGCTCGCCCGTGTGGAAGGCGCCCATCGCGAGGTTCTCCGCCACGGTGAGCGGGCCGAACAGCGCGCGGCCCTCGGGCACCTGGACCAGCCCGCGCCGCACCACGGTGTGGGCCGGCAGCCCGGTCAGCTCATCCCCGTCGAACACCACCCGGCCGGCGGACGGCCTGAGCAGCCCCGAGGCCACCCTGAGCGTCGTGGACTTGCCGGCGCCGTTGGCCCCGACCAGGGCGACGATCTCCCCGGCGGCCACCTCCAGCGACAGGTCGTGGAGCACCCGCAGGCCGCCGTAACCGGCCTCGATGCCGTCAAGCGAGAGCATCATCGGAATTCTCTCCCAGGTAGGCGGCGATGACGCGGGGGTCGCGGGCGATGGCCGCGGGCTCACCCTCGGCGAGCACGCTTCCGCGCTCCAGGACGACCACCTGATCGGCCAGCCGCATCACGGCCGGCATGACGTGCTCCACCAGGACCAGCGTCATGCCCTCCGCCCGCAGGTCGGCCAGCAGGGTGACCAGCGGCTCCCGCTCGGACGGGGTCAGCCCGGCCAGCACCTCGTCCAGCAGCAGCACCTTCGGCCGGAGCGCGAGCGCCCTGGCCAGCTCCAGCTGCTTGCGAGCGGCGGCGGGCAGCTCACCGGCGGGGCGCGCCAGGTAGGCGGCGAGCCCGACCCTCTCGACCGCCTCCGTGGCGGCGGCGACGGCGTCCTTGCGCGCCCGGTGGTGCGCGCCGGCGGCCACGGCCACGTTGTCGAGGACCGACAGGGCGGCGAAGGGCCGGGTGAGCTGGAAGGTGCGGACGAGCCCGGTCCTGGCCCGCAGGTGGGTGGGCCGCGCGGTGACGTCCTCACCGTCGAACTCGATCCGGCCGCTGTCCGGCCGCTGCTCCCCGGAGATCACCGAGAACAGCGTCGTCTTCCCCGCCCCGTTGGGCCCGATGACCGCGTGGATGGTGCTCGGCTCGACCTCGAAGGTCACGCCGCTCAGCGCTTGCAGGCCGCCGAACGCCTTGCTCACGTCCGTCAATCGCAGGATCACCGTGGCCTCCTGGAGAATCTCCCGTACAGCCCGCGTGGCATGGCCAGGACCACGACGATCAGCAGGATCGCGTACATGACCACGTCGAGCCCGCTGCGGCCCTGCAGGAAGGAAAGGAACTCCGGCGGGGTGCGGACCACGGTCGCGGCCACGTCCGAGAGCGGGGCCAGCACCGCGGCGCCGATCAGCGGACCCCAGACGGTGCCGACGCCCCCGATCACCGCGGGCAGGATGGCCTGGATCGACACGGACGGCCCGAAGGCCAGGTCGGGGCTGACGAAGAGGTAGTAGACGGAGTAGAAGCCGCCGGCCACCGCGGTCAGCGCGGCCGACACCCCGATGGCCATGATCTTGTGCCGGATCACCGCGACCCCGGCGGCCGCGGCGGCCGTCTCGTCCTCGCGCACGGCCAGCAGGTTGAGCCCGGCCCGCGAGTTGAGCAGCACGATCACGGTCGCCACGCACGCGAGCGTGAGCAGCAGCGCCACCCAGAAGTACGCGGGATCGCCCACGTCGAACCGGAGCGTCCACCACCCCTGTTCGCCGGTGACGGGCAGGGTGAGGCCCACCGCGCCGCCCACGAGGTCGGAGTTGAGCGCGATCAGCCTGAGCATCTCCGCGAAGGCGAAGGTGGCCAGGGCGAAGTAGGCGCCCTTCAACCGGTAGCGGACCGCCAGGTAACCGGTGATCACGCCGAAGACGGCGGCCACCGCCATCCCGGCCACCAGTCCCAGCCAGGGCGAGAGCCCCAGCTCGATGGTCAGCAGCGCGGTGGTGTAGGCGCCCAGCCCGAAGTAGGCGGCGTGCCCGAAGCTGAACAGGCCGCCGAACCCGCTCATCAGGTTCCAGGCCACGGCCATCATCGCGAACAGCAGCGCGCGGACCGCGACGGCCTCCTGAGCGGGCGGGAGCAGCAGCGGCAGCGGGGCCAGTGCCACGCCGATCACGGCGAGCACCACGAGCCTTCTGGTCATGCGGGCCTCCCGAACAGGCCCTGCGGGCGCCAGAGCAGGACGAGCACGAACACCGCGAACACCGCCAGCAGGGGGCTCTGCCCCGGCAGGTAGATGCCGCCGAGCTGCTCGGTCAGGCCCACGATCAGCCCGCCGGCCACCGCCCCGGGAACGCTGCCCAGGCCGCCGAGGACCACGACGACGAACCCGATGATGTTGAACAGCTCGCCCGCGGTCGGCTCGACCGTGATGAGCGGCGTCACGAGCGTCCCCGCGGCCCCGGCGCAGGCGGTGCCGGCGGCGAACGTCAGCGCGTGCAGCCGCCGCACGTCGAGCCCCACCAGCGAGGCGCCCTCAGGGTTGGTGGCCACCGCCCGGATCGCGGTGCCCAGCCTGGTCTTGGTCAGCAGCAGCCACACCGCGCCGGCCAGGCCCATCGCGCCGGCGAACGCCAGCACCCGGCTGAGGTCGGCCACCGCACCCAGCAGGCGCAGCGGGGTGTCGAAGGAGACGGCGACCGTCCTGGTGTCGCCGGTGAAGGCCAGCATGAGGCTGTTCTCCAGCAGCATCGCGATGCCCAGCGTCAGCAGGAGCTGCGCCGCCAGCGAGCCGCCCATCGTCCGGCTCACCATGTGGCGCTGCACGACATAGCCGAGGCCGAACAGCAGCGGCACGCTCACCAGCAGCGACAGGTAGGGGTTCACCCCCGCCCCGGCCGCGAGCAGCGCGGTGGCGTACATGCCGAGCGTCATGAACGCGCCGTGGGCGAAGTTCACGATGTCGAGCACGCCGAAGATCAGCGTCAGGCCCATCGCGACGAGCGCGTAGACCCCGCCGAGCAGCAGGCCGGTCAGCACCGCCTGGGCGGTGACCGTCCCGCTGCCCGAGCGGGCCCATGCGCCCGCGATCACGGCGACCGCCACGACAGCGGTCACACCGGCGCGGGAGATGAGGCGATTCACTCCGCGGCAGGCCTCGGCTCGGCCACGGCCTTGGCCGCGGGGTGCACCGGGACGACCTTGCCGTCCTGGACCTGGAGGACGACGGGAGTCGCGTTCTTGTTCTGCCCGGTCTCGTCGAACTGGACGGGACCGTCGAAGGCCAGCAGGGTGTCGAAGGAGATCCCGGCGAGCGCCTCACGGATCTTCGCGGGGTCCCGGCTGGCGGCCTTCTCCAGCGCGGCGGCGAGGAGCCGGACGCACTCGTACGAGGTGAACGGGATGAACCGCAGCTCCTCGCCGTGCTTGGCCTGGAAGGCGTCGAGCACCGCCTTCGACTCCGGCTTGGTGGCGTCGTAGTTGAAGTTGGAGTCGTAGATGCCCTCGGCCACCGCTCCGCCGTCACGTGGGAAGACGGGCGAGCTGAAGGCGCCGTGCGAGACGCCGAACACGACCTTCACCCCGGGCTGGACCGAGGCGATGGCCTTGGCGGTCAGCAGGCCGTCACGGTAGTAGCCGGTGACGGCGAGCGCGTCGACCCCGGCGGCCTTGACCTTGGTGAGCTCGGTCGTCAGGTCGGCGGCCTTGAACGCGTCGTAGGTGATCTGCGGGCCGACCTCCAGGCCGAGCTTGGCCGCCTCGTCGCTGAAGGACGCGTAGGTCGAGGTGCCGTAGTCGGTCTGCTCGTGCAGGTAGGCGACCTTGGTGATCTTCTGCCCGGTGCGGTCGGCCAGCTCCTTGAGGTAACGCGCGCCGAACCGGCCGAGCGCGTCGGAGGAGGGCTGGAGCCGGAAGGTATACGTATAGCCCTGCTTGAGGATGTCGTCGGCGGAGCCCACGTCGATGACGAACGGCACCTTGTTGCGCTCGGCGACCGTCGCCACCTGCGCGGCGACCGCGCTCTGGTAGGGGCCGACGAGCGCGACGGCGCCCGCCTGGGTGAGGCGCTGGGCCTCGCTCTGGCCGACCTCGGGCTTGCCCTGGCTGTCGGCGTCGAGGATCTCCAGCTTGGCGCCGCCGAGCGACTTGATGCCGCCGGCGTTGTTGATCTCCTCGGCGGCGAACTTGATCGCCTTGGACATCTGCTGGCCGTCGAAGGCCAGCGCGCCGGTGAGGGGGTGAATGGATCCGATCTTGATGGTGCCCGACGTGTCCGCTGTGTCAGGTGCGGCAGCCCCCTGGGGAGCCGAACCGCCGCAAGCGGTCAGAGACAGGGCAAGAAACGTACCTATGGCGATACAGGACTTGAGGCGCATCGCGTCGTCCTTGGGGGGATACCGCGGTTCCGCTTGCCGGAACGCTGTTTCGCTGATGGTGGCAGCAGGTCCCAGCACCGGTCAAGCAGCCAGGGCGAAGCTGTGACGTGCGCCACCGTCACTCCGAGGCGGCTGTCATGCCTGTCAACCTGCTGTGAACTGCCGCGAGATAGGAAGGCGAGGATCAGTCATGTGGTACGAGTGTGATGAGTACAGCGGGGGGAACACTCTCACATCCGGCGCGCTACACCCCGTACGCGCATGGTATGCCCTCGCCCCTGTCGCATCGTAGTCAGAAAGTCAGGTCAATGCGGATCTTGGTCCTCGGCGGTGACGGTTATCTCGGCTGGCCCACCGCGCTCCACCTCTCGCAGTGCGGGCATGAGGTCGCCGTCGCCGACAACTTCGTCAGACGGCAGTACGACTTCGAACTCGGCGTCGAAAGCCTGGTGCCGATCGAATCCCTGCACACCAGGATCGCCACCTGGGAGCGGCTGACGGGCAAGACCATCAAGGCGTACATCGGCGACTTGACCGAGGCCGACTTCACGTACGACATGATCCGTGACTTCCGCCCGGAGGCCGTGGTCCACTTCGCCGAGCAGCGGGCCGCCCCCTACTCGATGATCGACCGCAAACACGCGGTCTACACACAGGTCAACAACGTCGCCGGCACGCTCAACGTGCTCTACGCGATCGCCGAGACCGACCCCGACATCCACCTGGTCAAGCTCGGCACCATGGGCGAGTACGGCACCCCCAACATCGACATCGAGGAAGGCTGGCTGGAGGTCGAGCACAAGGGTCGCAAGGACCGGGTGCTCTACCCCAAGCGGCCGGGCTCCTTCTACCACCTGTCGAAGGTGCACGACAGCCACAACATGGAGTTCGCCTGCCGGATCTGGGGCCTGCGCGCGACCGACCTCAACCAGGGCGTCGTCTACGGCCAGCAGACCCCCGAGACCGCGCTCGACGACCGGCTCGCCACCCGGTTCGACTACGACGCGGTGTTCGGCACCGTGCTCAACCGGTTCGTCGTCCAGGCGGTGCTCGGCCACCCCCTGACCGTCTACGGCACGGGCGGCCAGACGCGCGGCATCATCGACATCCGCGACACCGTCCGGTGCATCCAGCTCGCCTGCGAGAACCCCGCCGAGCGCGGCGAGTTCCGGGTGTTCAACCAGATGACCGAGTCGCTGTCGGTCGCCGAGATCGCCGAGACCGTCGCGCGCAGCTTCCCCGACGACGTGGTCGTCGACCACCTCGACAACCCGCGCGTGGAGAAGGAGGAGCACTACTACAAGGTGGTCCACAGCGGCCTGGTCGAGCTCGGCCTCGAACCCCACCTGCTCTCCGACACGCTGATCACGTCGCTGTTCGACGTGGCCAAGCGCTACGCCGACCGGGTCGACCTCGACGCCATGCGGCCGCGTGTCGACTGGCGGGGCGCCGTGAGCGGGCCGCGGCGGTGAGCGCCGAGGAAGGCGCGTTCGCCCGCGCCACCGGCCGGACCGCCGAGCGGGAGGAAGGCGGCCACGACAAGCCGCGCTACCGCCGCTACCAGTTCGACCTGATCGCCCCGCACTGCGGGCGCAGCGTGCTGGAGGTGGGTGCCGGGCTGGGCGAGTTCGCGAGCCAGTTCACCGGCCTGGACCGGCTGGTGGTCACGGACGTCGACCCCGACGCGGTCAAGGTGATGAAGGCCGGGTTCGCCGGCCGCGAGGAGGTCGAGGCGGCGCAGTTCGACCTCTCCTGCGGCGCCACCCTGGACCGCCCGGTCGAGACCGCCATCGCCATCAACGTGCTCGAACACTTCGAGGACGACGCGGCCCTCCTCACCCTCCTGGCCCGCTCCGTCGTCCCCGGCGGCACCCTGGTCCTGTGGGTGCCGGCCTACATGAGCCTGTACGGCGACTTCGACCGCAAGGTCGGCCACTTCCGCCGCTACACGCCTGCCACGCTGCGCGACGCCGCCGTGCGCGCCGGCCTGGAGGTGGAGCTGGCCCGCCCGGTCAACCTCCTCGGCGGGCTCGCCTGGTGGGCCGCGGTGCGGCTGGGCAAGGCCGGCTCGCCCAAGGCGGGCGCCGTCGGCCTGTACGACCGGATCCTCGTCCCGGTCACCCGGGTGCTCGACCGGGTCCTGCCGATCCCGTTCGGCCAGTCGATCCTCGGCGTCTTCCGGGTGCCGTCCAGCCGGGGGCACGCGGCGCCGTGAACAGGATCCGACAGTTCCTGCGCGGCGCCATGCCGCGCATCTTCGGACGCTACGCGCTCGGGTCGGTGGCGGCGGGCGTGGTCAGCGAGGTCACGCTCCTGACGGTGTACGGGCTGAAGCTGCTCGGCCCGTCGGCCGCCTCCGTCGTCGCCTGGGGCCTCGGCGCGGTCGTCAACTACGTGCTCAACCGGTGGTGGGCCTGGAACGTGCGCGGGCGGCCCAAGCCGTTGCGCGAGCTGCTCCCGTACTGGCTGACCGCGGTGGCGGGGCTGGTCATCGCCTCCTGGGGCACCGGGGTCGCCGACCGGATCGGTCACCAGATCTTCGCCACCGACGGCCCCCGCGTGGTGTTCGTGGGAGCCGTCTTCCTGGGGATCTACGGGCTGCTGTTCGTGGCGAAGTTCTTCCTGTTCCACTACTTCGTCTTCGCCGGCTCCGGCTCAGGCACCGGCTCCGGCTCCGAGGAGGAGCGCGCGGGCGCCGACGAGGAGGACGACACCGGGCGGCGACGCTCACGCAGCCAGGTGCCGATCACGACCCGCGAGTAGCGGTAGCCGTAGACGAAGTTGCCGCCCTTCTTGGTGGTGCCGGCGGCGCGCAGCCGCATCGTGGCCGGCACCTCCACGACCCGGAACCCGCGCGAGATCACGCCGATCAGCAGCTCGGACGACTGGTACTGCGGCTGCGTGAGCGTCACCGCCCCGGTGACCTCCGCCCGCATCGCCCGCAGGCCGAACGAGGTGTCGGTGATCCGCTGCCCGGTGAACCGGCTGATCAGCCACGCGAACACGTGCACCCCGAGGCGGCGGACCCGGTCGTGGGTCTCCTGCCGCCCGAGCACCCGCGAGCCGGTGGCGAAGTCGGCCTCGCCGCGCCGGACCGGGGCGAGCACCCGCGCGATGTCGGCCGGATCGTACTGCCCGTCGGCGTCCGTGGTGACGATGTAGCGGGCGCCGCCCTCGCGCGCCAGGCGGTAACCGAGCCGCAGCGCCGCCCCCTGCCCCCGGTTGACCGGGAGGTCGCAGACCATGGCCCCGGCCTTGCGCGCCTCCGCGGCGGTCCGGTCGGTGGACCCGTCGACGACCACGATGGTCGCCGTCTCCAGCCCGTCGACGATCGCGGGGATGCCGTTCACCGTGGCGCCGATGCTGCGCTCCTCGTTGTACGCGGCGATGACGACCGAGACGGGAGGCAGGTCCGAGCCGTGCTGGGCGGTGAACTCCGCCAGCGCGGCGGCGTCGAGTTCCGGCGGCGTCTCCGGGCTCGTCATGCGTCATCCTCCGTCGTATCGCTTCTTGTCGGCTGTGCGGGCCGGAAGTCCGGCCAGACCGTCGCCATCCCCGACGTGATGTCGTGGCGCGGCCGATACCCGAGCGCCCGCGCCGCCGAGATGTCGAGCACCACCGCCGGCATCTCGCCCTGCTTGGCCGGGACGTGCTCGACCGGGATCGCCGCCCCCGTGGCCTTCCTGGCGGCGTCGATCAGATCGTTCACGCTCACCGACACGCCCGACCCGACGATCAGCGGACCGTCGTGGTCCGCGCGCCAGGCGAGCAGGATCGCCTGGACCACGTCGTCGACATGGACGTAGTCGCGGAGCTGGCCCCCGTCCCCGTACACCTGGACCCCACTACCCGCCGCGGCCGCCCTCATCAGCCTCGGGACGAAACTGTCCTTGAGCAGCATGCCCGGCCCGTACACGTTGGCGAAGCGCAGCGCGCCCGTGCGCATCCCGTAGACCCCGGAATAGGCGCTGAGCAGCATCTCCGCCGCCGCCTTCGTCGCGCCGTACGGCGTGAGCGGGCGCAGCGCGAGATCCTCGCTGATGCGGGCGCCGCCCACGTCGCCGGTGACCGCGTTGGTCGACGCCAGCAGGAACCGCGGCACCCCGCGCTCCCTGGCCAGCTCCAGCAGTCCCGCGGTGGCCTCGACGTTGGTCGCGTAGGTCCCGGCAGGGTCCTCGACCGAACGGAGCACCGACGTGACGGCGGCGAGATGGACCACCGCGTCGAGCCCGCCGACGACCGCCCGCTCGCGCACCCCGGGATCGCGCAGGTCGCCCACGACGGACGTGACCTGGGCATCCGGGTGGGCGTGCAGGTCGGCGACGGTCACCGCGGCCCCCTCGGCGAGCAGCGCGGACACCAGCCGCCTCCCGATGAACCCCGAACCGCCCGTCACGAGCACGCGGGCTCCGGCCACCTCCGGCATCTCGTGGCATTCCTTTCACTCGGGTCCCAGCGACGATACCGGCATCCCGGTGGCGCACCCGCTTTGTCCGGCCCCGGGAAGGTCATTCCCAGCAAACCCTTGGGCTCGCTGCGTAAGCTACCGTCTCTCCCGTCCTGACGACCGACCGCGAAGCAGTTGGAGGAATGCGCAGTGAGCCCAGCACTGGTGGTGGGCCCTCCGCTGGTGGCCGGCCTCGTCCTGGCCCTGGTCGCGCAGCGGCGCGGCTGGGCGCCGCCGCTGTGGGCGGCGCTGGGCGTCGGAGCCGTGCTGCGGATCGTGGCCATGGCCTGGGCCGCGCAGGAGCCGGTCCAGCCGTACGACTTCGGCGTCGACTTCCCGATGGCCGCAGACGAGGTGCTCGCCGGGCGCAACCCGACCACCCACATGCGCGAGGGCGGCTGGCACTTCCTGCCGTTCCTCGCCTACGTGCTCGCGGGCCAGAGGGAGCTGGGCGACCTGCTCGGGCTCTCCTGGAACGTGTCGGGCCGGATCATCCCGGTGCTGGCCGACCTCGCGCTGATCCCGCTGGTGGCCAGGCTCGCCGACGAGCGCGGGGCGCTGCGCGGCTTCCAGTACGCGTGCGTGCCCATCGGCATCATGGTCAGCGGACTGCACGGCCAGTTCCCGCCGCTCACCCTGGTGTTCGGGGTGGCCGCGCTGGTCGTCGCCCGGGCCGGCCGGGCCCACTGGGCCGGTCTGCTGATGGGCCTGTCCGTGTCCTGCACCAACTGGTCGGTGCTGCTCGTGCCCGGGGTGGTGCTCGCCGTCGCCGGGGCGCGCCGCCTGGTGGCGCTCGGCTGGACCGCGGCCGTGCCCGCCCTCTGGCTGCTCAGCAGCTCGGTGTTCCTCGACACGCCGGTCACCGGGCTGGTCGACCTCGGGCGGGCCATCATGTCGACCCGCCCGGTGGTGGGCGACTGGGGCTGGACCGCCCTGGTGACGGGCGGCGACCAGACGGTCTCGGTCACCCTCGGCCGGATCGGCACGCTCGTGCTGGTCGCCGGGCTGCTCGCGGCCGCCTGGTGGTGGCGGGGGGCCGATCCGCTCGACCTCACGCTGGTGCTGCTGCTCGTCTTCCTGATCCTGACGTACCGGCTCGGCGCTCAGTACCTGATGTGGCCGGTGCCCTACCTGCTCGCCCGTCCCCGCCGCGGCACCTGGCCGCTGATCGTCGCGACCGGCGCCTGGGCCGCGGCGGGCTACCTGCGGGTGCAGCCGTTCACCGGGCTGTGGTGGGGTCAGTTCCACAGCGTGTGGGCGTTCTCCTCCTTCCTGGTCATCCCCTTCCTGATCGCCGCCCTGCCGCCGAGGCCGGCCGCGCGTGCCGCCGAGCCGGTACGGGAGACCGAGGCGCGGTCAGAGCCGTAGCCGCGGCCAGCCCTCGGTGTCCCGCAGCAGCTGCCGGTCGTGCGTGGCCAGCACCACCGCCGCGGCGGTCGCGCCCAGCGCCTCGGTCAGCTCCTCGACCAGGGTCATCGACAGATGGTTGGTCGGCTCGTCCATCAGCACGACGTGCGGGCGCGCGGCCAGCACCACGGCCAGGTCGAGCCGCCGCCGCTGGCCGACCGACAGCTCCGTCACCGGCCGCCGGGCGGCCTCGGCGGGCAGGAGGCCCAGCTGGGAGAGGCCGACCTGGTCGGGCTCCCGCAGCGCGCCGGAGGTGACGAGCCGGCCGATCGCGGCCTCGTACACCTCCACGGCCCTGCGCCGGGACGGCGGGGACGACTCCTGGGTGAGCAGGCCGATCCGCGCGGCCCGGTGGCGCTGCGCGTCGCGGCGTGGGCGAGCGCGGAGGGGGTCTTGCAGCCGACGATCGCGGGGGCCTCCTGGACGAGTGAGTCGTCGGTGAGGGCGTGCACCATGAACAGCGTGAAGTCCACCCGGCGGGTGCGGTTGGTCGCCAGGACCGGGTCGCCGACCTGCCGGCGGGTTCTCGGTCGCGCTGGCCGCGCACGCGTTCTCCGCGATCGACAGCCCGGCAGCCCGGCTACGCCTACGGGGACGAGTTCGGGTTCGGGCTCGACCTGGTCCTCGACGGGCTGGAAAGGATTCTGCACGAATCCTGACACTTGTGTTGATCTTTCCCCGGTCCGGTGGGTCGATCGTTAGGCTGCCTGAGGGGCACGGCCGCAGCGGGACGGGGTGACGGGGAGTGGAGGAGGCTGGACGGCTGCTGGTGCTGTTCGGCCGCCGGTACGCGGCCGCCGTGCGGCTGGCCACCCTGGCGCCGATCTGCGCCATCGCCCTGCTCCGGGCGCCGCCGGACGCCATAGTCGCGACGGTCCCGGTCGTCGCCGCCGCTGCCGCGTGGACCTGCGGCTATGCCTGGTGGCTGGACGCGGGCCGGGGCGTCGCGCCCGTCGCCCTGGACGTGCTCGCCCTGCTGGCCCTGTGCGCGAGCGTCCTGCTCACCAGCGCCGTGGAGGACCGCAACACCGGCTGGCTGCGCCTGCTGGTCACCTTCGCCTGCGTGACCTGCCAGTGGCACACCCCGCTGCTCGCGGGCGGCGCCGCCGCGCTGGTCGCCGGGGGCGGGGCGGCGGGGCTGCTGGTCACGGCGGACGCCATGCGGCTGGACAGCGGCCTCGTCACCGGGACGCTGTGGGCGATCCCGGCCGCCGCGCTGTCCCGCGCCGCCTGGGAGCTGCTGCGCCGCGCGGCCGACCGCGCCGACCGGATGGCCGCCGAGGCGGCCGAGGCCCGCGCCGCCGCCCAGGCCGCGGCCGCCGCCCGCGCCGAGGAGCGCGAGCTCGCCAACGCGCTGCACGACACCGCCGCGACGACCCTGCTCATGGTGGGCACCGGCCGGACGGGCGCCGACCCCGGCCTGCTGGCCGCCCAGGCGAGGCGCGACCTCGACCGGCTGCGCTCCGACAGCAGGCGCGCGGACCCGCACGCCGACCTGGTCGAGCTGCTCCGCGCCGACCTCGGCGCCGTCCAGCTCACCGTGGCGTGCGACCTGCCGCCCGAGCTGCGGCTGCCGTCCGGCGTGGCCGTGGCCGTCGCCGACGCGGCGCGCGAGGCCCTCACCAACGTGCGCCGCCACGCCGGCACCGACCGGGCGGCCCTCCGGCTGACCGGCGACGGCGGCGGGCTGCGGCTCGACGTCGCCGACCGGGGCCGGGGCTTCTCGCCGGAGGACGTACCGGGGACCCGGCGCGGGCTGCGCGAGTCCGTGCGCGGCCGCATGGCCCGGGTCGGCGGCACGGCCGAGGTCGTCTCCGCGCCGGGCAAGGGCACCCTCGTCCGGCTGGAGTGGCGGGCCGGCGATGGCTGAGGCCGGGCGGACCGGCGTCCAGCTGCGGCGGGGGCTGCGGGTGGCGGTGCTGCTCGTCGCCGCGGCCATCGGGTGCGGGCTCGGCGGCACGAACATGCTGCGGCACTGGGACGGGTACCCCGCCCCCTGCGCGCAGGCGGCGGTCCTCGCGCTGCTGGCCGCCGTGCTCGCCGGGGAGGCGGCGCTGCTGCTGCGCGGACGCTCGTGGGGCCGGTGGCGGTGGGCGGCCGTGGCCGTCGTCCTCGCCGCCTCCGCGCTCTCGTACGTGACACTGCCCGAGGGCCGGACGTCGACCACCGTCGACTGGGTCTTCGGCGCGGCGAACTGGGCGGGCCTCGTCGTCCTGCTCGACCGCCCGACCCGGGCGGCGGCGGGCTTCCTGGCCGCCCACGAGGCCACGGCCCTGCTCCACCTGCTCCTGCTCGACGAGCCCAGCCGGCAGGCGCTGGCCCGGTTCGCCACCGGCTCGGTGACCGTGATCGGCTTCCCGCTCTGCGTGGCCGTGGGCGCGGCCGTCCTCGGCCGGCTCGGCGCCGCCGCCGACGCCGCCCGCGACGAGCTCGAACGGGTGCGGGTGGCCGAGGCCGTCGCCGAGGAGTCGCACCGGCGCAGGCGGCAGCGGTTCGCCGAGCTGTCGGCGACCACCATCCCGCTGCTGGAGGGGCTCGCCCGCCGGGAGCTCCGGCCGGAGGACCCCGAGGTCCAGCGGGCCTGCGCGATCGAGGCCGCCCGGATGCGGCGGCTGTTCGCGGAGACCGACACCGTCGCCGACCCGCTGCTGCACGAGCTGCGCCACTGCGCCGACGTCGCCGACCGCAAGGGCGTCGAGGTGGAGCTGGACGCGCGGGGACGCTGGCCGACGCCGCCCGTGGCGGTCCGGCGTGACCTCACCGAGCCGGTGCTGACCGTGCTCGCCACCGCCGCCTCCCGGGCCAGGGTCACCGTCGTGGGCGGCTCCGGCGAGGTGTCGGTGAGCGTCGTGGCCGACAGCGGCGAGGTGGAGCTGCCGGACCCCGCCCTGCCGAGCGTGCGGATCGAGACGCTGACGAACGACGACACGGTATGGATGGAGGTGCGATGGCAGCCGACGGGGTGATCACCGCGGTGATCGTCGACGACCACGCCGCGATCCCCGCGGGCGTCAGCGCCTGGTGTGCTCGGGCGGAGCCGCCCATCGAGCTCATCGACGCGGGGGACCGGCTGGCCGACGTGTGGACCGGCCCGGGGGCCGACGCCGACGTGGTGATCTTCGACCTGGAGCTCGTGCCCGGCCGGCCGGACTTCGGCGAGCTGCGCAGGCTCGTCAGCAGCGGCCGCCGGGTGATCGTCTACTCCCAGCACACCGACGACGCCACCGCGATCAAGTGCGTCGACCTCGGCGCTCTCGCGTACCTCACCAAGAGGGAGGGCCCCGAGCACCTCGTGCCCGCCATCCGGGCCGCCGCGCGCGGCGCGCCCTACACCCCGCCGTCGCTGTCCGGGGCGCTGGCCGCCGACGAGTCGCCGGACCGGCCCCGGCTGTCCCAGCGCGAGACCGAGGTGCTGCGGGCCTGGTTCGTCTCCTCCTCCAAGGATCTCGTCGCCGCCAAGCTCAACATCACCGTCAAGACCGTCGACACGTACATCACCCGGGTCCGCGTCAAGTACGCCAACGCCGGGAGGGCGGCCAGGACCAAGAGCGAGCTCGTCAGCCGCGCACTCGACGACGGGATCATCACGCTTGCCGAGCTCAACGAGACAGACGCCCAGGTGTAGGGCATTCGCCGGACACCGGCCAGCAGGTCCTCTCCCTAGGGTGGTGGTCAGCTACGGCCGATACGCGGGGGGCCTGGATGGGACTGGCGATCAACGTCCTCGGACCATGGGAGATCACGGTGGACGGCGAGCCGGTCAGGGTGGCCGGTGAGCGGCGGACCGGGCTGCTGGCCCGGCTGGCGCTGGACGCGGGCCGACCGGTGCTCGCCGAGCAGCTCCTGGCCGACGTCTGGGGGCAGAGCGCGGCGGCGACGGCGGGCAAGCAGCTGCACATCGTGGTGTCGAAGGTGCGCGACCTGCTCTCACGCCACCGGGACGACGAGGTCATCACGACGGTCCGCGGCGGATACCGGCTGAACGTCGCGCGGGAGGACGTCGACGCGCACCTGTTCACGTTGCTGGTGCGCCAGGCCGGGGCGGCGCGGGCCCGGGGCGAGGTCGCGACGGCCGACGGGCTGTTCCAGCGGGCGCTGGGGCTGTGGCGGGGCAGCGCGCTGGCCGGGCTGACCGCCCCGTGGGCCCTGGTCGAGGCCGCCCGCCTGGAGGAGGAGCGTCTCACCGCCGTGGAGGACCACGTCGACATCCGCCTGGCGGCCGGCGACCACCGCGCGATGGTTGCGGTGCTCACCGCCCACACCGGGTCCCACCCGCTGCGGGAACGGCCCCGGGCCCAGCTCATGCTGGCGTTGTACCGGGCCTCCCGGTCGTCGGACGCCCTCGCGGTCTACCGCGACACCCACCGGGTCATGGTCGGCGAGCTGGGCATCGAGCCGGGGCGGGAGCTGCGCCGGTTGCACGAGGCGGTGCTCCGCCGGGATCCGGCGCTCGACCTCGTCTCCCCGGCGCTGCTCACGACCCTCACCGAGCGCGTCGCCGCGGCCGCCCGCCGCTGAACGTCAGCCGGGCAGGCGGTAGACGGACACGTGGGACCACGACGCGGCGGTGAACTCCGCCCCGGACCAGTCGGCGTGCCTGCTCTCCAGCTCGAACCCGGCCAGCTGCGCCATGAGGTCGAGCTCGGCCGGCCAGATGTACCGGTGCGGGCTGCGGAACAGCTCGGCCTGCCTGCCGTCGTCGAACCCGAAGTGATGCGAGACCACGTGCTGGTTCAGCACGTCGTAGGTGTCGACGAGGATGTAGCCCGGTTCGGACTGGCAGACGATGGCCTGCTGCCCGGGAGGGAGCTTGCGCAGCTCGGGCACCCAGAGCTCGATCACGAACCGCCCGCCGGGCGACAGGTGGCGGGCCGCGTTGCGGAAGCACTCGACCTGCCTGGCCTGCGTCAACAGGTTGGAGATCGTGTTGAAGACCAGGTAGACCAGCGTGTACGTGCCGGGGGCGGTGGCCGTCGCCATGTCGCCCTCGACCACCGGGATCGTCGCCTCGTCGGCTTTCGTCCGCAGTTGATCGATCATCGGGCGGGAAAGCTCGATGCCGGTGACGCTCACCCCCCGTTCGGCGAGCGGCACGGCCACCCGGCCGGTCCCGATGGCGAGCTCGAGCGCTCGTCCTCCGTCGGCGAGCTCCGCGAGGCGTTCCACCGTCGGCCCCAGGACCTCGGGCGCGAACATGCCGGAGCCCGGCGTGTCGTAGCGCCGGGCGGTATCGGCGTCCCAGACGTCTTCCTGCAGCATCCGGCCCACGATGTCCCGAGGGTGCCTGCGTTGTCCAGCGATTTTCACCGCACCCGCTCGGCCAGGAACTCCTCCCACGTGCGCTTGCCCAGGTCGGCCTCCGGCGACAGGTTCTCGCCCGCCCGATAGGCGCGGCCCGCCTTGCCCGGCATCCGGACCGGCAGCAGCGGCCGCCGCCTGCCCCTGGCCTCCAGGTAGCCGCGCACCAGCTCGCCCATCCCGTACACCTTCGGCCCGGCGAGCTCGGGCGCCAGGCCGGACGGCGGGCCGGCGGTCAGGTCCGCGAGGCGGGCGGCGACGTCGCGGGCGTCCACCGGCTGGAACCTGAGCCCGCCGGGGACCGGGACCACGGGCAGCTTGGCCAGCTGCGTCACCGCCTTGAGCACGAGGTCGTGGAACTGGGCGGCGCGCAGCATGGTCCACGGGACGCCGGAGTCCATCACGGCCTGCTCGGCGTCCCGCTGGTAGCGGAACCAGGTCAGCGGCACCCGGTCCGCGCCGATCACCGAGATGTGCACCAGGTGCCGCACCCCGGCGCGCGCGGCGGCCCGCGTCAGGTTGCGGGCCAGCACGTCGTCGTCCTTGGCGCCGCCGGCCAGGTGCAGGACGGTGCCGGCGCCGTCCACGGCGGCCTGCACGCCCTCGCCCGTGCGCAGGTCGGCGGTCACGTCGCCGCCGCGCCGGCCGAGGACGCGCACCTGGTGGCCGCCGGCCCGCAGGAGCGGGACGACGAGGCGGCCGAGAGTGCCGGTACCGCCGGTGACCAGAATGAGAGATGTCATGGGTGTGCTCCCGTAGTCCATCGAGTGGGTCCACTACGCCGACACCTCGCGAGGAAGGAATGTGACACGGTGAACGAGCGCGAGTCGATGACGGCGTGTTTCGAGGAGGAACGCGGCCGGTTGCGCGCGGTGGCCTACCGGATGCTGGGCTCGCTGAGCGAGGCGGACGACGCGGTCCAGGAGACGTGGCTGCGGGCGAGCCGCGCCGACACCGGTGAGGTGGCCAACCTGGCGGCGTGGCTGACCACGGTGGTGGGCCGCGTGTGTCTCAACGTGCTGCGCTCGCGGCAGCGCCGTGACGAGGAGCCGCTCGGCGCGGGCATCCCCGATCCGGTGATCGACCCGGAGGCGGGCGTGGACCCCGAGCACGAGGCGCTGCTGGCGGACTCGGTCGGCCTGGCGATGATGGTGGTGCTGGAGACGCTGTCGCCGGCCGAGAGGCTGGCGTTCGTGCTGCACGACATGTTCGCGGTGCCGTTCGAGGAGGTCGCGCCGCTGCTCGACCGGTCACCGGCGGCGTCGCGCCAGCTCGCCAGCCGGGCGCGGCGCCGGGTGCGCGGTCTCGCCCCGGTGCCGGACCCGGATCCGGCCCGCCGGCGCGACGCGGTGAACGCGTTCTTCGCCGCCGCCCGCGACGGCGACTTCGACGCGCTGGTCTCCGTGCTCGACCCCGAGGTCGTGCTCCGTTCCGACGGCGGCGTGACGCGTGCCCGCCACACCGTCGTCTTCCACGGCGCGCGAACGGTCGCGGAGCAGGCGGTCACGTTCGGGCGGCTCTCGCCGTTCGCCCGCCCGGCGCTCGTCAACGGCACGGCCGGCGTGGTCGTCGTGGCCAAGGACCGGCCGCTGTCCATCATGGCGTTCACGGTCACGGACGGCCGGATCGCGGCCATCGACGTGATAGCCGACCCGGAGCGCCTCCAGCGGCTGCTTCCCGGCACTTGACGGCGCCGGACCGATCGACACCGGGCGTACGCCGCGGCGGCCCCGTACGCGGCGCTGCTCGTGCTGCTCTCGTCACTGCCCGCGTGGCTGCTCACCGCGCGCACCGGCGTTCTCACCGCGGAGACCGCACGATGAGCCGACTGGAACTGCGGGGACTCGTCAAGCGCTTCGGCGGGGGTGGCCGCGCTCCGCGGGGCGGACCTCACCGTCCCCGAAGGCACGCTGACCGCCGTGCTCGGCCCGTCCGGCTGCGGCAAGACCACCCTGCTGCGCTGCCTGGCGGGCTTCGAACGGCTCGACGGCGGCGAGATCCTCGTGGACGGCCGCGTGGTCGCCGGGCCGGGCACGCACACGCCGCCCGAGCGGCGGCACGTCGTCACGGTCCCGCAGGAGGGCGCGCTCTTCCCCCATCTGTCCGTACGGGACAACGTCGCGTACGGGCTGACCCGCGAGGAACGCCGCTCAGGCCGGGCCGAGGAGGTGCTCTACCTGGTCGGGCCGGCCGGCCACGGCGACCGGATGCCGCACCGCCTGTCCGGCGGTCAGCAGCAGCGCGTCGCCGTCGCCCGCGCACTGGCGCCGCGGCCCTCGGTCATCCTGCTCGACGAGCCGTTCAGCGCGCTCGACGCAGGGCTACGCGCGGACGTGCGCGGCGCGCTGCGGGCCGACAAGGCGACCGGCATCCTGGGTCACCCACGACCAGAACGAGGCGCTGTCCGTCGCCGACCAGGTCGCGGTGATGCGCGACGGCCGGGTCCTGCGGAGCGGACCCGCCGTCGAGGTCTACCGGCGGCCGGTCGACCCGTGGGTGGCGGCGTTCGTGGGCGAGGCCGTGTTCCTCCCGGTCACCGGCCCCGGGCTGCTCACGCCGCTCGGCCCGGTCGCCGCGGACGAGGTCCCCGGCGGCCCCGGCGCGCTGACGGTCATGGTGTGGCCCGAGCGGATCGTGCTCGCGGCGGGGCCGGGCGTCGAGGCGACCGTGACCGGCCACACCTTCCACGGCCACGACGCCACGGTCACCCTGCGGCTTTCCGACGGCACCCGCGTCACCGTCCGGGTGCCCGGCCACGCCGTCCCGGTCGCCGCCGGCTCGGGCGTGCGGGTGCGGGACGAGCGGGCTCACTTGGACAGGTAGAGGGTCTTCCAGGTGCCGGCGTACAGGCAGACGTCGGACGGCTTGGACCGCTTGCCCTCGGAGCAGACCTTGAGCTCGACCTGGTAGACGTCGCGGTAGGTGAACGAGAAGTTCTTGGCGGTCCGGTACGTGCAGTCACGGATGCTGCGGTGCTTGAACGGCAGCTGGTTCCCGGCCCGGTAGGTGATGCGGAACACGGCCCAGCCGCAGACCTTGGACGAGGCGGCGTGGTCGTAGACCTTGCCGGTGATCTTCACGGTGTCGGCGGTGGGGAGGTCGGCGTGATCCTCGCCCTTGGCGGTCAGGGTGCCGAGGGCCTTGGCCTTCTTGCCGGGGGCGTAGCGGGGACCCCAGAAGGCGGTCGCGGCGCCGGCTTCGGTGCCGGCCGAGACGGTGCCGGTGGGGGCGGCGACGGTCGCGGCCTGGGCGGTGGGGGCGATCACGAGCAGGGCGCCGGCGGCGAGGGCGAGAGCGGCGACGGGGCGGGAGAGCGACATCGGTGCGGTTCCTTTCCGGAGGTTCCTGACCGCACTGTCCGTCGCATCGCTTTCAAGCCCCTTGCCAGGTGGAATACGTCACTTTCAACTTCCTTGCCGACGGACCCCGCGGACGTATGTCGACAAACTCCGATACCGTCGGCGCATGCTGAAGACGATCGCGTTGGTGGTGGCGGGTGCGTTGCTCGCGCCCGCCCAGGCGCCCACCATCCCGAAGAACTTCCTGCTGTACGAGAAGCAGGCCCGGCAGGACCAGGACCACTGGTTCGTCAGCCAGGACGACATGGAAGACGTGTGGAACATCCAGTGCGCCCCCGTCACGCTCTCCGGGTGGAAGGCCAGGCGCGACGCCTCGTACGACACCCAGATCGGCGGCGGTGAGCGCACCGACCGCAGGCGCGGCGAGCAGGTGTTCGTGTTCGGCAGCGCCAAGGGCGCGGAGAAGATGATGGCCAGGATGCGGGCGCTGATCAAGCAGTGCGGCAAGACGGTCAAGTCGAAGCGGCTGCGCATCGGCGACGAGGCGATGCAGGCCGCTCGGACGATCAAGGCCACGAAGAAGTCGCCGATCCCGCAGACGCAGAAGTTCGTCGCCGTGCGGGAGGGCTCCGCCGTGGCGCTCTACTGGGACATGCACAACGACGCCAAGCCGCTGCGCACGCTGGCCAGGCACCGGGCGGACGCCAGGAAGATGGCGATCAGGATGGACCGCTACTTGTCGAGATAGGCCCTGCTGTCCTGCTGGAGCAGGCAGCCGATCACGGCGACCGCCAGGCAGAGGCCCAGGATGGCGCCGAGCCCGAGCCCGCCGTCGGAGAACAGGTTGACGACGTAGCCCAGCACGTTCAGCGCCATGATCGTGATCAGCCCGACGCGGACCCAGCGCCTGCGCGCCATGAGCTTGATCGTCAGGAAGACGGTGAGCGCGAGCAGGACCACGCTCCACGCGATGATCAGGTAGAACCGCACGGACTGCGGGGCCTGTCCTGCCACGGCGGGGGCGATGAGCAGCAGGATGACGACGGCCAGCGCCATCAGCGCGATGTCGATCCAGAGCAGGATCACGGCGGTCCGCACCGGCCGGGGCATGGGGGTGGCTTGGTCCATGGCACGACCGTAGCCGCCCGCACGCCCCGGGCCAGGGGTTTACGAAGGCTTTTCGTCTGTCCAGCCGGCTTCGAGGGTGACCGTCGAGTTCCACACCGTGCCGGGCTCGAAGCCGGCCTGAGCGCCGCCCGGCTCCACCACCACGCTCTCACCCGCCAGGGCGCGCCCGGTGGCCGGGTCGAAGATCAGCCGCTTCTCCAGCACACCGGACTTCAGCCGCTCCCGGATCGCCACCGCCGTGCCCTCGCGGCCCTCGGCGTCGGCGACGTTCTCGATCACCTTGACCGTGTCGAGCCCGGCGAGCATCCGGAACGCCGCGCCGCGCACCTGGGGGGTCACCGGCATGTCGGTGATCAGCCCGGCGCTCACGGTGAAGAGCCACGGGTCCTCCGCCATCGGCACGCCCTCCGCCTCGGTGGAGTGTCCCGCGTACGAGCGCAGCAGCCACTTCTTCAGCTCGTCAGGGTCGGACGGCAGGCCGCGCAGGTCCTCCATGGTCACGTTGCGGCCCAGCCAGAACACCTTGTCGCCGTCGACCAGCGGCTGGCTGCTCGTGTGCGGCTTCCCGGGGGCGGTGGACAAGGTCGGCATCCGCACGGGCCCGCCGTCGGACGGCGTGGGCACGGGCTTGAGACCCTTGCTGATCGGGATCTCGGCGGGGGAGCCGGCCTGCCGCCAGGCTCGCTCGTCCTCGGCGGTGAACGGGCGGACGCCGAAGGACTGGCTGCGGCTCCACTGCTCACTGCCGGTCGCCCGGGGCGTCCACATCTCGGCTCGGGACCGCTCGGCCACCACGTAGCCGTCCTCGGCGGTGAACAGGTTGCGGGTGACGGTCACCGTACGCCAGTAGCGGCCGGTGGACTCCGGCTGGCGGCCCGCGTTCGCGGCGGCGGCCAGCAGCACCTCGCGCGCCGACAGCCGGACCGTCGCCCCGGCCGTCGCCCCGGCCGTCGCACCGGCCGTCGCACCGGCCGTCGCATCGGCCGTCGCACCGGGGACCGAGACGGACGGCTCCGCGGCGGGCGCCCGGGGAGCGGCGCCGTCGGGCGCGACGATCACCACCGCGGCGGCGGCCGCCGCCAGCGCCGCGGCCGTGGCGAGCCCGAACCCGCGCACGCGCGGCCGGCGGCGCCGAGCCGGCCGGGGGACCGCCATGGCCCAGGCCAGCTCGCGTTCTCTGGTGTCCGGATCGACCCTTGCGTCCCCGAGATGGGCGGGGCGGGCGGCGCGCAGCTCGTCGATGGGGTTCATGACCACTCCTCCGTGAGGCTGGGCATCCGGGCGGGGGCCGGGCCGGGTGACTCCATCGCGCGTGCCAGCCGTTTCCTGGCCCGGTGCAGGCGCACCCGGAACGCGGCCGGCGAGCAGCCGACCACCCCGGCCGCCTCCCGCGGCGCCAGGCCCTGCCAGGCGACCAGGACGAGGACCTCTCTGTCCTCGTCCGTCAGCTCGGCCAGCGCCCTGAGCACGGCGAACCGGTCGGCCACCTGATCGGCCACCCGATCGGCCGTGTCGCCCTCGGTCCAGGCGTGCAGCTCGGCGCGCAGCGCCTCCCGCCGGGCCTCGGCGCGGATGCTGTCACGCAGCACGTTGCGCGCCACCCCCAGCAGCCACGGCAGCGCGGGCTCCGGCACGTCGTCCAGCCGCCGCCAGGCGATCGCGAACGTCTCGCTCACCACCTCGTCGGCCACCTGCCGGCCCGCGCGGCTGACCACGTAGGCCCAGACCCGCTGCCGGCACCGGTCGTACACGTCGGTGAACCGTTGTTCGTCGTCCGTCACCGCCCCGCCCTTCGTCCCTGATGCGTTCTTTCCGACACCAGGAAGTGGTCCGGGAACCGCCATCGTTACCGGCGTTTCCCCGCGGCGTCCGGCGGCCACTGCGCGGGCCGCGGCCCGCCGCCGGGCGGGATGCCTCGGCTCACATGTTGATCATGTGGCCGGCCAGGCCGTGGATCGCCTCCTTGACCGCCTCGCCCAGGGTCGGGTGCGCGTGCACGTTGCGGCCCACCTCGTGCACCGTGAGGTCCCACTGCTGGGCCAGCGTCAGCTCGGGCAGCAGCTCGGTGACCTCGGGACCGATCAGGTGGGCGCCGAGCAGCTCGCCGTACTGGTTGTCGCTGATGAGCTTCACGAAGCCGTTGGCGTCGCCCAGGCCGTGGGCCTTGCCGTTGGCGGTGAACGGGAACTTCACGACCTTGACGTCGTGGCCCAGGTCGCGGGCCTGCGCCTCGGTGTAGCCGAAGCTGGCCACCTGCGGCTGGCAGTAGGTGGCGCGCGGGATCATCACGTAGTCGAGCTCCATGGTCTCGGCGCCCGCGATGGTCTCGGCGGCGATGATGCCCATCGACTCGGCCGCGTGCGCCAGCATGAGCTTGGCCGTGACGTCGCCGATCGCGTAGATGTGCGGCACGTTCGTGCGCAGGCGGCCGTCGACCGCGATCGCGCCCCGGTCGGTCAGCGCCACGCCGGTCTTCTCCAGGCCGTAGCCGTCGACGCGCGGCTGGAAGCCGATGGCCTGCATCACCTTGTCGGCCTCGAGCACCTGCTGCTGGCCGTCACGCGACACGGTCACCTTGACGGACGAGCCGGTGTCGTCGATGTTCTCCACCCGGGTGGAGGTGAGCACCTCGATGCCGAGCCGCTTGTAGCGCTTGGCCAGCTCGGCCGAGATCTCCTCGTCCTCCAGCGGCACGATCCGGTCGAGGAACTCCACGATCGTGACCTTGACGCCGTAGTTGTGCAGAACGTACGCGAACTCCACGCCGATGGCGCCCGCGCCCGCGATGATGACGCTGCCGGGCAGCTCCTCCGAGAGGATCTGCTCCTCGTAGGTCACCACCCGCTCCGACAGCGACGTGCCGGGGATCAGCCGGGTGGTCGCGCCGACGGCGATGATGCAGTGGTCGAACGTGATCGTCTCGTCGTTCACCTGGATGGTGTTGGCGTCGAGGAACGTGCCCCGGCCGTCGTACTCCGTGATGGAGTTCTTCTTCATCAGGTAGTGCACGCCCTTGACCCGGCCGTCCGCGACCTTACGGCTGCGGGTGAAGGCGGCGCCGTAGTCGAACGTGACGTCACCCTGGATGCCGAAGGTCTTGGCCTCCTTGGTGAAGATGTGGGCCAGCTCCGCGTTGCGCAGCAGCGCCTTGGACGGGATGCAGCCCACGTTCAGGCAGACGCCACCCCAGTACTTCTCCTCGATGACCGCCGTGCGCAGCCCGAGCTGGGAGGCGCGGACGGCGGCCGTGTATCCTCCCGGACCCGCGCCCAGAACCACGACGTCGTAGTGAGTGCTCATGAGTCGGACCATACCGCTCGCCGGGGAGCGCGCCGGACCGGCTATACGTCGACCCGGTACGACAGCGTCAGCTCGTCGGCCACCTTGCCCCGAATACCCCAGTTGACCTGCGGCATTTCGACGATGGTGATTTCCACGTCATCGTGGTCGTACGGGAGCCGCTCGTAGATCGCGCGGATGAGCGCGCGCTTGGCGTCGTCGCTGCGGCCGGTGAAGCAGACGATCTCGATGATCAGGTAGGAGTCGGAGCGCTGCGGGCAGATCAGGTCGTCGGCGTCCAGCAGCAGGAACCGGTGGAACCGCTTGCCCTCCGGCAGCCCCCACGCCTCGACCAGGCAGCCGTGGAGCAGGTCGGAGACCTCCCGCTGCCGCCCCGCCCACACGTCACGCCGTCCGTAGACCTTCACCTGAGCCATGTCGGCCACTATAGAACGCGTGATCCGCATCCTCCTGGCCGACGACGAGACCATGATCCGAGCAGGTGTCCGGGCCATCCTGGCATCCGACCCCACGCTGGAGGTGGTGGCCGAGGCCGGTGACGGGCGCGAGGCGGTCGACCTGGCGATCAGCCACCACCCCGACGTGGCGCTGCTCGACATCCGGATGCCGCGCCTCGACGGGCTGGCCGCGGCCGCCGAGATGCGGAGGGCGGCGCCGGGCACGGGGGTGGTGATGCTGACCACGTTCGGCGAGGACGACTACATCGCCAAGGCGCTGGAGCTGGGCGCGAGCGGGTTCCTGCTCAAGTCGGGCGACCCGCGCGAGCTGATCGCGGGCGTGCACGCGGTGGCCGGCGGCGGCGCCTACCTGTCGCCCGGGGTGGCCCGGCGGGTGATCTCCCAGCTAGCCGGCGGCCGGATGACGCGCGGCGCGCAGGCCCGCGACCAGGTGGCGGCGCTGACCGAGCGCGAGCGCGAGGTGCTGGCGCTGCTCGGCGGCGGGCTGTCGAACGCGGAGATCGCCGGTCGCCTGCACATCGTCGAGGGCACGGTGAAGGCCTACGTGAGCTCGATCCTCACCCGGCTGGGCGTGCGCAACCGGGTCCAGGCGGCGATCATCGCCTACGAGGCCGGGTTGGTAGCCTGACACGTGATGTATCGCCTCCTGTTCTCGCAGGTCTTGCGGCGGCTCGACGCCGAGACCGTGCACCACCGGACCGTCAGGGGCCTGGCGTTGCTCGCCCGGCTGCCCCTGCTCAAGCGCCTGCTCCACCGGGCGCTCGCCCCCCACGACCCCGCGCTGCGGATCACCGCGTTCGGCGTGCACTTCCCCGGCCCGCTCGGGCTGGCCGCCGGCTTCGACAAGGACGCCGCCTGCGCCGAGGCCGTCGCCGCGCTCGGCTTCTCCCACGTCGAGGTCGGCACGATCACCGCGCACGGGCAGCCGGGCAACCCGCGCCCGCGGCTGTTCCGGCTCGTACGCGAGCGCGCGGTGGTCAACCGGATGGGCTTCAACAACGCCGGCGCCCCGGCCGCGGCCCACCGCCTGCGCCGCACCCGCGGCGTGCCCGTCGTGGTGGGCGTCAACATCGGCAAGACCAAGGTGGTGCCCGAGTCCGAGGCGGCCGCCGACTACGTCACCAGCGCCAAGGAGCTGGCGCCGCTCGCCGACTACCTGGTGGTCAACGTCAGCTCGCCCAACACGCCCGGCCTGCGCGACCTGCAGGCGGTGTCGCTGCTGCGCCCGCTGCTGACGTCGGTCAAGGAGGTCTGCGACAGCACGCCCCGGCGCACCCCGCTGCTCGTCAAGATCGCGCCCGACCTCGCCGACGAGGACGTCGACGCGGTCGCCGACCTGGCACTGGAGCTCGGGCTCGACGGCGTCATCGCGACCAACACCACGATCGCGCACGACGGCCCCACCGGCGGGCTGTCCGGCCGCCCGCTCAAGGCCCGCTCGCTGGAGGTGCTGCGGCGGCTGCGCGCCCGCGTCGGCGACCGGCTGACGCTGGTGTCCGTGGGCGGCGTCGAGGACGTGGACGACGTGTGGGAGCGGCTGCTGGCCGGGGCCACCCTGGTGCAGGGCTACACGGGCTGGATCTACGGCGGGCCGCTGTGGGCGGCGCGCATCCACCGGCAGCTGGCCCGGCGGGTCCGGCTGCACGGGCTGACCTCCATCGGCGAGGCGATCGGCCGGACGGCTCCCCGATGACCCGCGACGCCTGGGAGATCCAGGAGATCGAGCTCGGCGGCGGAGTCGTGCTCCGCCCGCTGGCGCCCGACGACGCCGAGGCGCTCGCCGACGCCTACGTCCGCAACCGCGACCACCTGCGCCCGTGGGAGCCGCGCCGCGCGCCGGAGTTCTTCACCGCCACCGGGCAGGTCGCGCGGGTGTCGGACACGCTCAAGTCCCGCGACGAGCGCCGGACGTTCCCCTGGGTGTTCGCCGACGGCCCGCTGATCGTCGGCATACTCAACCTGAACGACATCGTGCTCGGCCCCTTCCGCAACGCCCACCTGGGCTACTGGATCGACGCCGGCTACACCGGCCGCGGCCTGGTCTCCGGCGCGGTGCGCGCGGTCTGCTCCGTCGCGGCGGAGTCGCTGGGGCTGCACCGCGTCCAGGCGGCCACCATCCTTGACAACGAGCCCTCGCAGCGCGTGCTGCGCTCCTGCGGGTTCCAGGAGATCGGCGTGGCCCGCGCCTACCTGCACATCGACGGCGAGTGGCGCGACCACCTGCTCTGGGAGAAGATCCTGCACGACGGCCCGCCCCGGTAGGACTGTCGGCGCGGGAGACTAGGGTCCGAGCGTCGGATGCCTGACACGACGGCCGGGAGTTGAGTGGTGGCGCGCGCGAGACCCGACGGGGCCGAGACCACGGTCGAGGTCACGGTCGAGCAGCTCGTGCACGTCGGCGACGACGACTACACCGTCGCCCGGGTCAGCGCCGACGACCGGCCCGCCTTCGTCGCCGCCGGCCGGGCGCTGGTCGGGGTGCAGCCGGGGGAGCGGCTGCTGCTCTCCGGCGAGTGGGGCGATCACCCCCGCTTCGGCGCCCGCCTGCAGGTCCGGCGGTCCGAGCGGGTCGCGCCGTCCACCGTCCGCGCCATCGCCCTCTACCTCGGCTCCGGCCTCATCCGGGGCGTCGGGCCGCGGCTGGCCCACGCCATCGTCAGCCACTTCGGCGAGGAGACGCTGAAGGTCATCGACACCGAGCCGGCCCGGCTGCGCGAGGTGGTCAACATCGGCGCCATCCGCCAGGCCCAGATCGTCGAGGCGTGGGCCGAGCAGAAGGCCGTCGCCGCCCTCATGGTCGCCCTGCAGGGCTTCGGCATCAGCCCGCTGCTCGCCGCCAAGATCTACCAGGTGTACGGCGACGAGTCGCTGCACGTGCTGACCACCGATCCCTACCAGCTCGTCGGCCGGGTGCGCGGCATCGCCTTCCAGAGCGCCGACCGCATCGCGCTGCGCTCCGGCGTCCCGGAGGACAGCCCGCAGCGCGTCAAGGCGGCCGTGGTCGACCGCATCGAGGCGGCCGCGGCCGGCGGCGGCCACTGCTTCCTGCCGCTCCGCGTGCTCGTCGCCCAGGTGGCCGCGCTGGTCGAGCAGGACGAGCCGAAGATCAGGCAGGCCGTCGACGCGCTGCACGCCGACCGCCGGGTGGTGGTCGAGGCCGCCCCCGACGACCCGTCCCGCCTGGTCGTCTACGGCAAGCAGGAGCACAGCCGCGAGGTCGCGCTGGCCGGTCACCTGGCCCGGCTCGCGCGGGCCCCGTCCACCCTGCGGCTGCGTCCCTACCAAGAGGACGACCGGCTCCACGACGACCAGCGGGCGGCGGTCAACCTGGTGCTGACCAGCACGGTCTCGGTGCTGACCGGCGGCCCGGGCTGCGGCAAGAGCCACACGGTGTCGGCCATCGCGTCCACCGTGCGGGCGATGGGCGGCCGGGTGACGCTCACCGCGCCCACCGGCAAGGCCGCCAAACGCCTGTCGGAGCTGACCGGGCTGCCCGCGATGACCGTCCACCGCATGCTCGCCCAGCAGCCGGAGGACGACGGCGCGCTGTTCCAGGAGCGGCCGGTCGAGGCCGACCTCATCGTGGTCGACGAGGCGTCCATGCTCGACCTGCAGCTCGCCACCCGGCTGGTGGCGGCCGTCCCGTCGGGCAGCCATCTGCTGCTGGTCGGCGACAGCGACCAGCTGCCCAGCATCGGCCCCGGCAGGGTGCTGGCCGACCTGCTGAGCGTCGAGGAGATCCCGCGCGTCCGCCTCACCCACATCTTCCGCCAGGCGCAAGACAGCGGCATCGTCCGGGCCGCCCACCGCGTACGGACCGGCGAGCTGCCCGCCCTGCCCGGCGGCGGCGGCTTCTGGTTCGAGGAGCTCGACGACCCGCAGGAGGTGGCCGACCGGGTGATCCACCTCGCCACCGAGGCCATCCCACGCAAGCAGGGCATCCGCCCCGACCAGGTGCAGGTGCTGTGCCCGATGCGCAAGGGCGTCACCGGCACCGTCGAGCTGGGCCGCCGTTTGCAGGACAAGCTCAACCCGCCGGGCGAGGGCGTCGACGAGCACTGGTACGGCTCCTCGGTCTACCGCGCCGGCGACCGGGTGCTGCCCATCCGCAACAACTACGACAAGGGCGTCTTCAACGGCGAGACCGCCACGGTCACCGCCATCGACCCGCGCGAGCGGCTGGTGGAGCTGCGCACCGACGACGGCCGCACGGTCGAGTACGCCTTCGACGAGCTCGACGAGCTGACCCACGCGTACGCGATCAGCGTGCACCGCGCCCAGGGCAGCGAGTATCCCTTCGTGGTCGCCCCGATCGTCATCGAGTCGGGCGGCATCATGCTGCGCCGCAGCCTCCTCTACACGCTGGTGACCAGGGCCAAGGCGTGGGTGGTGCTGGTGGGCCGGCGCGAGGCCCTGGAGATGGCGGTGCACACCCTCGGCCGCAGGCGCAACACCGCGCTGCCGCAGCGCCTGGCCCTCGCCCTGGCCCGGTAGGTCACATGCTGGGCCGGGTCGACTCGGGGTCGAGGGTCATGGCCTCGATGCGTTCCATCACCTCGTCGAGCCGGATGCCGCCGGGGAGGTGCGGGCGGCGGCGCTGCCAGGGGTGCGGCCCGGCGGGCGGGCGATACTCGACGCCGAGCGCGTCCAGCCGCCCCAGGTGCGCCTCCAGCCGCCCGGCGAAGTCGTCCTGGCCGCCCCAGGCGATCTCGGCCAGGGCGCACGCCCTGGGCCACATCCGGTAGTCGAGGGTGCGCGGGTCGGGCACCCGTTCGGTCCAGAGCTGCGCCTGCACGCCGATGACCCGCTCGCGCTCCTGCGGCGCCCAGCCGGCCGGGGCCGGGTCGAACGCCGCCACGTCGGCCACGGTGACGGTCTCGCCGATGGCCAGCGGCTCGTCCGGCGAGGCCGCCTCTGCGTAGTCGAAGTAGAGCGGGAAGACCGAGGTGGCCACCACGTCGTGGCCCGCGGCGGCGGCGCGGCGGCCGACGCCCTGGCCGCGCCACGGCATGACCACGGTGTCCTGCCGCAGGCCGCCGCTGACGAACGCCTCGTCCCACACCACCGCCCGGCTGCCGCGCTCGGCCAGGGCGTCGGCCAGCCGCCGCAGGAACCACGCCTGCAGGTCGTTGACCGTCGCCAGGCCGAGAGACTCGCGGTAGGCGTTGATCTCGGCGGAGGCGGCCCACTGGTCGAGCACCACCTCGTCGCCGCCGATGTGCACGTACGGGGTCTCGCCCAGCGCCCCCAGCAGCTCGTCGAAGATCGTGGTGAGGAACTCCACCGTGGGCGGCAGCGGCGACAGGATCGCGGGGGAGATGCCCCACCGGTCGAGCACGTCGTGCGGCTCGCCCGTGGCGCCCAGCGACGGGTAGGCGGCCAGGATCGCCGAGGCGTGCCCCGGCACGTCGATCTCCGGCACCACCGTGACCGCCCTGGCCCTGGCGTAGGCGGCGATCTCGGCCAGGTCGGCCAGCGTGTAGTAGCCGCCGTGCGGCACCTCGTCGTACGCCTCGGGCCGGCCGTACGGGTGCACGGCCGAGCGCGGCCGGTGGGACGACACCTCGTGCAGCAGCGGATAGGCCCGGCTCTCCACCCGCCAGCCCTGGTCGTCGGCCAGGTGGAGGTGGAGGCGGTTCAGCTTGTGGATCGCCATCAGGTCGACCAGCCGCATGACCTCCCGCTTGGGGAAGAAGTGGCGCGCCACGTCGAGGTGCAGGCCGCGCCACGGGAAGCGGGGCTCGTCCTCGACGCGCACCCCTGGCACGGTCCACGAGGTCGCGGCCCCGTACCGGAAGGCCTCGTCGGGCAGGAGCTGACGCAGCGACTGGGCGGCGTAGAGCGCGCCCGCCCGGCCGCCCGCGGCGATCTCGACCCCGCGCGAGCCCACCGTCATCCGGTACGCCTCCGGCCCGAGCTCCGGGTCGAGCCGCAGGTCGATCGCGCCGTGGTCGCCCGGAAGCAGGTCGAGCCCCGGCAGCGCGGTGCGGACGGCGCCGGCCAGCTCGGCCGGACCGGAGACGGTGGCCCCGGCGGTCAGGTCATAGGAGGCGGACAGGGCACGGCAGAGCTTCGGACGAGGGATCATGCCTTCAGATAGTGCTGCAAGCCGTTCGCCAGCGCCAGCGCGATCTTCTGGCGGAAGCGCGGGTCGCGGAACTTGGCGGCCTCGGCCGCGTTGCGCATGTTGCCGCACTCGATGAAGATCTTCGGCACCGTCGACAGGTTGAGCCCGCCCAGGTCGTTGCGGTAGTTGAGCGCCTTGGCGCCGATGTAGGTCGAGTACGGCAGGCCGGTGCCCTTGCGGAAGGCGTCGCGTACGGACTTGCCCAGCTTGGCCGACGCGCCCACGACGGGGTCGACCGGGCCGCCGATCTTCTTCGGCATGATGACGTGGAAGCCCTGGTGGCCGGCGCCAGCGCCGTCGGCGTGCACCGAGATCGCGGCGTCGGCCTTGGCGCGGTTGCCGATCGCCGCCCGCTCGGTGATGCACGGGCCGACGCCGTCGTTGCCGGACCGGGTGAGCTTCACCGTCGCGCCGCGGCTCCGCAGGATCTTGGTCAGGCGCTTGGACACGTCCCAGGTGAACGCCGCCTCGGTGTAGCCGTCGTTGGTCGCGGTGCCGGTGGTGTCGCAGGCCTTCCACTGGGTCAGCACGTTCACCTTGCGGTTGACGGCCTTCGGCGCGCGGTAGTTGCCCCCGTTGTGTCCTGGGTCGACGACGACGACCTTGCCGTCGAGCGGCCGGACGGCGGGGGCCTTCTCCACGGCCCCGGCCGGCTCGGACGCCGCGGCGCTCGATGTCGGCTCGGCGGCCTGACCGTCGGCGGTGGCACCGGAGACGGTGCCGCACGCGGAGGAGACGATCAGGCCGCAGAGAGCGAGGACGGAGACGGGCGGAACACGCATGGCCTCAAAAATACGTCAAGCGGGCTCCCCAAGTGTCTTCTCGGCCGAACCCCCGCCTACCAGACGTGCTCGCCGACCTCCTGGCGCTGGAGGAGGGCGGCCAGTTCCCGCGCGTCCTCGGCGTCCAGGCCGAGGACGACGCGGGGCCGGCCCCACGGGTGGTCGAGCGAGTGGGCGACGTAGCTGGCGACGGACTCCGCACCGACGTCGGTGCCCCGGCCGCGCCCCGCGCGCCACTGCGCCCAGGCCCGCTCGAGCTCGGCAGCGGCACGCTGGGCGCACGACACCAGTTCCGGATCACGCATGGCTGTCCCCCCGGATCAGATCGTGGCCGGACCGCAAGTCCGGCCACAATTAGCATGACCCTGGCGAGTAAACCGCCGGGCGGGGGCGTCACGGAGCGTGTTGACCCAGCTTTGGGTTCCTCTTAGGCAGGGCCGGTGCTGCGCCGCACGATCAGCTCCGGGGTCACCTCGCGTAGCCGGGCGGTCTTGGCCGGGTCGGAGATGCGGTCGCTCAGCAGTGTGGCCGCCGTCCGTCCCATCGCGCGGCGAGGCTGGTCGACCGAGGTCAGGGCGATGTGCTCCGACGCGGCCAGGTGGGTGTTGTCGTAGCCGACCACGGAGAGTTCGTCAGGCACCCGCAGGCCGAGTTCGGCGGCGGCGGTCAGCACGCCGAGCGCGAGCACGTCGTTGGCCGCGAAGATGGCGGTGGGCCGGGGCTCCCGGGTCAGCAGGGCGAGTGCCGCCGTCCTGCCGCCGTCCTCCGACGAGTCCGCCGCTTCGACCATGATGTACGGCGCCAGCGAGTGCCTGCGCATGGCCACGAGATAGCCCTCACAGCGGGAAGGCCGCGGCCCCTCGATGTGCGCGATGCGCTTGTGCCCGGCCGCGACCAGATGGTCGATCGCCAGACGGGCGCCGTGCTGGTCGTCGTCGACCACGATGTCGACGCCGTCGAGCTCGATGTCACGTTCCCCGACGACGACCGTCGGGGTGTACGAGGTCGCTTCGATCAGGGTCTCGCTGGTGGGCGCTATCCCTAACAGCACCAGCCCGTCGACCCGGAGCTCCAGGAAGGCCTCCACGGCCTCGTCCTCGAACGCGGGGTCCCACTGGCTGTTGCCGATCAGCATGCGCAGCCCGTCGCCGTGCAGGCTCTCCTGCAGGCCGTCGAGGAACTCGGCGTAGAACGGGTTGTGCAGGTCGGCGACGAGCGCGCCGACGAGGTGCGTGCGGCCTTCCACCAGGCTGCGCGCGACGGCGTTCGGCCGGTAGCCGAGCTCTCGGGCCGCCTGCAGCACGGCCTGGCGCCGGTGCTCGCTCACGTGCGGGGATCCACGCAGCACGAGTGAGACCAGCGATTTCGAGACGCCGGCTCTCTCGGCGACGTTGCGGATGGTGGGCCTTGGTCGAGGCAGCGCGTCTACCTCTCTCAGCTCGGTGATGGTCGATGTCTTGACTGGCGGTCCTGGCATGTGTCTCCCCCGCGTTGCGAAGTTGGGGCACCTGTACCACCAAACGATCGAGTTCGCCGCAGGGTACGGCTTCGGTTCGGGAAGCCCGGGAATCGGCGTGCATCCGCAGGTCACAGGTGGGCGGGACCGGAGCGCTCAGAGGCTCGACGGGCCGCGAGGACCGTTCACGCGCGACTACGGGGCGCGCCTGCGGGGTTGTTCAAGCAGGGTGAGGCGATGGGAAGGCAAGCAGGGTGAGGCGATGGAAGGATGGCGCCGGGCGGGCGGCGCCAACTCCCCTGTATGACGTCCGAGTCGTCACTGGGGTGGACCGGGCCGGGTCGGCCTGGCCCACCGTGAGAACCCCCCTGGGACCGGTGACGACTCCGGTCTCACTCCGAGCGCTGCTGCGGAATCCCCGCCAGTAGCGCGCGAACCTCGGTCTCCCGGTAGCGCCGGTGACCGCCGAGGGTGCGGATCGACGTCAACTTGCCCGCCTTGGCCCACCGGGTGACGGTCTTGGGGTCGACCCGGAACATGGTGGCGACCTCGGCGGGCGTGAGCAGCGGCTCGGCCTCGGGTGTACGAGCTGACATTTCTGCGGCCTCTCCTCCGTGTGGACCGGCTTCGCGATCCTGCGACTGCCTTTGCGCGTGTCACGGATGTCCCTCTATGGCCCAGAGCGTGCGGCATTCCTGGGCCATATGCGGCATCACCCGATGTGACCATACCGCCACGCAGAGCGATTGGCGAGCCCTTCTTTGACCCAACTGCCCGCCCCTGCGGCGATGTCACGCTCGGTGATTCTAGCGACACGTTTCGTGGTATCGCAGTGAAAACGGCAAACTACTCAGTTCGCAGAAGTGAGCAGCCGCGAGTCATGACCTACTCATGCAGGTCAGACGGCCGTATTGGGGTTCAGTTGGACGATTCCAGAAGTTGCATTGACTTCCAACGCAGGATGACCCTCTGGTACATGGCATAGGCAAGCTCTTCTTGACCCGTGTCCAGCCCCGTCAGGGCCGCGGAAAGCTCCGCCACCGACTGGTCGGCCTGCAGCGCCTCGTCGTCCATCAGGTGCACCAGCCCGCCGTAGTCGAGCTCCACCAGCGAGTGCGGATGGAACTCCTCCAGCCACCTGGCGACGTCCTCGACGTCCAGGTTGGGAGCGGCGTCGCCGAGGTTGCGCCGCAGCACCTGCAGCGCCCGCGCGGCCCGCCGCCTGGCCTGCGCCATGGACGTGACGTAGATCAGGTTGCGGCCGGTGGCGGTCGTCACGTCCTGCCCCGGCGCGGAGGCGCCGAGCACCAGCCAGCGCTCGTTGCCGTCGAACGGCACGAACCAGGACGGCGGCACGTGCCAGGCCGTGGTGCGGATGTGCGTGCGCAGCGCGTCGGCGCCGGCGGTGCGCTTGTAGCGGTCGAAGTCGTCGGCCGTCTGCTCGGCGATGGCGTTCGGTACGAACCGGTCCATCAGCTTCACCGGGATGCTGCCCCGCAGCCGTGAGAAGGCCAGCCACGAACGCAACCGGGTCTGCCAGGGGCAGACGTACAGACGATCCTCGACACGCCGCAGGTAGGCGTTGGGGCTCTCCTGCGCGGGTACGGGATGAGGAGGCATGCCGAGCAGGCGCCTGACCGATTCCCCGTGTTCGGCTTGGAGCGCGTTGGCCCGGCGCGGACGATCGCGCGAGTCGGCGTAGTCGGCCCAGACCTTGCGCTCAGATTCGGAGAACGCGGTCAGCGGCTCATAGACGCGGAGGTAGGCGGCATAGGGCAGCACGGAGGCATCGTGTCATGAAGCCAACCCGCCGTGCATCGTCGTGCCTACTACGCTGGAGTGATCTCCGCCGCAAAGGGGCGGCGGACCGGACAGGGAGTCACTACCGTGACCGACGTCTTCGGCTCGTCCCACAAGGACGTCCACGAGCAAGTCGTCTTCTGCGCCGACGAGCAGAGCGGCCTGCGTGCCATCATCGCCATCCACAACACCGCGCTCGGCCCCGCACTCGGGGGCACCAGGTTCTACCCGTACGAGAGCGAGCAGGCGGCCCTGGCCGACGTGCTCAGCCTCGCCAAGGGCATGGCCTACAAGAACGCGCTGGCCGGCCTCGACCTGGGCGGGGGCAAGGCCGTCATCATCGGCGACCCCGCCCGTGACAAGAGCGAGCCGCTGCTGCGCGCGTACGGGCGGTTCGTCGAGTCGCTCGGCGGCCGCTACATCACCGCCTGCGACGTGGGCACCTTCAGCGAGGACATGGACCTCATCGCCCGCGAGTCGCGCTTCGTCGTCGGCCGCACGCTCGCCCACGGCGGCGCCGGCGACTCCTCGATCCTGACCGCGTACGGCGTCTTCCAGGGCATGCGCGCCTCGGCCGAGCGGGTCTTCGGCGCCCCGACGCTGCGCGGCAGGCGGGTGGGCGTCGAGGGGGTCGGCAAGGTCGGCCACCGCCTGGTCGACCTGCTCCGCGAGGACGGCGCCGAGGTGGTGGTCTGCGACGTCAGCGAGCAGGCGATCGAGCGCGTCAAGCGGCGTCACCCCGAGGTCGACGTGGTCGCCGACGCGCGCGAGCTGACCGGGGCCGACATCGAGGTGTTCGCGCCGTGCGCGCTGGGCGGCGCGCTGGACGACGCGACCGTGTCCAGGCTGCGCGCCAAGATCGTCTGCGGCGCGGCCAACAACCAGCTGGCCCATCCCGGCGTCGAGAAGCAGCTCGACGAGCGCGGCATCCTGTACGCGCCCGACTACGTGGTCAACTCCGGCGGCGTGATCCAGGTGTCCGACGAGATCGGCGGCTTCGACATGGAGCGCGCCCGGTCCAAGGCGGCGCAGATCTACGACACGACCTTGAAGATCTTCGCGATAGCGGCCGAGGAAGGCGTACCGCCGGCGGTCGCAGCGGATAGGCTAGCCGAGCGCAGAATGTCGGAAGTCGGGCGGATTAGGGGCATATGGCTAGGGCGTTGACGCCCCGAGGTCATACGACGTACCGAGCTGGGCACAAAACAGGTACGGTAATAGGCGAACGATAGGCTGACGCCCGAAGTCAGGGCGGCGTCAGCGTGTGGTGCGTTAGCGACGAGGGGTCGGGAGACCCCACACGAGGGGGTCGAGCCAATGGGGCGCGGCCGAGCAAAGGCCAAGCAGGTCAAGGTTGCTCGCCAGCTGAAGTACAACAGCGGTGGCACGGATCTTGACCGACTTCGCGACGAACTCGGGGTCGGGGACTCCAGCAACGACGACGCCGACGACCTCAACGACGAGCTGGCGGATCGGTACGCCGATTACGCCGACGACTACGGGGACGACGACGGCCGCGCGTCCGGCGGCCGTTAGGCGTCCTTCCTCTCCTCGTTGACCGTGGCGGGGTGGCCGGCGTACGCCGGGTTCCCCGCCCGAACGGGCAAGCCCCACGGGTGACCGTGGGGCTTCGTCACGCTCGCGTCGTGCCGGCGACGGTGAACCTCTGCCGGACGAACGCGCCGCTCTCCAGGGCGTCCACCACGGCCGAGGCGAAGTCGCCGACGCTGCACCGGCTCTCGCCGTGCTCGTCCACGACGGGTTCCTCCTGCGCGACGGCCCGGTAACCGCCGGTGCGCTCGCCCGGCACCAGGTGCACCGGGGGCGGGCTGGCGTACGACCAGTCGACGTCCGAGCCGTCACGGCGCAGGATGTCCAGCGCCTCGGCCTGGTCCAGGGCCGTCTGGCGGTACTGCCCGGGGAAGTCCGGCGCGTCCACGAAGCGCCGGCCGTCCGGACCCAGCAGGCTGCCTCCGCCCCCGACGAACACCAGCCTGCCGACGCGCGCCTCGATCAGGGCGGCGGCGGCCGCGGGCACGAGCTTGTCCGCGCCCTTGACGGCGGCGACCACGGCGTCGTGCCCGCTCACGGCGGCGCGGATCGCCTCGGGGTCGCGCACGTCCACGTCGGCGCTCGACAGGACGCTGACCTGGTGGCCGCGCCGGGCCGCCTCGCGGGCGACCGCGCCGCCCAGGTTCCCCGTGCCGCCGATGACGGCGATGCGCAGGCCGGCGTGCCGGTCGAGGAAGCCCGCGATCAGCGGGGCGATCTCCGGCAGCTTCTCCTCCAGCGCGAAGTGGCCGGTGTCGAGCACGTGCAGCTCGGCGTCGGGCAGGTCACGCAGGTAGGCGTGCGCGCCCGGCTCCGGGAAGAACGGGTCGTGGCGGCCCCACACGATCAGCGCCGGCGGCCGGTGCTCGCGCAGCCACGCCTGCCACCGCGGGTAGAGCGCCACGTTGGACCGGTAGTCGAGGGCCAGCGCCAGCTGCGCCTCCTTGCGTCCCGGCAGGTCGAGGAAGTGCTGGTCGAGCGTCCATCCGTCGGGCGCCACCAGGGCGGGGTCCTCCGCGCCGCCCTCGTACTGGCCGCGCGTGACCGGCAGGGTGAACAACGGCCCCAGCGCCTCGGCCGGCGCCTGGATGGTCTCCCTGGCCTGCTCGGACAGGCCTTCCTCGTACGCGTTCGCGTTCTGCACGATCAGCCCGGCGATCCACGCGGGATGGCGGGTGGCCAGCCGGAACCCGACGGGACCGCCGAAGTCGAACGCGTACAGCACGAACCGGGACAGCCCCAGCTCCGTCACGAACCCCTCGATCACGTCGGCGAGCCGGTCGAAGGTGTAGGTGAAACCGTCCGGCGTCTCGGTGTGGCCGAATCCGGGATAGTCGGGCGCGATCAGCCGGTGCCGCCCGCCGAGCGCGTCCATCAGGCGCCTGTACTGGTGCGAGGCCGAGGGGAAGCCGTGCAGCAGCAGCACCGGCACCCCGTCCGCCGGCCCGGTCTCCCGATAGAAGACCCGCACGTCGCCGACGTCGGCGAACCCGTGCCGTACCTGGGGAATGTCCATGGCTAATGCCCTTCTGATGTGAAGATGCATTAGGTGTAACACCGCGGTGCCTAATGGGTCAACCGGGTGATGTAGCGTTAGGTTCATGGAAGCACTGACCGGGGAGCCGCTGGCGCTCGACCTGATCAACACCCGCGCCCACACGCCCGAGGGCGACGTCGACTTCCTGGAGACGACCGACGGGCTCGCGATCTGGCTGCGACGGCAGTCGGAGCGGCTGACCGTGCCCCCGCTCTCCGACGAAGGGGCGGAGGCGGTCAGGAGCCTCAGGGCGCAGATGGAGACGGCGATCACCGCCGCCGCCGACGGCGCGGAACCCCCCGCGGGCGCGGTCGCCGCGCTGAACGAGGCCGCCCGCCGCGCCCCCTCCTACCTGGCACTCGGCCCCGCAGGGGTGACGACCCGCCGCGACGCACCGCCGCTGGACCGGCTGCTCGCCGAACTGGCCGAATCCGCCATCACCCTGCTCGGCGGGCCCGACACGGCGAAGATCAAGTCATGTGAGGCGCCGGGCTGCCGCATGCTGTTCTTGCCCGCGCACCCGCGCCGCCGCTGGTGCTCGCCGGAGCTGTGCGGCAACCGCGTCCGCGTCGCCCGCCACTATCAGCGGGCCAAGAGCGGTCAGCGGTAGCGGGCGCGGCCCTCGCCGGCGACGACCTCGCCCAGCACCCACGCGGGCAGCCCGCGGCCCACCAGCAGGCGGACCGCCTCGTCGGCGACCTCGGCGGGCACGATCGCCGCCATGCCGACCCCCAGGTTGAACGTGCGGTCCAGGTCGGCCTGGGCGATGCGGCCGTGGCCCGCCAGCACCTCGAAGATCGCCGGAGGCGTCCACGACGAGCGGTCGAGCACCGCGTCCAGGTGGCCGGGCAGCGAACGGGACAGGTTGCCCTCCAGCCCGCCGCCGGTGATGTGCGCGTACGCGTGGACCTCGACCGTACGGGCCAGCTCAAGACAGTCGAGCGAGTAGATCCGCGTCGGCTCCAGCAGCTCCTCGCCCAGCGGCCGGCCCAGCTCGGGCAGCACCGCGTCGAGCGAGAGGTCGGCCTCCTTGAGAACGTGGCGCACCAGCGAGTAGCCGTTGGAGTGGATGCCCGACGACGCCAGCGCCAGCACCGCGTCGCCCTCGCGCACCCGGTCGGGGCCCAGCATCGCGTCGGCCTCGACGACGCCCGTGCCGGCGCCGGCCAGGTCGTACTCGTCGGGGCCCATCGCGCCGGGATGCTCGGCCGTCTCGCCGCCGACCAGCGCCGCGCCCGCCAGCCGGCAGCCCTCGGCCACCCCGCCGACGATCTCCGCGACGCGCTCCGGCAGGACCTTGCCGCAGGCGATGTAGTCGGTCATGAACAGCGGCTCGGCCCCGCACACCACCAGGTCGTCGAGGACCATGCCGACCAGGTCGACGCCGATCGTGTCGTGCTTGCCGTAACGCTGCGCGATCATGACCTTGGTGCCGACCCCGTCGGTGGACGTGGCCAGCAGCGGCCGCCGGTACCGCAGCAGCGCCGAGGCGTCGAACAGCCCGGCGAAGCCGCTGGCGTCGTCGACCACCTCCGGCCGGCGCGACCTGGCCACCTTGTCCTTCATCAGCGCGACCGCGCGCTCGCCCGCCGCGATGTCGACGCCGGCGGCCTCGTAAGTGCTCACGCCTTGCTCTCCAGCACGAACTTGCCGACGTTGTCCTCGTCGATCGGGATCGGGTAGGAGCCGTCGAAGCAGGCCCGGCAGAGCCGCTCGGCGGGGATCGTGGTGGCCTTGGTCAGCCCTTCGAGCGAGATGTAGCCGAGCGTGTCGGCGCCGAGCGAGGCCCGGATCTCCTCCACCGACAGCGAGCCCGCGATCAGCTCTGCGCGGGTGGCGAAGTCGATGCCGTAGAAGCACGGCCAGGCGACCGGCGGCGACGAGATCCGTACGTGCACCTCGCTCGCGCCGGCCTCCCGCAGCATCTTCACGATGGCCCGCTGGGTGTTGCCGCGCACGATCGAGTCGTCGACCACGACCAGGCGCTTGCCCTCGACGATCTCGCGCAGCGGGTTGAGCTTGAGCCGGATGCCGCGCTGGCGGATCGTCTGCGACGGCTGGATGAACGTGCGGCCGACGTAGGAGTTCTTCACCAGGCCCTGGCCGTACGGGATGCCGCTCTCCTGGGCGTAGCCCACGGCCGCGGGGGTGCCCGACTCGGGCGTCGGGATGACCAGGTCGGCCTCCACCGGATGCTCGCGGGCCAGCACCCGGCCCACCTCGACCCGGGTGACCTGCACGCCGCGACCGGCGATGGTGGTGTCGGGACGGGCGAGGTAGACGTACTCGAACAGGCAGCCCTTCGGCTCCGCCAGCGCGAACCGCCGCGACCGCACGCCGCGCTCGTCGATCGTGAGCATCTCACCAGGCTCGATCTCGCGGACGAACGTCGCGCCCACGATGTCGAGCGCCGCCGTCTCCGACGCCACCGCCCAGCCGCGCTCCAGCCTGCCCAGCACGAGCGGGCGGATGCCCTGCGGGTCGCGCGCCGCGTAAAGCGTCTTCTCGTCCATGAACACCAGCGAGTAGGCGCCCTTGACCTGCGGCAGCAGCTCCGCCGCCGCGTCCTCGACGGAACGGGTGCGATCCTGCGCGAGCAGCGTGGTGAGCACCTCGGTGTCGGTGGTCGCCCGGGTCGAGCCCGGAGCCAGCCGCTCGGCCAGCACCGGGGTGTTGATCAGGTTGCCGTTGTGGGCCAGCGCGAGCCCGCCCACGTCGGTCGAGCTCAGCGTGGGCTGCGCGTTCTCCCACACACTGGAACCGGTGGTGGAGTAACGGCAGTGGCCGATGGCCAGGTGGCCGCGGAGGGTGCCGAGCACCGACTCGTCGAAGACCTGGGCCACCAGGCCCATGTCCTTGTAGACGAGGATGCGGCTGCCCTCGCTGACCGCGATGCCCGCGGACTCCTGGCCGCGGTGCTGCAACGCGTACAGCCCGTAGTAGGTGAGTTTGGAAACTTCCTCGCCTGGCGCCCAAACGCCGAACACGCCGCAGGCGTCTTGCGGCGCGCGGTCGTGGGGGTCCAGGTCATGGCCGAGCCGGCCGTCGCCCTTCAGCACGTGCTTCAGTCTAGGTCGGCCGACTCCGTGCTCGCACACCCGGGTCCGCATACCCGCTGGCCTGCGTCCATTTGCAGAAGGATGACCGCCGACTTACCCGTGTCGCCAGGTTTCAAGTCCCGCTCCCGCGAAAAGGTGAAGTATCCGGCATGCAGACCCCGTCGGGAGAGCAGACGTGACCACACCTGGCGACCCGAACCAGCACCCCGATCCCCCCGAGGACCGTCCCTGGTGGGCCGAGGGCGCCCCGGACGAGCCCGACGACGCGTCGGCGGCCTCGCCTCGCGCGTCCGGCGACCAGGGAGGGACGGAGGAGCCCGCCGAAGGTGAGGAACCTCTCGCCCCGAAGCCTCCCGTCGTCCCCCGCCCGGACCAGCCCGCCCCCGGCCCAGGACCGGTGCGCCCCGAACCCACGCCGCGCCCCGAACCCACCCCGCGTCCGGAGCCCATGCCGCGCCCCGAGCCCCGACCAGAGCCGGAGCCCGGGCCCGCGCCCGAGGTCCGGCCCGCGCAGCCGCGCCATCCGGACCTGCCCGAGTCGCCCGAGGCGCCGCCGCCGACCCAGGTGCCCGACGAGCGCGACGCCGAGCAGACGGCGGTGTTCGAGATCCCGGGCCGCGGCGACCCGGGCCGCGCCTACCCCACCCCGGGCGGCACCCCGGCCTACCCAGGCTGGGAGAACATCTCCGAGGGCGAAACCACCCCTGACGTGGCCCCGCCCCCCTCGCGCTACGAGGAGCCCTCCGGCACCCGCCCGGAACTCGGGGCGGACGAGACCCAGGTGTTCGGCACGCTCCCGACCAGCGGACCTCAGACGTACGGCGCCCACCGCGACCACCCGGAAGGCAGCCCTCAACCCTACGGCGCCCACCGCTACCAACCAGGCGAGACCATCCCCACCTACGGCGAGGACTGGACACCTCCCGAGAGCGGCGCCGAAGAGGGTGCCCGCACCCCCGAGGAAAGCGGCGACCAGGACCGCTACGGAGCCCATCCCGAGCCCGAAAGCCCCACCGCCACCCCGCCCGGCGGCTCTGCGGCAGTAGGACCGTACGGCGGATCTGCGGCTCCCGAGGGGTCGGCCAGACGACCAGCGGAGGCATCTACGGAGGGCGGGGGGCCTCACGGCGGGCCTGCGGCTCCTGAGGGGTCGGCCAGAGGACCGGCGGAGGCATCTACGGAGGGCGGGGGGCCTTACGGCGGGCCTGCGGCCGGTGGGAGGCCGTCGGGGGAGCCGCACGGGGGGCATGCGGAAGGCGGCGAGCCTTATGGGGGGCGGTCTGAAGGGGGCCCCAGCGCCTTCGGCGGGCCCTCGCCGTACGGGGGACCCTCGGAGGGCGGGACTTCGCCGTATGGCGGGCCCGGGGGCGGGGCGCCGTCCTACGGCCATCCCGAGAGCGGGACCTCGCCTTACGGCGGGCCGGAAAGCGCGGCCTCGGCTCCTCCGGGATCCGGCGGGTCGCCCTATGGCGGGTCCGAGGGCGGAGGCTCGCCGTACGGCCGGCCGGAGGGCTCCTACGGCGGGCCGGAAGGCGCGGGGTCCCCGTACGGCGAGCAGGGGGCCGTGCCCGGGACGTCGCCGTCGAGCCCGTACGGGGGACCGCCGGGCGGCGGATACCCCTATGGAGGACCGTACGGCGGATGGCCGGCGGCGCAACCCGGCAGCGGGCTGGCGACCGCGTCACTGGTGCTGGGCGTGGCGAGCCCGTTCCTGGTGTTCGTGTGCTTCACCGGGCTGCTCACGGCGATCCTGTCCATCGTGTTCGGCATCGTGGCGCTGGTGCGGCGGGTGGGTAAGGGCCGCGCGATCACCGGGATCGCCTTCAGCGTGCTGGCGTTGCTGCTGTTCGGCGCCGTGGCCATCTGGTTCTGGGACATCGTGCGGGAATGCGGCCAACTGCCCGGCGGCCTGGCGGACCGCTGCTTCGAAGAGCGAATCCCCTGGATGCGAGGCCCCAACTGAGGCCATGCCCTGACAGCCTCGTCCGAGCAGACCCGGACCGGACAACCGGACCCGCCGGGCCCGCACCTCGCCAGACAGGCAAGCCGTCAGGCCTGTGCCTGTGTCCCAGGAGGACCGGCTACAGCGGCAGGTGGTCTGATAGGTCGGCGCGGGCGCCGCTGGCGGAGATGGTGCCTTGGGCGAGGGCTTCGGACCAGGTGAGGCGGCCGGTGGCGAGGTCGATCCAGGTGCGTGGGTCGGTCTCGACGACGTTGGGCGGGGTGCCGCGGGTGTGGCGGGGGCCGGCGACGGCCTGGACGGCGGCGTACGGCGGGACGCGGACCTCGACGGTGCGGCCGGGCGCGATGGTGGCGAGCCGGTCGAGCAGGTGGCGCACGGCAAACCTGGCTGCCGCGCGCTCGGGCTGGAGGCCGCGGTCGTAGGCGGCCCGCACGGCGGTGACGAGCGCGTCGGCGAGGGCCGTGGCGGGCCCGTCGTAGGGCGGCTGGTCGAGCGCGACGAGCTGGTCGTCGAGGGCGGCTCTCAGTTTCTCCGGGTCGAGCTTGCGTGGCGGCACCGCTCCATTGTCCTCCGGGCGCCGGAGCTGAGTGCCAAGCGTTCCTCTCAACGATCTTCCAGGGGTGCGGGGTGCCAAGCCTTCCTCTCCACGGTCCGTCGGGCGCGGAGGGTAAAGCGTTCATCGAGGAGGCGGTGTTCGTTCACCAGGGGTTGGGATGGCGACCGTAGCGTCCCGGCGGGAGAACCGCGCACTACCTTGGAGGACCTTGTGGCGAACCTGTCGCCGCGCCGGCTGCTGCCGCTGCTTTCCACCCCGCACAAGGGTGGCCGATCCGCGATGACCTGTCAGTTCCGTTGCGGCGACCAGTGCGCGCACGAGGTGGCCAACATCAGTGACAACCCGTACTTCGGCGAGGTGGTGGAGAGGGCGTTGTCGCGCCGGGGCGTGCTGCGGGCCGGGGCGCTGGGCGCGCTGGTGACGGGGGCCGGGGCGGCGTTGGGGGCGGCCCCGGCGGCGGCCGACCCGGGCAGGCGTGGCGGCGCACGCAAGGGCCTCAGGTTCGAGCCGGTGGCGCCGAACACGGACGACGCGCTGCGGGTGCCGGCCGGGTACCGGGCGGCGGCGGTGGTGCGCTGGGGTGACCCGGTGCTGCCTGGCGCGCCGGAGTTCGACTTCGACAACCAGACGCCCGAGGCCCAGGCCATGCAGTTCGGCTACAACTGCGACTTCGTGACGTTCTTCCCGCTGGGCCGGGACCGGGGCCTGCTCTGGGTGAACCACGAGTACACCGACGAGAACCTGATGTTCCGCGGCTACACCGGCGGCGCCGCGGCCTCCGAGGACCAGATCAGGATCGCGATGGCGGCACACGGCGGCTCGGTGGTCGAGGTGGAGCGGGTCCGCGGCACTGGCGAGTGGCGGCTCGTCACCCGGGGGCGCCGCCGCTACAACCGGCGGGTCACGGTGTCGACGCCGATGCGGTTCACCGGCCCCGCCGCCGGCAGCGACCTGCTCAGGACGGCCGCCGACCCCGCGGGCGTCAGGCCGGTCGGCATGCTGAACAACTGCGCAGGCGGCACCACCCCGTGGGGCACGGTGCTGACCGCCGAGGAGAACTTCAACCAGTACTTCGTCAACGGTGACAAGGTCCCGGAGGCGCAGAAGCCGTACATCGCCCGCTACAGCATCCCGTCGGGCGTCTCGGGCCGCCGGTTCGACCGCGTGGACGAGCGCTTCGACCTGGAGAAGCATCCGAACGAGGTGAACCGGTTCGGGTGGATCGTGGAGATCGACCCGTTCGACCCCGACGCGACGCCGGTCAAGCGGACCGCGCTGGGCCGCTTCGCGCACGAGGCCGCGACCACCACGCTGGCCCGTGACGGCCGGCTCGTCGTCTACATGGGCGACGACTCGCGGTTCGAGTACGTCTACAAGTTCGTCTCCAAGGGCCGCTACGTACGTGGGAACGACCGGCACAACCGCGGCCTGCTGGACGAGGGCACGCTCTACGTGGCGAGGTTCACCGGCGACAGCCCGGAGCAGGAGCTCGACGGCTCCGGCAGGCTGCCGTCCGACGGCGCCTTCGACGGAACCGGCGAGTGGATCCCGCTGGTCAGCGGCGACAGGTCGTTCGTCGAGGGCATGACGGCCGCCGAGGTGCTGGTCCACACCCGCAGCGCCGCCGACAAGGTGGCGGCCACCAAGATGGACCGTCCCGAGGACGTGGAGCGCAACCCGGTGACCGGCGCCGTCTACGTCGCGCTGACCAACAACGCCAACCGCACCCCGGCCCAGGCGGACGAGGCCAACCCGCGCGCCGCCAACAAGCACGGCCACGTGCTTGAGCTGGTCGAGCGGCGCGACGACGCGGCGGCCACGACGTTCGCCTGGTCGGTCCCGCTGGTCTGCGGTGACCCGGGGGACGCCTCGACCTACTTCGCCGGGTTCGACAAGAGCCGGGTGTCGCCGATCTCCTGCCCGGACAACCTGGCCTTCGACCCCGACGGCAACCTGTGGATCTCGACCGACGGCAACGCGCTCGGCGCCAACGACGGCCTGTTCGTGATGCCGGTCCAGGGCCGGGAACGCGGCCACGTACGCCAGTTCCTCAGCGTGCCGGTCGCCGCCGAGACCTGCGGCCCGCTGATCAGCGAGGACGGGCGGAGCGTCTGGGTCGCGGTGCAGCACCCGGGCGAGGCGGACGGCGCGACCCCTGACCGGCCCGCCAGCCGCTGGCCGGACGGGGAGGGCAGTCAGCCGCGGCCGTCGGTGGCGGTGGTGTGGCACGAGCGCGGCAGGAAGATCGGTTCTTGACCTCAATATAACTTTAGGTCTTAGCCTCCATGCCATGAGCATGGAAGTGACCGCCTGGCATCAGCTGTATTCACTGGACAACAAACTGGAGCGTCGCCCGATCTCGAAGGCGACGCTCCGCCGCGTCTGGGGCTTCGCCCGGCCGCATCGCGGGAGAATCGCGGTTTTCCTGGCCCTGAGCGTGGTGATGGCGGCGCTCGCGGTGGCCCCGCCGGTGCTGGCCGGCCGGGTGCTCGACGCGATCGGCGCGGGGGAGCCGATCGGCGTGGTGACCGGACTCGCCGGGCTGATCGCCTGCCTGGCGCTGGCCGAGGCCGGGCTGGGGCTGGTGGCCCGGTGGCTGTCGGCGGGCCTCGGCGAGGGTTTGATCCTGGACCTGCGCACGGCGGTCTTCGACCACGTGCAGCGCATGCCCATCGCCTTCTTCACCCGGACGCGTACGGGCGCGCTGGTGAGCAGGCTCAACAACGACGTCATCGGGGCGCAGCGGGCGTTCACCGACACGCTCTCAAGCATCGTGGGCAACGTGGTGACGCTGGTGCTTGCGGTCAGCGTGATGATCTCGCTGTCGTGGCAGATCACGCTGCTGGCGCTGCTGCTGCTCCCGGTGTTCGTGCTGCCCGCCCGCCGGATGGGGGTCAGGATCGCCCGGCTGCGGCGGGAGGCCGCCGACCACAACGCGGCCATGGGCACCCAGATGACCGAGCGGTTCTCGGCGCCGGGCGCGACGCTGGTGAAGCTGTTCGGCCGGCCCGCCAGGGAGTCGGCGGAGTTCACGGCGCGGGCCGGGCGGGTGCGCGACATCGGGGTGCGCACGGCCATGACGCAGTCGGTGTTCGTCACCGCGCTGACGGTGGTCTCCTCGCTGGCCCTGGCGCTGGTCTACGGGCTCGGTGGCTACTACGCGCTGGTCGGGCGGCTGGACCCGGGCTCGGTGGTGGCGCTGGCGCTGCTGATCACCCGGCTCTACTCGCCGCTGACCGCCCTGGCCAGCGCCCGGGTGGACGTGATGAGCGCGCTGGTCAGCTTCGAGCGGGTCTTCGAGGTGCTGGACCTGGAGCCGCTGATCAAGGACAGGCCGGGCGCGCGGGCGGTGCCGGACGGTCCGGTGTCGGTCGAGTTCGACGACGTACGGTTCGCGTACCCGTCGGCCGACAAGGTGTCGCTCGCCTCGCTGGAGGAGGTGGCCGCGCTCGACACCCGAGGCGGCGTGGAGGTGCTGCACGGCGTCTCCTTCACCGCGGCGCCCGGTCAGATGGTGGCCCTGGTCGGCTCGTCCGGCGCGGGCAAGTCGACGATCGCCCAGCTCATCCCGAGGCTGTACGACGTGGACGCGGGCGCGGTCCGGATCGGCGGCGTGGACGTGCGCGACCTGACCGCCGACTCCATCAGGGAGACGCTCGGCATGGTGACCCAGGACGGCCACCTGTTCCACGACACGATCAGGAACAACCTGCTGTTCGTCCGGCCGGACGCGCCCGACGAGGAGCTGTGGGACGCGCTGCGCCGCGCCAGGCTGGGCGCCCTGGTGGAGGCCCTGCCCGACGGGCTGGACACGGTCATCGGCGAGCGCGGCTACCGGCTGTCGGGCGGCGAGCGTCAGCGTCTGACGATCGCCCGGCTGCTGCTGGCCAGGTCGCGGGTGGTCATCCTGGACGAGGCGACGGCCGCGCTCGACTCGACCAACGAGGCGGCGGTGCAGGAGGCCCTGGCCGAGGCGCTCGACGGGCGGACCGCGGTGGTGATCGCGCACCGGCTGTCCACGATCCGCGCCGCCGACGTCATCCTGGTCGTCGAGGACGGCCGGGTGATCGAGCGCGGCACGCACGCCGAGCTGCTCGCGGCCGGGGGCCGCTACGAGGAGCTGTACCGCACTCAGTTCGCCGAGCCCGCCGTCGCCGCCTGAGGCTCGGCGACGGGCGGCTCGGCACGGTCCGCGCGCAGCGTGTGGAGGGCGACCGGGATGGCCGCGAGCAGCACGCCTCCCGCGATCACCAGCGTGAACTGGTAGCCGTCCAGGAACGCGGTCAGCGGCGCGCCGCCACTGGCCGCCTGTCTGGCGGTCAGCACCGCGCCCAGCACGGTGATGCCGAGCAGCCCGAACACCTCCCGAGACACGTTCAGCACGCCCGAGGCCACGCCGGAGCGGCCCGCCGGCATCCCGTCGAGCACCGCCGCGGTGAGCGGCACCAGCAGGCCGCCGCCGAGCCCGTACATCAGGAACCACGGCAGCACGTCCGCGTACGTCCCGTCCGCGCCGATGCCGGAGAGCATGAAGATCGCGGCGCCCTTGAGCGCCATCCCGAGCGCCACGGTGCGCCCGATGCCCAGCGCGGCGCTGACGCGCGAGGACAGCACCGCCACCGTGCCCATGAGCAGCGCCATCGGCACGAACGCGGCCCCGGCCTCGGTGGGCGTGAAGCCGAGCACGTTCTGCAGCCACAGCGCGCTGAAGAAGTAGATCCCGAACACGCCGAACGACCAGATGCCGCTGGTCAGGGTGCCGCCGGTGAACCGCCGCGACCGGAACAGCGACAGGTCGATCATCGGCTCCGCGGCCCGCGCCTCCACCGCCGCGAACGCCAGCCCGGCCGCCGCCGCCAGGCCGAACGCGCCCAGGATCGGCGCCGACGTCCAGCCCGCCGCCTCGCCCTCGATGAGCGCGTACGTGAGAGCGAGCAGCGCGGTCGCCGAGGTGGCCAGGCCGGGCAGGTCGAGGCCACGCCGGACGCGGGCGAAGGCCGGCCGGACCGCCCACAGCGCCAGGGCGGAGGTCGCGATCCCGATCGGCACGTTGATCAGGTAGATCCAGCCCCAGTGCAGGTTCTCGCTGATGAAGCCACCGGTGACGGGCCCGAGGGCCATGGACAGCGCGCCCGCGGCGCTCCAGACGCCGACGGCCCGGCCCCGCTCGCCCGGTTCGGGGAAGAGCTGGGTGATCAGCGACAGCGCCGTCGGGGTGAGCAGCGCGGCGCCGACGCCCTGGACGGCGCGGGCGGCGATGAGCGCCCCGCCCGAGGCGGCCAGCCCCGCCGCCAGCGAGGCCGCGGTGAAGACGGCCAGCCCGGCGAGGAACACCCGCCGCGCCCCGAACACGTCCGCCAGCCGCCCGCCGACCAGCATCAGCCCGGCGAAGACCAGGATGTACGAGCTCACGATCCATTCCAGCCCGGACAGGGTCAGCCCGAGGTCGCGCTGGATCGTCGGCAACGCGACGTTCCCCACGTTGTTGTCCAGGTACGTCATGAAGGTGCCGAGCGTCACCGCGCCCAGCGCGACCCATCGTCGCTCCATCGTCTGCCCCCTATACGTAGTACTTGTACGCCGTATAGGAGAACGTGTACAGCGTATAGTTGTCAACCGTGATGGGAAAACTCTCCGCGGACGCGATCATCGAGCGCGCCCTGCAGATCGGTGACGCCGAGGGGCTGGACGCGGTGACCATCAGGCGCCTGGCCACCGACCTGGGCGTCACTCCGATGGCCCTCTACTGGCACTTCAAGAACAAGGAGCAGCTGCTCATCGGCATGGCCGGCCACCTCATCGCCGGCTTCGCCTTCCGCCCCGCCGACGACCGCCCGTGGCAGGACCGGCTGCGCGACCTGATGGAGAGGCTGATCCGCACCCTGCGCGCCCACCCGTGCGCCAAGAACGTGCTGGAGCAGATCAACCAGACCGAGGTGCCGGCCTTCCTGGCCGTCTGGGACGAGACGCTCGGCCTGGCCGCGTCCGCCGGGTTCACGCCCGAGGAGAGCTGCCTGATCACGAAATACCTGCTGCAGGGCGCCATCTCCATCGCCGACGCCCCGGTCCACTTCGACGCCAGTCGCACGCCGGAAGAGGTCGCGGAGATCGTCCGGGTCAAGCGGCTGGCCATCGAGTCGCTCCCCGCCGACCGCTACCCCAACCTCGTGGCGATGGCCGGTCCCATGGTCCAGAACTCGCCACACCTGTACGACACGTTCGGCGTCGACCTGATCCTGGCCGGCGTCGAGGCCCTGGCGGCCAGGCGCTAACGAGGCGAGCGGGCCAGGGCGGCGAGCGCGGCGCCGGCCAGCGCCACCGCGAACAGCACCGCGTACGTCCGCTGGAAGCCGGCCATGAGCTGGTCGAGCGCCACCGGTGAGAGCCGTGACAGGGTGCCCGCGTACACCTGGGCCCGCACCTGCGGGCCGACCGCGCTGCCGAGCACGCTCAGCGACAGGCCGACGCTGAGCACGACCCCGACGTTCATCACCATCAGCCTGAACCCGTTCACCACGCCCAGGCTCCCGCTCGGCAGCGCGCCCATCACCTGCGTGGTGTTGCCCGTCAGGAACGTGCCGCTGCCGCAGCCGGCCACGAACAGCCCGAGCCCGATCACCGAGTACGGGGTGCCCGGGTCGGTCGCCAGCAGGAGCGCGCCGAGCCCGGCCGAGCTCATCAGCGCCCCGCCGATGGACAGCGCGTACGGTGACACCTTCCGGCCGAGCGCGCCCACGATCGGCGAGGCGAGCCCCATGCCGACCGGCACCGGCAGCACGCTCAGCCCGGCCTCGAACGCGTCCAGCCCCCGGGCCGCCTGGAAGTAGAGCGCCACCACGAGGATCAGCGAGGCCCTGGCGATCGCGTTGCAGAAGGAGGCCAGGTTCGCGCAGGCCAGCATCCGCCCGCCGAACAACCGCAGGTCCAGCACCGGATGGGCGGCCCGCCGCTCCACCAGCACGATCAACGGCACCAGCACCGCGAACACGCCCGCCCCGGCCAGGACCAGCGGGCTGCCCAGGCCCCTCGACCCGGCCTCCGACAGGGCCAGCAGCACCGCCGAGAGCGCCGCGAACACCAGCGCGTTGCCCAGCGCGTCCACCGGCCGCCTGGGCCCGCGCGGCATCTTGCGCAGCGTGATCGCCCCCCAGGTGAGGGCCAGCAGCCCGGCGGGCACGTTCACCCAGAAGATCCACTGCCAGCCCGCGGTGGACGCGATCAGGCCGCCCAGCGTGGGCCCGGCCAGTTGCGCCACCGACAGGGTGCCCATGTAGACGCCCATGCCCTGGCTGAGCCGGTCGGGCGGGAACGCCTCGGTGATGATGACGGTGCCGTTGGCCAGGATCATCGCCGCGCCCACGGCCTGCACCACCCGCATGCCGACCAGGAACCACACGTCGGGCGAGAACCCGGCGAGCAGCGAGGCCAGGGTGAACAGGGCGAACCCGGTCAGGTAGACCTCCCGCCGGCCGATCAGGTCGGCCACCCGGCCGAAGAACAGCAGGCTCGCGGTGTTGGTCAGGAGGAAGGCCAGCAGGATCCACCCCGACTGGAACGGGGTGGCGTGGAAGTGCCGCACGACGGTCGGCAGGGCCACGTTGAGCGTGCTGCCGGCCATGCCGATGAGGATCAGCCCCAGACTGGTGACCGAGCACACGCGCCACGCGTAACGTAACCGGGCCTGATCGGGGGTGACGGCGACCATGCCTTCCACTATGACGTACGACGTACGCCTGCGGTCAGCCGGGTGAAGGTTATTCTAGAATGCAGTTCACCGAGCGCGTTTCTTGAGTCCCTCCAGGTCGTGGATGACGACCCGGCGCCGCCCGGTCTCGATCAGCCCCCGGTCGCGTAACGTGCGCAGCGCCTTGCTGACCGCCTCCCTGGACGCGCCGGTCCACCCGGCCAGCTCGTCCTGCGACAGCGGCAGCGCGACCCGGACCCCGCTGTTGGTCTTCTCGCCGTAGCGCTCGGCCAGCTCGATCAGCCGGGTGGCCACCCGGCCTGTGGTGTCGAACGCGCCGTACTCGATGCGCTTGCGGTCGGCGTCGCGCAGCCTGCCGGTGACCATCTGCATGAGCAGCACCGCGATCCGCCCGTGCGCCTGGAGGAACCCGGCGAAGTCGCGGACCACGATGCCGGAGATGGGCTCCAGCGCGGTCACCGTGGCCGAACGGGGGGAGCCGTCGATGGCCGACATGTCGCCCAGCAGCCCGCCGGGCCCGCGCACGGCCAGCACCACCTCGGTGCCGCTCGTGGTGTGGGAGGACACCTTGACCCGGCCCTCGGTGAGCACGAGCACCCAGTCGGAGGTGTCGCCCTCCGACATGACCGTCGTCCCGCGGTCCCACCTGCGCGGCCGGCCGGCCGCGCGCAGGGCCTCGATCTCATCGTCGGTGAGCATGGAGAGGAACTCGCCGGACTCTGCCTTCATGCGCCCGATTATGTCCGTACGAAGAGCGCTGTAGCTATCGCATTGTCGTGAGAACGTACGCCTCGACGAGCTCCTGTTTGCCCTTCAGGCTCAGCTTGCCCAGTGGCCGCACGGTGACGCCCTCGCCGAGCGCCTTCAGCGTGGCCGCCCCGATCACCACCGTGCCCGGCTCGGCCAGCGACTCCAGCCGGGAGGCCACGTTCACGCAGTCGCCCATCGCGTTGAATCCGCGCAGCTCAGGGCTGCCGATGTTGCCCACCAGCGCCGGCCCGGTGTTGACCCCGACCCGGAACGTCGGCCACGGCTCCTGGTCGACCCGCTTCCACGCCATCTCCTCCGCCACCTCGGCGGCGGCCCGCTGCATCGCCAGCGCGGCCCGGCAGGCGGCCTTGGCGTGGTCGGCCTGCGTGGCCGGGGCGTTGAACAGGGCCAGCAGCGCGTCGCCGACGAACTGCACGATCGTGCCGCCGTTGGCGAGGATGCACGGCACCGCCGCCGTGTGGTAGCGGTTGAGCATCTCCACGATCTCGCCCGGCGCCACCCGCTCGGAGAACGTGGTGAACCCCTTGAGGTCGGCGAAGAGCGCGGTCAGCTCCTTGACCTGGCCGCCCAGCTCGGCCTGCGACGGGTCGGCGAGCAGCGCGTTGGCCACGTCGGGCGACATGTACTGGCGGAAGAGCGTGTTGAGCTCACCGTAGAGCCGGGCGTTCTCCATCGAGATGGACAGCTGCCCGGCCAGGGTGGCGGCCAGCGCCTCGTCCTGCGCGGTGCGGCCGACCGGCACCTCCAGCACTCCGGCCAGCCGGTTCTTGACGGTGAGCGGGAACGCGACCCGGTCGTCCCGCAGCACGGGGGACTGCCCGGCGAACTCGTACGTGCGCGAGCCGATCTGCGCCCGGCCGTCGGCCACCAGGCCGATCCGCACGTCCCCGTACGCCTGCCTGACCCGCTCCAGCGCGGTGGCCAGCAGCTCCTGCTCGGGCAGGCCGACGCGGGTCTGGGCGCTGACGTCCACCAGCGCGGCGAGCCGCTCGGACAGCTCGCGTTCGTCGGCCAGCGCCCGGCTCGCCCGGTCGAGCACCGCGGCCTGACCCTCGCTCAGCCGGAACTTGCCCGACAGCCGGGCGGCGGCCAGCGGCTCGCCCCGGCGCACGTGCTCGACCAGCTCCTCCAGCGCGCGGTCGTAGTCGCGCTGGATGCGCCGGACGGTCGCCGACAGCGCCACCGAGTCGAACAGGCCGGCGCTCGACCCCTCACGCCTGAACTGCAGGTAGGCGCTGTAGGCCACGAACGCGAAGGCGAAGGTCAGCAGGACGTGCCACTCCCACCACGTCAGGTGCCAGTTGAGCTGCGGCATCCCGGCGACCATGGACTCGGCCAGCAGCGCGTAGGCGGTGATCAGGCTGATGAGCATGGGCGACGGGCGCCGCCGGTGGAGGGCGAACATCATCATGCTGGCCGCCGCGTAGAGGATGAGCCCCGGCACCGACAGCCACACCAGCCAGGCGACCGGGTCCGTCAGCGGCGGCCGGCTGAGCGGCGTGATGTCGGGGATGAGCGAGGCCAGGCCCCATAGGGCCATGAACCCGAAGAGCACGCCCCGGATCAGGTGCTGGGCACGTAAGACGCGCCCCGCGGCCTGCTCGCCCAGCGGCAGCGCCGAGGCGAACGCGAACCCGGAGGCGATCGTCAGCCCGACCGCCTGCCCCAGGTCGAACCCGAGCGACCCGGTCGGCAGGATCACCTTGGGGGTGGCCAGGCCGTGCAGGAAGAAGAAACCGGCACTGCTGATGAACACCATGGAGACCAGGAACAGGCGGGCGTCCTGCCGCCGGCGCGAGGCCTCGCTGATGAGCGTGCCGAGCCCGACGTTCAGCCCGGCGACGATCACGATCATCCAGAAGTGGCTGGGGTTGTGCTGCCATTCGACGTTCAGGTGCGGCTGCGCGATGAGCAGCCAGAACCCGAGCAGGGGCAGCGACAGATGGATCACCCAGACCACCCCGCGCACCGGCTGGGTGGCGGGGGGAAGGTAGGGCGCGGGTGTCGGCACCCCCCGATTATCCACGCGGTACGGGGCCTGCCAATGCGTCCTTTTACCGGCATCAACATTCTTGACGAGTCAAGTAACGTCAGCCCTCCATGTCACGTTCTGTTCCGTAATCGACACGTTATGTGAACAGGTAATCCTGTGGAACGTGTGAAGCGTGTGAATCACGAGTAATCCGTATCCGAGAGGGACCAACGATGAAGATTCTGCGCGTGGCCGCGGTGGGCGCGCTTGCCGCCTCGCTCCTGACCGTGGGCGGCGCCGCAGCCGCCTCCTCCTCTGCCACCACCGCGGCGGCGGCCGGAGAGGTCACCGCCTGCGTGCACAAGAAGACGCGGTACGTCCGGATCGTCAACCCGACGGCCAAGTGCCGGACGACCGAGATCCGCATGAAGATCGGCGGCGGCGAGACCGTGACCCAGACCGCGGTCACCTCCGGCCCGAAGGGCGACACCGGCCCGCAGGGTCCCAAGGGCGACACCGGCGCCCAGGGTCCGCGCGGCCTGCGCGGTCCCCAGGGCAAGCAGGGCGTCCAGGGCCCGAAGGGCGACTTCGGGCCGTCCGGCCCGAAGGGGGAGCAGGGCGAGCAGGGCCCCAAGGGCGACACGGGCCCGGCCGGCCCGAAGGGTGAGACCGGCCCTCAGGGACCGAAGGGCGAGAAGGGCGAGCCCGGCAAGGACGGCAAGGACGGCAAGGGCTCCGTCACCTTGACGACCTACACCAAGACGCAGCAGTTCTCCCGCAGCGGCGCCAGCGCCAACTGCAACCAGGGTGACCTGGCGACCGGCGGCGGCTTCGCCGTCAGCTCGGGCACGCAGGTCATCGCCAGCGCCCCCACCGGCTCCGGCACCTGGACCGTCACGATCCAGGGCCAGGGCCAGACGAGCGGCACCGTCTTCGTGGTGTGCCTGAAGAAGAGCTCCTGACACACCGAAGGGGCCGGTACGGGGCGCGTACCGGCCCTTTCTTCGTACGACGGGTCAGCCGAACAGCGCCGGCAGCGTGGCCGCGTGCTTCTCCCGCAGCTCCTCGACCGGCACCTCCAGCACGCCCTCGACCACCAGCGACGTCCCGCCGGTGACGCCGAGCCCGTAGCACGGCACGTCCTGCTCGGCGCAGAGCCTGGCCAGCTCGTCGAACGCCTCCGGCCGCACCACGGCCAGCGCCCTGGCCGCCGACTCGCTGAACAGCTCGGTGAACGGGTCGCCGGTCAGCGTCACCTCGGCGCCGACGCCGCGCGCCATGCACGACTCCGCCAGCGCGATCGCGAGACCGCCGTCGGACAGATCGTGCGAGCCCGCCAGCAGGCCCCGCCCGGCCGCCTCGACCAGCACCCGGCCCAGCGCCTGCTCCGCCTCCAAGTCCGCCTCGGGCGGCAGGCCGCCCAGGTGGCCGTGCTCGACGTGCGCCCACTCCGAGCCGCCGAACTCGGCCCGCGTCTCGCCCAGCAGCGCCACCCGCAGCCCCTCGCCGGTGAAGCCGGTCGGCACCCGCCTGGCCACGTCGTTGATCACACCCAGCACGCCGACCACCGGGGTCGGGTTGATGGCGGTCGCACCGGTCTGGTTGTAGAAGGACACGTTGCCGCCGGTCACCGGCACGCCCAGGGCGCGGCAGGCGTCGGCCAGGCCGCGCACCGCCTCGGCGAACTGCCACATCACCTCGGGGTCCTCCGGCGAGCCGAAGTTGAGGCAGTTGGTGACGGCCAGCGGCCTGGCGCCGGTGACGGCCACGTTGCGGTACGCCTCGGCCAGCGCGAGCTGAGCCCCCGCGTACGGGTCGAGCTTGGCGTAACGGCCGTTGCCGTCGGTCGCCAGCGCGATGCCGCGGGTGGTCGGCTCGGCGCCCTCGATGTCCTCCGCGACGCGGAGCATGCCGGCGTCGGCGGGCTGCGCGAGCACCGTGTTGGACCGTACGTACCGGTCGTACTGGCTGGTCACCCACTCCTTCGACGCCAGGTTGGGCGACCCGAGCAGCCGCAGCAGCGTCGCCCGCAGGTCGGACGGCCGCTCCAGGCGGTCGGGGGTGTCGGCGTTGAGCGCCGCCTGGCCCGACGGCTCGTGGTACGGGCGCTCGTAGACGGGGCCCTCGTCGGCCGCGGTGCCCGGCGGGATGTCGACGATGACCTCGCCGTCCCAGGTCATCACCAGCCGGCCGGTGTCGGTCACCTCGCCGATGACCGTGGCCGGGACGTCCCACTTCTCGCAGATCGCCATGAACGCCGGGATGTCGGCCGGACGGACCACGGCCATCATCCGCTCCTGCGACTCGCTCATCAGGATCTCCTCCGGGCGCAGGGAGGGATCGCGGAGCGGGACCAGGTTGAGGTCGACGTCCATGCCGCCGGTGCCCTTGGCGGCCAGCTCGGTGGTGGCGCAGGAGACCCCGGCCGCGCCGAGGTCCTGGATGCCGACGACCACGTCGGCCGCGTACAGCTCCAGGCAGCACTCGATGAGCAGCTTCTCCATGAACGGGTCGCCCACCTGGACCGCCGGCCGCTTGGCCTGCGACTCGTCCTCGAACGTCGCGCTCGCCAGCACGCTCGCGCCGCCGATGCCGTCAGGCCCCGTCGAGGCGCCGAACAGCACCACCTTGTTGCCCGGCCCCGGCGCGGTCGCCAGCTTGATCTGGTCCTTGCGGAGCAGGCCCACGCAGAGCGCGTTGACCAGCGGGTTGCCGATGTAGCACGGGTCGAAGACCACCTCCCCGCCGATGTTGGGCAGGCCCAGGCAGTTGCCGTAGTGGCCGATGCCCTCCACCACGCCCGGCAGCACCCGGCGGGTGTCGACCTGGTCGGCGCCGCCGAACCGCAGCGAGTCCATCACCGCGATCGGGCGCGCGCCCATCGACATGATGTCGCGGACGATCCCGCCGACCCCGGTCGCGGCGCCCTGGTGCGGCTCGACGTACGACGGGTGGTTGTGCGACTCGATCTTGAACGTGGCGGCCCAGCCGTCGCCGATGTCGACCACGCCGGCGTTCTCGCCCATGCCCACCAGCAGCGCGTCGGAATGCGGCGCCTTGGTGGCGAACTGCTTCAGATGCACCTTCGACGACTTGTAGGAGCAGTGTTCGGACCACATGACGCTGTAGATGGCCAGCTCCGAGCCGGTCGGACGGCGGCCCAGGATCTCGCGGACCCGGTCGTACTCGTCCTGCTTCATGCCCAGCTCGGCGAAGGGCATCGGCTCGTCGGGGGTGGCCGCCGCACGGCTGACGGAGTCGGTGCTCATGCGTCCACCAGCTTCTTGAGAACGGAGGTGAAGAAGCCGAGACCGTCGGTGCCCGGCGCGCCGACCAGCTCCTCGACCGCGTGCTCCGGGTGCGGCATCAGGCCGACGACGTTGCCCGCCTCGTTGCGGACCCCGGCGATGTCGTTGAGCGAGCCGTTGGGGTTGCCGCCCACGTAGCGGACCACGACCCGACCGGAAGCCTCCAGCTCGGCCACGGTCTCCGCGTCGGCCACGTAGCGGCCCTCGCCGTGCTTGACGGGCAGGGTGATCTCCTGGCCCGGCTCGTACGCGTTCGTCCACGCCGTGCCGGACGTCTCGATACGCACCCGCTGGTCACGGCAGACATAGTGGAGCGAGGCGTTACGCGTCAGCGCGCCCGGCAGCAGGTGAGCCTCGCACAGGATCTGGAACCCGTTGCAGGTGCCCAGCACCGGCAGCCCCGCCCGCGCCGCGGGCACGATCTCCTCCATCAGCGGCGCGAACCGCGAGATGGCCCCGCACCGCAGATAGTCGCCGTACGAGAAGCCGCCCGGCAGGAAAACCGCGTCGACCCCCTTCAGATCGCGGTCGGCGTGCCACAGCGGCACCGCCTCCCCGCCCGCGAGGCGCACGGCTCTGGCGGCATCCTGGTCGTCGAGTGTGCCTGGAAACGTCACTACGCCCACACGGGCAGCGCTCATGACTGTTGTCCCCTCCGAGGAGTTGCGCAGCCGCCATCTCCATGGCGGGCGGCGGTCACCTCAGGTTATCGGGTACGGCCCCATGCTCCTCATCACCCTCCGCGCTTCCGGCCCGAACAGGAGGATGTCACCGGCCCACCCCTGGCACACCCCGTGCTGTGCGTACAGAATGCGACGATGACCGACAGCCCGCGCATGACCTTGCCCGCCATGCTCGTGCTGGAAGTGATGCTGGCGGATCCGGCCAGGCGCCGTTACGGGCTGGAACTGTGCGAGGAGACACGTCAGCACCCGGGCACCGTCTACCCGATCCTCGCCCGCCTGGAGCGCGAGTTCGGCTGGCTCGAACGGCGCGAGGAGGCCCCGGCCGAGCGCCTGGCGGAGGGCCGCCGCGCCCGGCACTACTACGTGCTCACCCATGACGGCGCGATCCGCGCGCGTGCCGCCCTCGACCGGGCCGGGCGGGCCACCGTGCATCCCGGGACCCCGCGACCCTGAGAGAGCCTGGGAGCCTTCGGCAGCACGCTCGGCGGTCTTACTGCCGGTCGAGCTCGACGGCCTGATGGATGTAATCGCGCAGGGCGTCGTGGTCGAGGTCCTCCGGAGTTCTGATCTTGACGTGCCGCGTTCTCTTCCCTGCGCCCTGGAGCAGACCATGGGCGTCGGCGAACTCGGCTCCGCGGTCGAAGGCGAAGGTGATGTGCGTGCTGCAGGCGCTGATGATCGCCAGGATCCTGTCGCCCCGCCAGGCGGGCGATCCGTAGGCGATCATCTCCCGGGCGTCGGGCGCATGCTGTCTCATCAGCTCGCGCAGGGCCTCGACGGTGGGCCGGTGGGTGACGGGGACCCTGGTGGCGACGTACTCGTCCACGGCTTGCTCGCTCATCGGGTCCGCGACTCCTGTCCGCGCTCGGCGAGGGCGGGACGTCGGGTCATCGTGGTGAGGCACAGGGCGGCGGCCCAGGTCCAGATCACCGCGCCACCGGCCAGCATGAGCCGGAAGTCCTGCGTGGGGAAAGCGGCGAACCCCAGGACCAGGTACGTGGCGGGGGCCACGACACTGTAGGCCGCCCAGCCGCGCCGGCCTTCGCGGGCGAACCGGCGGGCGAACACCAGGCACGCCACGCTCAGCGCCAGTCCCATCCCGACAGGGGCGAAGGAGTGCAGCAGGCCGTGCCAGCTCACCTGGAGAGCGCTGTCGGGGGTTCCCGGCGGGTACCCGTAAGCCGGGTCGGTGGGGAAGATCCCGGCCCAGATCAGGCTGGCCCCGTAGCCGGCCAGGAGCCAGGTGCCCCAGGTCCGGCCCAAGGTCCCAGGTTCCAACACGCGACGCAGGCCGGCGACAGAGGCCAGCACGAGCAACCCGCAGACCACGAACGTCGCGGTCTGGATCCAGCCGTGCTCGCCCAGGCTCAGCATGCTGAGCGGATGACGGCGGGCGTCGAACCCGTCGCGGGTCAGCACCTGGCCGGCGATCATCAGGACGAAGAGCGGGCCGGCCACCACGCCACAGGCGAGAAGGGCACGGGCCGGAACGGCGGGGGTGGGGGAGTCAGTGGACAAGGGGGCTCCTGTGGTCGTCGTCATGGGAAGGAGTCACCGGGCCTCAGCCGTAGAGGGAGCGGCCGGTCTCCAGCAGGGTCTTGAGGTCGCTGAGGACCTGGTTCCAGCCGCCGCCGGCTTCGGGGATGCGACCGGCACTCTGGTCCCCGGTGCGGGGCGCGCCTGTGACGTCGTGGGTGACGGTCAGCTTGGAGACGCCTGCGCCGTCCTCTTCGATCTCGTAGGTCAGGCGGGTGAAGTCCTCGCCCATGAACAACGCCCGCCAGGTCTGCACGAGCCGCCAGGGCGGATCGGCCTCGATGACCTGGCCGTCGAGCACGACCTCGGGAGCCCCGCGCTGCTTCATGGCGTCGCTGGCCATGGCGCGGAAGGAGCCGCCGGGACGCAGCTCGTACGCGACGGGTGACTGGAAGCCGAACTTCGCCGTCCATCCGGGTGTGGTGATGGCCTCCCAGATGGCCTGCGGGGTCGCCTTGATGTACACCTGGTAGACCTGGATGATCGCGCTGTCGTCCGGAGTGTCGGTGGTTGATGACACGGTTCGTCGCTCCAGTTCCTGCTTGAGATCGGCGAGCGCCGCCGCGGAGCGCTCGGTGTACTTGTCGATCCACCGGTCGTGGATCAACCGGATCGGCACAGGGTTGAGAAAGTGCAGCTTCTCCCGCCCCGATCGGCGCGCTACCACCAGCCCCGCGTCCTCCAGCATCCGCAGATGCTTGGCGACACCGAACCGGGTCATCTCGACCTCGGCCTCCAGCGCGCCCAGCGTCCGCCCGTCCCGGGCGAACAGGAGGTCGAGCAGGAACCGGCGGGTCGGATCGCCGAGTGCCTTGAAAACCAGGTCGTCCTCGCTCACTACGGCAAAATAGGTGACCAAAAGGTCACATGTCAACCATGGGCATGCCTGGGGTGGCCTGCCGGGCGTGCGGCAGCGATGGAGCGGGGATCAGCGTGAAGTCGACCTGGTCGTCGAAATCCCACGAGGGCCGTGCGGGTGTGCCCACGTCCCGGTCCAACCCTTCTCGGGACCGCCTGCGCCATGGTCAACGAGGTGACCACTCCATCGAGGCTCACGACTCGGACCGGTCGGCGTTAGCCGCCGGGCGCAGCCCGGCACGGTGGAACGCCCGAGCGGAGCGAGGACCATACTTTGATGGCGGAGCACGCCGGGAAACACAGCCTGAGCCGGGGTGGCGCGAAGCCGATCTTTCAGACCGCGGCGAGCTCGCGGGAGCGGGTGTCGGCCTCGTCTTCCCAGTCGAGCCGCTTGCGCAGGTGAACGGTGGTGCCGCGGCCGGGGGTGATGCCGAACGAGATCTCGTCCACCACCGAGCGCATGATGAGCAGCCCGCGGCCGTTCTCGGTGTCGGCGGGCGGGAACCGGAGGGGCATCGACGGCAGGCCGCCGCCGTTGTCGGCCACGCGGACGTCGCAGCGGCCGTAGCCGATCGACGCGGTCACTTCGTAGCGGTTGGCGGGGCCGCCGTGCCGGACCGCGTTGGAGCAGGCCTCGGAGACAGCGAGCAGCATGTCGGCGATGCACGACTCGCTCACGTTCAGCGAACGCATCGCATCGCCGAGCACTCGCCTGACCATCGGGATGCCGATTGCATCCCGGGGCAGTGCCAACGAGAACTCAATGTCCACCGGACTCCTCCGGGCTCCGGAATGTCACCTGGAGTAGGTTTCCCCGTGAAATCGGGGCTAACCGCAAAATCACGCGGTTGTTATTTACTGTTGGCCCGCCCGTGGCATTGCGGCACGCCGGAATCCGCCTTTATCCACGTCAAAGCACATGTGAAATGTGCTGTCCTACTGTTCCACTCTGACCGTGAAGTCCTCGATCACGGTGTTGGCCAGAAGTGTCTCGGCCATCTTTCGGACATCCGCAATGGCCGCCTCGTCGGCCGGGCCGTCGAGCTCCAGCTCGAAGCGCTTGCCCTGGCGCACGGCCGACACCCCGGAGAAGCCCAGCCGGGGCAACGCGCGGGCGACGGCCTGGCCCTGTGGGTCGAGGATCTCGGGCTTCAGCATCACGTCAACGATCACGCGCGCCACTGCGTTCCTCCTGGGTACGGCGTTGTTGGCAAACCACAGCCTACCGGCGCGTGTTCGCCCCCGTAACGCGGGGAACGGGGAGGGCATGGGGCTTGCGCGAAGGGCTGTGACGTCTGCCACGATGGCCCCAAGCGCGTCCGAACCACCATCACATGGTCCGGCGCACCCGAAGGCCGGCCACAGGTGGCAACCCCACCGAATCCGGCCCCGACCGCACAGGAGTGGCACGTGACCACCGACGCCTCTCGTGGTGCCGAAGCACCCCCTGAGCTCGTCCAGCTCCTCACCCCCGAGGGCGAGCGGGTCCAGCACCCCGACTACGACATTGACCTGACGCCGGAAGAGGTCAGGTCCCTCTACCGCGACCTGGTGCTCGTCAGGCGCGTCGACCTGGAGGCCGTCGCCCTGCAACGACAGGGCGAGCTCGGCATCTGGGCCTCGCTGCTCGGCCAGGAGGCCGCCCAGATCGGCTCGGGCCGCGCGCTGACCGACGCCGACATGGCCTTCCCCACCTACCGCGAGCACGGCGTGGCGTGGTGCCGCGACGTCGACCCCATCAAGCTGCTGGGATTGTTCCGCGGCGTCAACAACGGCGGGTGGGACCCCAAGGAGCACAACTTCCACCTCTACACGATCGTCATCGGCAGCCAGACGCTGCACGCCGTCGGCTACGCCATGGGCATCCAGCGCGACGACGCGACGGCCGCCACGATCGTCTACTTCGGCGACGGCGCCACCTCCCAGGGCGACGTGAACGAGTCGTTCATCTGGGCCAGCGTGTTCAACGCGCCGGTCGTGTTCTTCTGCCAGAACAACCAGTGGGCCATCTCCGAGCCGCTGGAGAAGCAGACCCGCATCCCGCTCTACCGCCGGGCCTCCGGGTTCGGCTTCCCCGGCGTCCGGGTCGACGGCAACGACGTGTTCGCGTGCCTGGCCGTCACCCGCCAGGCGCTCAAGAACGCCCGCGAGGGCCAGGGCCCCATGCTCATCGAGGCGTTCACGTACCGGATGGGCGCCCACACCACCACCGACGACCCCACCCGCTACCGCGTGGCGAGCGAGCTGGAGGCGTGGAAGCTCAAGGACCCGATCGAGCGCGTCAAGGCCTACCTCTTCAAGAACGAGCTGGCCGACCAGGCGTTCCTCGACGAGGTCGAGGCGGAGGCCGACCAGCTCGGCGCCGACCTGCGCCGGCGGTGCCTGGCCATGCCCGACCCTGAGCCGACGGCCATCTTCGAGCACGTGTACGCCGAGCCGCACGCGCTGATCGACGAGGAGCGGGCCCAGTACGCCGCGTACCTGGAGGGGTTCGAGAGATGACCGTGATGAGCCTGTCCAAGGCGCTCAACGAAGGCATGCGCAAGGCCATGGAGGACGACCCCAAGGTCCTCATCATGGGCGAGGACGTCGGCAAGCTCGGCGGCGTGTTCCGGGTGACCGACGGCCTGCAGAAGGACTTCGGCGAGGACCGCGTGATCGACACGCCGCTGGCCGAGTCCGGCATCATCGGCACCGCGATCGGGCTGGCGCTGCGCGGTTACCGGCCGGTGTGCGAGATCCAGTTCGACGGGTTCGTGTTCCCGGCCACCGACCAGATCATCACCCAGCTGGCCAAGATGCCGATGCGCTCGCTGGGCGCGATCAAGCTGCCGGTGGTCGTGCGCATCCCGTGCGGCGGCGGCATCGGCGCGGTCGAGCACCACAGCGAGTCCCCGGAGGCGTACTTCACCCACACCGCCGGTCTGCGCGTGGTGGCCTGCTCCAACCCCGCCGACGCCTACGCGATGATCCAGCAGGCGATCCGCAGCGACGACCCGGTGATCTTCTTCGAGCCGAAGCGGCGCTACTGGGAGAAGGCCGACGTCGACACCGGCGACACCGGCTGGTGGACCCCCATGGACCGCGCCCTGGTGGTGCGCCCCGGCACCGACGCCACGCTGTTGACGTACGGCCCGATGGTCAAGACCTGCCTGGAGGCCGCGCAGGCCGCCGAGGAGGAGGGCCGTTCCCTGGAGGTCGTCGACCTGCGCTCGCTCAACCCGCTCGACCAGCCGCTGGTGCTGGAGTCCGTACGCAAGACCGGGCGGGCCGTCGTGGTCCACGAGGCGCCGGTCAACAACGGGTTCGGCGCCGAGCTGGCCGCGCGGATCACCGAGCGGTGCTTCTACCACCTGGAGTCGCCGGTGCTGCGGGCCGGCGGCTTCTCCACCCCCTATCCGCCGTCCAAGCTGGAGGAGCACTACCTCCCCGACCTGGACCGGGTGCTCGACGCCGTCGACCGCGCCTTCGCGTACTGAAAGGGGGTCCGTGCAGATGAGACGCGAGTTCAGGCTCCATGACGTCGGCGAGGGTCTGACGGAGGCGGAGGTCGTCCGCTGGCTGGTCCAGCCGGGCGACGAGGTCAAGCTCAACCAGGAGGTCGTCGAGGTCGAGACGGCCAAGTCCATCGTCGCGCTGCCGATCTCGTGGGGCGGCGTGGTGCTGGAGCTGCTGGCCGAGGTGGGCCAGACGGTGGACGTGGGCGCCCCGCTCATCGCCGTCGACACGCCGGAGGAGGAGGAACCCGGCCACCAGGAGGCGCTGGCGGAGGACCTCGTCCCCAACCCGCCCGAGGAGGGCGCGGTCGAGCCCGGCGCGCACGGCAGCCCCGCCCCGAAGGAGGAGCGCCAGGCGGTCCTGGTCGGCTACGGCGTCAAGACCGGCACGACCCGGCGCCGCCCCCGCAAGACGCCCGCCCCCGCCACGATCGCGGCCACGCCGGTCGCCAACCCCGACAGGACCGCCACCTCCGGCGCCCCCGGCGTCGCCGAGAGGCCCCTCGCGCCGGAGCCGGTGAGCACCCCCGCGCCGGAGCCGGTAAGAGCGCCGGAGCCGGTGAGCGCCCCGGCGCCGGACGTCCCGGCCCGGGTGGCGGTCCTGGCCAAGCCGCCCGTCCGCAAACTCGCCAAGGACCTCGGCGTGGACCTCACCACCCTCACCGGCAGCGGCCCCCAGGGGTCGATCACCCGTGAGGACGTGCACGCCGCCGCGGCCAGGGAAGAGACGCCGCCCGTCCAGGAGACGGTCCAGGACGAGGAACGCGTCCCCGTCAAGGGCGTGCGCAAGATGACCGCGCAGGCCATGGTCGGCAGCGCCTTCACCGCCCCGCACGTCACCGAGTTCCTCCAGGTGGACGTGACGGAGACGATGGCCGCCGTCCGGCGGCTGCGTGCGATGCCCGACTTCGCCGAGGTCAAGGTCTCGCCGCTGCTGCTGGTGGCCAAGGCCGTCCTGGTGGCGGCCGGCCGGCACCCGATGATCAACTCGGCGTGGGACGAGGCGAGCCAGGAGATCGTGGTCAAGCGCTACGTGAACCTTGGCATCGCCGCCGCCACCCCGCGCGGCCTGCTGGTGCCCAACATCAAGAACGCCCACCGGCTCCCGCTCCCCGACCTGGCCCGCGCGCTCAACGAGCTGGCGGAGACGGCGCGGGCGGGCCGCACCCAGCCCGCGGAGATGGCCGGCGGCACGATCACGATCACCAACGTCGGCGTGTTCGGCGTCGACACCGGCACCCCGATCCTGAACCCGGGCGAGAGCGCCATCCTCGCCTTCGGCCAGGTGCGTGACATGCCGTGGGTGGTCGACGGCGAGCTGGCGGTGCGCAAGGTGACGACGCTGGCCGTCTCCTTCGACCACCGGGTGGTCGACGGCGAGCTGGGCTCGATGTTCCTGCGCGACGTCGGCGCCATGCTGGAGGACCCGCTCCGCATGATCGCCTGGAGCTGACCCGGCCTCCGGGGCCGCCGCGGCGGCCCCGGACCGGCGGTCACCCGGGCAGCGTGGCCAGGACCCGCTTGTCGTCGCTGGTCGGCCCCCACGACCCGATGCCCACCGGCACCCCCAGCGCCCCGGACACCGCCGCGGGCCAGTCGTCCACCGCGTCCCCGTACACAGGCCGTTCCCGCAGCAGCCGCGCCCCCACCGCGGCCTGCCGAGCCAGCCCGTCCGCCACCCCGATCCCGTCGTCCAGCACCGGGGGCGGACCTCCCGCGTACCCGACGCACATCCGCGTCACCGGGGCGTCCAGGTGGGTGAGCGCGAGCACGTCGCACCCGCCGGCCGCCTGGAGCGCGTACCGGTGCGCGACCGCGTCGAAGTGGCCGGTCCGGAACGCCCCCTGCCACGGCCCGAACCGGTTGTGCGGCTCGGGCGGCCCGAGCGCCGGGTCCTCGGTGACCAGCGGCCCGGGCCCGTGCCGGGTGGTGTAGGTGCGCAGCACGCCGACGCGCACCGCCCCGGCCCCGCCGAGCAGCGTCAGCGCGTTGCGGAAGGTGGTGGTGCTCCAGGTCGTGTACGGGTGGAAGCCGTGCCGTTCGTCGAGCAGCACGCCCTGCGCCCCCTCGAACACCACCGTCCCCCGCCGCAGCACCCCTGCCAGGTGCGCGTCGCCGGTCAGCGCCACCCGCCCGGCGAACGCGCGGTAGACCGCCACGCACTCGGCCACCGGCGGCCCGGCGCACCCGAGCGCCTCCCGTACCGCGGCCAGCTTGGCCGCCAGCACGCGCGGCCGTTCGCAGTCGCCCACGACCGGCGCGAGGTCCGGGTGGTCCAGCGCGAACGCCATCGTCTCGCCGACCCCCATCCCGCAGGACCCGTGCCGGTCCGCGCCGCGCGCCAGCTCCCGCCGCCGCCCGGCCTCGACGTGGTACGGGGTGGCGAGCAGCGCGTCGCGGTCCACGGTGAGCAGCCCGTACGGGTCGGGGACGCCGATGGAGACCAGGTGGGCGGCCTCGGCGGAGAGCGCCACCGGGTCCACCACGGCGAACCGCGACAGGTGCGTCGGCACGCCGCGCAGCGTCCCCGAGCCGAACTGGGCGAAGGTGTGGTGCCTGCCGTCGGGGAGCACCACGTTGTGCCCGGCCTGCGCGCCCCCGTTGAAGCGCACGACGGCCTCCACACGCCGCTCGGCGCACCACCAGTCGACGACCGTGCCCTTGCCGCAGTCGCCGTGGCCGAGGTCGACGACGATGACGTGCCCGGTCACGGTCTCAGCGCCGGTCGCCCGCCCCGGCCGCGCCCGGCCAGCGCCCTGGACACCGACGGCCCGGCCGTCGAGCCCACGTCGGCCAGGTGGTGCAGGCCGGTGCCGAGGTCCACGGCGTCCTCGCCGAGCCCGACGGTGAGCGCGATGGTCTCGCAGACGGCGCTGAGGTCGTCGAGCTCCAGCACGTTCTGGCCGAGCAGGCGGCGCCACTCCCGCAGCACCTCGCGGTCACCGGCGTAGCTGGCCCCGGCGGGCAGGATGTAGTACGTGTCGTACTTCCTGGTCACCTCGGTCACGATGGTCTCGACGCGGAGGTCGCCGGGGTTCTCGTCGCCGATGAGGTCGCGGGCCATCGTCCCGTCGAGCCTCCGGTAGGGCAGCTCGTCGCCGATGATGAACAGGTAGCCGCGCCTGCCGCGCTTCTCGTGGCAGTCGATCGAGGTGTGCCGGGCCATGAAGTACATGGCCAGCTCGTACGACTCGCGCTTCTGGCCGCCGCCTCCGCCTTCCAGCAGGATCCGGCCGAGGTGCTCGTCCATCCGGTTGTCCGACTCGAACTGCCCGACCTGCAGCGGCGCCCGGTCGCAGTAGGCGTCGCCGATGGCGCCGAACATGATCTGCGGGTCTCGCGCGTACTCCTTGCGCAGCAGCAGCCCGAGCAGGCCGGGCAGCTTGCGTTGCAGCGTGCGCGGCACGTGGCCCATGGATCCGGTCACGTCGAAGAGCACCGCGATGGCCAGCGAGTCGGGGTGCTCGGCGGAGTCGCGGCTCTCCCGCACGACGCCGTACGGGTCGAGGGCGGGGTGGGTGGTGGTGGCGCCGCCGTCGCTGTAGGCGAAGGCGCTGGCGCCGGTGGCGGCCCGGTAGCGGGCGGCCGCGGTGTAGACGTCGGTGGACCAGATTCCGCTTCCCATGTCGGGTCCTTTCTCGAAGGCGGAGCGGGGGACGATCCGCGGGTCAGCGGATCTCCTCCTCCCTCGCCGGCCTGAGCAGCGGCGGGTGGAGGAGGCGGGCGTCGCCGGCGCGGTAGAGCTTGGCGCGGGGGCCGCCGCGGGCGCCGCCGGTCTCGGTGGTCTCGCCGGTGCCCTCGACGAACCCGGGCACCGAGAGCACCTTGCGGTGGAAGTTGCCGGCGTGCAGGCGGGTGCCCCACACGGTCTCGTAGATCAGCCGCAGCTCGGAGACGGTGAACGTGGGACCGGCGAAGGCCGTGGCCAGCGGGGTGTACTCCAGCTTGGCGCGGGCCCGCTCGATCCCGTCGGCCAGGATCCGGGCGTGGTCGAAGGCGAGCGTGGGCAGGTCGTCGGCGGGGTGCCAGGCGGCCGCCGCCGCGTCGGAGCCGGCCCGTGGGTCGGGCAGGTCGGGGGCGAAGGCGAGGTAGGACACGGACACGACCCGCATGCGGGGGTCGCGTGCCGGGTCGCCGTAGCTGGCGAGCTGCTCGATGTGGGCGGGCCGGGTGTCGAGCCCGGTCTCCTCGGCCAGCTCGCGCACGGCCGCCGCCGCGAGGTCCTCGTCGGGTCTGATGAACCCGCCGGGCAGCGCCCACGATCCCGCGTACGGCTCGGCGCCGCGCTCGACGATGAGCACGTGCAGCCGCCGGTCGCGGATGGTCAGCGCCACCACGTCGACGGTCACCGCGACCGGCGCGTACAGCCTGGGGTTGTACGAGGCGAGGAACTCTTCCATGCACCGAAGTCTTTCTCAGAGTGAGTCAATCTCGATCTGAGAATAACGGCACGACTGATCGTTGTCGATAGGGTTTGCCCATGATTCGTCACGTGGTGCTGTTCACCTGGTCAGCCGAGGCCACCGAGGAGCAGAAGGCCGCCGTCGCGGCCGAGCTGAGCGAGCTTCCCGGTCAGATCCCGCAGATCCGCTCCTACCGGTTCGGCCCCGACGCCGGCATCAACGCCGGCAACTACGACTTCGCCGTCGTGGCCGACTTCGACGACGAGGCCGGCTACGTGGTCTACCGCGACCACCCGGCGCACCAGGCCGTGATCGCCGACCACATCAAGCCGATCCTGGGGACCCGCGCCGCCGTGCAGTTCGCCTTCTAGATCTCCGGCGGGTGGTTCTCCCGGTGCATCAGCCGATCCTCGGAGGTGCGGCCGCGCCGGGGCGCCAGCACGATGCTGAGCACGACGCCGACCCCGCCCACGATCATGAAGATGAGGCCGATGACGTCCATGTGGACGCTGTCGCCGAACACGTCGGGCTCGATCGCGAACCTCAGGATGGCGCCGAGCGTGAGGAAGAAGATGCTGACCCCGACACCCATCACGGCCTCCATGTGGCAAACAGTGCGTACGCCCACGGTCATACCCGAGTATGGGCGATCACTACCTCGCCACGACACGCCGGACGCCCGCTCCGCATACGGAACGGGCGTCCGGGGTGATCGCCTGGGCGGGATCGGCTAGAAAGCCTCCTCCGGAAGCTCCATGAGCTCCAGGCCGGTGCCGTCGAGGATGCGGCGCTCGGTGGCCAGGCGCGGCAGCACGGTCTGCGCGAAGAACCCGGCCGCGGCCACCTTGCCCTGGTAGAACGGGTCCTCGCCGTCCGCCAGCCTGGCCAGCGCCACCTCGGCCTGGCGCAGCAGCAGCCAGCCGATGACCAGGTCGCCCAGCGCGAGCAGGAACCTGGTGGTGTTCAGGCCGACCTTGTAGACCTCCTCGGGCTTCTCCATCGAGCCGAGCGCCCAGCCCGCCATGGTGTCGCCCATGGCCTTGACCTCGGCCGCGGCCTCGGCGAGCAGCTTGCGCTCCTCCTTGAGCCGGCCGTTGCCGGCCTCGGAGGCGGCGAACTCGTCGATCTCGGCGAGCAGCTTGCCGACGGCCGAGCCCTGGTTGCGCAGGATCTTGCGGAAGAACAGGTCCAGGCCCTGGATCGCGGTCGTGCCCTCGTACAGGGAGTCGATCTTCGCGTCCCTGATGTACTGCTCGATCGGGTACTCCTGCAGGTACCCGGAGCCGCCGAGGGTCTGCAGCGAGCGCGACAGCAGCTCGTACGAGCGCTCCGAGCCGACGCCCTTGACCAGGGGCAGCAGCAGGTCGTTCAGCTCCTGCGCGTGCCGGTCGTCCGGGTCGATCTGCACGGCGTCCTGGAAGGTGGCCGTGTAGAGCACCAGCGCCCGCATGCCCTCGGCGTACGCCTTCTGCAGCATCAGCTCGCGGCGCACGTCGGGGTGATGAGTGATGGTGACGCGGGGCGCGGTCTTGTCGGCCATCCGGGTCAGGTCGGCGCCCTGGGCCCTGGACTTGGCGTACTCCAGGGCGTTGAGGTAGCCCGTGGACAGGGTGGCGATGGCCTTGGTGCCGACCATCATGCGGGCGTGCTCGATGACCATGAACATCTGCTTGATGCCCTCGTGCACGTCGCCGACCAGCCAGCCGATCGCCGGGTGCTTCTCGCCGAAGGTGAGCTCGCAGGTCGTGGAGACCTTCAGGCCCATCTTCTTCTCGACGTTGGTGACGTACACGCCGTTGCGCTCGCCGAGCTCGCCGGTCTCCAGGTCGACGTGGTACTTCGGCACCAGGAACATCGACAGGCCCTTGGTGCCGGGGCCGTGGCCCTCGGGCCTGGCCAGCACCAGGTGGAAGATGTTCTCCGTCATGTCCTGCTCGGCGCTGGTGATGAAGCGCTTGACGCCCTCGACGTGCCAGGTGCCGTCGGGCTGCTGGACCGCCTTGGCCCGCCCGGCGCCGACGTCGGAGCCCGCGTCGGGCTCGGTGAGCACCATGGTGGCGCCCCAGTTGCGCTCGATGGCCAGCTCGGCGAAGCGCTTCTGCTCGGCGGTGCCCAGCTTCCACAGCGTGTAGGCGAAGTTGGGGCCGGCGCCGTACATGTAGAGCGCGGGGTTGGCGCCGAGCACCATCTCGGCCGCCGCCCAGGCGAGGCTACGCGGGATCCCCGGGCCGCCCAGCTCCTGCGGCAGGTCGAGGTGGGCCCAGCCGCCGTCGATCAGCGCTTGGTACGACTTCTTGAAGCGCTCGGGCAGGGTCACCGAACCGGTCGCGGGGTCGAAGACGGGCGGGTTGCGGTCGCCCTCCTCGAAGGAGTCGGCCAGCACCGTGGTGGACAGCCGGTTGACCTCCTCCAGGATGCCTCGCGCGACGTCCTCGTCGATCTCCGCGTACGGGCCGCTGCCGAGGATCTCACGTCGCCCGAAGACCTCGAAGAGGTTGAATTCGAGGTCGCGAAGGTTGCTCTTGTAGTGGCCCATGGTCGCAGCTCTCCTTGAACCCGGTGCGTTATGTACTGGCCAGTAACCCTACTAGGAATGCTACCCGCGGGTAACCCGTGCTACGCATGGCATGCTCGACTCCATGGACGCCGATGAACTCGCCGCGCTCTGGCGAGAGCGCCTGGAATCCTGGGCCATCCCGGAGGAGATCCTGGCCGCCGCCCCGGCGGATCCCTGGTCCTATCCGCTGACGCGTTTCACCACCCGCACCGACAAGGCCCTGGCCGAGCCCGACGACGGCCCCACGCTGACCCGGATGGCCGAGGCGCTGCCCGCCGGCGGCACCCTGCTCGACGTCGGCTCCGGCCCCGGAGCCGTGTCCCTGCCGCTGCGCGAGCGGATCGGCCACCTGTACGCGGTCGACCTCTCGGGCGAGATGCTGGAGGAGCTCGCGGCCCGCGCCGACAAGCTGGGCGTGCCCGTCACCACGATCGAGGGCCGCTGGCCCGACGTGGCGGATCGGGTGCCCGAGGCGGACGTGACGGTCGCCGCCCACGTGGTCTACAACGTGCCCGACCTCGACCGCTTCCTGCTCGCCCTGGACGAGCGCACCCGCGGCAGGGTGGTGCTGGAGCTGCCCAACCGCCACCCGATGAGCTGGATCTCGCCGCTGTGGGAGCACTTCCACGGCATCGTGCGCCCGGTGCGGCCCATCGCCGAAGACTGCGTGGCGCTGGCCGCCGCGCTCGGGTTCGACGTCCACGTGGAGGAGCGGGAGTCGCCGCTGGAGCGGTTCGACTCGCTGGAGGAGCTGGCGGCGAGCGCCTGCCACCGCATCTGCCTCGATCCGTCCAGGCGCGAGGAGGTCGGGCGGACGGCGCTGGAGCTGGGCATGTGGCCGCTGCCCCGCGACCGCTGGGTCACCATCTGGTGGGACTAAACCCGTTTGACGGGTTTGACCGTGTCGCGATTGGGTGGACGCCGTGATCGAGATCCAATGTGTGAGCGTCGACTGCGCCGACCCGTACCGACTCGCCACCTGGTGGGGTGAGGCGCTCGGGCTCCCCCTCGGCGAGGGCGACAAGCCGGGCGACGACGAGGTCATGCTGCAGACGGAGAGTTACCCGTTCCTGCTCTTCATCCAGGTCCCCGAGGGCAAGTCGGTGAAGAACCGGCTGCACCTCGACGTCAGCGCCACCGCGGGGAGCACCCGCGAGCAGGAGGTCGAGCGGCTGCTCGGGCTCGGCGCGACAGTGTACGAGGACCACCGCGACGCCCAGGGCCGCGGCTGGGTCACGATGCTCGACCCGGAGGGCAACGAATTCTGCGTGTGCCGGAGCCAGGCCGAGCGCGAGGCGTGAGACGTCATCGGGTCAGGACGCGGCCCTTCAGGGTCATCGTCAGGATGGCCGCGATGACGTACACGAGCAGGCCGTGCCACCCGGCGTCGAAGGCCGCCCCGAAGACGCCGTCGCCGTCGAAGACCAGCTGCACCGGATAGTCGAGGACCGCGGCGATGCCGGCCGGCAGCAGCGCGAACCTCCACGGGTGGCGCAGCCCCCACTGACGGGCCTGGCGGGTCACGCGGTCGCCCTCGTTCGGCTTGGCCACCGCCCCGATGGCGGCGATCAGCGTGAACAGGGCGATGCCGAGACCGAGCGCCCAGGTCAGGTCACCGCCGCCGGTGATCAGCCCGCTGCCGAAGCTCGCCGCGGAGACCGCGCCGCCGCCGATGGCGGCGGCCTTCCACGGCGCCCCGCGCAGCGCCGCGCCGGACAGGGACACTTCGTCGCGTCGCGTGATTTCGTTCATGTCCTCAGCGTGCCGTCCTGCGTCCCTTGTCCACATCGGGGATGCACCCTGATTGTTCCCCCAGTGGTTGAGTCCGGGAACGGCACGACTCCCTCGATTCGCAGCCTGGGCGTCCGGGTGTTGTCCAGCACGGTCACCCGCACGTCCAGCAACTCGACCACCTCGGCCTGCTCCTCCGGGGTCATGCCCGCCAGCCGCTCGGCTGCCCGCTCCGACAGCTCGATCAGCGCACGCATCCGCTCCGACTCGCCGTTGGCGTCCTGCACGCGGGCCACCAGCTCCGCCCTGCGCCCCCGCAGCTCGGCCATCTCCTCGCGGATGCGATCGGCCGCTGCCTTGACCACCTCAGCCGGGACGCGCTGCCTCAGGTACTCGGCCACGTCGTCCACGAGGCTCCGCTCCAGCTTGGCGAGCTGCGTCTCGATCTGGTCCAGCTCGGACCGCTCGGCCTCCACCCGGTCGGCGCGGTCGGCGTAGTAGTCGCTGGCCAGCCGCATCAGCCGCTCCGGTCGCCCGAGCAGGTCGCGCACCTCGGCCCACACCCGCTGCTCGATCGCCTCGCACGCCTGGTTGACGCAATCGCACTTCACGGCACCGTGCGACGTCCATCTCCTGCCCTTGCACCGGTAGACCCGCGTCTTGCAGCCGGACGGCAACAGCCCTCCGTACGGCTGTCCGCACGGCGACACCAGCCGTCCCCGGTTGAGCAGGTACGGGCGCACCTGGGTCGAGTGGCGGGTGCGTCGGCTCATCGCCTGTTGCAGGGCCACCCACCGTTCCTCGGTGATGATCGGCTCGACCTGGATCGTGATCGGCTGGCCGTACTTGCTGCCCCGACCCCACACCAGTTCGCCGACTAGCCCCCGGTTCTTGCGCAGCACGTCCCTGAGGTTGTCGTAGTGCCAGGGGTTGCCGTTCCTCTGGCGGTAGCCCTCGGCGTTGAGCCGGACTGCGGCCTGCCCTCGGGTCAGCCCCTCGTCCACGATCCAGCCGACCACCATCCGCAGCATCGCGACCTCGGCCTCGTCGTGCACGACCCGGTTGTCCCGTCCCTGACCCTCCAGCCGGTAACCGTACGGCAGCGCGCTCGGGCTCGCGGGCCACTGCCCCCGTCGCGCCTTGGCGTGCTGGCCCTTGGCGAGCTGCTCAACCACGCTGTCGCGGTCCAGCTCGGCCAGCCCCAGGAACTGGAGCCGCAGGAACCTGCCTTGGGGGGTGGTGGTGTCGATGTTCAGCTCGGTCACGGCCAGCCCGACGCCCAGCTCCTCCAGCTCGTAGCTGATGTTCAGCCCGATCCGGGCGTTGCGCGCGAACCGCTTCCAGTTCATGACGACCACCACGTCGAACGCCTGGGCCGCCGCGTGCTTCATGAGCTGGGACCACTCGGGCCGCTGCTGACGGGTGCCGGTGAACCCCTCCTCACGGTAGACCGCGACGACGGACCACCCCCGCTCCTCGGCGTATCGCCGACAGATGCGGATCTGGTCGTCCAGGCTCGTGTTGTCGATCTGGTCCTCGGTCGAGACCCTGGCGTAGATGGCTGCCCTCATGTTCTGCCTCCTGACATAGGGCTGGACCCCGGTTGCCGCGCGGGCTCCGGGGTCCGGTGGTGGGGGTGGGGGCTACTCCGCAACGTTCTCGTCGCTCTTCCGGGCAGCGGCGCGAGCTGCCTTGGCCTGGGCGCGGGCCACCGCGCGGTCGCCCTTCTCCTTGAGCCGCTTGGCCTGGTTGTCGAGCATGCTCGCGAGCTTGTTCTTCAGGGCGTCGCTCGCCTTGCCCGCCTCGGCCAGCGCCTTGGCTCGGGTCAGCTCCTTGGCCTCGACCCGCTTGGCGAGCTGGCTGCACAGCCGCGCGTCGTGTCCGGGGCGGAACTTGCCCTTGCTGTTCTCGCCGCAGCCGCACAGGCACGGGGTGGGCTCGACGACCTTCTTGGCGGGGGCGGTGGTCTTGGCCATTTCAGTGCTCCTTGGTGAGGGTGAAGACGCCAGCAGTGAGGGTGAGGAACGGGAATCCGGTGAATTCGGCGGGCAGCTCCACGAGCCACACGCCGCGCGTGTCGGTCGCCTCGAATTCAGGGCAGAATCCGAATAGCGCCTGGAGCGCCTCGCGGGCTCCGTCGATTTGCTGAATGGGAACGGACCCCTGACCCCAGGAGAGCCGAACCCGCGCGTTTTCCGTCATATCCCCATCCAAATATTTCGAATTTGCCTCACACAATTTCTCTGAAATCGCCCGTTATAAGGCCGTAGCCCAGGGGGTAGCCACCCCCCTAGCCCGTGGGGCCTGGGAGGGCCTGCGGGGACTGCTCGGGCTACGGGCTGGGCTATACGGCGGGCTACCCCCTCCGACCGGGGGCGGAGTGGTTCCCGTGGGCCTGGGCCTGGGAGTGTGCCACCCCCTGTGCCCTGGGGCCTCTCGGGGGGTGCCGGGGCGGTGCCGGGCACACCCCCAGGCACAGGGGGTGGCACACCCCTCGCTCACGCCTTTTCGGGCAGCCTGCGGAATTCCAGCCGATTGAGTCGGCCCAGGCAGTCGAACGCGTTGATGAGCGGCTCCATCTGAGCCTTTTCGAGGACCAGGTATCGGCCTCGCACGCAGTTCAGCGGGCGGGCCGCGAACGAAATCAGCAGGTCTTGCAGATCGCTCTGTCCGGCACCTGGCGTGACGGTGGCGAGAATGTGACTGTCGTCGGTGAGGGTGGTCCGGGGCTTCATGGGGTTCCACCAGCCGAACGGCGGTCGGACTTTGTACGTGGTCATTACGCTTTCCTCCTGAGCGGGATGGGCTGGTTTTCGGCTGCCTGCTTCTTGGCCTTGGCGAGCCACCGCTGCGCCGTCGTATACGGCTTGCCAAACATGCGCTGCACGTCGGCGATTGTGGGGGTCTCGCCCGATCGAATTAGCTCGACCAGCTTGGCCACCCCGTCCGGGGCGGTATCCACCGGATCATCCATATGGATATCCGTGGTATCCGGGGCGGATATCCGGGTGGATGGGGCGTTCCGGCGAACTTCCGGGTCGTCGATTACGTCGAGGTTATTGACGACGTATTCGGCGAGGTCCGGGTTCCTGATGATTACGAGCAGGTCCTGAAGGCTGAATGCATACGGCTTGTTGTCGCAGGTCCAATCGACCCAGCCATCGACGGCTTCGACTACGCGGTCTATTTCGCTCATTTGCTTTTCTCCTGATGACGATTTGGGCCTGGGGGGCAGCGGGGGGCAGGGGGGGCCTGCCCCCGCCCACCCCCGGCTGTCCGGGGCGGCTCTGCTACTCCGATCGCCCTACACGTAGCGGGGAGGGGCCGTAGCTGCCCCCCCTGCCCCCCAGCCGCAGCGTGCCCGGTGAGAACACTGCGCGGGGGGCAGTGGGGGGCAGCCCCCTAGGCACGGGGGGTGGCCTGCTTGGCTTCCCAGGTATTCCGATAAGGCGCGGTGCGGTCGTGGTCGTTTATTACCTTGACGCCCTTGAATCCTCGGGTGCCTTTCCGCTTGGCCTCTTCGACCCCTGCGCCACGCATCCGGTCGTAGAATTCGGCAGCCTTGAGGACGCCGTAACGACCGTGTTCGGCCCACCTCCGGTAAGCGTCGTAGAACGACACCCGGTCGGCCCATTCATCAGGAGTCCGCTCGCAGCACTCGTCCAGCCAGGTCTCAACCTGGTTTGTCCGACGCTTGAATTCGCGCATTGCGTCATGGGCGGACGGTGGCTCGTCGAAGTTGCCCCGTTGCATCAGCCGCTGGAGAGCGGGGATGGCCTTGGCCGCGATTCCGCGAATTTCCTCGGGCGTCTGGAGTCGGGCGTCAAGCCCTCGGTCCTCCCGACCCGTGAAGTCGTGGGGGAACGGGATAACGACCCACCTCGACATGTAGCCCGTCGTCACGTCGGCGGATCCAGGGACCTTGTTGGCGCTGAATACCGGGACCGCCCAGGGCGTGAAGTCGAACGCGTCCCTGTTCTTGAACTCCGCCGTGATCACGTCTTCGCCCGTGATCGCCTTGAACTTGGCCGTCTGCTCCAGGTAGGTGCCGTCGATGTCACCTGCGATGTTCGCGATCTTGCCGAACAGGCTGGCCGCTGCGAACCGCTCCATGTTGAGGGCCTGGAGGGTCACCGCAGTGACGTTCTCGACTCCGAGGATCGACTTGATCATCCGAATCCAGGTGCCCTTGCCGTTGCGACCCGAGCCGTGCAGCATGACCGCCTTGTGGAGCGGGTTGCCCGAGTACATCAGGTAACCGATCAGCTCCCACATCATGTCGATCATGTCGGCGGGGATGACGCTCGCCAGGAACTTGTCGAACTCTGGGCAGGTCGCCTCCGGGTCCCACTCGGTGTGGAGCTGGACCGTGGACAGCACGTCCGGCGAGTGGGGGTGCAGCGTCCCGGTCCGCCAGTCGAGGAGCCCGTTCCGGAAGTTGATCCACTCGCTAACCGGGTCGCAGGTGATCTCAGGCGCGGTGGCCCGAATCATCGCCTCGACGTCAACCGCGTGCCTGACCCGGAACGCCTCGTCCAGCAGCTTGGCCGCTCGGGTCCTGACCGCGTGCTTGTCGATCCGCCAGACGCCGTCACGGTAGGCCCAGAGGTGGCCGTTGACGCCCACCCCGATCGGACCTTCCTTGACGATCGCCTCGGCCAGGGTCGCGACGAGGAGTTGCTTCGTGTCCCCGCCATTGAGGTAGCCGAAGAAGTCCGAGTCGTAGGCGATGCTGGAACTCGGTCGGTCGAAGCCGTCGAAGTAGCCCGAGTCGCGGGTTCGGTACTCGCTACGGGGTGCGCCCAGCTCATCGAGCAGGTCGGTCAGCGCGTCGTATGCGTACTCGTGGGCCAGCTCGCCGCCAGCCACGTACTGCCCTAGCTTGAAGCAGCACGCGTTGAGGGTGTTGTTGAACGTGCCGTCGTCGGCCTTCCACACCTTCTTGAGCGTCTTGATTACTTCGTCCAACTGACGCTTGCCGAAGCTGCTGCCTTCGGTGTTGGTGTACTTCGGCGCGCGGGGTGGCCCGAGCGGGGTGACTTCCTTGCCCGCACGTTCGGGGGCTCCCGGCAGTGTGTGGCGGGACAGCAACGCGGCCTCGTCGTGCGTCAGTTCCTTGGCCTCGTCGAGGGGGCGAATCCACGCTCGGTTGCCGCCCTTGTGGTGCTCGGACGGCGGAGCCATGACCCCGCCTCGGCGCTGACCCAGCACGTCGAACCGGATGTTGTTCTTGTTGGTGCTCGGAGCCGACCAGCGGAACACGCCCTGGCAGCCTTCCGGAAGCTTGAACCACCAGTGGGGCCTGCCGTGGGGCGGCTGGCTGACGGCTGCCTTCTCCAGGATGCTCCCGAGCCTCTCCGTCCAGTACTCGACGGCCTCGTCGGAGTCCGGATCGACCACCACCCACTCATCCGGTACGCGGACCCAGATGCCGCACTTGTTGCCGAACGACATCTCGTACTCGATCGTGTCGAGCGAGGTCGGCCCAGGGAACTGGTCCTTGTTCCACTTGCCGAACGACTTCTTGTCGGGCGAGCCATCCGCCTGTCTGCCGACCGTCAGGATGAACATCCCTCGACGGGCGAGGTCCTTGGCGGAGTTCTTGAGCGCCAACCTGACGTCAACCAGAGTTGACACAGGGGCGTCCGCCGTGGTGGAATGATCATGAGATCTTACGGCGGTCTCGACGGCAGTTGGGGTGGAGTTGCGCGGGTGGGCATTCACGCGGCTTCACCCCGATCCGTGTCCGGGGCCTGCTCGCTTGACTCCGGGGCAAACAGGACCCTGAGGAGCGCGCGATACCGAGCCTCGTCCGGCTCGTAGGTCCAGTTGGCGCTCACAGGTCCACCTCGACGCACAGGTCCTTGACGTCGCAGTCGAGGAGCTTGGCCAGCCGCTCGACGGTGGCGGGCTTCGGCGTAACCTTGCCGTTGGCCCACCAGGCGATCTGGTTACGTGCGTTGCAGATGGTGGTTCGTTTGGAACTGCCGCACAGTTTCCGAGCCAGCCCCAGCTTGGTGGCACCGGTCTCGGTGAGCATGTTTGCGAACTTGGACGGCGAGAACACGAGCCGCGTCGTAGACACGACGTACCTCCGGAGTCATCTCAACGGAGGTCGACGGGGTAGCGGGTGACCTGGTGTTGACGAACCACGCGCTCGTTCGTCGCCCTGGAGCCTTAGCGGCTCCCCATGACAGTCGGTTTGCAGGCCCAAGGGGGCTCAGTCGCTGCCCTGCTACGCCACCCATAGAACCATGGCGGTTTACCTGCCCACAAGTACCTGGAACCCGCTTGACCGGGGGTCATGCCCGTTACGGAGTGCCCTCCGGCACCCGCTCCGGCTTCGGAGGGATCACGTGTCGTTGCGGCCGGCAAACGTGTCGTGATCCCCCCGGTCCCCGAGAGAAAAAGAAGAACTGCATGGGGTTACCAACGAAGGTCGTCCTGACCCGTTGTCACCCCTCCCCTTCCCCTTCCAGCAGCGCTACGACGGCGGTGTCCCAGTCGGGCGGTGCGGCCTCGTCGTACAGGAACTCGATCCACGTCCACGCGCGCCGCTCCTCGGCCAGCTTGAGCGACTCCGCCAGCCGGGCTGTGAACTTCCCGAATCCGGTGAGGTGGGCCGAGGGGGCTCCTGCCATCCGGCCCATCAGCTTTCGCATCTCAGTCAGCTCGTCGTCGGTCAGGCAGCCGACATCGACCACAACGGAGTCGGGGCTGGCCTGCGCGTGTGGCGCGGTGTCTCGACCGAACTTGATGAGTGCGGCTGCCTCGGCTGCGGCCTGGGCCTCGGACTGGTACGCGCCCGCGTCTCCGCGTGCGATCGGAATGCCGCTGGGCCGGTAGCTGAGCCTGGTGCCCCCAGGCTCGTGGGGCTGGTTTCTCATGGTGTCTCCGTAACCGTAGGACTGGAAGAGGCGGGGGGTGGGTGTCAGCCATCACCCCCCCCGCGAGGGAGACCCGCCCACCACAGCGAGCCCCCCTCTAAGGAGAGCGACCCCCGGCTCCAGGGGGTCTCATCAGGGGTAGCCAGCCCCTGGCCCTGACGGGGGCGAGTCAGCGCACCCCCGCCAAGTCATCAGGCGGTGGTGGCGATGTTCAGCATCTTGAACCCGTTGGGATTGACCACATCCGATCCGGTGCGGAACCACATCAGCATCCCGCGCTCGCCAGTGGGCCGCTGGTTCGGCCCGAACAGGACCGGGACGATCTCGATCGTGGTGCCGATGCTGTCCACGATCACGAAGTTGCTGAAGTCGCCGTACACGAGGATGTGGTTCTCCTCCGTGACAGCCGGGTCGAAGTTGCCGTCCATGTTGCTGCTCTCGTGGATCGGCTTGCGCAGCAGCGTGCCGGTGCCGACGCCCTCGAACTGCTTCGAGCCGTTGGCGGTCTCGAACTGGTCCAGCGTGTCGATGATCGACCCAGCCGCCATCCACCTGGCACGCGGCTGCCACCTCGGGGCGAGCGCCTGCTTGACCGCGTACACGTCGCCAGCGGCGAACGTCTCAGCCGCGACCGGGCCCATCTCGGCGCTGGTCCCGTTCAGGGCGGTGATGATGCCCTTGGGCTGGTTGACGCCCGAACCGGTCGTGTAGGCCGTGGCCATGAGCTGGTCGGCAGCGTCCACCACCAAGGTGCGCAGCTCGCTCACCAGGTTCCGGGCGTCCAGCGCCAGCTCGAACGACCACTTCACGAACGCGTTGCCCTTGTGGGTGGGGATGTCCGGCCGCGCCAGGGCGGGGGTGGTCTCCGCCCACTCCTCGTGCTCGTCGGTCCACTCCGCCGTCGCGCCTGCGGAGGTCACGCCCGACCACTGGCCGCTGGTGGTCTGCACGACTCGGCTGATCTGCCGGAGCGGGTTCACGCTGCCGTCGCTGGTCAGCAGGATGCTGGGGTCCAGGGTGAACGGCACCATGAATCCGCCCGCGCTATCGGTGCCGACGCCCATGGCGCGCATCTCCGAGCGCAGATTCTGGACGGCGGTGAACGCGGCCTGCTCCTCCCGGTCGAACAGCATGTGGCCGCGCTCGTGGTCGTTGATGAGCTTGGCGAACGCGCCCAGGTAGGCGGGGTTGCCGGTGGTGGCGATCCATCGCTCGGTGAGGTTCCGGTGCACGGCGTTGCCCTCGCGGAGCAGGCCCTCGGCCTTCTCCTGCGCCTCGGCGGGCAGGTCCGATCGCTCGATCGCCCGCATGGCCTTGTCGCGGGTGCTGCCACCCGGCTGGTCGCCGTCGTAGTCGGCCACGCCGCGCTCCGTCCTGAGGCCGCTGCCGCCTCGGCCAGCGCTGCGGATGTGCTCCAGTCGGATGTTCTTCTGCTCGGTGTCGAGCCTCTCGAACTCATCGACCAGCTCGTCGAACCGCTCCCTGTCCGACAGGGTGGGGTTCTCGATTTCGCCCAGTCGCTCCATCTCGGCGGCGACGTCCCTGAGGCGGTTCACGACCTGGTGGTAGCGCTCTGCGGGATTCATAACAGTGTTCTCCTAGAAGAGAGTGGTGAGGTCTCCCCTAGCGGCTTCGAGCAGATCCGCGTCCGGCCTGGTTCGAGGTGCTGTGTTGGGGCCGCATCAGCACCGGGTGAGCCTGGTGCGCTCGGCACGGTGCGTGCTCCCCCAGTGGATCATGCCCCCGATTTACGGCAAAAGATCAGTCCTCGGGCGGTGGGCCGACGAATGAACCGATCTGCGGAACGGTGTAGATCAGGCCCTCATCACGCAGGTGTGCGATCACCTTCCGAACTGTCCCACGGGCAATGCCAAATTCCTGCACGATGGCGGTCTCGGACGGCAGCGGCACACCACGCTTGTACTCGCCCGACTCGATCCGCTCACGCAGGATGTTCGCGACCTGCCTCCATTTCGGCTGGTCAGCCCGCAACTCGATCACAGCTCAACCGTAGACAAGCAGGTCAGAGCATCATCATGCGGCTACGAGTATGAACGAGCTTGAACGAGTATGTACGAGGGCCTAACCTGGGCCTATGATCCGACCCCCGTCACAGATGAAGCTCACGATCGACGGTGCGACGCTCGTCGTCGCCGAGTTCATGCACTCGCTGGCCTACCTGGCGCGCGTCTACCAGATTGGCGAGGTCGATCCGGTCGAGCAGATGCTCACAATCGACATCGACGAGGCGTACGGCTGGCTGGACCGTCACATCGGCGACCAGCAGTACGGCGACGTCCAGGTCTACGACATCACATGGGCACCCTCCAGGCCCCCCACGCTGGTGCGCACCCTGCCCAGCCGCCGCAGATAGCTTGATTGCATGGGTAAAGCACTCGCGTACCACGGGCTCGGACGAGCCGATCTGCTGCGTATCCTCACGGACCTGCTCACCGATCCCGATGTTGAGATCGAGTCGTACCAGACCGCGCCCACTCACACCCTGAGCGTGGTTGCCAGGCACTTCCCCGGCGATGGCACGGTGGACGAGGTGCGGGTATTCCTGCCCGCCCGCCTGCTCGGATAGCCACGGGAGGCCCTCCGTGATGTCTCGGACAGCACGAGAGCCACCGCCCGGCACCTACGCCCGGACTGGTGGCTCTCGGGGTCTCGGAGACGCTCCCGCCTACGCGGCTAACGTGAACGGAATCCCGCCCACAACTGGCAGGGGCGCAGCCCTGATTTCGACCCTGGTACGAGGTCCTTGACATGATGCGCCCCATGGGAGAAGCCACGATCGAGCAGTTCGGCCCTGACGCATGGGAACGGCTGAAGACGATCAGATTGCGGGCGCTGCGGGACACCCCCGACGCGTTCGGGTCGTCGTACGAGCGGGAGAGCCGGTTCACCCCCGACAAGTGGATCGAGCGGCTCACCGGGTCCTGGTGGCGGGTGGCCGTGGTGGACGGCCGCGACGCGGGGCTGGTCTGCGTGCGGGTCGAGGAGGGCAGGGCCCACCTGCTGGCCATGTGGGTCGCACCGGAGGCCAGGAAGCGCGGGGTCGGCTCCCGGCTGGTGGACGCCGCGATCGGGCGGGCCCGTGAGGTGGGCGTGGACGAGGTCGAGCTGTGGTGCGTCGACCACAACACGGCCGCCAGGGCGCTGTACGCGGGCAAGGGGTTCACGCCCAGCGGCAGGACCATGGGCCTGCCGTCCCGCCCGGAGATCCCCGAGTCGCACTACGTCCTGTCCCTGCTGTTCCGCCCGGCACGCGCGGAGGACGTGCCCGCGATCGTGGCGATGCTGGCCGACGACCCGCTGGGGGCCGAGCGCGAGGGCGACCCCGGTGACCCGCGCTATCGGGCCGCGTTCGAGCGCATCGACGCCGACCCGTACGACGAGCTGATCGTCGCCGAGCACGACGGCAAGGTGGTCGGCACGATGCAGCTGACCTACCTGGCCGGGCTGTCACGGCTGGGCGCGGAGCGCTGCCAGATCGAGGCCGTCAGGGTCGCCGCCTCGGCCCGGGGGCAGGGGCTGGGCCGCAAGATGATCCAGTGGGGGATCGACCGGGCGCGCGCCCGGGGCTGCGCGATGGTGCAGCTCACCTCCGACAAGTCGCGCACCGACGCGCACCGGTTCTACGACTCGCTCGGCTTCACCGCCTCCCACGAGGGCTACAAGCTCGCGCTGATCTGATCGAGCATCCACCTGCACCACTCGGCCCGGTGGCGTTCGTACCCGAGGCCGCAGCGCAGCGTCGCGTAGTTGCCCCAGCGCGGGTCGCCGAACCCGGGCGGCCCGCCGATGGCCCGCTCCTCGCGTTCGTACTCGGCCAGCCGGGCCTCGTGCTTGGCGAGCTGGTCGGCGAAGAGGTCGCGCAGCGCCGCCGGGTCGGCCAGCGCGGCGGCGTACGTCTTGAGCACCAGCTCGTCGCGCTCGGGCCGCTCACGCGGCGGCTCGATGATCCACCCGCGCAGCGCGGCCGTGCCCGCGCCGGTCAGGTGGTAGATCTTCTTGTCCTGCGGCCCTGGGCCGGCCTCCGTCTCGTACGCGACCAGGCCGCCGGCCAGCAGCTTCTGCAGCTCGGCGTGGATCTGGCTGTGGCCGGCCGTCCAGAAGTAGGACACCGGCCGGCGCATGGAAGCGGCGATGTCGTACCCGGTGCGCTCACCGCGGGCCAGCACGGCGAGGATCGCGAATCCCAGCGTTGAGGTCATGGTCTCCCCAGGGTATTGTCCCGAGAGTTATGTCAGTTTAGACATAGTTCGAGGAGTGATGATGCGGCGGATCGCGGGATCGGTGGCGCTCGTCCTGGCGCTGACCGCATGCGGGGGCACGGCCGGGAGCACGGTCGGAGCCGCGCCACAGGCGTCCACGCCCACGCCGACCCCCACCCCCACCCCCACGAAGACCAAGGCCAAAGGGCCGAACGTGAGCGGCTGCTACACCCGCGACGACGGCGAGATCTTCACGTACGGCGACGACGACCTGCCGGGCGTCATCACCGGCGACGGCGAGACCGGCGTGGTCATCTCCTACGAGAACAACGGCAACGTGTGCACCTGGCGCCCGCTCTCCGACCGGCTCGTCGCCGCCGGCTACAAGGTGCTGCTCTACGCCAGGAAGTTCGACGCCCGCCCCGAGGACGCCGCCCTGGCGATGGCGCGCAGGCTCGCCAAGAAAGGCCCCGAGCGGGTGTTCTTCGTCGGCGGCTCGATCGGCGCCACCACCGCGGTCCCCGCCGCGACGAAGTTCGGCGACCGCACGGCGGGGGTGATCGCCCTGTCAGGCGCGGTCGACGCCGGGGACGCCGCCGAGCTGACCGTGCCGCTGCTGCAGGTCGGCAGCCAGAACGACACCTACGGCGGCGCCGACGACCTCAACGCCGCACACAACGCCGCCACCCTCGCCCCCGACCGGCAGATCCACGTCATCGCGGGCGAGAGCCTGCACGCCTCGGAGCTCTTCCGCAGCCCCTACAGCGACGAGGTCATCGACCGGATCCTGGCGTTCATGGAGCGGCACAGGGGATGAGCTCCACCCGGTTGTCGTGGTAGACCGCGCCCCTGCCCAGGTCGGCGTCGCGCTCCTCGACCACCGCGTTGGCGTTCGCGCCGCCGGGGCTGAGCTTGGGCCAGCGGCCCTTGGGCGAGGCCACCACGCCGGGCGCCACCCGGTCGCTGACCTCCACGTCCGCGAGGAACTCGCCGACGGCGTTGCGCACCCGCACCCGCTGACCTCCCACCAGCCCGCGCGCCGCCGCGTCGGCCGGGTTGACCAGCACCACCGGGTCCTTCGCGCGCCGCAGCAGCTCCGGATTGTTGCCGAACGTGGTGTTCAGGAACGTGTGCGCCGCCGGGGTGATCAGCACCAGCCCGTCGCCGCCCTGGGACGACCGCGACGGCACGTACGCCTTGCCGGGCCGCGGGAAGCGCATCCGGCCCGACCCGGTGGGGAAGCCCTCGGCGAACGGGGCGAAGGGCGCCGGGTAGTTCATCCGCACCCAGCCCTCCTTGCGCAGCCGGTCCAGCGTGACGCCCTCCAGCGACGGGTGGCCGCTCGACAGCAGCTCCTCGGCCAGCTCCAGGTCGGAGGCGAACAGCGACGGCTCGGTCATCCCCATGTGGGCGGCCAGCCGCCGGAACGTCTCGGTGGTGGACAGGCACTCGCCGGGCGGGGGCGTCGCGGGCTCGTTCCAGAGCAGGTAGAGGTGCCCGTAGCCGGCGTGCAGGTCGACGTGCTCGGTCTGCATGGTGGCGGGCAGCACGATGTCGGCGTAGTCGACGGTGTCGGTCGGGAACTGCTCCATCACCACCGTGAACAGGTCCTCGCGGGCCAGGCCCGCCCGCACCGCGTTGCCGTCGGAGGTCGAGCCCGCCGGGTTGGCCGCGTACACCCACAGGCACTTGACCGAGTCCGGGTCGGCCAGTTCCGAGCCGAGCCGGGTCATGGTGAGGGTGCGCACCGGGCCGGGCAGCAGGTCGTCGCGGGTGTCGATGCCGAGGTGCACGTGGCCGCTGGTCGAGTAGGCCACGCCGCCGCCCGGGTGACGCCAGTCGCCGGTCACGCCGGGGATCGCGGCGATCGTGCGCAGGGCGGTGCCGCCGCCCGCGTGCCGCTGGATGCCCATGGTGGCGCGGATCGCGGTGGGCCGGGTGCGCGCCAGGCGCGTCCCCAGCCTGTGGATCGCCTCGGCCGGGATGCCGGTGATCTCCGCCACCCGCTCGACCGGGTACGCCAGGATCTCCTCGCGGAAACCCTCCCAGCCCTCGGTGTGCGCGGCCAGGAACTCCTCGTCCTGGGCGCCCTCGGCCAGCACCACGTTGAGCAGGCCGAGCGCGAGCGCCGCGTCGGTGCCGGGCCGGATGGCCAGGTGCTCGTCCGCCTGGTCGGCCGTGCGGGTGCGGATCGGGTCGATCGCCACCACGTACGCGCCCTCGGCCCGCGCGTCCTGGATGAACTTCCACAGGTGGTGGCCGCTGGTGAGCGTGTTGGTGCCCCAGAGCAGGATCAGCTTGGCCTGCGCGAAGTTCTCCGGGTCCATGCCGCCCGGGGTCCCGTTGGTCAGCATCAGTCCGCTGTTGCCGGCCGACGAGCAGATGTTCAGCCAGTGACGGGACGCGCCCAGCATGTTCCAGAACCGCCGTCCGGCCACCCCCTCGCAGCCCTGGAGGTAACCGAGCGACCCGGTGCCGAGGTAGGGCCAGATCGCCTGGCCGCCGTGCTCCTCGACGATGCCGCGCAGCCGTACGGAGATCTCCTCCAGAGCCTCGTCCCAGCTGATGCGCTCGAACCGGCCGGACCCCTTCGGCCCCACCCGCCGCATGGGGTAGCGGATGCGATCCGCGGACCTGGAATGTTCCAGATAGCGATTGACCTTTACGCAGAGCGCGCCCCGGGTGTAAGGATGATCCGGATTACCGCGCATCGAGACGGCCTCGCCGTCACGCACGGTGACCACCCAGGAGCAGGTGTCAGGACAATCGAGCGGGCAGGCTCCCAGAACCCTCAGTTCACCTGGCATAAGCACCAGACTACGGGCAAGAGGCTCACTACCCGGTGCGCTCGTTTGAGTGACGATTCGGGACACTAGGGCCGCAAGAACGTACGGTCTCGCGTGGAAGGTGCAGAATCGCTGTCGGTGGCCGAAATCAGAGAACGTGAAGATGCGGAGGGATTTCCCGAGGGGAACCCGCCCGCCACCGAGGCGCGCCACGACCTCGACGTGTACGTGGTGGAGCCGCTGCTGCCGCAGCGCCTGCGCCGCCCCTCCGACCTGCTGCGCCTGCTCGCCACGCTGGCGGCGCTGACCGCTGTGATCCTGCTGGCGCTGGTCGCCAAGCAGACCCTGTACGGGCTGGAGCGGGACGTCACCGAGGGCACCACCCTGGTGCCGCTGCTCAGCCGGGTCGCCACCTTCATCGGCGGCGCCGCCGTGCTCATCGTCCCGGTCGCCTTCGCCGTGGAGCGCGTCTTCCACCGTGACGGCCTGCGCGTCGCCGAAGGGCTCGTGGCCGCCATCGTCGGCATGGTGGGCGCGTTCCTGATCGGGCAGTGGCTGGTCGCGGGCCACGCAGAGGACCTCAGCCAGCTCCTCACCGGCGGCCGTGACATCGAGCCGCTCAACACGCTGCTCACGTCCGTCCTCGCCTACACCACCGCGGTGCGCGTCTCCCGCCGCCCGACCTGGCGCGCCCTCATGTGGACGGTGATCGCGCTCTACGTCCTCGCCCTCTTCTCGGGCAGGCAGATCACCCTGCCGGGCGCCATCGTCACCGTCCTGGTCGGCATGGCCATCGGCTACGCCACCCTGTACGGGGTCGGCAGCCCCAACACCAGGCCGCCGGGCAACGCGGTGGTGGCGGCGCTGCGCAAGCTGTCGTTCAAGCCCGTCTCCGCCCGCCGCATCGAGGACGACCACCAGGGCAGCCGCCGCTACGCCGTCGGCCTCGCCGACGGCGCCCGGCTCGACGTCACCGTGCTCGACCGCGACCGCCAGGTGGCGGGCCTGCCGTACCGGCTGTGGCGGCGCTTCCGGCTCAGCACCGAGACCCGGCGCAGGGCCATCCGCTCACTCCGCGCCGAGCTGGAACGCGAGGCCCTGATGGCCTACGCCGCGCAGGCCGCCGGGGCCAGCACCCCCAGGCTGCTCGGCACCAGCGAGATCGGCACCGAGGCGGCCCTGCTCGCCTACGAGCACCTCGACACCAGGCCGCTCGACGAGGTGCCCTCCGAGGAGATCGACGACGACGTCCTGCACCAGATCTGGGAGCAGGTGTCGCTGCTGCAGATCCAGCGGCTCGCGCACCGGCGCCTCACCGGCGAGGGCATCCACCTCGACAAGGCCGGCCGGGTCGTGCTCACCGACGCCCGCAGCGGCGAGATCGCCGCCGGCGACCTGCTGCTCCGGCTCGACATCGCCCAGCTCCTGGTCTACCTGTCGCTGCGGGTCGGCCCCGAGCGGGCGGTTCACACGGCGAACGCGGTCATGGGCACCGAGTCGCTGGCCGCGGCCATGCCGATGCTCCAGCGCATCGCGCTGACCCGCGAGACCCGCTCGGCCCTGGCCAAGGACAAGAACCTGCTCGGCGGCATCCGTGAGCAGATCGTCGCGCTCGAACCCGAGGTGACGGTCGAGGAGATCCGGCTGGAGCGGTTCCGGCCGCGCACCCTGGTCACCATCATCGCCAGCGCGCTCGCCGCCTACTTCCTGCTCTCCCAGCTCAGCCAGGTCAACCTGGTGCAGGTCGTCACCCAGGCCAACTGGGCCTGGTCGGTGCTGGCGCTGGCCGCCTCGTTCGTCAGCTTCGTGGCCGCCGCGCTCATGCTCAGAGGCTTCGTGCCCGACACGCTGCCGCTGTGGCGGACCACGCTGGTGCAGTTCGCGGCCTCGTTCGTGAAGCTCGTCGCGCCCGCCGCCGTCGGCGGCGTCGCCATCAACACCCGCTACCTGCAGAAACGCGGCATCGCGCCGGCCCTCGCGGTGGCCAGCGTGGGCGCCTCGCAGCTCGTCATGCTGGCCTTCCACATCGGGCTGCTGCTGCTGTTCGCCTACATCACCGGCTCCAACACCGCCAGCACGTTCACCCCCTCACGCGGCCTGGTGGTGGCGCTGCTGTCGGTCGCGCTGCTGGTCGTGGTGCTGCTGGGGGTGCCGCCGCTGCGCCGGCTGGTGACCCGGCAGATGCGGCGGCTGTTCTCCAACGTGCTGCCCCGGCTGCTGGACGTGCTCCAGTCGCCGCGCAAGCTGGCCGAGGGCTCCATCGGCACCCTCATGATCACGCTCGCGTTCGTGCTCTGCCTGTACGCGTGCGTACGGGCCTTCAACTGGGAGCTCGGCTACACCACGGTCGCCGTCGTCTTCCTCACCGCCAACGCGATCGGCTCGGCCGCGCCCACGCCGGGCGGCCTGGGCGCGGTCGAGGCGTCGCTCACGCTGGGCCTGACCGTGGCCGGGGTGCCCTGGGAACTGGCCACCTCGGCCGTGCTGCTCTACCGGCTGCTCACGTTCTGGCTGCCGGTACTGCCCGGCTGGGCGTCGTTCACCTACCTCCAGCGGCACGAGGCCCTGTGATCGCGTCGATGGCCTTCAGCTCGTCCTCGGTGAACGCCGGGCCCTCCACGCACGCCACGTTGTCCTCCAGCTGACGCACGCTGCTCGCGCCGATCAGCACGCTCGTCACCCGCGGGTCCCGCAGCGTCCACGACAGCGCCATCTGGGCCAGTGTCTGCCCCCGCTGGGCGGCCAGCTCGTTCAGCCGTCCGGCCAGCTCCCTGTCGATCCGGTCGGAGCTGAGGAACCGGCTGGTGGCCGCCCGCGAGTCGGACGGCACACCCTCCAGGTAGCGGTCGGTCAGCAGGCCCTGCGCCAGCGGCGAGTACACGATGCAGCCGACGCCCGCCTCCTCCAGCACGTCCAGCAGCCCGTCCTCGATCCACCGGTTGATCATCGAGTAGGACGGCTGGTGGATGAGGAGCGGCGTGCCCAGCTCCCGCATGATCCTGGCCGCCTGCGCGGTCTGCTCGGCCGAGTAGTTGGAGACGCCCGCGTACAGCGCCTTGCCCGAGCGCACCGCCCGGTCCAGGGCGCCCATCGTCTCCTCCAGCGGCGTCTCGGGATCCGGCCGGTGGCTGTAGAAGACGTCGACGTACTCCAGGCCCATCCGCAGCAGCGACTGGTCCAGGCTGGCCAGCAGATACTTGCGCGAGCCCCATTCGCCGTACGGTCCCGGCCACATGTCGTAGCCGGCCTTGGTCGAGATGATCAGCTCGTCCCGGTAGGGGGCGAAGTCCTGACGGAAGATCTGGCCGAAGTTCCGCTCCGCCGACCCGTACGGCACGCCGTAGTTGTTGGCCAGGTCGAAGTGCGTCACGCCGAGGTCGAAGGCGCGGCGCAGGATCGCCCGCGAGCCGGCCACCGGGCGGTCGTCGCCGAAGTTGTGCCAGAGCCCCAGCGAAACCGCCGGCAACTTCAGCCCGCTGCGCCCGCTCCGGTTGTACGGCTGGCGCTCGTAACGCGACGGATCCGCCAGATAGGTCATGCCGTGCCCCTTTCGATGATCCAGGCGAGCGCGAACGCCTCCTCCCGCCAGGCGTCGTAGCGCCCGCTGCGCCCGCCGTGGCCGGCGCCCATCTCCGTCTTGAGCAGGAACGGCCCTCCGGCCGCGGTCGCCCGCAGCCGCGCGATCCACTTGGCCGGCTCGTGGTACATCACCCGGGTGTCGTTCAGGCTGGTGATCGCGAGAATCGGGGGGTACGTCCTGCTGTCGACGTTCTCGTACGGCGTGTACCCCTTCATGTAGGCGTACACCTCGGGATCGTGCAGCGGGTCACCCCACTCGTCCCACTCGATCACGGTCAGCGGCAGCGACGGGTCCAGGATGGTGGTGAGCGCGTCGACGAACGGCACCTCGGCCACCACGCCCGCGAACTCCTCCGGCGCCAGGTTGACCGCCGCGCCCATGAGCAGCCCGCCCGCCGAGCCGCCGCGGGCGATCACCTTCGAGCTCCAGCCCACCCGCTTCATGTGCCCGGCCACCGCCACGAAGTCGGTGAACGTGTTCTTCTTCCTGGTCAGCTTGCCGTCCTCGTACCACTGACGGCCCATCTCGCCGCCGCCGCGCACGTGCGCCACGGCGAACACGAACCCCCGGTCGAGCAGCGACAGCCTGGGCACCGAGAACGCCGGGTCGATGGACGTCTCGTAGCTGCCGTACCCGTAGAGCACCGTCGGGGCGGGGAGCGTGCAGTCTTTGCGCTTGACGATCGAGACCGGGACCTGGGTGCCGTCCTCGGCCGTCGCCCACTCGCGGAACTGCTCGTAGTCGTCGGAGTCGTAGCCGCCGAGCACCGGCCGCCGCTTCAACAGGATGAGCTGACGCTCGACGAGGTCGTAGTCGTAGACGCTGGCCGGGGTCACCATGCTCGTGTAGGCCAGCCTGAGCCGGTTCGTCTCGAACTCGGGATTGCCCGCCGGCCCCACGTCGTACAACGGCTCGGGAAACTCGATCTCGTACGGCGGCTCGCCGTTGTGCGGCAGCACGCGCAGTCCGGTGAGACCGTCACGGCGGAGGTGCAGCACGGCGTGCCCGGCGAACGCGTCGATCTCCAGCAGGCGCGTGTCGTCGCGGTGCGGGATCAGGGGAGTCCACGCGCCCGGGTCGTCGAGCGGCGCGGTGGCCAGCTCGAAGTTGCGCGCGTTCTCGTTGTGCAGCACGTAGAAGAAGTCGCCGGCGTGCTCGACGCCGTACTCGACGCCGGTCTTCCTGGGCCGCACCAGCCGGAACTCGCCGGACGGGGTGGCGGCGTCCAGGATCCGCACCTCGCTGGTGATCTTGCTGCCCGCGCCCAGCACCAGGTAGCGCTCGCTCCTGGTCAGCCCGATGCCGACCCAGAAGCGCTCGTCGTCCTCCTGGTAGACGAGCGTGTCCTCGCCGGTGCCCAGGGTGTGGCGGTAGACCTGGAAGGGCCGCCACGCGTCGTCCACCCGCGTGTAGAAGAACGTCGAGCCGTCGGCCGACCAGGCGCCGCCGTAGAAGATGCCCTCGATCTCGTCGGGCAGCGGCTCGCCCGTCCGCAGGTCCTTGAACCGCAGGGTGAACCGCTCGTCGCCGCTGAAGTCGGTCGAGTAGGCGAGCATCGTGCCGTCGGGCGAGACCGAGCTGGTGCCCATGGAGAAGAACGGGCTGTCGCCGGCCAGCTCGTTGCCGTCGAGCAGGGTCTGCTCCTGGTCGAGGCGCTCGCCGGGAGTGATGTCGGGCGGCGTCTCGCTGTCCGCGGGCACCCGGCACGACACCGCGTACTGCTTGCCCTCCTCGGTGCGGGTGAAGTACCACCACGCGCCCTTGCGGCTCGGCACCGACAGGTCGGTCTCCTGGGTGCGGTCCTTGATCTCCTGGAATATCCGCTCGCGCAACTCCGTCAGATGAGAGGTCTCCTGCTCCAGGTAGGCGTTCTCCGCCTCCAGGTAGGAGATCGTGTCGGGATCGTCCTTGCCGGCCAGCCACGCGTACTCGTCGATCACGGTGTCGCCGTGATGAACGCGCTCAGCCGGGATCTTCTTCGCCACTGGCGGCGTGTAGCTGCTCACGTGGGGAGTCTATGGTCGGCCGTGATCGATTTGTGGCCTGCACGGTCGGGTGAAGGCGGCGTGAGCACTCTGAGGCGCTGCTAATCTTATGGAGCCGGCGAGGTCCGGCGACATTCCTCCACCTTTCAAGGGTTCGAGTCAATTTGACACGGATTCGAGGGGGTGCGAGAATGTAAAAGGAACGAAACGCCCCGAAGCGTCCGTTTCTTGAGAACTCAACAGTGTGTTAAAAGCCAGTGCATGATGCACAAACCCCGTCATATTTTGACGGATTCCTTTTTGGTTGGGAATCAAACCATTCATTGTTTGGAGAGTTTGATCCTGGCTCAGGACGAACGCTGGCGGCGTGCTTAACACATGCAAGTCGAGCG
>NZ_JBICUQ010000005.1:0-739392 GCF_043198225.1 Nonomuraea sp. NPDC048826 | reverse complement strand
CGCTCGACTTGCATGTGTTAAGCACGCCGCCAGCGTTCGTCCTGAGCCAGGATCAAACTCTCCAAACAATGAATGGTTTGATTCCCAACCAAAAAAGGAATCCGTCAAAAATGACGGGGTTTGTGCATCATGCACTGGCTTTTAACACACTGTTGAGTTCTCAAGAAACGGACGCGTCCATCCCAGCAAGATCCAACCCGTGGCCCCTGCCGCAGAGGCGTTCATTCGTTTCGTCTTCCGAAGTCTATCAGATCCGGGCGATTCTCGTCAAACCGTCAGATTCTGGTAGATTCCGGACGCCCCTTCCGAGGCAACCCTGCTAACTTACCCGAACTTTTCGCCTGTGTCCAACCAAGTGCTTGGACCCAGGCCGGAAGCCCGGACTCATCGGTAGGGGTGTCAGGGCGAGAACCGCCCCGCGCAGAAAACTGTAGCAGCCCCTGCAGGGCGGGAAGGCCCGTTCTCGGTAACGAATAGGCCTTCCCCTCCCCCGTACGGCTCAAACCCTCAGGGCGGCGAGCTGTGCTTCGAGGCGCGCGATGTCAGCCGAGGCCTGGTCGGCGCGGGCCCGCACCTTGGTCACCACGTCGGCGGGGGCCTTGGCCATGAACTGCTCGTTGCCCAGCTTGCCGGCGGCCTGGGCGGCTTCCTTGCGGGCGACCGCGAGGTCCTTCTCCAGGCGCTTGCGCTCGGCGGCCACGTCGATGGCCCCGGCCGTGTCGATCTCCACCGTCACGCCACCCACCGTGAGCCGGGCCGTCGCCGAGAACGTCTCGGCCGGCTCGGTGAGGCGCAGCAGCGAGCGGATCGCCTGCTCCTGCCGCTCCACCGCGCTGCCGGCGAGATCGAGCTTGGCCGCCACCTTCTGGCCGGGCTTGAGGCCCTGGTCGGAGCGGAACCTGCGGACCTCCGTGACCACGTCCTGCAAGGCGGCGATCTCCGCCTCCGACCGCGGATCGTCGTAGCGGGCGTCGGCCGTGGGCCAGGGCGCCACGACGATGGACTCGGCGCCGGTCAGCGCCCGCCACAGCTCTTCGGAGACGAACGGCACCAGCGGGTGGAGCAGCCTCAGCAGGGCGTCGAGCACCTGCCCCAGGACCAGCCGGGTGTGGTCGAGACCCTCGCCCAGCTGGATCTTGGCCAGCTCCAGGTACCAGTCGCAGACCTCGTCCCAGGCGAAGTGGTAGAGCAGCTCGGATGCCTTGGCGAACTCGTAGTCGGCGAAGGCCGCGTCGGCCGCCTTGATGACGCTCTGCAGCCGGGAGAGGATCCACCGGTCGGCGGCCGTGAGATCGGCGCCGTCGAGGGAGCCCACCGCGGCGCCGTTCATCAGCGCGAAGCGGGTGGCGTTCCAGATCTTGTTGCAGAAGTTGCGCGAGCCGGCCGCCCACTCCTCGCTGATCGCCACGTCGGCACCGGGGTTGGCGCCGCGCAGCAGGGTGAAGCGGGTGGCGTCGGCGCCGAAACGCTCGATCCAGTCGAGCGGGTCGACGACGTTGCCGAACGACTTGGACATCTTCTTGCCGTACTGGTCGCGGACCATGCCGTGCAGGGCGACGACGCGGAACGGCGGCTCGCCGTCCATCGCGTACAGGCCGAACATCATCATCCGGGCGACCCAGAAGAACAGGATGTCGTAGCCCGTCACCAGGACGGAGGTCGGGTAGAAGCGCTCCAGTTCGGGGGTGCGCTCCGGCCAGCCCAGGGTGGAGAACGGCCACAGCCCGGAGGAGAACCACGTGTCGAGCACGTCGGGGTCCTGGACGTAGCCCTCCGGCGGCGTCTCGTCGGGGCCGACGCAGACGACCTCCCCGTTGGGGCCGTACCAGACCGGGATGCGGTGGCCCCACCAGAGCTGGCGGGAGATGCACCAGTCGTGCATGTCGTCGACCCAGTCGAAGTAGCGCTTGGCCATCTCCGGCGGGTGGATGCTGGTGCGGCCGTCGCGGACAGCGTCGCCGGCCTCCTTGGCCAGCGGGCCCACGTTCACGAACCACTGCAGCGACAGCCGCGGCTCGACGACGGTCTTGCAGCGTGAGCAGTGACCGACCGAGTGGAGGTACGGGCGCTTCTCCTCGACGATGAGACCCTCGGCGCGCAGCGCGGCGACCACGGCCGGGCGCGCCTCGAACCGGTCGAGGCCCTCGAACGGGCCATGAGCGGTGATGACGCCGCGCTCGTCCATCACAGTCATGGACGGCAGCGAGTGGCGCCGGCCGATCTCGAAGTCGTTGGGGTCGTGGGCCGGGGTCACCTTGACGGCGCCGGTGCCGAACGACGGGTCGACGTGCTCGTCGGCGACGACCGGGATGCGGCGGCCGGTGAGCGGCAGCTCGACGGTGGTGCCGACGAGGTGCGCGTAGCGCTCGTCGGACGGGTGGACTGCCACCGCGGTGTCGCCGAGCATGGTCTCGGCCCGGGTCGTGGCCACCACGATCTCGTCGGAGTAGCGGATCGAGACGAGCTCGCCCTCGTCCTCGGTGTGCTCCACCTCGATGTCGGACAGCGCGGTCAGGCAGCGGGGGCACCAGTTGATGATGCGCTCGGCGCGGTAGACCAGCCCGTCGTCGTAGAGCTTCTTGAACATGGTGAGGACCGCCCGCGACAGGCCCTCGTCCATGGTGAACCGCTCGCGCGACCAGTCGACGCCGTCTCCCAGCTTGCGCATCTGGCCGAGGATCTTGCCGCCGGACTCTTCCTTCCACTCCCAGACGCGCTCGACGAACGCCTGCCGGCCGAGGTCGTGGCGGGACAGGCCCTGCTTGGCCAGCTCCCGTTCGACGACGTTCTGGGTGGCGATGCCGGCGTGGTCCATGCCGGGCAGCCAGAGCGTCTCATGACCGAGCATCCGGGCGCGGCGGGTCAGCGCGTCCTGGACCGAGTGGTCGAGCGCGTGACCGATGTGGAGCGAGCCGGTGACGTTCGGCGGGGGCAGGACGATGCTGTAAGGCGTGCGCGGGCTGCCCGGGTCGGCGTGGAAATAGCCTTCGGTTACCCACCGCTCGTAGCTGCGGGTCTCGACGTCGGCCGGGGTGTACTGGGTGGGCAGCTCTGGCGTTGTCACGGTGACCAATTCTAGGGAGACGGGAAAGGGAAACGCCCCATGGAGGGTGTCCACGGGGCGCTGGCCTTGGCTGGGAGGCTCAGGCCGACTTCTCTCGTGGAGTCCGCTGCTGCTTGGCGGCGAGCTGGTCGCGGGGTACGAGAGTCGGGATCGCGTGTTCGAGCACCGACTCCCGGGTGATGACCACGCGGGCCACGTCTTGGCGGGAGGGCACCTCGTACATCACGGACAGGAGCACCTCTTCGAGGATCGCGCGCAGGCCGCGGGCGCCGGTGCCGCGCAGGATGGCCTGGTCGGCGATGGCCTCGAGGGCGTCGTCGGTGAACTCCAGCTCCACGCCGTCGAGCTCGAAGAGCTTGCGGTACTGCTTCACCAGGGCGTTGCGCGGCTCGGTGAGGATCTGGATGAGGGCCTCGCGGTCGAGGTTGTGCACCGAGGTGATGACCGGCAGGCGGCCGACGAACTCGGGGATCATGCCGAATTTCAGCAGGTCCTCGGGCATCACGTCGGCGAAGATGTCGGCCGTGTCGACCTCTTCCTTCGACCGGATGATGGCGTTGAAGCCGATGCCCTTCTTGCCGATGCGCGATTCGATGATCTTTTCGAGGCCGGCGAACGCGCCACCGCAGATGAACAGCACGTTGGTGGTGTCGATCTGGATGAACTCCTGGTGCGGGTGCTTGCGGCCGCCCTGCGGCGGCACCGAGGCCGTGGTGCCCTCGAGAATCTTCAGCAGCGCCTGCTGGACGCCCTCACCGGAGACGTCGCGGGTGATCGACGGGTTCTCGCTCTTGCGGGCGATCTTGTCGACCTCGTCGATGTAGATGATGCCGGTCTCGGCCTTCTTGACGTCGTAGTCGGCGGCCTGGATGAGCTTGAGGAGGATGTTCTCGACATCCTCGCCGACGTAGCCGGCCTCGGTCAGCGCCGTGGCGTCGGCGATGGCGAAGGGCACGTTGAGCATCTTCGCCAGGGTCTGTGCCAGCAGCGTCTTGCCCGAGCCCGTGGGGCCCAGCAGCAAGATGTTGCTCTTGGCCAGCTCAAGGCCGTCGTCTCTGCCCCGGTCGCCGGACTGCACCCGCTTGTAGTGGTTGTAGACCGCCACCGAGAGCGCCTTCTTCGCCTTGTCCTGACCGATGACGTAGGCGTCGAGGAACTCGTAGATCTCCCTCGGCTTGGGCAGGTTGTCCCACTTGAGCTCGGAGGACTCGGAGAGCTCCTCCTCGATGATCTCGTTGCAGAGATCGATGCACTCATCGCAGATGTAGACGCCTGGACCGGCAATGAGCTTCTTGACTTGCTTCTGGCTCTTTCCACAGAAAGAGCACTTCAGCAGGTCTCCCCCGTCGCCGATGCGTGCCACCCCAGATACTCCTTTGCGTGGGACCGCCCTGCTCTCCGCGATCCGTATCCTCCGGACCCGGTCCGAACCGCTCAGGTTTCGACGTTACCGTCTTCTGGGCCCTCAGTGAGCCCCCTAGCGGCGAGTCGCACCGGAACGTGCCCTCTTGGGCAGCGCTCCGGTGCATCACGTCTCGTCTAGGAAGCGACGGGCTGAGCTCGCTTCTTCCTGGACGGGATAATGTCATCGATCAGACCATACGCCTTTGCCTCTTCGGCGTTGAGAATTTTGTCGCGTTCGATGTCCTTTCGGACCTCGGCAGCGGACCGCCCGGCATGCCGCGCCACGATCTCCTCGAGGAGCGAGCGCATGCGGAGGATCTCTCTGGCCTGGATCTCGATGTCGCTGCCCTGGCCGCCCCCCTCGGTGGACGGCTGGTGGATCAGCATCCGGGCGTTGGGCAGCGCGAACCGCTTGCCCGGAGTGCCGCCGGCCAGCAGCACGGCCGCGGCGGAGGCGGCCTGCCCGAGGCAGACGGTCTGGATTTCTGGCCGGACGAACTGCATCGTGTCGTAGATCGCCGTCATGGCCGTGAACGACCCACCGGGCGAGTTGATGTAGATGCTGATGTCACGGTCGGGATCGAGCGACTCCAGCGTCAGCAGCTGGGCCATCACGTCGTTGGCCGACGCGTCGTCGATCTGCACCCCGAGGAAGATGATGCGGTCCTCGAAGAGCTTGTTGTACGGGTTCATCTCCTTCACGCCGTAGGACGTGCGCTCGACGAAGGAGGGGAGAACGTAACGGCTTTCGATGTTCAACTTTCAGCTCCCCCTAGGAGACGGGGCCCTGTGAGGGCACCTGCCGAGCGCTGCGCACGACGTGGTCGATGAAGCCGTAGTCCTTGGCCTCGTCGGCCGTGAACCAGCGGTCGCGATCGGAGTCGCGCTCGATGACGTCGAGCGGCTGCCCGGTGTGGGCGGCGATCCGCTCGGCCAGCGTCTTCTTCACGTAGAGCATCTGCTCGGCCTGGATGGCGATGTCGGCAGCGGTGCCGCCGATGCCGCCGGAGGGCTGGTGCATCATGACGCGGGCGTGCGGCAGAGCGTAGCGCTTGCCCCTGGCCCCCGCCGACAGCAGGAACTGCCCCATCGAGGCGGCCATGCCCATGACGACCGTGGAGACGTCGTTGGGCACGTATTCCATCATGTCGTAGATCGCCATGCCGGCACTGACCGAACCGCCCGGCGAGTTGATGTAGAGAGTGATGTCGCGCTCCGGATCGTCGGCGGCCAGGAGCAGCAGCTCGGCGCAGATCCGGTTGGCGATCTCGTCGTTGACCTCCTGGCCCAGCACGATGATGCGCTCACGCAGCAGGCGCTGGTAAAGCTGATCCTCAAGCCGGAAGGCCGAGCCGTTTTCACGGCCCCGCGACTCAGGCTGGAAGAAGGTCGGCGGGCTGCTCACAGCTTCACCTTCCGATGCGTCGTAATCGATGGGCTTTGCTTGTGACCCTAACGCGCCTCGCCCACAGGTCATGCCCGGTCCACGGGCTGTTCGCTGACGGCGCATGCCTCCAGACACGACCGAAGCCCCCGGCAGGCCCGCAGCTTCGGGCCGGACGGGGGCTCAGGACGGGCGCGGGGCGTGGTTACGCCTCGGCCTTCTGCTCTTCGGCTTCCTCGGCCGGCTCCTCGCCCGCCTCTTCACCGTTGATCTCGGTGTAGATGGCCTTGAGGTCGACCTCGGTGCCGTCGGTGTCGACGACCTTGGCGGCGTCGCCGAGAACGGCCTTGGCCTTGTCGCGGACGATCTCGACCATGGCGAGCGTCAGCTGGTCGTTGTCGGCGAGGTGCTGGGCCAGCTGGTTGGGCTGGACGCCCATCTCCATGGCGCGGCGCACCACGAAGTTGGTCAGCTCCTGCTCGCTGACGCCGAGCTCCTCGGCCTTGACGATCTTGTCGAGCACGAAGCCGACCTTGATGGCGCGGGCCGAGGAGGTCTCGAACTCGGCGAAGCGCTCCTCCTCCGTCGTCTGGTAGAGACGGAAGTAGGCGTCACGGCTCAGGCCGCTCTCGGCGACCTGGTGCTCGAGGTTGTGCTTGCGGGCGTCGATCTCCGCCTTGAGCGCGCTCTCCGGGATCGGGATGTCGATCTTCTCCAGGAGGGTGTCGAGGGCCTTGTCGCGGGCCTGCACGACCTGGTCGATGAGCTTGGTGCGGCGGACCTGCTCGCGGATGCTCTCCTTGAGCTCGTCGAGTGTGTCGAACTCGCTGGCGAGCTGCGCGAACTCGTCGTCGAGCTCCGGCAGCACCTTTTCCTTGACCGACTTGACGTTGATGATGACGTCGGCCTCCTGGCCGGCGTGCTCACCACCGACGAGCTCGGTGCTGAAGCTCTTCTCCTCGTCGGCCGACATGCCCACGAGCGCGTCGTCGAGGCCCTGGAGCACCGAGCCGGCGCCGACCTCGTAGGAGACCTCGCTGGCCTGCTGCTCCTCGATGTTCTCGCCGTCGATCTCGGCCCGCAGGTCCATCACGACGTAGTCGCCGACGGCGGCCGCGCGCTCGACCCCGGTCAGCGTGGCGAAACGCTGGCGCAGCGCGTCGAGCTGGGTGTCGACGTCGGCGTCGGTGACCTCGGCGGAGTCGACGGTGATCTCGACGCCCTGGTAGTCGGGGACGTCGAAGCTGGGACGGACGTCGACCTCGGCGGTGAACTCGATCTGCTCACCGTCCTCGATCTTCGTGACCTCGATGTCAGGCTGGCTGACCGGGAACACGTCGACCTCGTCGACGGCCTGGCCGTAGAGCTTGGGCACCGCGTCGTTGAGGGTCTCCTCAAGCACGACCGCTCGGCCGAAGCGCTGCTCGATGATGCGCGCAGGGACCTTGCCAGGGCGGAACCCGGGGACCCGCACCTGCTGCGCGACCTTCTTGTATGCCGCATCCATGCTCGGGCGCAGCTCGTCGAACGGCACCTCGACAGTGAGCTTCACCCGGGTCGGGCTGAGCTCCTCGACAGCGGTCTTCACGGGGTGGTCTCCTTGATCAAGCTTCGAGTGATCGCGGGCGCGTCCATTCGGTACGGCTCGCGCGCCGCGCCCACGTAATCGGCGTTGGGGCACGCTCCGCAACGGCGGCATCCAAGCGCCACGGTCAGTCTAGGGCAGACCCAGCAACTCTCAGAACTCATCCGCGATGGCGCGCAGCAGCTCCACCGTCTCGTCAGGGGTCGTGCTGACCGCGCACAGCCGCTCCATGACCTCGGTGTAGCGGTCCACGTCCTCGCGCTTGTCCAGGTAGAGGGCGCTCGCGAGCTGCTCCACGTAGACGACGTCGGGCAGGTCGTTGTCCGGGAAGCGCAGGATGGTGAACGCGCCACCCTCCGCGCTGTGGCCGCCGAAGCTGAACGGCATGACCTGGATCGTGATGCTCGGCTGGCGCATCAGGTCGATCAGGTGCTCGATCTGCGCGCGCATGACCTCGGCGCCGCCGATGGGCCGGCGCAGCGCGGCCTCGTCGATGACCGCCCAGAAGACCGGGCCGTCGGGCTTGTCGAACAGCCGCTGGCGTTCCAGTCTCAGGTCGACCCGGCGGGAGATCTCGTCGGGGCCGAGTCCGGCGGAGCCCGCCGTGACGACCGCGCGCGCGTACTCCTTGGTCTGCAGCAGGCCGGGCACGAACTGGACCTCGTACGTCCTGATCCGCGTCGCGGCCTCCTCGAGGCCGACGTACGCCTGGAACCAGGTGGGGAGGATGTCGTTGAAGCGGTGCCACCAGCCGGGTTCGTTGGCGGTGGCCACCAGGTCGAGCACGGCGCCGCGGGCCTGGTCGTCGGTCACCCCGTACAGCGTCAGAAGATCGGCGACGTCGCGTTCCTTGAAACCGACCCGGCCGAGCTCCATGCGGCTGATCTTGGATTCGGACCCTCTGATGAGATGCCCCGCCTCCTCGCGGGAGACGCCCTTGCTCTCCCTCAGCTTGCGGAGTTGGGAGCCTAGAAGGATACGCAGCGCCGTAGGGCCGGAACCCGGCTGGTTCTGCGTCACTTTGCCTCCTATCAAGGTCCGCACCACACACTGACACCACATCGCCGGGTATGACAAGGTCTCAGCCTGGTGTCCGATTCGGATATGTCCGTGGATACTGAGCATGCGGCTGCACATTGCACATGCACGTGCATTTGGGTCTTGCAGCAGCACCCCGTCGTGACCCATGATGGCTTAGTGCATTTTGGGCCAAACATGCACTAGCCGATGGCGTCTGGGAGGTAACGGCGGGATGGTGGAGGACCCTCTGGCCACTGCCGACTGCCTCCAGATCACCCGCGAGGTGGGGTTCGACCAGCTGCTCACCTCGGCCAAGCCGTACACCACGGCGTGCCCGCTCCCCTTTCAGGCCGACTCGGTCAAGACGGCCCGGGACGTCACCCGCTCCACCCTCGCCCGCTGGGGCCTGTCCGAGCTGGGCGACGACGCCGCCCTCGTGGTCTCCGAGCTTGTCACGAACGCCGTCAGGTACGGCATGTACGCGCGGGGCCGGCACGAGATCACCCTGCTGCTGATGAGGGTGGCGCCGCACGTGCTGCTGGCGGTCGCCGACCCCAGCGACGACGTGCCTCGGCCCAAGGAGCCCGACTTCGTCTCCGAGAACGGCCGCGGGCTCTACATCGTCGAGACGTACAGCCAGTGCTGGGGCTGGGACCCGCTGGCGCGCGGCGGCAAGGCCGTCTGGGCCCTCTTCCACGCCGGCCCCTGATCACTCCCCCACGCCGAGCCTGATCACTCTTCCACGCCCGCCCTGATCACCGGGTCGCGGGCTCAGGACCCGCGGCGATCCAGGAAGAACCACGCGCCCAGGCAGAGCAGCGCCATCACGCAGAAGAAGGCGACCAGCTCCCGCCCGTCGACGACGAAGGCCGCCAGCACGAACACCGCGCCGGCTCCGGCGGCCAGAGAAGACACACGTATCACAGGGGCATTGTGCCGCACGCACAGTGCGCCGAGGTCGCCGCCGCATTACGCTGGAGATCGTCCCGGCTCGGCGGCGCCCCCAGGAGGCAGCGTGTCGACGATGGTGATGACCGGCGGTACGTCCGGGTTCGGCGCGATCGCCGCCGAACGGCTGGCGCGCGATGGCGCCCGTCTCCTGATCGGCGCCCGCCGTGAGGCGCCCGCGGGCGAGGCGATCCCGCTCGACCTGACGGAGCTCGCCTCTGTACGGTCCTTCGCGGAGTCCGTCCGCGCCCGGCTGGGGACCACTCCCGTCGACGCGCTGGTGCTCAACGCCGGCATGATCCTTCCTGACGTGACCGGGCGGACCGCCGACGGCTTCGAGACGGCCTTCGCCGTCAACCACCTCGCGCACTACCTTCTCGTACGCCTGCTGCTGCCGACGCTGGCCGACCGGGCGATCATCGTGCTGACGACGAGCGGCACGCACGACCCCGCCAACCGCGCCGGGCTGGAGACGCCCCGGCACGCCGACGCCGAGCTGCTGGCGCACCCCGATCGCGACCCCGGCCTCGACCCCCGGCCGGCCAAGGCGGGCGAGCACGCGTACACCGCCTCGAAACTGTGCGCCATCCTCACCGTACGATCGCTGTCGGCGCACCCCGACGTCCTGAGCCGCCGCATCACGGTGATCGCGTACGACCCCGGCCAGGTCTTCGGGACGGGGCTGTCCAAGAACCTGTCGCTTCCCCTGCGGGTGGCCTGGGTCGTGCTGGGCACCCCGCTGGGCAGGCCGATGCGCTGGTTCAACCCCTTTCTCAACGGCCGCGCCGCCGCCGGCGGCACCCTGGCCGACCTGTCACTCGGCCGCGTCACCCCGCCGGACGGACGCACGTTCACCGCCCTGCGCCGCGAGCGCCTCACCTGGCCGGACCCGTCGGAGCAGGGCCGCAGCGACGCCCTGGCCCAGGCGCTGTGGGACGACAGCGCCAGGCTCACCGGGCTTCCGCCCACGTGAGACCCCTGGTTAGACAGGAGACCATGGACGGAGATCAGCACCGATCAGGCGGCGATGACCGTCTCCCCGAGACCTACGACGAGTTCATCGCCCATCCCATGGCCCGAAGGCGGGCGATCTACCAAGATCTCTCACCACGGACGCGCAGCCGCCTGTGGGCAGAGCAGCTTGCCCGGTACCGCGCCGCCCATCCGGACTTGACCGAGGAGCAGCGACGCATCCTCGACGAAGCCCAAGAGATCATCAACGACGAGGAAACCTTCGCGCCGCGCGGCGAACCGCACCCGGGCCTCGACCGGCTCGGCGACGCCGCCGTCTCCGCGTTCGGCTGGGAAGAGGCCCGCAGGCTCATGGCGACCCTCGGCCCTGAAGAGCCCGGGGGATCATGCGGGATCGCCTGACCGGGCGACTTCGGACGCGATTCCGCATCCGCTCGCCGAGGCGCCGGCCCAGGAGTGGCCGTGTCCCGTCCTTCCTCGCAGCGCGCTGGGCGTCGTGTGCGGCCTTGCCCGCGGCTCCGGGTGAGCGGCGAAAGGGTTCTCCCCTTGTTTCGTCAGGGTATCCTGACGCCTATGACGTTCACATGCGCAGACGTGCCCGGCCACGAGGGCTTCGCCGCTCCGGTGCTCCCCACCGGGGAGCTGGCCTCGTCCGCCAGCGCCTTCACCAAGACCTTCGTCGGCTACCAGGCCGCGTGCTCCTGCGGGTGGGCAGACCGGCGCCGGTTCACGGCCTCGCCGGAAGGGATCAAGGAGGCTGAGTACCGGTGGTGGAGCCGGCACATCGCCTCCCTGCTCGCCGCGGCGCCGCCCGGCGAACTGGTGATCAAGTCGAACCTTCTCCGCGAACGCATCGCCGCCCTCGTCGCCGAACGCCCCCTGGCCGCCCTCACCCTGCTGTCCCAGATGGAGAGCTGGCAACGCGCCCTGCTCAACGAGGCGGTCGCCGGGGCCCGGGAGGCCGACGTCTCCTGGGCGCAGATCGGCGAGGCGATGGGAATCTCCAAGCAGAGCGCCCACGAGCGGTTCCGGGCGCACGTGGGCGCGTGATCCAAGCTCGGCAAGATCCACTTCCGGGGACTACCGTACCGTCGTGACGTTCACAGACACCGACGTGTCCGCTCTTCTCGCACCGGCCGGCCTGCAGTTCATCAGGCGCATGGACTCGGACAGCGTCCGGCTGCCTTCGGCCGTGGAGTAGCTGATCGCGATTTCCCTCGTCGTCCTCAGGGTCGGCATTCGCGAGCACGCTACGACTCTGTCGCTGGTGTCACGGCAAGCGCGGGGCCGTCGAGGCCGAGCAGGACGGCGCCGGTGGCTCGGGGTCTTGGTCACAGAAGGCCCCTCCCGATCCGGGAGAGGCCTGTGAGCTGGTCGGGGCGACAGGATTTGAACCTGCGACTTCTTGCTCCCAAAGCAAGCGCGCTGCCAAGCTGCGCCACGCCCCGCCGCGCCGGGTACGCGCGCGCTCCGGGACTCCGGTACGCTTACGCCCTGACGACCGGATGCAGTCTAGACCAGACTTCGACCGGTTCGCGCGGACGTAGCTCAATGGTAGAGCCCTAGTCTTCCAAACTAGCTACGCGGGTTCGATTCCCGTCGTCCGCTCCATGCGTGAAGGCCCAGGCCAGGGAGGTGCTCCCGGGTCTGGGCCTTCTGTTGTCGCCGGGGAAGCCTTGTAGGTGCCGGTCGGGGCTGTGGCACTTGCTGGGGTGACTCGTAGGCTCGGGGGATGCGGGTACGACCGATCTCGGGTGCGGCGTTGGCCGAGGAGCTCGCCGACAGGATCGCGGGGTGGCCGCGTGAGGCGTGGGTGCGGGTGATCCTCGATGGGGCGGCCGCGGCTCGGCCGGGAGAGCTGGCCGATCGGCTGACCGCGCCGCTGCGGGTGCGGGGGCGGGAGGTGCTGCGGGTGTCGGCCGGTGACTTCCTGCGGCCGGCGTCGCTGCGGCTGGAGTTCGGGCGGACGGATCCGGACGTGTTCTACGACGAGTGGCTCGACGTCGGGGCGTTGCGGCGTGAGGTGCTGGAGCCGCTGGGGCCCGGGCGGACGGGGAAGGTGCTGCCCGCGCTGTGGGACAGCGGGGCCGACCGGGCCTACCGGGTGCCGTACCGGACGTTGCCGGCCGGCGGGGTGTTGCTGCTCGACGGCACGCTGCTGCTGGGGCGGGGGTTGCCGGTCGAGCTGGCCGTGCACGTGTGGCTCTCGCCGGGGGCATTGGAGCGCCGTACGCCCGAGGACGAGCGGTGGCGGTTGCCGGCGTACGAGAGGTACGAGCGCGAAGTGCGGCCGAGGGAGGCCGCGGACGTGGTGGTGAGGGCGGATCACCCGGATCGGCTCGCGGTCGAGGCGTAGTCAGCCCGAGTCCAGGGTCAGGGCGTGGGTAAGTGGGCGGTATGAGCGATTATGGGCGTCCGCTGGAGTTCGGGTACTTCCTGGTGCCGTATGCCGATGATCCGCTGGTGGAGTACGCGCGGCTGGCCGACCGGCTGGGGCTGGATCTGGTCGGCGTGCAGGATCACCCCTACCAGCGGCGCTACGTCGAGACGTGGACGCTGCTGAGCGTGATCGCCACGGCCACCGAGCGGGTGCGGGTGTTCCCGGACGTGGCGAGCCTGCCGATGCGCCGGCCCGCGGTGCTCGCCAAGGCGGCGGCCAGCCTCGACCTGCTCAGCGGCGGCCGGGTGGAGCTGGGGCTGGGCGCCGGGGCGTTCTGGGACGCGATCGAGGCGTACGGGGGGACGCGGCGCACGCCGGGGCAGGCGATCGGCGCGCTGGAGGAGGCCGTCGCGGTCGTCAGGGCGATCTGGAGCGGCGAGGGCAACCAGCGCTTCGACGGGGAGCACTACCGGCTGGCCGGGGCGCAGGCGGGGCCGAAGCCCGCGCACCCGATGGAGATCTGGCTCGGGGTGGGCGGGCCGCGGGCGCTGGCGCTCACCGGCAGGGCGGCCGACGGGTGGCTGCCGTCCTCGTCGTGGGCGCCGCCCGAACGGCTGCCGGAGCTGCAGGCGCGCATCGACGAGTCCGCGGAGAAGGCGGGCCGGCGGCCCCGGGACGCGCGCAGGCTCTACAACGTCAACGGCACCATCACCGGCGGCGCGAGCGAGGGCTTTCTCAAGGGTCCGGCCGGGCAGTGGGTGGACGAGCTGACGGACCTGGCGGTGGCCTACGGCATGGACACGTTCATCCTGTGGCCGGAGGGCGACCAGCGGGAGCAGCTGACCAGGTTCGCCGAGGAGGTCGTGCCGGAGGTCCGCCGCCAGGTCGCGGCCGAGCGAGGCGCCTGACAGGGCTGGATTCGGGACCGGCGGCGGGAGCAGACTGGGACGATGATCCCGAGCAACTGGTACAACATCGTTCCCGATCTGCCCGTCCCGCCGCCTCCGCCGCTGCACCCGGCGACGCGGCAGCCGATCGGGCCCGATGACCTGGCGCCGCTGTTCCCGATGGAGCTCATCCGTCAGGAGGTCAGCCAGGAGCGGTACGTCCCCATCCCGCAGGAGGTGCTGGACGTCTACCGGCTGTGGCGGCCGACGCCGCTGATGCGCGCCCGCAACTTGGAGCGGTCCCTGGGCACCCCGGCGCGCATCTACTACAAGTACGAGGGCGTCTCCCCGGCCGGCTCGCACAAGCCGAACACCGCCGTCCCGCAGGCGTTCTACAACGCCCAGGAGGGCGTGCGCAGGCTCACCACCGAGACGGGCGCCGGTCAGTGGGGCAGTTCGCTGGCCTTCGCCTGCGCCCAGTTCGGCCTCGAGTGCGAGATCTGGATGGTGCGCGCCTCGTACGACCAGAAACCGTACCGTTCGGCGCTGATGCGGGTGTACGGGGCGAGCGTGCACGCGAGCCCGTCATCCGTGACGCAGTCCGGCAGCAAGGTGCTGGCCGAGCACCCCGACTCCCCCGGCAGCCTGGGCATCGCGATCAGCGAGGCGGTCGAGGCGGCCGCGTCGGCCGACGACACCAGGTACGCGCTCGGATCTGTGCTCAACCACGTGCTCATGCACCAGACGGTGATCGGTGAGGAGGCGCTGGGGCAGCTGGAGGAGATGCCGGACGTCATCGTCGGCTGCACCGGCGGCGGCTCGAACTTCGCCGGCCTGGTCTTCCCCTTCCTGCGCGAGAAGCTGGCCGGGAAGATCGACCCGGTCATCCGGGCCGTGGAGCCGGCGGCGTGCCCGTCGTTCACACGCGGCCGTTACGCGTACGACTTCGGCGACACGGCGGGGCTCACCCCGCTGATGAAGATGCACACGCTGGGCCACGACTTCGTGCCGGACCCGATCCACGCGGGCGGGCTGCGCTATCACGGCATGTCGCCGCTGCTGTCGCACATGTACGAGCTGGGCATGTTCGAGGCGGTCACCCGGTCGCAGAAGGAGTGCTTCGAGGCGGGGGTGCGCTTCGCCAGGACCGAGGGCATCCTGCCCGCTCCGGAGCCGACGCACGCGCTGGCCGAGACCATCGCCGAGGCGCTGCGCTGCAAGGAGACCGGGGAGGAGAAGGTGATCCTGACCGCGCTGTGCGGGCACGGCCACTTCGACCTGGCCGCGTACGAACGCTACCTGTCGGGTGAGATGGAGGACTTCACGCTGCCGCAGGAGCGCATCGACGAGGCGCTGAGCGGTCTGCCGGTGTGACGAGGACCCGCCGCCCGCGTCGCGGGCGGCGGGCCGGGTCCGTCAGCGCGCGGTGGGGCGCTTGCCGTGGTTGGCCTTCTTCTTCTTGCGTGCCCTGCCCTTACGAGCGCGCCTGGCCATACGCTCTCCTCTCGACGACTCTCGATGTACGGGTACGGGGTCCGACCCAACGTCCCGCGTCAGGCGCCTCCCGGCAAGGCCTCAGGTCAACCTCACAATCCCCAACATATTCGTGTCATAATTTGGTGGAATCTGTTGGAAGGAGCGGGGGCGTGCTCGCACAGCAACGCCAGCAGGCGATCCTCGAACGCGTGCGCAGCAAGGGCGGGGTCCGCGTGGCCGATCTCGTACGCGAGCTCGGCGTCTCCGACATGACCATCCGCCGCGATCTCGAGGTGCTCGCCGATCGCGGACTGCTGGAGAAGGTGCACGGCGGCGCCACCGCCATCGGCCCCGGCTCGACCGAGGAGCCGGGCTTCACCGCCAAGTCGGCCCGCCAGCAGCAGGAGAAGGAGGCCATCGCCCGTCGCGCGGCGCAGCTCGTGCGCCCCGGCACCGCGGTCGCCCTGTCCGCCGGCACCACCACGTGGTCACTGGCCCACCACCTCATCGGCGTGCCCGAGCTCACCGTGATCACCAATTCGGTGCCGGTCGCCGACGTCTTCCACCGCAATCCCCGCGCCGACCGCACGGTCGTGCTGACCGGCGGCGTGCGCACCCCCTCCGACGCCCTCGTGGGCCCCGTCGCCGTCGCCGCGATCCGCCGCCTGCACGTCGACACGCTCTTCCTCGGCGTGCACGGCATGAGCGTGCGCGCCGGGTTCACCACGCCCAACCTGCTGGAGTCCGAGACCGACCGGGAGCTCATCGGCGCCGCGCACCGGCTCGTGGTGCCCGCCGACCACACCAAGTGGAACACGGTCGGCATCAGCACCATCGCCGAGCTGTCGGAGGCCGACGTGGTCATCAGCGACGCGGGGCTGCCGGAAGAGGCGCGCAGGGAGCTGGCCGACAGGGCCGGAGAGTTGATCATCGCGGAGGGGGCGGCGTGAAGCGCACCATCACCCATCTGGCCGACGGCCGGGAGCTCATCTACTTCGACCGGAGCGACGGCGCCGACCGCGGCGCCGTCGACCGGCGGCCGCTCGATCCGCGGCCGGTGGCGTCGGAGCTGCGCTACGACCCGCTGACCGAGGAGTGGATCGCGATGGCGGGCCACCGGCAGACCCGGACGTTCCTGCCGCCGGCCGACGAGTGCCCGCTGTGCCCGTCGTCGGACACACGGGCGTCGGAGATCCCGGCGTACGACTACGACGTGGTCGTGTTCGAGAACCGCTTCCCCTCCTTCTCCGGAAATCTCGGGACTTATGCGGATGTCGGTGGGTTGAGCGAGGTCCGGCCGGGGGTGGGACGATGTGAGGTGGTGTGTTTCACCTCACAGCACGACTCCTCGTTCTCCCGGCTCTCCGACGACCAGGTGGAGCTGGTCATGGAGGCCTGGGCCGACCGTACGGCCGAACTGTCCGCGGTGGAGGGCGTCGAGCAGGTCTTCTGCTTCGAGAACCGGGGCGAGGAGATCGGCATCACGCTGTTCCACCCCCACGGGCAGATCTACGCGTACCCGTACGTGACGCCCCGCACCAAGCTGCAACTCGGCGCGGCCCGGCGGTACGCGGAGCGGCGGCCGGGGCGCAACCTTTACGCCGACGTGCTGGAGGCGGAGCGGAAGGCGGAGATCCGGGTGGTGGCGGCCAACGAGCTGTGGACGGCGTTCGTGCCGGCCGCCGCGCGCTGGCCGTTCGAGGTGCACGTCTACCCGCATCGCCAGGTGCCGGACCTGGCCGCGCTGTCGGAGGCCGAGCGGGCCGCGTTCGCGCCGCTCTACACCTCGGTGCTGCGGGCCCTGGACGGGCTGTTCGGGGTGCCGATGCCGTACATCTCGGCCTGGCACCAGGCGCCGGTCCGGCAGGACCGTGAGCTGGCCTACCTCCACCTGGAGCTGTTCAGCATCAGGCGGGCCCCGGGCAAGCTGAAGTATCTGGCAGGATCGGAGTCGGCCATGGGCGCGTTCGTCAACGACGTGCTCCCCGAGGAAGCCGCCAGCATGCTTCGATCACAGGTAGATCACTAAAGGATTTCTGTTTGGGTCGCATTACCCGTGATCTACCACTAATATGCCTTCGAGCACGGCCGTAACCGTGCGTCACGCCTAATCCCGGGCGAGTGCCCGGGAGCCGGGGACCCAACCGCACTTGGGGTGAATCCACTTCGGTGGTAGGGAACTGCTCCCGTGCCCGAACCCGTCAGCTAACCCGGCAGGCAGAGGGAGAGGACCCAGTACGTGGCGGCAGCGTCCCCCGCGCACCATGCCATCGGTTTCATCACCGCCGCGGCGGTGGCTTTCATCCCCGTCCTGACCGCGCCCGCGGCAGCGGACCCCAAGCCCAGCGAGCAGCAGCTCCGCAAGGAGCTGAAGCAGCTCAACGCGAAGGTCGACAAGCTGATCGAGCGCTACAACCTCAAGCGCGTCGAGCTGGCCGAGGCCCGCAAGGCGGCGCAGGCCGCCGAGGAGCGGCTGGCCACGGCCGAGAAGGCGCTCGACACCGCCGAGCAGCGGGTCGCCGACCTGGCCAGGCTGCAGTACCAGAACGGCGGCGGCATGCGGCTGCCCAGCCTGATGACGCTGCCCGACGGCCGCGGCGCTGCCCTGCTGGAGCAGCTCACGGCCGAGCAGCAGGCGATGGTCGCCAAGGTGGCGGCGGCCCGCGACGAGAAGAAGAAGGCGGTCGACGAGGCGGCCAAGCTGGCCAAGGAGATCGAGGCCGACGCCGCCGAGGTGACCGACCAGCGCGAAGACGCCGAGGACGTCATCAAGGACATCCAGGGCAAGCTGGAGGACCTGGTGCCGTTCGCCACCGGCCGCCGTTCCGACGGCAGCTGGGCGCCGCAGCTCCCGTCCGGCTCCGACAACATCACGCCGCGCACCCGGCTGATGAAGACGGAGCTGGCGAAGAACTTCGCCCTGCCGTTCAGCGTGGGCTGCTTCCGCGCCGGCTCCAGCGGAGAGCATCCACTGGGCCGGGCCTGCGACTTCATGATGAGCACCGGCGGTTCGATGCCGACGGCGGGCAACGCGGCACTCGGCGACCGCATCGCCGAGTGGGCCCTCAGCAACCGCGCCAAACTGGGCGTGAAGTACGTGATCTGGAAGCAGCGCATCAACCACGGCTCGGGCTGGAGCGGCATGTCCAACCGCGGCAGCATCACCGAGAACCACTTCGACCACGTCCACATCTCGATGCACTGAAAGCAGCCGGTGAGCTTCTCGGGATCGGCGACCGAGAGGCCAGTACCGCGCGGCACGTCGAGACCACGGCTGCCCCTGTCCCGGCGGCTCCGTCGACGCCATCGGCGCACTGCGTGCCTTGGGCCGCGCGGACGCGCCACCCCGTTCGTGCCGCGCCATGGGTTGCTGAAACAGGAGATAGTGCCTCTGAGTGATCAGAACTGAGAGGCAGACGACGTGGCTGAGGTGGCCGAGAGCCTGCTGGCTGTCTACGAGAGCCAGTTACGCGGCATCGTTCCGCGGGACACGCCGTGGGGAGCCGTGGTCGAGCGGGACGGGTCGCTGGTCCGCACGCACTACGGCACCCACGGAACCGTCGACCACGCCGGTCCGGTCGGCGACGACCTGGCGGAGTCGATCCGTCGGCAGCAGGCCCTCTTCGCCGCGCGCCACGAGCCGGTCGAGTGGAAGGTCTACGCCCACGACTCCCCGTTGCTCGGCGCGTCGCTGCGGGCCGCGGGGTTCGTCCCGGGGCCGATGCGCGCCGTCCTCGCGGCCGGCATCGCGGACGTCCCGTCGGCCGAAGCCCTCCGGCCGGGCATGCGCGTACGATACGAAAGCTACGGAGAACTCGAGCGACTGCTCCGCAAGGCCGCGGCCGCGCCCGAGCAGCGGCGGCCGCTCTCGGAGATGGTGGCCGACGGGATGGCCCGCAGGACGGGATCGGAGATGAAGATCCTGGTGCTGGAGCACGAGGGGCGGATCCTGGACGCGCTCTGGATCGAGCACGTGGGCGACACCGACTTCGCGGCCGTCGGAGGCATCACCGGCCCCCGGCCCGAACTGCTCCAAGCCGCGGCCGCCTGGGCCGAAGGGCGTGATCTACGCGGGTTCCGGCCCCGTACGCCGCGCTATCTCGTCGCCGAAGCACCCGACTCGCTGGTGCCCGCTTACCTCACCACGGGCTTCCATGAGATCACCCGGGTGAGCACCTACCGCTGGGCGCCCGCGGGCGAGCCGGCCAGGGAGCGGGCCACCATGCAGCTCCTGTCCGAACCCGAGCATGACGAGATCTGGAAGCGGTTCGAGACCCGGTTCGAGGTGACCTACGAGACCGCCGATCGCGGCATCGTCGAGCCTCCTGCCTCCGCAACCTGGTATCTCGGCGCCATCGAACGTTCGGACGATCCGGTGCTGGCCGAGGTGGAAGGGATCATCGCGCGCGGTGTACGTGCGGTCGCTCGACCTGGGGACCGGCTTTACCGTCTCAAGTGGTTCATCAGCGGCTCCCGCACGGATCCACTCCGTGCCGGTGGGCCCGGGCAGCCATACTGGGTGGGTTACGCCTACCTGGTCGACGAACACGTCGTCCAGGTCACCGAGGACCTCAGGATGGGCACGTTCGGCAACTGGAGCGAAGCCTCCCTGTGCGTCTTCGGCGAGGAGCTCCTGGCGTACGTGGACGAAGACCTGACCGCGCTTCTCGGCATCGTCCTCCGACGCGGCGGGCGCCCGGTCGGCAACGTCTGGAGCTTCGGTCCCTGACACCGTCAGCCCAGGACGAAGGGGACGGGCAGGTCGCGCAGCGTCGCTCGCTGGGTGGCTGTCGGCGTTCGCCGGCCGGTGCCGATCAGCAGGGTCTCCTCGTCGGTGAACGACGTGGGGAACGACGTGGGGAACGGGGTGCCGGCGATCGTCTCCAGCATCTGGCGGGACCGGGCCAGGGCCTCCTCGGGGGGTCCCGGGACGGAGGGGAGGTGGGCGACGAGGTCGAGGTGGTGGAGTGTCCACTCCAGGACGTACGCGGCGAGGTAGTCGCCCGTGCTGAGGACCTCGTCCCGGGTGGTGACCAGGGCGTGCGGGTCGGCCAGTTCGGCGGCGCGTCCGGCGGCGGAGCCCACGTCGTCGAGGTGGAAGCGGAGCAGCCGGGGATCGCCGTACGCGGCGGCGAGCCGGACCGTCAGGGCGTCGAGCGGATCCTCGCCGGTCGGCGGCGTTGAGGAGACCTCCCAGTAGGTGATCGCGTCGCGGGTGGGCGGGCCGTTCGCGGGGGTCACCAGGGTGATCAGGACGTCCTGGGCGTCGATGATCAGGTGGCACACCAGGTCGCGTACGAGCCAGCCGGCGCAGCCGGAGGGCCGGGTGAAGGCGTCGTCCGGCAGGTCGGCGACGGCCGTGCGCAAGGCTGTCCACGAGCGTCCGAAAAGGTCCATCAACGCACGCTAGCGCGGCCGGAGACCTCGTGGGGCGGCTCAGGCCACGCGGGTGGGGATGCGCGCAGCGGCTCGGCGGAGGCGGGCAGGGACGCTGCCAGGCGGCTCAGGGCAGTTGAGTGAGGAGGGACTTGGGGGCGATCTGCCGGTAGGCGTCGGTGACGAGTTCGGCGATCTCGTCCCAGTCGACGCCCTCGACGTCGAGGTGGACGCCGAGCCAGCCGCGGTGTCCGACGTACGGGGGGCGGAAGAAGCGGATCGGGTCGTGCGCCACCAGTTCCTCCTGGGCGCCGGGCGGGGCCGCGCACCAGAAGGCGAGCCGGTCGTCGTGGTGGTGGTCGGCGTACATGACGAACGTCTTCTTGCCGCGGACGAACCAGGTGGGCTCGCCGTGGCTCAGCCGTTCGGTCACCTCGGGCAGGGACAGGCAGATGGCGCGCAGCCGTTCCAGCGGGTCCATGCCCACGATTATGCGCCCCGGGCGGGCGGGGTCAGCCGGTGAGACGGAGCGGGTTGATCAGGTCGGCGTAGACCAGCAGCCCGGCCATGACGATCATGACGATGGCCAGGGCGTAGGTCAGGGGCAGCACCTTGGCGATGTCGACGTAGGACGGCTCGGGACGGCGCATGATCCGCGCCCAGGCGCGCTTGAGGCCCTCCCAGAGCCCGCCGGCGATGTGGCCGCCGTCGAGCGGCAGCAGCGGGATCAGGTTGAACATGCCGATCGCGAGGTTGAACCCGGCCAGCAGGTTGACGAAGACGAACAGCTTCTGCACGCCGGTCAGGTCGGAGGCGAGGATCTCGCCGCCCATGCGGCCCGCGCCGACGACGCCCACCGGGCCCTCGGGGTCGCGCTCGGCCCCGGAGAACGCGGCGTCCCAGACGCCGACCATCTTCTGCGGCAGGTTGACCAGGGACATCGCGACGCGGCCGGTCAGGTCGGCCATGTACGGGAAGACCGCGCCGAAGCTCTGCTGCTGCATGACCTCGGTCGGCAGCACGCCGAGGAAGCCGACGTTCTTCTCGATCACGTCGGGCTCGCCGGGCTTGGGCCGGTCCTGGGCGATGAGCGAGGTCTGCAGGGTCATGGCCGTGCCGTCGCGGACGATGCCCAGCTCGGCGGGGCCGGCGCCGTGGGAGCGGATGATCCGGGTGGCGTCCTCCCACGTCTCGATCTTCTGCCCGTCGAGGGAGACGATCTTGTCACCGGCCTTCAGCCCCGCCTGGGAGGCGGGGGTGGGCTGGTCGCCGGAGCGGCACTCGGTGCGCTGCTCGCTGATCGGGATGACGCACGTGTTGGTCTCGGGCGAGACGATCGGCGCGTAGGTGGGCACGCCGATGCCGACGAGCAGGAGCGTGTAGAGGAAGAAGGCCAGCACGAAGTTCATCGCGGGGCCGCCGGACATGACGATGACCTTCTGCCACCACTTCTTGCGGTAGAAGACGCGGCCCTCGTCGCCGGGCCTGACCTCCTCCAGCGCCACCTCCCTGGCCTGCTCGATCAGGGCCTGGAAGGGACCGGTGGAGCTGCCGCGCAGCTTGTTGGGGTCGTCGCCGGGCTTGGGCGGCAGCATGCCGATCATGCGGATGTAGCCGCCGAGCGGCAGCCACTTGATGCCGTACTCGGTCTCACCCTTGCGCCGGGACCACATGGTGGGCCCGAAGCCGACCATGTACTGGGTCACCTTGATGCCGAAGAACTTCGCTGGCAGGAGGTGGCCGATCTCGTGCAACCCGATGGACACCATCAGTCCGATGAAGAAGATGGCGATCCCCAGGAGGAAGAGCCAGTCCATATATGCGCGCTCCAGGCCGGAAGGTCTCGACGTTCCAAGACTAGTCGACCCCACCGCCCGCGGACGCTTACCCGCCCTTGACGGTATGCGGAGGAACGCCCGACCCTAGGGGCGCCAGATGAGCACCAGCGCGCAGTCGTCGTTGTGACCTGAGGCCATGGCGTTGACCAGCGCCCGCGCCCCGTCGCGGAACCCGGAGGGCAGCAGCCGCTCGGCCTCGCCGAGCAGCCGGTCGAGCCCGGCGTCGATGTCGCGCCCCGGCTGCTCGATCAGCCCGTCGGTGTAGAGCAGCAGCGCGTCGCCCTTGTGGAGGGTGCCGGTCTCGGGCTCGCAGTGGAGGTCGGGCACCACGCCGAGGACCACGCCCTTGGCGGAGGCGACCTCCCAGTTGCCGGTGCCGGCGTCGAACTTCACGACCGGCGGGTGGCCCGCGGAGGTGATGGTGTAGTCGCCGGTGGCCAGGTCGAGCCGGACGTGCACGGCGGTGACGAAACCCTCGTCGCCGCGCTGGCGGTGGAGGTAGGCGTTGCAGGCGGGCAGGAAGTCGTCGACGGAGCCGAGCAGCCCGCCGAAGGTGCCCGACAGCAGCAGCGCCCTGGTGCCGGCGTCGACGCCCTTGCCCGAGACGTCGACCAGCGCGATGTCGACCCGGTCGCCGTCGCGCATGGACACCAGGAAGTCGCCGCCGAAGGAGGAGCCGCCGGCCTGCTTGAGCACCACCTTGCCGCCCCAGTCCTTGGGCAGCGGAGGCAGCTCGCCCTGGCTCCTGAGCCGGTCGCGCAGCTCCAGCAGCATGGCGTCGCCGCGCAGGCCCTGGACGCCGAGCTTGCCGCGGGTGCGGGCCATGAGCAGGGCCAGTACGGCGGTGAACCCGATCGTCACGGTGAGGCCGACGCCGACCCGGCCCGCGCCGAGCGTGACGGCGATGTAGCCGAGCGAGACCGCCACCGCCACCAGCAGCACGACCAGGCTGCGCAGGCGGAGCTGCAGGCCGCCGATCAGCGTGACCAGGATGAGCAGCGACGGCGAGAACCACTCGGTGGACACCTGGGCCGCGAGCAGCCCGACGACGACCGTGACCACGGTCAGGGCGATCAGCAGGTTGCGGTCTCTGGCCAGCGGGCCCCGCCTGACGAACCGGACGAGCTGCACCAGGAACGGCACCCGCACCAGGATCGCGCGGAGCCGTGGCGGGATCAGCGGCGCCGGTCGGGTACTCATGATGCGCTCGACTGTATCGGGCTGGCACCGATTTGGGCAGCCGACTTGACCAAGACCTTGATCATCAACCGGCTTATTCGGTGGCCCGCCCCGGTGGCTCGCTCGTACCGTGGACGGATGACGTACCCGATCCGTCCGATCGACGAGAGCGAGTGGCCCGCGTTCGCCGGTGTGCTCGCCGAGGGTTTCAGCTGGACACCGCATCCGCAGCAGGAAGAGCGGTGGAAGAGGCAGACGGAGTTCGACCGCACGCTCGCCGTCTTCGACGGTGACACGATGGTGGCCTCCACGTCAGTGCACAGCCTCACCATGACGGTGCCGGGCGCGCGGCTCCCCGTCGCGGGCGTGACGGCCGTGGCCGTGCTTCCCTCCCATCGCCGCCGGGGCATCCTGTCGGCGCTCATGCGCAGGCAGCTCGCCGACGTGCGCGAGCGCGGCGAGTCGGTGGCGGCCCTGTACGCGTCGGAGGCGCCGATCTACGGCCGGTTCGGGTACGGGCGCGCGGCCGGGCTGATGTCGTTCACCGTCGCCAGGCACGGCGGGGCGTTCGCCCCGGGGGCGCCGGTGGACGCGGCGCTGCGGCTGCGCGTGGTCAAGCCCGTCGAGGCGCGCGGGGATTACGAGCGGCTGTTCGCCGCGGTCGCCGGCTCGCGGCCCGGCCTGTACGACCGGGGGGCGGCGTTCTGGGACGCGGTCCTGGCCGACGAGGAGCACGACCAGGGCGGCGCGGGCGTGCTGCGGTCGCTGGTGGCCGAGGACGACGGCGGGGTGCGCGGTTACGCGCTGTTCAGGGTCAAGGGCGACTGGGACGCCCACGGGATGCCCGACGGCGAGGTGCGGGTGCAGGAGGTGTTCGCCGCCGATCCGGCCGCGTACGCGCTGCTGTGGCGCGGGATCCTCGACCGCGATCTGGTGACGCGGGTCGTGGCGCACGGCAGGCCGGTGGACGACCCGCTGCTCGCGCTGATCGCCAACCCGCGGCAGCTCCGCGCCACCTGGTCCGACGAGCTGTGGGCGCGTCTCGTCCAGGTCGACAGGGCGCTGGAGTCACGGGCCTACGCGGCGCCGGTGGACGTGGTGATGGAGGTCTCGGACGCGACGTGCCCGTGGAACGCGGGCCGCTGGCGGCTGCGCGCCGACACCGCCGGGGCGGAGTGCAAGCAGGTGGACGAGGAGCCCGACCTCACGCTGGACGTGGCCGCGCTGGGCTCGGCCTATCTCGGCGAGGGGGCGCTGGCCACCATGCACGCGGCCGGGATGGTGGGCGAGCGCACCCCGGGCGCGGTGCGGGCGCTGGCCACGGCGATGAGCTGGGAGCCGAAGCCGTGGGGCGGCCTGGTCTTCTGACGTACAGTCGTCGTATGGCCCTGCAGAGCTTGCAGATCACGGCGATCACGGCGATGCGCGCGCGTGACGTGTCGCGCCCGTCGAAGGAACAGCAGGAGGCCGCCGACCGGCGGCCCCTGCGTGACGAGATGCCCAGGCGCGAGGGCAAGCGGCGCGGTTAGCCGGGGAGCGAGGGCAGCTGCCCGATGGTCTCGTAGGCCTCGACCTGGGCGATGCGCCGGCTGTGGCGTTCGCTGCCGGAGAACGCGGTGGCGAGGAACACCTCGACGAACCGCGTGGCGTCCTCGGTGGAGTGCATGCGCCCGCCGATCGAGACGATGTTGGCGTTGTTGTGCTCGCGGGCGAGCGAGGCGGTCTCCTCGCTCCAGGCCAGCGCGGCGCGGATGCCGCGCACCTTGTTGGCGGCCATCTGCTCGCCGTTGCCCGAGCCGCCGATGACCACGCCGAGGCTGCCGGGATCGCCCGCGACGCCCTCGGCGGCGCGCAGGCAGAAGACGGGATAGTCGTCCTCGGCGTCGTACACGAAGGGGCCGCAGTCGGTCACCTCGTGACCCTGGTCCTTCAGCCACGACACCAGGTGGTTCTTCAGCTCATAGCCGGCATGGTCGGCACCGATGTAGACACGCACACGTCCAGTCTTCCACAGCCGGGCACGATGGGTTCCGGCCGCCGTCCGCCTCGCTAGAGTAAGGGACGCTGATGGCCACCGGTCCTTACTGAGAGGAAGCCTCCATGCGCGAGATCCGCGTGCTCGCCGATCCCGTCCTGCGCACGCCCGCCGATCCCGTCGACAGCTTCGACCGCGAGCTGCGACGGCTGATCGACGAGATGTTCGAGGCGATGTACGCGGCCGACGGGGTGGGCCTGGCCGGCCCGCAGATCGGGGTGGGGCGCCGGCTGTTCGTCTACGACATCAGCGGGCGCAAGGGCCACGTGATCAACCCGGTGCTGACCGTCGACGACCCGGCGGAGGTCGTGGAGGAGGAGGGCTGCCTGTCCGTCCCCGACCGGCGGACCGGCCGCCCGGTCTACGCGCCGACCGCCCGCGCCGCCGGGGTGACGGTCGTGGGCGTCGATCGGCTGGAGCGGCCCGTACGGATCAGCGCGCGCGGCTCGCTGGCCCGCTGCTTCCAGCACGAGACCGACCACCTCGACGGCCGGCTGTTCGTGGACCGGCTGCCGAAGGACGAGGCGCGCAAGATCGTGCTGCGCACCTAGGGTGGGGCGCATGACAGTTCTTTCCGGCAAGGGCGCGCTCGTGACCGGAGGCTCCCGCGGCATCGGCAGGGCCGTGGTGGAGCGGCTGGCGGCCGACGGCGCGCGGGTGGTCTTCGGCTACCGGCACGACGCGGAGGCCGCCGAGCAGGTCGCGAAGCAGACGGGCGCCGTCGCGGTGCGGGCCGACCAGGGCAGTGAGGAGGACCTCGCCCGGTTGTTCGCCACGGCGGAGGAGCGGCTGCCCGGGGTCGACATCCTGGTCAACAACGCCGCCGAGACCGGCCCGGCGCTGATCGCCGACGTGACGCCCGAGTTGTACGAGCGGATGTTCGCGGTCAACACCCGCGCCGTCTTCCTGGCCTTCCAGTGGGCGGCCGGGGTGATGCGCGACGGCGGGCGGATCGTCAACGTCTCGACGCTCAACACCGAGATGCCGGCGCCCGCCACCGCTCTCTACGCGGCCACCAAGGCCGCGATCGAGCAGTTCGCCAAGGTGGCGGCGCGCGAGCTGGGCGGGCGCGGCATCACGGCCAACAACGTGCTGCCGGGCGCGACCGACACCGCCATGCTGCGCTCCGCCAACCCGCCGGAGGCGCTGGAGCAGGCACAGGGGTTCACCGCGCTGCGCCGGCTCGGGCGGCCGGAGGACGTGGCGGCCGTGGTGGCCTTCCTGGCCGGGCCCGACGGCGGGTGGGTCACCGGCCAGAGCATCCGGGCCACGGGCGGGATGATCCTCTGAGGCCGCCCGGCTAGAGCTGCACCGCCTTGACCTCGAAGAACTCCTCCAGACCGTACTCGCCCAGCTCGCGGCCGACGCCCGAGCGCTTGTAGCCGCCGAAGGGCGCCAGCGGGTTGAAGTTGCCGCCGTTGACCGCGACCTGCCCGGTGCGCAGCCTGCGCGCCACGCCGACCGCGCGCTCCTCGGTGGCCGCCCACACCGCGCCCGCGAGCCCGTACGGGGTGCCGTTGGCGATCTCGACGGCCTGGTCCTCGGTGGTGTAGGGGATGATCGACAGCACCGGGCCGAAGATCTCCTCCTGCTCGATGACCATGCCGGGCTCGACGCCCGCGAAGACGGTCGGCTCGACGTAGTAGCCCTGGGGCAGCGGGCGGTCGGTGCCGCCGGCGACCAGCCGGGCGCCTTCCTCCTGGCCCCGGTTGATGTAGCGGATCACCCGGTCGCGCTGCGCCGCCGACACCAGCGGGCCGACCCGGGTCGTCTCGTCGAACGGGTCGCCGACGGTGTAGCGGGCGGTCGCCTCGACGGCCAGGCGGACGGCCTCGTCGTAGCGGTCGCGGTGCACGATCATGCGGGTGAGCGCCGAGCAGGTCTGCCCGGCGTTGATGTAGCAGTTGGCGACGCCCACCTTGACGGCCGTGCCGAGGTCGGCGTCGGGCAGGATGACGTTCGCGGACTTGCCGCCGAGCTCCAGCGCCACCCGCTTGACCCCGTCGGAGGCCAGCGCGGCCACCCGCCGTCCGGCGACGGTGGAGCCGGTGAAGGACACCATGTCGACCTCGGGGTGGGCGGCCATGGCCTCGCCGACGACCGGGCCGCGCCCGCTGACCAGGTTGAAGACGCCGGGGGGCAGGCCCACCTCGTGGAAGATCTCGGTCAGCGCGTACGCCGCCAGCGGCGCCACCTCGCTGGGCTTGAGCACGACCGTGCAGCCTGCGGCGAGCGCCGGGGCCACCTTGGCGACGATCTGGTGCAGCGGGTAGTTCCAGGGCGTGATCGCGGCCACCACCCCGACCGGCTCCTTGACGATCAGCGAGTTGCCGACGCGGGTCTCGAGCGGGTGGCTCTCGGCCAGCTGGGCGTAGGAGGCCAGCACTCCCGCGGGCATGAGCGTCTGCACCTTCAGCGCGAACCCCAGGGGCGAGCCCATGTCGGTGGCGATGGTCCTGGCCACCTCGTCGGCCCGCTGCTTCAGCGACTCGGCGGCGGCGGCCAGCAGCTTGCCCCGCTCGGCGGGCGGCATGGCCGACCAGCCGGGGAAGGCGCGCCGCGCGGCCGCCACCGCGGCCTCGACGTCGGCCGGGACGCCCGCCGGCACCTGGTCGACGGTCTCCTCGGTGGCCGGGTTGACGACATCGATGGCCTCACCAGAGGCGGAGGCGGCCCAGGCACCGCCGATGTATAGCTGACGCATAGCCCCATCCTGGCGTGCCCCGGGTCACATTGCGAGATGGCGGGGCGTCCCGGGGTGAGCCGACTCAACCGGGAAGACAGCTTCTTCTACCGTCGCAGGGGAAAATCAGTCGAACCGCGGCTCGCTCGTACGGGAGCGCTTGAGCTCGAAGAACTCGTCGAAGCCGGTGACGAGCAGGACACCGTCCCACAGCCGGCCGGCGTCCTCGCCGCGCGGGATGGAGGAGATGACCGGGCCGAAGAACGCGTTCTGCCCGACGCGGATGACGGGGGTGCCGACCTCCTGGCCGACGAGGGTGATGCCCTCGTCGTGCGAGCGGCGCACGGCCTCGTCGTAGTCGGTGGAGTCCATGGCGTCGGCGAGCGCGGTGTCGAGACCGGCGGCGGCGAGGGCGTCCTGGACGGTGTCGCGCAGGTCGCCGAGGCGGCGGACCGCGCGCTGGTTGTGGAAGCGGGTGCCGAGCTCGGTGTAGAGAGGGCCGACGACGTGCTCGCCGTACTTGGCGGCGGCCGCGGCCACCACCCGGACCGGGCCGATCGCGCGGGCGATCTGCTCGCGGTAGGCCTCAGGGACGTCCTTGCCCTCGTTGAGCACGTTGAGGCTCATGATGTGCCAGCGCGGCTCGATGGGACGGACCTTCTCCACTTCGAGAAGCCATCGTGACGTCACCCAGGCGAAGGGGCAGAAAGGATCGAACCACAAATCCACAGGAGTCTTCTCGCTCATGTGGGCCATAACCTGGGGAGGTTCGAATCCTATTCCAGGGTCCGGCGAACCCCGACGAAGTGGTTGAAAAGGAGCGCAACTTGGCAGGCAACCTGACCCGGGACGAGGCACGCGAGCGGGCCCGCCTGTTGAAGGTCGATTCGTACGCGGTGGCGCTCGACCTGACTGCGGGTGACGAGCGCTTCGACAGTGTGACCACGGTGCGCTTCACCTGTACGAGGCCGGGCGCCGACACGTTCATCGACCTGCACGGCGCGCACGTGCGCAAGGTGACGCTCAACGGCGCGGACCTCGACGTCTCCGCCTATGACGCCGACCGGGGCCGCTTCCCGCTGACCGGGCTGGCCGAGTCCAACGAGCTGGTCGTCGACGCCGACTGCGTCTACATGCGCAGCGGCGAGGGCCTGCACCGTTTCGTCGACCCGGTCGACCAGAAGGTCTACCTGCACAGTCAGTTCGAGACGGCCGACGCCCACCGCATGTACGCGTGCTTCGACCAGCCGGACCTCAAGGCGACCTTCCAGCTGACCGTGCTCGCCCCCGGCGACTGGGAGGTGGTGTCCAACGCCGCCGCGTCGACCGTGGCGGACGAGGGCGCCGCCAAGCGGTGGACGTTCCCGGCCACGCCGGTGATGTCGACCTACATCACCGCCCTGGTGGCCGGTCCGTACCACAAGGTGACCTCCGAGCACGACGGCATCCCGCTGGGCATCTACTGCCGGGCGTCGCTGGCCGAGCACCTCGACGCGGACAACATCCTGGAGGTCACCCGCCAGGGGTTCGACTTCTTCCACAAGGTGTTCGGGGTGCGCTACCCGTTCGGCAAGTACGACCAGCTGTTCGTGCCGGAGTTCAACGCCGGGGCGATGGAGAACGCCGGGTGTGTGACGTTCCTGGAGGATTACGTCTTCCGGTCCCGGGTCACCGACGCGGTGGTGGAGCGGCGGGCCGAGACCATCCTGCACGAGATGGCCCACATGTGGTTCGGCGACCTGGTCACCATGCGCTGGTGGGACGACCTGTGGCTGAACGAGTCGTTCGCCACCTACATGTCCGTGCTCTCCCAGGCCGAGGCCACCCGGTGGGGCAAGGGCGCGTGGACCACGTTCGCCAACGTCGAGAAGGCCTGGGCCTACCGCCAGGACCAGCTCCCGTCCACCCACCCGATCGCCGCCGACATCCCCGACATGCAGGCGGTCGAGGTCAACTTCGACGGCATCACCTACGCCAAGGGCGCCTCGGTGCTCAAGCAGCTGGTCGCCTACGTCGGGCTGGACAACTTCCTGGCGGGCGTGCGCGACTACTTCGACGAGCACGCCTGGGGCAACACCGAGCTGAAGGACCTGCTCACCGCGCTGGAGCGGACCTCCGGCCGCGACCTGTCGGCGTGGTCGAAGGAGTGGCTGGAGACCGCCTGGGTCAACACGCTGCGGCCGTCGTTCGAGGTGGCCGACGGCAGGTTCACCCGGTTCGAGGTGCTGCAGGAGGCTCCGGCCGACTACCCGACGCTGCGTTCGCACCGGGTCGCGATCGGCCTCTACTCACTGGCCGACGGCGAGCTGACCCGGACCAAGCGGGTCGAGCTGGACGTGGTGGGCGCCCGCACCACCGTGGCCGAGCTGGCCGGCGAGGAGCAGCCCGACCTCGTCCTGATCAACGACGACGATCTCACGTACGCGAAGATCCGGCTGGACGAGCGGTCGCTGCGCACGCTCGTCGACGGCGGCATCGCGAAGTTCACCGAGTCGCTGCCCCGGGCGCTGTGCTGGTCGGCGGCCTGGGACATGACCCGCGACGGCGAGATGTCCACCCGCGACTACGTCAAGCTGGTGACCTCCGGCGTGGGCACGGTCAAGGACCTGACCGTGCTGCAGACGGTGCTGCGTCAGGGGCGGCAGGCGGCCCAGCAGTACGCCGACCCGGCGTGGCGGGCCGAGGGGCTGGCGCTGCTGGCCCGCGAGCTGCGGACGCTGCTGGCGGGGGCCGAGCCGGGCTCCGACCACCAACTCGCCTACCTTCAGGCGTTCGCGCCGGTCGCGACCTCCGCCGAGGACCTCGCCGTGCTGCGGGCCATCCTCGACGGGACCGACGTGCCCGAGGGGCTGAGCGTCGACGCCGACCTGCGCTGGACCCTCACCGCCGCGCTGGTCGGCGGCGGCGAGCTCGGCGAGGACGACATCGCGGCCGAGCTGCGGCGCGACCCGACGGCCACCGGCGAGCGGTCCGCGGCGCTGTGCCGGGCCACCGTCCCGACGGCGGAGGCCAAGGCGGCGGCGTGGGAGCGCATCATCGGCGGCGAGCTGCCCAACCACATCGCGCGCACCACGATCAACGGGTTCCAGGACCCCCACCACGCCGAGCTCCTGGCGCCCTACCGCGACAAGTACTTCGCCGAGGTGGGGCGCATCTACCGGGAGTGGACCTTCGACCAGGCGTCCACGTTCGCGGTCGGGTGCTTCCCCGCGCTGCTGATCGAGGAGGAGACGGTCCGGGCGGCGCAGGCCTACCTGGAGGCGGAGCAGCCGCCGCAGGCGCTGCGCCGGCTCATCCTGGAAGGCGCCGACGGCGTGAGCCGCGCCCTGCGCAACCGCGCCCGCGACGCGTCCTAGCGCTCGGCTCCTGACGCTCGGCGACGGTCCCTCCCCTTCCGGGAGGGGCCGTCCCGTTCTCTTTCCCGCCGCCGACCAGCGGCGGCCCGTCCGGGCGCTCCTGCCTCGGGAAACGGCTGCCATGACGGCGGGATCGTTATGAGCACGCGCACCGCTGACCCGGTGTTAGCGTTGATGTCGTGCTGGGTTCAGGAACCACGCTGAGTGATCGCTACCTGCTGACCGACCGGGTCGGCGGTGGCGGCATGGGCGAGGTCTGGCGCGCCACCGACACGGTGCTCGGCCGCACGGTGGCGGTCAAGGTGCTCATGCCGGCGCTGAGCGAGGACGCCGCGTTCCTCCAGCGGTTCCAGAACGAAGCCAGGGCCATGGCCACGCTCCGCCATCCGGGCGTGGTCGACGTCTACGACTACGGCGCCTGCGACGTCGGCGGCCGCCGCGTGACGTTCCTGGTGATGCAGTTCGTCGAGGGCGAGTCGCTCGACAAGCGGCTGCGCCGGTCGGCGCTCGATCCGGAGACCGCCATGCGGCTGGTCGCCGAGGTGGCCGACGCGCTGGCCGCGGCCCACGCGCAGGGCATCGTGCACCGCGACGTCAAGCCCGCCAACCTCATCGTGCGGGCCGACGGGTCGGTGGCGCTGACCGACTTCGGCATCGCCCACTCGGCGTCGGCCGGCCAGCTCACGGCCACCGGGTCGATGCTCTGCTCGGCAGGCTACTGCGCGCCCGAGATGGCCACCTCCAGCCAGGTCACCCCGGCGGTCGACCTCTACGCGCTGGGCGTGGTGGCCTACGAGTGCCTGACCGGCCGGCTGCCCTACCAGGGCGACACCCCGGTCCAGATCATCTACAAGCACCTGCACGCGCCGGTCCCGCCGCTGCCGCCCGAGGTGCCGCGCGGGCCGCGCGAGCTGGTGGCCAGGGCCATGGAGAAGACGCCCGAGCGCCGCTACGCCTCCGCCGCCGAGATGGCGCGGGCCGCCCGGACGGCCATGTCCACCCCGGACACGGCCCCCGACACCGCCCCCGACACCGCCCCCGACACCGCCCGCCACACCGCCCGCGACACGGCGCCCACGCCGATCCTGGCGCCGGCTCCGCGTCGCCGGCGCCTGGTCTCGGCCGCGCTCGCGATGGCGCTCGCGGTGCTGGTCACCGTGGGGGTCGCGGCCGTGGTGTGGATGCGTCCCGCGCAGACCGCCCAGCACGACCCCGCCCCTGCGCCCGCGACCTCGTCCGAGCAGCGGCCCACGCCCACCGTGACCGAGCACCCGACCCAGGCGGGCAACCAGGTCCCCGACTCCAGGCCGACGCGCGCCCCGGCGACCACCGGTTCCGGCACCCCCACCCCGACCGGCACGGCCACGGTGACCGCCGACCCGACGGACCCGCCGACCACCCCCGAGCCCGACCCGACCACCGAGCCCGAGCCGGACCCGACCGAGGAGCCGACCCAGGAGCCGTCCGAGCCCGACCCGCACGAGCCGACGCAGGAGCCCACGCTCTCCAAGCCGACGGGTGACATCCAGTGCGTCAGGGCACCCTGCCCCTGACGCAGAGGGCGGCGCCCAAGCGGACGATGGGGCTGCGTCGGCGGCGCGTTCCTGTGGGTGGGGCTGAGTAGGGTGATCCGGTGGAGACGACTCGTGATCTGTTCATGGCGCTGGCCCGGCGCTACGCGTTCGCCGACCTCGGGGCGCTGACGCCCGACCCCCGCATCGCGGAGGCCTGTGAGTTCGGGCAGCGGCTGCTGTCGCTCGACGCCGAGGACTTCGCCGTCGACACCAAGGCCGTGCCCGCCTCGCTCAGGCGGCAGGCGCGGGCCTGTCACATGCCGCAGACCCCGCGCGAGCAACCGCGCGGGGCGCTGGAGTCGCTGCGTCCCGCCTACGGCCTGCTGCTGGAGGTCATCGCGATCCGCTGGCACCGGCGGGAGCTGAGCCCGATGATCGCCGCGGTGCACATCGCCTCCGAATACCTGCCGTTGCTGGCGTTCGAGCCGCACCTGGGTCACGCGGGCGACCCGGCGGGCTGGCCGGAGGGGCTGAGCGTGGCCGGGAGCCGGTTCGGCGTGATCGGCGACCGCGAGTGTGACCACACCAAGTCCGAGCAGTCGGCCACCAACCGGACTCTTCGCGTGGCGGGCGAGCCCGCGGAAGGCTGGCGCGCGTACTTCGACCGGCAGCACAGCCAGGTGGCGGGCGCGCTCGCGGTGTGCGTCGCCACCTGCCGCAACCCCTGCACGGCCATGGACTGGATCGCTCCCGAGCCGCGCGCCGACCTCCAGGTGCGCGCCCGCACGGCGCTGGCGTTCGCGGAGACCCCGCTGGTACGGCTGCGTCACGCGGCGCCGGTGGGCCACGGCTTCGGCGTGCCGTCGCCCGAGGAGGTGCTCGACGCGTGGGAGCGCAGCCGCACGGCGCTCGGCAAGAACGCGGTGGGCGCGGCGGCCGCGGCCGACGACGGTTTCCCGCTGCCCGGCCTGCCGTCGTTGTTCGCCGCCGTCGCCCAGGCCCCGATCGAGCCGTCCACGCTGCTCAAGGGCGTGAGCGACCACGTCACGGCGCTGATCGGCGACTGACTCAGCGGCGGGCGGTGGCCTGCTCGGCCAGGGCGCCGATCCCGTACAGCAGACCGCCCACCAGGTCTCCGGCGCTGAACGCGGTGGCCATGGACATCGCCGTCAGCCGGCACGACGCGTCGGAGAGCCTGCGCCTGGCCTGCTCGCCGGTGACGATCTCCAGGGCGCGGCCGCCCAGGTCGACCATGATCACGACCGCGTCGTCCGCCTCCTCGTCGAGCGCGGCGTGCAGGCGTTCGGCGAAGTGCCGCCTGCCGCCGACCGGCGAGCCGAGGAAGAGCGCGAAGCGCAGGCCGCTGCGCCGCTCGGCGGCTCGCAGGGCCTCCCGCACGTCGTCGGCCTGGGCCGCGGTGAGAGTTCGCATGCCGATCACCATCCCGCCGAAGCGCCGCCGACCCGCCTGCCGGGCTCGGCGGTCTCCGCGGCGGCGACCCAGTCGATCTCGCCAGGCGGCGCCCACCGCGGCGGCCGGTCGACCAGGACCAGCCCGGACGTGCTGACGCCTCGGTCGGTGCGGCCCGGCCCGCCGATCCACACCGGCCCGGCTTCCGCCTTACGCGCGGCACCGCGCCCCGGTATGAAGACGAGCAGGCTGATCAACACGAACAACCCCAGCGACACCCCGATGAGAAAGAGCAGGATCTCCAGCGCGCTGTCCACATCACGAACGTAATCCCGGGCCGTGCGTCCGGCCAGACCCATGGACGAGAGTCTTGACAGGAGATGACCAAGACCTGGTCAACATGATCGGCACGGCCTCCGGCAGAGCTAGGATCGCTCCCGGACGCCCCCGAACCTCTCTAGAGAAGAACGTAATAAGTACCCGGAAACCGGGCGTAGGACACAGTGAGCTGGGCCATAAAACTATGGACAAGGCAGCACTAGGAATGCATCAGACCCGCGGGCTACGGTGAGCGACGTGGACTCCGACCCTCAGCGTGAAGACGGTCACGACACGTCCCCGATCTGGGTGAGGGACAGACCGGAAAACGAGCAGACCGCCAAGCCATCGGCGCCCACCACCACCTATGCGCCGGTCGAGCGGACCTCCATGCGTGTGCTGCTCCAGCAGCCGCGCTTCCGGCGCATGCGCAACCGCGCTCTGCTGGCCCTGGCCGTCGGCGTCGCCGTGGGCCTGCTCGTCATGGACTGGCGGGTCGGCGCGACCGCGGGCGTGCTCGCCGCCATCGGCGAGGCCGTCTACCGCGCGCGTTCCAACTCGACGGTGCCCGCCTGGCGGCGGTCCTCCGTGGCCGAGCGCCGCACCGAGGCGCAGCTCCGGCAGCTTGAGCGCCGCGGCTACCGTACGCTCCACGCCCGCGCCATCCCCGGCACCGAGGCGCAGATCGACCATCTGGTCGTCGGGCCCACGGGGGTGTACGCGGTCGACTCGGAGAAGTGGGACAAGCGGCTCCCCGTACGCGTCCAGATGGGCAAGAAGCTCTTCCACGGCCCCTTCGACAAGAAGGACCGGCTGGTCGAGGCCAAGGGCGAGGCCACCAGGGCCGCCGAGCTGATCAGCAAGGCCTACGGCCACCAGGTCTCCGTGGTGCCCTCGCTGGCCATCTACGGCCCGCCGGTGCCCTGGAAGATCATGACGATCAAGGGCGTGGACGTCTACGAAGGCGGCCGGGCGCGCCGATGGATCACCAAGCGGGAGCACGCGCTCACCGAGACCGAGATCAACAAGATCTACGAGATCGCCGCCCAGGTGCTCCCCCCGCGCTACGGCGAGGGCTGATCACCGGAGCCTCCTCAGGACGTCGCGGCGATCCCGGGTAACCGGGCCGCGCCGGGGAAGCGGGAGAGAGATGGCGGGGCCGGGCGTGCGCGCGGCCCCGGACGCCCGTTGATCCCCCTGAGGAGAGCCCCCATGGTCACACTCGGTTTCCACGCCTCGCACGAACAGCTCGCGCCGAGCGCCCTGCTGGAGGCGGTGTGCCGGGCCGAGGAGGCGGGCTTCGCCGCCGCGATGTGCTCCGACCACTTCGCGCCGTGGAGCCACGCCCAGGGTCATTCCGGTTATGCCTGGTCCTGGCTGGGAGCCGCGCTGGCCCGTACCAGCTTGCCGTTCGGCGTCGTCAGCGCGCCCGGCCAGCGTTACCACCCGGCGGTGGCCGCGCAGAAGGCGGCCACGTTGCGCGAGATGTTCCCTGGCCGGTTCTGGATGGCGCTGGGCAGCGGCGAGGCGCTCAACGAGCACATCACCGGCGACCGGTGGCCGGCCAAGGCGGAGCGCAACGCGCGGCTGCTTGAGTGCGTCGACGTCATGCGGGCGCTGTTCGCCGGGGAGTGCGTGTCGCACGACGGGCTGGTCAGGGTCGACCGCGCGCGCCTCTACACCCTCCCCGAGTCGCCGCCTCCGCTGATCGGCGCGGCCGTCACCGCCGAGACGGCCAAGTGGGCCGGTTCGTGGGCCGACGGGCTCATCACCGTCAACCAGGACGTGTCCCGGCTGCGCCAGGTTATCCAGGCGTTCCGCGAGGGCGGCGGCGAGGGCAAGCCGATCTACCTCCAGGTCCACCTGTCGTGGGCCGAGGACGAGGACACGGCGCTGCGCATCGCGCACGAGCAGTGGCGCACGGGGATGTTCGGCGGCGAGGTGGCCTGGAACCTGGAGACCCCGTCCGCGTTCGAGCAGGCCGCCGTGGCGGTCAGGCCCGAGGACATGCGGGCCTCGGTGCTGGTCTCCGCCGACCTGGAACGCCAGGCGGGCTGGCTGGCCGAGCTCGCCGGGCTGGGCTTCGACGGGCTCTATCTGCACCACGTGGGCCAGGAGCAGCACGCCTTCATCGACGCCTTCGGCGAGAAGGTCCTCCCCCAGCTGTCGCGACCGTCCTGATCCCGCGCGTTCTGATCCCGCGCGTTCTGATCCCGCGTACGGGCTATGAGGCCGGTCCGTCGCCGGCCGGCAGGCGGGCCGCGAAGGCGTCCAGCGCGGCGGCGAGGTCGGCGCTGGACGGCGGCCGGCCCGTCAGGCGCGGCCCGAGCGCGGCCCCGAACCCGCTGATCCGGACCATCAGGTCGACCATCACCTCGCGGTCCGGCCACGGGAACGACGGCTGCGCGATGAGCAGCGCGGCGCAGCCGTGCGCCGCGGACCACAGGGCGAGGGCGAGCTGCTCGGGCTCGCCCCGCAGCACGCCCGACTCGACGCAGGCGCGCACCGCGTCCAGCATGTAGCCGAAGCACGCGCGGGCGGCGGGCGGCACCGCCTCTCCCGTCGAGGGGGTCATCATCAGCACCCGGTACTGCACCGGACGGTCGAGCGCGAAGCGGATGTAGGCCCGGCCGCACCGGCCCAGCCGCTGGAACGGATCGGGGTCGCGGCAGTCGGCGACGAGCCTGCCGAGCTCGTCCCACACCCGCAGGCAGACCGCTTCCAGCAGCTCGTCCTTGTCGGCGAAGTGCAGGTAGACCGAGGGCGTGGAGACCCCGGCGCGGGCGGCGACCGCGCGGATGGTGAGCGCCTCCTCGGTGCCGGTCTCGTCCAGCAGCTCCTCGGCCGCGCGCAGCAGCTCCTCGCGCAGCAGCGCGCCGTCGCCGCGGCGGGCCCGGACCCGTTTCTCCGTCACGCCTCTAGGTTGACGTCGTTAGGTTAACGGTGTCAATCTGACGTCCTGCGAAAGGGAACAGATGACGGAATTCGACGAGGCGACGGCGGTCGAGCCCACCGGTGCGGGCACGTACGAGACCAGGCTCGACGCCACCTGGAGCGTGGGCGACAAGCTGCACGGCGGCTACCTGATGGCGGTGCTTGCCAGAGCGGCGCTGGAGAACGCGGCGGGCCCCGGCCACCCGCACGTGACCGCCGTGAGCGCGTCCTTCGTCGAGCCGCCCGAGCCCGGCCCGGCCGAGGTGCGGGTGGAGGCGCTGCGCACCGGCAGGACCATCACCCAGGTCAGGGCGGAGCTGACGCAGCAGGGCCGGCCGCGGGTGGCGGCGCTGGTGACACTCGGGCTGCTGGACGACGCCGAGCCGCACTGGACGTCGGTGCGGGCGGTCGAGATGCCTCCGGAGGACTCCTGCTTCCTGGCGCCGCGCGAGGTGCCGGGCAACGCGTTCCCGGTGCCGTTGATGGACGTGCTGGAGCTGCGCCTCCACCCCGAGCAGCTGGGCTTCGTGTTCGGGGAGCCCAGCAGGGAAGGGCGGCTCGACAGCTGGCAGCGGCTCAAGGACGGCGCCGCGTGGGACCCGCTCAGCCTGCTGCTCGCCCTCGACCCGGTGCCTCCGGCCTCCTACGACCTCGGCCTGCCGGGCTGGGCGCCGACGATCCAGCTCACCGCGCACGTGCTGCGCCTGCCCTCCCCCGGCCCGGTCCAGGTGCGCCTGTCGGTCACCGAGGTCGGCGGTGGGAGGATGGACGAGACGGCCATGGTGTGGGACTCCACGGGCCGGCTGGTGGCGCAGGCGACGCAGCTCGCGGCGATCCGCGTCCCCGCCTGACGCGTATCGGGTCGTGGACAACCGTCTCAACTACCGGGCGGCGAGCCGTACCATGGATGGACGCACGACGATGGGAGAAGCTCCATGCCCCCGCTCAGGTCACGTACGGTCACCCACGGCAGGAACATGGTCGGTGCCCGGGCCCTGCTCCGGGCGACCGGCGTAGCCGGGAGCGACTTCGGCAAGCCCATCGTCGCGGTGGCCAACAGCTTCACCCAGTTCGTGCCGGGTCACGTCCATCTGCGCGACGTCGGCGACGTGGTGTCCGCGGCGATCCGCGAGGCCGGGGCCATCCCCCGCGAGTTCAACACGATCGCGGTCGACGACGGCATCGCCATGGGCCACGGCGGCATGCTCTACTCGCTGCCGTCGCGCGAGCTCATCGCCGACGCCGTCGAGTACATGGTCAACGCCCACTGCGCCGACGCGCTGATCTGCGTGTCCAACTGCGACAAGATCACCCCGGGCATGCTGCTGGCCGCGTTCCGGCTCAACATCCCGACGGTCTTCGTCTCCGGCGGGCCGATGGAGGCCGGCAAGACGCCCGGCCGCAAGCTCGACCTGATCGACCCGATGATCGCCTCCGCCGACGAGTCCGTCACCGACGCCGAGCTGCTGGAGATGGAGGAGAACGCCTGCCCGACCTGCGGGTCGTGCTCCGGCATGTTCACCGCCAACTCCATGAACTGCCTGGCCGAGGCGATCGGTCTGGCGCTGCCGGGCAACGGCACGATCCTGGCCACCCACCGGGCCCGCAAGGACCTGTTCGAGGAGGCCGGCCGCACCCTCGTCGAGATCAGCCGCCGCTACTACGAGGAGGGCGACGAGTCGGTGCTGCCGCGCTCGATCGCCACCCGCGAGGCGTTCGAGAACGCCATGGCGCTCGACGTGGCGATGGGCGGCTCCACCAACACGATCCTCCACATCCTGGCCGCGGCCCGCGAGGCGCAGGTCGACTTCGGGCTCAAGGAGATCAACGAGATCTCGCTGCGGGTGCCGTGCCTGTGTAAGGTCGCCCCGGCCACCAGCAAGTACCACGTCGAGGACGTCCACCGCGCCGGCGGCATCCCGGCCATCCTGGGCGAGCTCGACCGGGCCGGGCTGCTCCACCGCGACGTCCCGACGGTCAACGGCGGCACGCTCGGCGACCTGCTGGCCGACTGGGACCCGGTGTCGCCCACGGTCAAGCCCGAGGCGATCGAGCTGTGGCACGCCGCGCCGGGCAACGTCCGCACGGTCAAGCCCTACTCGCAGGACAACCGGTGGGACGACCTCGACCTCGACCGGGCCGCCGGGTGCGTGCGCGACCTGGAGCACGCCTACACCGCCGACGGCGGCCTGGCCGTGCTCTACGGCAACATCGCCCGCGACGGCGCCGTGGTGAAGACCGCCGGGGTCGACGAGTCGATCTGGAGGTTCACCGGGCCGGCCGTCGTGTTCGAGTCGCAGGAGCAGGCGGTCGAGGGCATCCTGGGCGACCGGGTCAAGGCGGGCGACGTGGTGGTCATCCGCTACGAGGGCCCCAAGGGCGGCCCCGGCATGCAGGAGATGCTCTACCCGACCTCGTTCCTCAAGGGCAAGGGCCTGGGCAAGACGTGCGCCCTGGTCACCGACGGCCGCTTCTCCGGCGGCACGTCCGGACTGTCGATCGGCCACGCCTCACCCGAGGCGGCCGAGGGCGGCGCGATCGCGCTCGTCGAGGACGGCGACATCATCGAGATCGACATCCCCAACCGCACGATGGAGCTGCGCGTCCCCGAGGCCGAGCTGGCCGCCCGCCGCGAGCGGCTGCTGGCCGAGCTCGGCGGTCACCGCCCGCGCGACCGCGAGCGGCCGGTGAGCGCGGCGCTGCAGGCGTACGCGGCCATGACCACCTCGGCCTCCACCGGCGCCTCGCGCGACCTGTCCCAGCTGTCCACGTGACCCGAACGGCAGGCGACACTCCTGTCGCCTGCCGTACACACTTTCGAAAATGTCAGTGGCTTTACCTATTCTTGGGGTATGGCTGAAGTCGTGAAGCCCCAGACGCAACCGCTGACGACCGCCGAGATCGCCGCACTCGCACTGTCCCTGGCTCACCTGGGGTCGGGCCCGCAGGCCGTCACCGCACGGCGCGGCCTGCAGCACGCCCTCGACCATCTCGACCTCGACGACGACGTCATCGCCGCCACCCTCGACACCCTCATCGAGCCGCTGCCCGCCGACGTGGCCGCCCGGGCCCGGCTCATCGCCGACGCCATCACCAGCCGCATGATGGTCCGTCTCCACTACCGCGACGCCGCCGGCAGCATCACCAGCCGCGAGGTCGAGCCGGTGACCTGCCTGGTCCACCGTGATTACTGGTATCTCGTGGGAGTGTGCCGGATGCGCCGGGCGATCCGGGCCTTCCGGTTCGACCGCATCATCGCGGTCGAGCCCACCCTGACCCCTTCCCGCCCTCACCTGGCCGACCGTTTCCTGCCGTTCCAGCGCCGCAAGCGCACCAGGGCCGCCTGACCTCCCCCCGGGCGGCGTGCCCATCCCACCAGGCACGCCGCCCACCGGGGGCCGCCTGTTGCTGTGGGTCGTACGGCGCCGATGCTCTGTCGGTCGGCTCGCTCAGGCGCGGGCGTTGATCAGTCGTCAGCGTGGGTCCGGGCCCTCGGTGACGCCCCAGGTCTCCGCGCGCCGGCCGTCGTCGATGCGGAGGATCTCGATGAGCACAGGCGCGCCCTGGGGCCCTATCCCCTCGCCACGCGCGCCGCAACCGTGAGCACGTACCTTCCTCGCGACGCGCGCCCGCAACCGTGAGCAGGTACTGAGGCCCGCGCAGCAGTTGTCCGACAGCTCTGCGGGCAGGCGTCACCATCGCCGCGCTCATGCCCCGGCTGCGAACACTAGGCGCAGCAGCCACCGCCGCAGCAGCCGCCGCCCGAGGCGGGGCGGGGGGCGGTGGCGGTGGCGGAGCCGGTCATGCCGACCGTGGTGAGCAGCTTGACCGTGTCGTCGTGGCCCTCCGGGCAGCTGGCCGGGTCGCTCGACGCCGACATCGGCCGGGACACCTCGAACGTGGAGCCGCAGGCGCGGCAGCGGTAGTCGTAACGCGGCATGCGACCAGGGTACCCAAGGTCACCACCGTCGTCAGGGCCGGATGGTCACCTGGGCGTAGTCGGCGACCGGTTCGAACCCGATCGACTGGTAGACCGCGTTGCTCGTCGGGTTGGCCAGGTCGGTGAAGAGCACGATCTGGTCGCAGCGTTCCGCCAGCCCGACCGTGCACACGTGGGCGGTGACGGCGGCCCCGTACCCTCGCCTGCGGCGCGCCGGCGGCGTGTAGACCGGGGCGACGCGGCAGACGCCGCCGACCGCGACGGACAGCCCGGCCATCGACACCGGCTCGCCGCCGTCCTCCCACAGGAACAGCTCGCCCGCGGCCACCCGCCGCGTGACGCGGGACATGATGTCGCCCCCTTCGAGCGCCACCTCGTCGAAGAAGGCCCGGGTCCAGCCCGCGAGCAGCGGCACGTCGTCGCCGGTTGCGGGCCTGCCGCGGCCGGGCGCCTGGGGGACGGTGAGCGTGCCCAGCCGGTAGAGCCGCTCGGGCAGCACCCGGCCGGGGCTGCCCAGCGCGTGCTGCACCTCGCGGGTGACTTCTACCGGCCCGACGAACTCCGGGACGTCGCCCCCCAGGGCCGCCACGAGCGGCGCGATGGCCTCGACCGGCATCCGGGCCAGCACGCAAGGGTGCGGCGGGGTGCGGAAGACGGCGCCGCGCACCTGGCCGCCGTCGGTCCACCAGCCGTAGAGCGCGCCGTCGGCGGGCAGGCCCGCGCGGATCCCGGCCAGGGCGGTGAGGGCGACCGTGTTGCGCACGGGGTCGGCCATCAGGAACGGCTCAGCTGCCTTGGCGTACGCCTCCACGTCCCGGGTGAATGTCCACATACCCGGATGGTGGCAGGCAGGAGGCGGGCGCCGCAAAGGGCGCGCAAAGGGCGCGCAAAGGGCGCGCAAGGGGACCGCGGGCCCGGCACGGGGTGCCGGGCCCGGGTCAGGCCGCCGCCTCCAGGTAGGGCGCCCATTGGGGGTCGCCGATGAGCGAGGCGCCGATCAGCCGCCAGTGAGCGCCCCGCGGGACGGACGGGGCGACCCGCAGGGACCATCCGAGCTCCTCAAGGAACTTGTCGGCCTTCCTGTGGTTGCACGGCGAGCACGAGGCGACGCAGTTCTCCCACGTGTGCGTGCCGCCCTTGGAGCGGGGGACGACGTGGTCGATGGTCTCGGCCCGCTGCCCGCAGTAGGCGCACCGGTAGTCGTCGCGCCGCATGAGGGCGGCCCTGGTCAGGGGGATGCGGGACCGGTACGGGATGCGGACGTATCGTCTGAGCCGGATGACCGACGGCACGTCGAGGGTGCGACTGGCGGAGCGCAGCACGGCTCCGCGGCCGTCGCGGTGGACGATGTCGGCCTTCTCCCGCAGCACGAGCACGATGGCGCGGTGCAGGGAAAGCGTGGTCAGGGGCTCGTAGGTGGCGTTGAGCAGCAGGACTTGGCGCATCATCGGGCCTCTCCCTGCTGCACCCGTATCAAAGGGGACATGCCGCGGCATGTCCCGGCTATTCGCCCCTCCTGGGGCATCGACACAACCCTCACGTGGACCTCCGCCGGACGGCCCAGCGGATGGACACCACGGCACCGTCCTGTCAGCAAGTCTGGCGTTTACCGCAGCGTCCCCGCCACCCCTTAACCACCGGCCCGGAATGACCAGAGGGACGCACGTTACGGTTTATTCCCGCATCACCTGGGCTTTACGCCCGCCGCCGGGCCCCGTGCTGTGCCGTAGGGTTCGAGCATGACGCGAGAGTCCTACCCGGCGGCGCCACGCGAGGAGACCGCCGACGTCCTGCACGGCATCACCGTTCCCGACCCGTACCGCTGGCTGGAGGATCCCGGCAGCCCGGAGACGGAGCGTTGGCTGGTCGAGCAGGCCGAGCTGTTCAAGCGGTCGAGCGAGCCGCAGCGGTTCAAGTCGCGGATCGCCGAGCTGCTGAAGTCGGGGTCGGTGGGCACGCCCGCGTGGCGCGGCGGGCGCTACTTCTTCAGCCGCCGCACGCCCGAGCAGGAGCACGCGGTCTACTACGTGGTGGAGCCCGACGGCACCGAGCGGGCGCTGGTCGACCCGATGGCGCTCGACCCGTCGGGGCTGACGACGCTGGACGCGGTGCAGCCCGACAAGGAGGGGCGGCTGCTGGCCTACCAGATCTCGGTGGGCGGCGACGAGGAGTCGGTGCTCTACGTGATCGACGTGGCGACGGGCTCGCGGGTGGAGGGGCCGATCGACCGTTGCCGCTACTCGCCGATCGCTTGGCTGCCGGGCGGGGAGGCGTTCTACTACGTGCGCCGGCTGCCGAGCACGGAAGTGCCGGAGGACGAGCGGCAGTTCCACCGCCGCGTCTACCTGCACCGGATCGGCACGTCCACCGAGGACGACGTGATGATCTTCGGTGACGGCATGAAGATGACCAACTACTACGGCGTCTCGGTGTCGCGCGACGGCCGCTGGCTGCAGATCTCGGCCAGCGAGGGCACGGCCCCGCGCAACGACCTGTGGATCGCCGACCTGACCTCCTCCGCCGCCGACCGGCCGGAGCTGCGGGTGGTGCAGGAGGGCGTCGACGCGCAGACCGGGCTGGTGTTCGGCCGCGACGGCCGGGTCTACGTGCACACCGACCGCGACGCGCCCCGGGCCCGGGTGTGCGTCACCGACCCGGAGCGGCCGGAGTTCGAGGCCTGGCGCGACCTGATCCCGCAGGACCCGGAGGCGGTGCTGTCCGACTTCGCGATCCTCGACGACCTCGACCGCCCGGTGATGCTGGTGGGCTGGACCCGCCACGCGATCAGCGAGATCAGCGTGCACGACCTGGCGACCGGCGAGCGGCTCGGCCAGGTGCCGACGCCCGGCCTGGGCACCATCGGCGGCATCGCGGAGCGGCCGGAAGGCGGCCACGAGGCGTGGTTCGGCTACACCGACAACACCACCCCGCCGACCATCCAGCGCTACGACGCGCGGACGGGCGAGACCACGCTCTGGGCCGCCTCGCCGGGCGCGGTGGACGTCCCCACGGTCCGCACCGAGCAGGTGGTCTACCGGTCGAAGGACGGCACGGACGTGCGCATGCTCGTCATCGCGCCGGTCGAAGGCGAGGGGCCGAGGCCGACGATCCTCTACGGGTACGGCGGGTTCGGGGTGTCGATGACCCCGGGTTACTCGGCGTCGATCCTGAGCTGGGTCGAGGCGGGCGGCGTGTACGCGATCGCCAACCTGCGCGGCGGCGGCGAGGAGGGCGAAGACTGGCACCGCTCGGGCATGCTCGGCCACAAGCAGAACGTGTTCGACGACTTCCACGCGGCGGCCGAGCATCTCATCGAGACCGGCGTGACCACCCCCGCCCTGCTCGGCATCTCGGGCGGCTCCAACGGCGGCCTGCTGGTGGGCGCCGCGCTCACCCAGCGCCCCGAGCTCTATCGGGCCGTGGTCTGCTCGGCGCCGCTGCTCGACATGATCCGGTACGAGAAGTTCGGGCTGGGCGCGACCTGGAACGTCGAGTACGGTTCGGCCGACGACCCCGAGCAGTTCGGCTGGCTGCGCGCCTACTCTCCTTACCACCAGGTCAAGGAGGGGGTGCGTTATCCCGCGACGCTGTTCACGGTGTTCCAGTCCGACACCCGGGTGCACCCGCTGCACGCGTGGAAGATGTGCGCCGCGCTCCAGCACGCCACCGCCGGCGACGGGCCGATCCTGCTGCGCAACGAGACCGAGGTGGGCCACGGCGCCCGCTCGATCAGCCGGTCGGTCGACCTGTCGGCCGACACGCTGACCTTCATGGCGAAGCAGCTCGGCCTATAGTCGAAAACATGAGCGAACGGGGACTGACCATGGCCGGGTCGGTCCCCGGCGCTGCCCTCCGCCCCTACGCGCGTCGCCTGGCCGACTACCGCGAGGACCACGGCGAGCCGCTGACCCGGGTCGAGCCGGCCATCACGGGCGTGGTGCTGATCCTCGGGTTCGCCGGGCCGATGGAGGTGGACGGCGAGCGGCTGGTCTCGTTCGGGGCCGGGCCGTCCGACCGGTTCACAATCACCCGGATGACCGAGCCGACCGAGGGGGTGCAGGTCGATCTCACGCCCTTCGGGGCCAGGCGGTTGTTCGGGATGCCGCTGCGGCACCTGGCCAACCTGGCGGTGCCGGCCGGTGAGCTGCTCGGCCGGTGGGGGCGGGAGGCGGCCGAGCGGCTGGCCGCCGCGCCGCCCGGGGCGGAGCGGCTGGCGCTGGCCGAACGGCTGCTCGCCGGGCGGCTGGCCGACGGGCCCGAGCCTGATCAGGAGGTCCGGTGGGCGTGGGCGCGGCTGCTGGAGTCGGGCGGCGCGGTCCCGGTCGCGTCGCTGGCCGCGGCGCTGGAGCGCAGCCACCGCCACCTGGTGTCCCGCTTCCGCGACCAGGTCGGGCTGACGCCGAAGGCGGCGGCGCGGGTGATCCGCTTCCACCGGGCGGCGGAGCAGTTGCGCTCGGGCGCCGCGATCGCCGAGGTGGCGGCGGCGTGCGGCTTCTACGACCAGGCGCACATGAACCGCGAGTTCCGCGTGCTGGCCGCGGTCACGCCCGGTCAGATTCGTCCAAGACCCAGGATGCCGGCCGCCGGACACTGATCTCATGAAGGTCTACGCACTCTCCCGCTACCCCGACTGCGCCGCGGCGATCGACTTCCTCACCGGCGCCTTCGGTTTCAAGGCGCAGGACGTGTCCAAGGACGACGAGGGCGCGGTGGTTCACGCCGAGCTGGCCGTCGGCGACGACGTGATCATGCTGGGGCGGGGCGCCACCGGCGGTCCCGGCGTCTACATCGCCGTGGAGGACGTCGACGCCCACCACGACCGCGCCGTGGCGGCCGGCGCGAAGATCACCATGGAGCTGGTGGAGCAGCCGTACGGCTCCCGCGAGTACGCCGCCGTGGACCCGCAGGGCAACACCTGGTTCTTCGGCACCTATCGTCCGTGACGGGCCCGCGCGGCGGGGCAGTGGCCTTCGCATGCGCGTGCTGACCATGAACCTGTGGGCCCGCCACGGCGACTGGCCCGCCCGCCGCGACGTGCTGGCGAGCGGCCTGCGCGAGCTGCGGCCGGACCTGGTCGCGTTTCAGGAGTCCGTGGTCCACGAAGGGTACGACCAGGTCGCCGACCTGCTCGGGGACGGCTACCACGTGGTCCACCAGAGTCACGGCGAGCCCGACGGCACCCGGGCGTCGATCGCGAGCCGGTGGCCGCTGGGCGCCGCGCGCCAGGCCAGGATGCCCGTGACGCGGCGGGTCGACCTGACGGAGTTCGCCGCGTGGGTGGGCGTCGTCGAGGTGCGCGGTCCCGTACCGCTGATCTTCATGAACCACAAGCCGTCGTTCCGGCTCGGCCACGAGCGGGAACGCGAGCTGCAGGCGGTGGCGTCGGCGCGGCTGGCGGAGCGGATGCTCGCCGGCCGCGACCTGCCGGTGGTGGTGGCCGGCGACTTCGACGCCACGCCGGACTCGGCCGGTCTGCGGTTCTGGCGCGGGCTGCAGTCGCTGGAGGGCATGAGCGTCTGCTACCGGGACGCCTGGGAGTGGGCGCACCCGGACGCGGACGGGCACACCTTCAGCCCGGTGAACCCGCTGGTGACCGAGGGCAACTGGCCGAGGGAGACCGGGCGGCGGATCGACTACGTGCTGGTGCGCTGCGGGCCCACCGGGCCTCCGCTGGGGCTGGAGGCGTGCTTCCGGGTGTTCGACCGGCCGGTGGGCGGCGTGTGGGCGAGTGATCACTTCGGTGTGGTGGCCGATCTGAAGTAGTGACGCAGCACCCGGTGCCACGGGTTGGCCCGGACGTCCAGCAGGGCGGCGACGCCGAGGCAGTACTTGCTGACGTTCACCGGGCGGATCCCCATGCGGCGCAGCGCCCGGTCGGCGGCGGCGTCCCCGTCGGCGGACTTCGACTCCAGCAGGACGCGGTCGCGCCGGGCCGGGAGCGCCCGCCGGCCGTCGTGGCAGACGAGGCCGCTGTCGCAGGTCAGCCGGGCGGCCCCGGACCGGTCGACGAGGGTGACCCGGCGGTAGTCGGTGGACAGCACCGGGCCGAGCGACGCCGGCCTGGGCAGCCGCAGCCCGGAGGCCAGGGTGGTGGAGAGGTAGTCGAGCGCCTCGGGGGTGAGCGCGTGCGGGGCCGCGCCGTCGTACGGGATGCGCTGTTTGTCGGTGCTGCCGCTCGCGCCCTTCAGCTTCACCTCCAGCCAGCGCCCGCCGCCGTCCAGGTACGTGCGCGTACGGATCTTGAAGCGGCGGCGGCGCTGCTGCCGGTGCTGGCGGAAGGTGAGCAGGTCCGGCGTGTCGAAGTAGGTGGAGGTGTAGCGGAACTGGCGCCGCCCGCCGATCTCCAGCACCGCGAACCGGTCGCCGAGCTCGCCGGCCAGGCGCGGCAGGACGGAAGCGGGCACCAGGTACTTGCGGTCCACCCGGGACATCAGGGGGGCATGAGCGGCGACCTCCTCCAGCGTGACGGGCGCCAGGCCGGCGGCCACCCCGGCGAGCAGGACCCCGGCGTCGGGCCACTCGGTCATCGCCACGCCACCGCCCGCCGCTCCGCCGGGGCCTCGTAGCGGACGTCCACCACGGTGACGTCCCGCACGTAGTCGACCTGGGTGACCACGCACTGCAGCACCCGCCCGCCGAGCCGGCTCTCCAAATCGGCGCGGAGCAGGGCGGGGTCGGTGTGCACCACGTCCAGCGTCACCACCTGCTGGCAGGTACGGCCGAGCAGCCGCGGGTGGTCGGCCACGTACATCACCGCCAGCAGCGCCGCGTCGAGGAACAGCGCGGTCAGCGGCCAGGCCGCGGCGATGCCGTTGACCAGGCCGAGCGCGATGGCGATGAAGTAGTACGCGATCTCCTGCTGGGTGATCTCCGCGGACCGGAGCCGGATGATGGCCAGCACGCCGAACAGCCCGAACCCGACCGCCAGGTCCACCCGCTGGACCAGCATGAGCGAGACCACGGCGAAGATGCCGGTGTTCAGCGCCACGTAGGCGAAGAGCAGGTCGCGCCGGTGATGGCGGCGGTAGTACAGGCCGTACGCGAGCGTGACGATCGCGGCCAGGTCCATCGCGAAGGCGAGGAGCGTGGTCGGTCTCAAGGGTCCTCCCGGGGGGTCTTGCGCTGTCGTGAACAGCGTCGCGCCCGGCGGTGAAGCGCCTGTGAGCCGATCGTGAGGACGTTCTCATCCAGGACGGCGCCGCCGGTTCACGGGGTCGCCCGCAGCCGGTAGCCCGTCCCCCGCACGGTCTCGATCCGTTCGGCGCCGATCTTGCGGCGCAGGTAGCGCACGTACACGTCGACCACGTTGGAGCCCGGGTCGAAGTCGAACCCCCACACGTGGCTGAGCAGTTGCTCCCGCGTCAGCACCTGGTCGGGGTGGCGGCAGAACGCCTCCGCGAGCGCGAACTCCCGCGTCGACAGATCCACCGCCCGCTCCCCCACGTACGCGCGCCGCGTGCGCAGGTCGAGCGCCAGGTCGGCGACCCGCAGCACGGTCACTTCGGGGGCGCGGTCGGCGCGCAGCCGCAGCCGCACCCGGGCCAGCAGTTCCTCGAACGCGAACGGCTTGGCGATGTAGTCGTCGGCGCCGCCCTCCAGCCCGGCCACCTTGTCGGTGACGCTGTCGCGGGCGGTCAGGATGATCACCGGGATGCCGACCTTGGCCTCCCTGAGCCGCCGCAGCACCGTGAAGCCGTCGCTCAGCGGCAGCCCGATGTCCAGGATGAGCAGGTCGAACGCGCCGCTGCCCGCCATGTCGAAGGCGGCCGGGCCGTCGCTCACCACGGCGGTGACGAAGCCGTTGCCGCGCAGCCCCTTCTCCACGAAGGACGCGATCCGCGCCTCGTCCTCGGCGATCAGAATCCGGTTCACCGTACCTCCCGCATCGGGATCGTGATCACGAAACGCGCCCCGCCCCCGGGGGCGTCCTCCACCGCGACGACGCCGCCGTGGGCCTCGGCGATGGATCTGACGATGGCCAGGCCGAGCCCGGCGCCCTCGTGCGCGCCGGTCCGCCCGCCGGCCCGTACGAACCGCCGGAAGATCCGCTCACGGTCGGCGATCGGCACGCCCGGCCCGTCGTCGCGCACCCACAGCCGCACGGCCCCGTCCTGTACGGCGGAGCCGACGGTGATCCGGCCGTCGGCGGCGGTGTGGCGCACGGCGTTGGCCGCGAGCTGCATGAGCGCCTGCGTGAGCCGCTGCCGGTCGGCGAGGACGCGCGCCTCGGCGACCTCGTCCACCCGCCAGCGCCGCTCGCCGAGCGCCCGCGCCTTGGCCACCACGCTGACGGTCAGATCGGCCAGCTCGACCACCTCGACGTCGAGGAAGCCGGGCTGCTCGGCCTTGGCCAGGGTGAGCAGGTCGTCGACCATCCGGTTCATCCGGTCCAGCTCGTCGGTGACCAGGGCGAGGGTCTCGGCCCGGTCGTCGGGGTCGTCGCCCATCAGCTCCAGGTGGCCGCGGATCACCGTGATGGGGGTGCGCAGTTCGTGGCCGGCGTCGTCGACGAAGTCCCGCTGCACGGCGAAGGCCTGTTCGAGCCGGTCGAGCATGCGGTTGAAGGTGCCGGCCAGCGCGGACACGTCGTCGTCCCCGGGCACGTCGAGCCGCCTGGTGAGGTCGGAGGAGTCGCTGATCCGCTCGGCCGTCTGCCGCACCAGCCGGACAGGGGTAAGCACCCGCCCCGCCACGAACCAGCCCGCCGCGCCGGCCAGCACCAGCGACGCCAGCGACGCGAGGGCGAGCACGCGCATCGCGTCCAGCACCTCGTCGCGGTAGTGGTCGTAGAAGACGGCGATGACGAGCTGCCCCCGCCGGGCGTCGCCGGTCACCTCGACCGGGATGACGGCGTAACGGACGGTGCCTGCGGCGCTCTCGGTCTCGCCGCTCACCGGCTCGGTGGCCCGGCCCAGGCGGGCCACGAGCGCGTCGTCGGTGTCGAGCCGGGCCGGCGGCGGGACCCCGGTCACCTTGTGCGGCCGCCCGTCCACGATCGTGAAGAACGTCTCCCACTCGTCGGGCGGGTTGTAGGACAGGTAGTCGGCCAGCAGCGTGTCCACGTCACGGGCGTCGACGGCGGTCGCGGCGTAGCGGCGCAGCTTCTCCGCCTCGTTGCCGAACTCGGCGTCGATCCGGTCGTCGATCAGCCGGTCGAGGATCGCCCAGGTGGCGAAGATCGCCACGGAGAGGGCGAGCGCGACGACCGCGAGCATCCATCCGACGATGCGGCCCCGGGCCGTCACCCGCATGCCGGATCAGTCATCGTCACCGTCGTCGCCGTCATCGTCGCCGTGATCGTCGCCGTCGTCATCGTCGTCGTCCCCGCCCGGCCTGGGCGACGGGGGTCTGACGGGTTCGGCCTTGGCCTCACGCGACACGGACGGGGTCCTGGCGGACGCCTCAGGCGTGTCGTCCTCGCTCGCGGGAGTCTCGGGCGCGGGGGTCGCCGTGCTCTCCGTGGGCTGGGGGGTCGCCGCGTCCTCCGTGGGCTCGGGGATCGCCGCGTCCTCGGTGGGCTCGGGAATCGCCGCGTCCTCGGTGGGCTCGGCGTTGCCGGGCGGCTCGTTCGAGACCACCACCGGCCCGCCCAGCTCAGGACCGCTCGCGGCCACCCGGACGAATCCGATCGTCACGACCGCGGCCACGAGCAGTCCGGCCAGGATGGCGAGGAGGGGCGCTCGGCTCTTCATGCGGTCCAGCATGCCGGTTCACGAGGAGAGCCGCCTGAAAGCCGGATGAGAGAACTCTCATCCGGCCTGCGTTCGGCATGGTCAGCCGGGCAGCGTCTCCCCGCCGATGGGCGCCAGCACCTCGCCGGTGTAGTACGACGACATCAGCTCCGAGGCGAAGAACACGTACGAGGGCGCGATCTCGTCGGGGTCGGCCGCCCGCTTCATCGGCACCTGCTTGCCGAAGTCCTCGACCTTCTCCTTGGGGAACGTGGCCGGGATGAGCGGCGTCCAGACCGGGCCGGGCGCCACGGCGTTGACCCGGATGCCCCGGTCGACCAGGTTCTGCGCCATCGCGTAGGTGAAGGCGTTGATCGCACCCTTGGTCGCGGAGTAGTCGAGGAGCGTCTTGTTGCCGCGCAGGCCGTTGATCGAGGACGTGTTGACGATCGCCGACCCCTCCCTCAGGTGGGGCAGCGCCGCCTTGGTGACGCGGTAGTAGCTGTGGATGTTGACCGCGAACGTGCGCTCCCACTGCTCGTCGGTCAGCTCCTCCAGCGAGTCGGCCGGCTCCTGGTAGGCGACGTTGTTCACGACGACGTCCAGGCCGCCCAGCTCTGAGACGGTGCGCTCGACGACCTGGACGCAGTGGTCGCGGTCGCCCAGGTCGCCGGGGAGCAGCACGCAGCGCCGCCCTTCGGCCTCGATCAGCTTCCTGGTGTGGTTGGCGTCCTCGTGCTCGCTCAGGTAGGCGATCGCGACGTCGGCGCCTTCCTTGGCGAAGGCGATCGAGACGGCCCGCCCGATGCCGGAGTCGCCTCCGGTGACGAGCGCCCGCTTGCCGGCGAGCAGGCCCCTGCCCTCGTAGCGGCGCATCTCGTCGCGGGGCTCCGGCGCCATCTCGCCGGAGTCTCCGGGATAGGACTGGGTCTGCGGAGGTGGTGTGGCGTTCGGTTCTTCAGGCATGTCCAGCGCGTGCCCCGGTGGGGGCACGGCTAACACGGGAGCTCAGCGCGGGAACACGATCGTCTTGTGGCCGTCGAGCAGGACGCGCTGCTCGGTGTGCCACTTGACCGCCCTGGCCAGGGTCAGGCTCTCGACGTCGCGGCCGATGGCGGCCAGGTCTTCGGGCGAGTGGCTGTGGTTGACCCGGGCGACCTCCTGCTCGATGATCGGCCCCTCGTCGAGGTCGGACGTGACGTAGTGGGCGGTCGCGCCGATCAGCTTGACGCCGCGGTCGTGCGCCTGGCGGTAGGGTTTGGCGCCCTTGAACGACGGCAGGAACGAGTGGTGGATGTTGATCGCGCGCCCGCTCAGCTTGGCGCAGAGCCCCTCCGACAGCACCTGCATGTAGCGGGCCAGCACCACGAGGTCGACCTGGTAGTGCTCGACCAGCGCGAGCACCTCGGCCTCCTGCTTCGGCTTGGTGTCGGGCGTGACCGGCAGGTGGTGGTAGTCGATGCCGTGGGACTGGGTCAGCGGGCGCAGGTCGGGGTGGTTGGAGACGACCGCGACCACCTCGATGTCGAGGGCGCCGCTGCGCACCCGGTAGAGCAGGTCGTTGAGGCAGTGGTCGAACCGGCTGACCATGATCAGCACCTTGGGCTTCCTGGCCACGTCGCGGAGCTGGAACTCCATGCCGAAGTCGGGGGCCAGGGCGGCGAAGGCGGCACGCACCTCGTCCTCGCCGAGCGGTGAGGCGAACTGCACCCGCATGAAGAAGCGCGCGCTGTCGCGGTCGCCGAACTGCTGGCTCTCGGTGATGTTGCAGCCGTGTCCGGACAGCAAACTGGACACGGCGGCCACGACTCCGGGCCGGTCGGGGCAGGACAGCGTGAGGACGTACTCGGCAACGCTCATGGATCGCTCTCGGTGAGGTCTGCGCGGCTGATCCATCGAGATTACCGCCCCGCGAACCACGCCCTCACCTGCCTTATTCACTCGATCTTGGGTAGATCTCCGGTATAGGCCCGTCTTTCCGGAGGTTGCCCCATGCCCGTGGACGCCGTGGTGCTCTTCGCCGTCGCCGGGCTGTTCGCGATCGTGTCGGGCATGAACGACGGCGGCGCGCTCCTGGCCACCGGGCTCAAGCTGCCTGCCCTGCGTCCCGCCACCGGCATCCTGGCCATGGTCGTGGTGATCGCGCTGGTGCCGCTGGCCACCCACGAGGTGGCTCTGACGCTGGTGAACCGGCTGGCCACCTTCGACGGCCCCGGCGGCCGGGCGGCCACCGCGATCGCCGTGCTGAGCGCGCTGGCCGTGGTCACCGTGCTGACCGCCAAGGGCCGGCCGACCAGCCTCACGCTGGCCCTGGTCGGCGGGCTGACCGGGGCGGGCCTGGGCTGGGGGCTGCCGGTCTCGGGTCCGTACGTGGCGCTGGTGCTCGGCTTCGGGCTGGCCGCGCCCTTCGTGGGCGGCCTGGTGGCGTGGGCGGTGACGACGCTGCTGGTCCGGTTCTCCAACGTGCGCCAGCTGAGCGGCTGGCACCGGATCGGGTTCGCGCTGCAGATCATCGCGTACGCGGCCAACGACGGGCAGAAGATGCTGGCCATCTTCATGATCGCGATTGGTTTCTCGGACGCGCCGCCGCGGTACACGATCCTGGTGGCCGTGCTGTTCGGCCTCGGCGCGATGTACGGGCTGCCGAAGGCGGGCCGCACGCTCAGCCGGGAGATCATCGCCTTCCGCCCGCTGCACGGCGTCGCGGCGGAGCTGTCGGCCGGGACCGCCGTGCTCGGCTGTTCCGCCGTGGGCATGCCGGTCAGCATGACGCAGGCGATCGCCGGCGGGCTGATCGGCGCGGGCGTGGTGCGCGGCAGCGGCCGGGTCCGCTGGTACGCGGCTGTCAAGATCGTGGTGGCCTGGGTGCTGACGTTGCCGGCCAGCGGCTTGCTGGCCGCGGTGGCGGCCTACGCCGGGAAGGGAGTCATGGGGTGAAGGGCGGCAGGCTGGTGAGGCGGCTGCGCAGGATCCGCGATCTGCTGACGGGGCGGATGGACACCGCGCTGTCCGACGCGCTGCTCGGTCAGTTGAAGGCCACCAAGGAGGGCGCGTGGCTGGCCATGGCGATGATCGGCGGCGAGGTCGGCAGGACGGGCGCGCACGAGCAGATGCGCACCATCGAGCACCTGGGCGACGAGGAGCGCCGTCTCCTGGTCGAGGAGCTGGAGTCGGCCCTGATCACGCCCATCGACCGGGAGGACCTGTTCCGCCTGTCGCGCTCGATCGACGACGTGCTGGACTCGCTGCGCGACTTCGTCCGTGAGTCGCATCTCTACCGCGTGCCCGACCAGATCCGCTTCACCCCGCTGCTCGACCAGGTGATCGTCGGCATCGACGCGCTGGAGACCGCCGTCCGCGACCTCGTCTCCAGCCCGTCGGCGGTGGTGCACGACGCGCTGGAGGCCAAGAAGGCCGGCAGCGCGATCCGGCGGATGTACCAGTACGAGATCTCCCGCATCTTCTCCGGGGAGCTGACGGCCGAGCGCATGAAAGAGCGCGAGCTCGTACGCCGCCTGGAGATCGTCGGCATCGCCATCAGCGAGGCCGCCGACTCGATCGCCGACGGCGCCATGAAACGCTGAGGCGGACGGAACGAGCTACGTCCGGTGGCCCAGCTCCTCCAGGGACATGGTCAGCAGGGAGCGGAGCAGGGACCCCGACACCCGTTCGTGCTCGGACTCGACGGACATCCCGGCCAGCACGTCGGCGCGGTAGGACTCCCGCGCGCCCGCGTCGGTGTAGGGCTGGGCGGTCAGCGCGACCACCACCGTCGCGCGGGTGCTCTCCGACGGCAGCACGGCCACGGCGTGAGTGCGCAGGCAGGTCTCGTCCGGCTCGCCGAACCAGCCGCACTTGACCCCCGACCCGGGCGCGCCCAGCGCCTCCCGGATGCCGAACGCCTGCTCGCCCGCCACCTGCCGCATCCACTCCAGCACGTCGCCCGCCACCGGGTCGCCGGCCAGCGCCGCCTGGGCGAGCGCGGCGTAGGCGGTCGCCACCTCGTCGGCGGCCACCTCGATCGAGCCGAACCTGGACGGGTCGCCGTTGTGCATCGGCCAGGAGACGCCGGTGCGCTGGTAAATGTCGTCCAGGATGACCAGCGGGCCGACGGCCAGCCACAGGCTGCGGGTGTCGGCGTTGGACGAGATGACCACGGCGGGCTCGGCGTGCCTGCGCCACCGCTCGGCGTCGGGGATGCGGCCGGCCGTCACCCACGCGTACAGCGGCTTGAGCAGGGAGGCGCAGCGCAGCCGGTGCGGCCCGGAGCGCACGGCCACGGTGCGCGCCGGCGGGCCGCCGTGGCCCCGGCTGACGCCGGCCGCCTGGGCGCTCGCGCCCGGCTGAAGATCGCATAGTAGCTGGTTGAACCCCACGCGCCCCACGCTAGCCGCCGAGCCGCCCGGGAGTCGGGTGATTGGGCCCGACGGTGACCCGTGGCGGCCGGAAGGCTCAGCTCCCGGCCGCGCGGGCCTCGTCCGCCTCGGCCTCCTCGGTACGGCCGAGCGCGCGCAGCGCGACCGCCCGGTTGGCGTACAGGTCGGGCTGCGGGCCCAGCTCGATCGCCCGCGTCAGGTCGTCCACCGCCCCTTCCAGGTCCCCGGTCTCGTACCGGAGCACCCCCCGGTTGCCCCAGGCGGCCACGAGCCCGGGCGCCCGCTCGATCGCCAGGTCCAGCGCCCGGCGCGCCTCCGCCGGCCGTTCCGCCGCCGTCTCCAGCTGGCCCAGCACCGTGAGCAGGTGCGGGTTCCCCGGCGCCCGCGCGAGCCCGGCCTCGACGTCCGCCCGCGCCTCCGCGTCGCGGTCCAGCGCGGCGAGCAGCCCGGCCCGGTTGATGTACGCGTCCACGTACGAGGGATCCAGCTCGATCACCATGGCCAGGTCGGCCAGGGCCTCGGCCATGTCCTCCTGGACGACGCGCACCTCGGCCCGGTTGTAGAACGCCTCGGGCAGCGGCGGCCCGACCCGCAGCGCCGACTCGTAGTCCGCCAGCGCCTCGGCGTACCGGCCCAGCTTGAACAGCAGGTTGCCGCGGTCGACGTAGTAGTCGGGGAACATCGGGTCGGCGGCGATGGCGGCGGAGTAGTCCTCCAGCGCCTCCTTGGCCAGGCCCAGCCCGGTCAGCAGCTGGGCCCGGTTGGCCAGCAGCACCATCCGGTGCACCGGATGCCGGTCGCCCAGCTCCCCGGCCAGCTCGATGGCCGACTCGACCAGCGCCAGCGCCTCGGCGGGGCGGCCCTCGCGCAGCTCGACCAGCGCCAGCCCGTTGCGGTCGAAGCCGAGCTTGAACGCCCGTTGCAGGCGGTCGGGCAGCAGCGTGGAGATGGCGATGGCCTGGTTGATCCAGCCGCGCGCCCTGCCCAGGTCGCGCCGCTCCGGGTCGGGGTCGCGGGCGTCCAGCATGGCCAGCCCGTACGCGGTGGCGGCGTGCACGGCCGGGTCCTGGCTGGACCGGCGGGCCCGCTCCCACACGACGCGCGCCTCGGCCCGCCGGCCGAGGCCGCCGAGCGCGGTCGCGGTGCGCTGGGCGAGCCGCCACCACCACTCGCCGCCGGGCTCGGCCCGCGCCAGCGCGCGCTCGCCCAGTTCGGCCGCCGCGTGCAGGAAGCCTTCCCGTACGCACCGGTCCACGAGCGTCCACAGCTCCCCGGCGCCGCGGGTGTCGGGCGGCGGGGCGGGGCCGTCGGCGTGCACGTCGATCTCCAGGACCGACGGCGGGACCCTGCGCCTGAGCACGTCGAGCAGCTCGGTGTCGGTGGGGTCGGCGTGGTCGGCGTTGCGGACTTCCACGCGGCAGCCCGGCTCCACGACTCCTCGGACGAACTCGGCGACCCCGTTGGCCAGCCGCAGCGTGCGGCGGGGCGCGGGGACGAGGATGCGCTCCTCGTCGGGCAGCAGCGCGTCGAGGGTCACCCTGCGGGCGGGTACGAGATCCGCGAGCGCCGGCGCGACGGCCCTGATCTCGATGTCGTGCTCGGTCACCAGCTCGGGGCACCGGTCGAGGGCCTCCGGCACCAGCCTGCCCAGAAGAGCCGCCCCGACGGTGTAAGGACCGAGCGGCTGCCGATGACCGTCGATGGCGGGCATCAGCAGCCGCGCGTTCCCGAACCGGGCGGGCGGACCGCCCTGAGCTCTGAGGTGGGACCTTCCCTCTGTCACCCCTGGTGAATGACGCTGGAGGTCCCGCCGAGCCGCACGGTTCCAGGCTTGCGGACAACGATGCGCTTCATCTTGCACCTCTTCACTGGGGTATTTTTCATTATTCGGACACCCCAGCGAATATCAAGATTTATACCCGATAAGTCAGACTATAATTACTGAGAAGTGTTCCACATTTCCACCGGCAATCAACCTATTGCGATCGAAACCGACAGGGGAAGGTCGCACCCGATCTTTTTCCGCCGGGTTCGTTCATGACCTCGCACAGGCACAGTCCCAGGCGCGGCACCGACTGGCAGCATCCCTTCTCGGCCTCGTTGCCGGCCCGGACGATCCGGCTGGCCCGCTCGATGAGCCGCTCCAGGCTCGGCTCCCCCGTCCCCTTGGCGGCGCGGCCCTGCCACGGGCAGGTCTCGGTGCTGAAGCACATCCCGGAGGCCGGCGTGCTCACCACCTGGCCGCCCAGGCGGAGCGGGTCCTCGCGCTTGCTCTTCAGCTCGCCCAGCACCCTCGACGCCCGCCGCGAGACCATGAGCAGGTCACGGCGGCGCGACTGGGGCTCGTCGAGCCCCGCCGAGCCGGACGACGGCACCGCGAGCAGCATCGCCGCCGCCATCAGCCCGCCGCCGAGCACCATGCTCCAGCCGATCTGCTCGCCGAACCAGAGCACCGAGATGGCCGCCACCCAGAACGGCTGCGACGACATCAGCACGGCGCTGGGCACCGCGGGCACGTGCGCCTGACCGTACGAGCGAGCCAGGAAGCCGAGCGCGCACGAGACCACGGACAGGTGGCCGAGCACCACCCAGTCGGACACGGTGCCCGGCGTCGTGATGCCGTCGCGCACGGCCACCACCCCGGTCAGCAGGCCGATGGCGCCGAGTTGGATGACCGTCAGCGCGTACGCGTTGAACTGCTCGCCCTTCCTGGTCAGGCGGGCCAGCAACAGCGTGTGACCCGAGTAGAGCGCCGCCGCGGAGAGCGTCACGCCGAGGGCCAGCAGCGAGAACCCGCCGTCCTCCACGCCGCGCAGCAGCGTGAACGCGGTCATGCCGGCCAGCGCCAGCACCACCCCGATCCACACCCGGGAGGGCACCCTGGCCTTGAACAGCGCCAGCGCCAGGATCGGTGTGATCACGACACTGCACCCGACGGCGAACCCCGAGACCGCCGCGGGCAGGCTGTCCAGCGCCACGGCCTGCGCGCTCTGCCCCACTCCGAACATGACACCCAGGACGATGCCGTTGACCCACGTCCCCCGGGAGAGCCCCCTCAGGCAGCCGGGCCGGATGGCGAGCAGCGTCAGGGCCGCCAGCGTGTAGCGCTCCGCGATCAGATCCTCGACCGGTAAGCGGTCGATGAGATCTTTCATCAGCGGGAAGGCCGACCCCCATGCGGCGCTGACGAACAACAGAAGCACGGCTCCCATGAGGGGTCGGGGAGCGGCCACGACTGCCATGCACGGAAGCATCTCACCGAGGTTCGCGGCAGCCGGATCGCTGATGGTCTGCGGTGATGCTCCTCTACCACCGGGAGTGAAGAGCCTCACTCGAAGGACCGGACATCCTTATCCTCTAAATTGAGCGAACCGGCAATTCCCCACATATCGCCGCGCTCTCTTCGGCCGCATCTGCCAACCACCAAAAGATCCCACAAAAAGGAAAAAGCGCCCAAAACGGGCGCTTTTCTGGGATGTCCCCTAGATTTCCGCGGGCGTGGAAGACAGCCGTTTCTCCCCGTAGACGACGGTGAGGCCGCCCACCCGTTCGCGCCCGATCTCCTGCCAGCCGTGCCGCTCGTACAGCGCCAGAGCGGCCCCCTGGTTGAGCGTGGTGTCGCCGCGCAGCCGCCGGAAGCCCAGCTCGGCCGCGCGCTGTTCGAGCGCGGAGAGCATGGCCGCGCCGTAGCCGCGCCGCTGGAACTCCGGATGCACCCGCAGCCGGCACACCTCGGCGCTCTCGCTGTCGACCGGTTTCAGCCCGCCCATGGCGACGACCCTCCCGCCGGCCTCACCGACCAGGAAATCGCCCCCGCACGCCAGGTAGATCTCCTGGATGCGGGGGAAGTCGTCGTCGTAGTAGACCCCGTCGCCCGGCACGAGACCCACCTCGGCGAGGCAGATCTGATGCAGGGTGAGGATGGTGTCGAGGTCAGACCACCGGTAGCGGCGAATCCTCAGCTTCATGCACCGCCAGTCCCTTCTCCCGCGGTGAGCGGCTGGCGCCGCAGCTGCGCTTGGTAGGCGGGCAGGGCCGGATGGTTGGGCTCACGGGCCTTGACCGACTGCTCCAGCGCGATCGCGGGACGCATGATGAAATCGGTGCGGTATTCGTCGCCGAGCAGGCGCAGCGCCTCGGTGCCGATGCGCAGCGCCTCGCCCGTCTCACCCTCGATCAGCCGGCACTGGGCCTGGTCCAGCCGGATCAGCGTCTGGTCGAGGATGTGGTCCTGATACTGGTGCAGCGCCTGGTCGAGCACGACCTCCGCCTCCAGGGTCTGGCCCAGCTTGGTGAGCACGTCGCCCTGGTAGAAGTAGAGCTGCTTCTCGGTGTAGCCGAAGGCCATGTCCTCGCGTTCGCCCCCCTTGATGTGGGAGAAGGCGTTGCGGGCCCGGGCGAGCGCCCGTTTGGCCTGGTCGACCACCTCTTTGCGGCTGTCGGTGCCCGAGAGCATGGCCAGCGCCCTGGCCTCGACGACCGGGGCCATGGCCTGCGCCGCGCACGGCGTCTGGCCGGCCAGGTCGCGGCTCTTCTTGGCGAGGTTGAGCGCCTCGCGGGCGTCGCCGTAGTAGAGCGGGACGAGCGCCTCGCGCGCGGTCACCCACGCGCGCAGGGCGCGGTCGCCGGTCTCGTCGGCGGCGGTGCGGCCGGTGCGGAAGAACGACCGGGCGAGCCGGTGGTCGCCCAGGTTGATCATGATCATGCCACTCAGCCCGGAGAGCTGGGCGGCCATCCGGCACAGCCGTTCCTGCAGGTCGATGGGCTGGCGCCGGGTCATCGCGTTGCGCACGGCGCTCAGCTCCAGCAGCACGTCGCAGAGCAGCCGGAGCGGCGCGGTGGTCGTGTACTGCCGGCCGAACGCGAGCGTGGCCTCCTCCCACTGGTCGAGCATGGCGGGAGAGACGGTGGACGACACGAGCGTGTAGTCCATCCGCCGGCGGATGCCCTCGCAGGCGCCCAGGATCGGGCCGTCGAGCTTGGTCGCGCCCGCGTCGTTGTCGAGCAGTTTCAGCAGGGCGCGCCGGAGGATGTTCTCGTCCTCCTCGCTGTCGACGTTCTTGTCGGGATGCAGCGACGGCGTGCGCAGCTCGGTGGGCTCCGGCAGCGCCGCGCCGTGCCGGCCGTTCACGTCGGCCCCGGCCAGGACCCCGGGCATCCGGTGGCCGTGGCCGCAGATGCACGGTCCGTCGTAGCCGAGAGAGGGGGGCTCGACGCGGTAGACGGTGCACAGGTAATGGAGGTATTCGGGGCCGGGGCGCTTCAGGCCGCTCTCGTACGCCGAGAGCAGGGTCTCGCCGATGCCCGGCGCGGGCTTCTCGTCGCGGTCGAACAGCGCTCTGACCTGTTCGATGACGTCGGCGAGCGCGATGCCGTGGGCGAGCCGGTGACCCTTGATCTTGGTCGTGCCGAACTGCGCCCCGCACGCCTCGTGGATCTCCTCAGCGATCTGGGCCGCGGTCCGGCCGGCGGCAAGGCCCTTGGCCCTGATCCGCCGTGCCATTTCCGTTTCCCTGTGCTGTCTGCCGGACATCCCGGCCCCTCTCACACATCTGTCCTGACCGGCTCACACCCTAGTCACTGAGAGTAGCGTCCAGGTTGCAGTCCGCCTAGCCTCGACTATGGCTCAATGATGGCGTGTTGAAAACGCCTTCTTGAAGGCTACGGATAAGGATCGTCCTCCCGCGGACTGTTTCTTACATTCCAGGAGTGACAAGGCGACTCCCCGTGAGCAAGTAAGCCGCGTTGCGCCCGCCGCCCACATGAGTCATCTTTGGCCCACCAGCAACGATTCGAGGGAGGACTGAAAGGTGGGGGACGACAACTTCGGGCATCTTGAGCGCCTGGTGTCGGAGCTCGACGCCCGCGGGTTGCTCGCGCGAGTGGTCCGGACCCAGAGCGGCAGGGTCTTCGTGCGGGTCATCAACCCGAAGGCGACGAGCCTGTCCGAGAACGTCACCTGTCGCCTGGCAGCCGACCTCCCGGACTGGTGGTACTGCTGGTCCTGGGGCGAGCGGCTGCACACGGCCGACGATCCGGCTGGTGCCGCGACCAAGGTCGCACGCGTGCTCGCCGCGGTGGGAGAGTGATCAGGCGGTGATCCGGGTGGAGCGCAGCCACCGCGGCTCACCGTTCCCGCCGCGGCTCCACGGAGCCGGCGGGGCGGCCGGTGCGGAGAGTCGCGCGTTCGCGCGGTCTCTGGCCGTCCCGCCGGTTTCCGTCACTCTGCGTAACTACAGAGGCTCGCTTTCCGGCCTGTCCGGAAAGCGTTCGGGGCCCCCTCCCCGGAAACGGAACGGGACACGCTTCCGGGTGCGTGGCCCGTCCGAGCCGCACGTCATCGGAGCGTCAGGTCCTCCCTCCGCGGCCCAGGACCTGACGACCCCGTCTTCCCCGGCGTGATGTGACGGCGGCCGGTTCGACCGGCGGTAGATTTTGGGGCGAAACCGGCCCCCTGCCGCCGGTCGAACCGCTTTCGGAGGAGGACTCGTTCCGTGTTCCTGCTGTCGCCCCCATCACCCGAACCGACCACCTCGATGGTCCCGGACCTCGACGAGGTGAGCACCAAGATGGCGGAGATCTGCGAGGGGGACACACTCCTCTGCTCTGTTCTGGCCGACTGGATGGACAACGCGAGCTGGGCCCCGCTGGTGGCCAGCGCGATCACGATCGTGCTGATCCTGATCATCGGCTTCGTGATCCGCAACATCGTCAACCGCATCATCACCCGGGTCGTCACCCGGGCCGCCACCCGCCCGGTGGGCCGCTTCCGCAAGGGCGTGACCACGGCCGGCGTCGACGCCTTGCTGCACGAGCGCCGCAAGCAGCGGGCCGAGACCATGGGCTCGGTGCTCAAGCACGTGGCCACCATCGTGATCCTCGGCACCACCGCGCTGACCGTGCTGGACCGGCTGACCATCCCCATCGCGCCGCTGCTCACCAGCGTCGGCATCCTCGGCGTGGCCATCGGCTTCGGCGCCCAGGAGCTCGTCAAGGACTTCATCGCCGGCATGTTCATGCTCATGGAGGACCAGTACGGGGTGGGTGACGTGATCGACGCGGGGGCCGCCGTGGGCACCGTCGAGGCGGTCACCCTGCGCGTCACCCGGCTGCGCGACGAGGACGGCCGCGTCTGGTACGTCCGCAACGGCACCATCACCCGCGTCGGCAACGAGTCGCAGGGCTGGTCGCGCGCCTATCTGGACGTGCCGGTCGCCTACGACAGCGACATCACCGCCGTGCGGGTGCTGCTGGAGCACGTCGCCGAGGAGATGTGGGCCGACTCCGAGCTGCGCGAGGCGGCGATCGTGGAGCAGCCGCAGGTGTTCGGCGTGGAGCAGCTCTCCGACAGCCGCCTGGTCTTCCGCCTGTCGGTCAAGACGCTGCCGTCCCGGCAGGGTGACGTGGCGCGGGAGATGCGGCTGCGGGTCAAGGCGGCGCTGGACACCGCGGGCATCCCCATGGTCGCCGGCGCATAGGCTGGAGTCGTGACAGAAACCTCCTTCTACGAGGCCGTCGGGGGCGAGGAGACGTTCCGTCGGCTCGTGCGCCGTTTCTACGAAGGGGTGGCGGACGACCCCCTGCTCCGCCCGATGTACCCCGACGCCGACCTCGAGGGCGCGGAGGAGCGGCTGCGCTTGTTCCTCACGCAGTACTGGGGCGGCCCGACCACCTACAGCCAGCAGCGCGGGCACCCGCGGCTGCGGATGCGCCACGTGCCGTTCGTGATCGGCCAGGCGGAGCGCGACGCCTGGCTCAAGCACATGCGCGACGCGGTCGACGACCTCGGCCTGAGCGAGGAGCAGGAAAGCCGGCTCTGGAACTACCTCGTCAACGCCGCCCACAGCCTGGTGAACTCTCCGACATAGCGGGCATGACACGCCACATGGATATCCCCTGGTGGCGTGATGCCGTCGTCTACGAGATCTACGTCCGCAGCTTCGCCGACGCCTCAGGAGACGGCGTCGGCGATCTCGCCGGGGTACGCGAACGGCTGCCCTATCTGAAGGAGCTGGGGGTCGACGCCGTCTGGCTGACCCCCTTCTACCCCTCCCCCATGGCCGACGGGGGTTACGACGTGGCCGACTACCGCGGCGTCGACCCCCAGTTCGGCACCCCCGCCGACTTCGACGCGATGGTGGCCGACGCGCACGCGCTGGGGCTCCGGGTGCTGGTGGACGTGGTGCCCAACCACAGCTCCTCCGAGCACCCGTGGTTCCAGGCCGCGCTGCGGGGCGAGGGCCGCGACCGCTACGTCTTCCGCGACCGGCCCAACAACTGGCAGTCCACGTTCAGCGGCCCGGCCTGGACCCAGGTGGACGACGGCTCGTGGTACCTCCACCTGTTCGCGCCCGAGCAGCCGGACTTCAACTGGCGCAACCCCGAGGTGCGCGAGGAGTTCCTCGACATCCTGCGGTTCTGGCTCGACAAGGGCGTCGACGGGTTCCGCATCGACGTGGCGATGGGGCTGTTCAAGGCGGAGGGGCTGCCGGACGTCGGCGACCAGTCGTTCACCTCCAGGTCGCCGGTGTGGGGTCAGCCGGAGGTGCACGACGTCTACCGCGACTGGCGGGCGCTGCTCGACACCTACCCGGGCGACCGGATGGCGGTGGGCGAGGTGTGGACCGACACGCTGGAGGACCTGGCGCTGTACGTGCGGCCGGACGAGCTGCACCAGAGCTTCAACTTCGCCTGGCTCCAGGCGCCCTGGTCGGCGACCGCCTTCAGGAAGGTGATCGACGACACGGTGGCGACGGTCCCGTTCGCGACCTGGGTGCTGTCGAACCACGACGTGGTACGCCACCGCACCCGCTACGGCACGGCCGATCCCGGCACCGGGATGTCCCGGGCGAAAGCCGCACTCCTGGCGACACTGGCCCTGCCCGGGTCGGCATATCTCTACCAGGGGGAGGAACTCGGCCTGCCGGAGGTGGAGAATCTTCCCCCGGAGGCGCGGCAGGACCCGGTGTTCAAGCGCTCGGGAGGCGAGCTGCCGGGCCGCGACGGCTGCCGTGTGCCGATCCCGTGGTCCGCGCGGGGCGACTCGTACGGGTTCTCCCCCGAGGGGGTGAAGCCGTGGCTGCCGCAGCCGGAGGAGTTCGCCGAGCTGAGCGTGGCCCGGCAGACCGGCGACCCCGACTCGACGCTGGAGTTCTACCGGCGCGCGCTGGCCTGCAGGCGGGAGCTGGGCCGGACCATCCCCTACGAGCTGGAGTGGCTGGAGTCGTCCGAGGACGTGCTGGTGTTCGCCCGCGGCCCGCTGGTCTGCGCGCTCAACTGCGGCGTCGGGCCGGTGCCGCTGCCGCCACACGACGGCGTGCTGCTGGCCAGCGGCCCGGTCGGTGACACCCTGCCGCCCGACACGGCCGTCTGGCTGCGGCGCGAGGTCAGCTAGACCGGGCGGCCCGCTCGTGGCGGACCGGGATGACCGGGATCGAGATCAGCGTGCACGCCAGCCCCGCCGCGAAGGCCGCCCAGTAGCCGACCTGCGTGATCAGCACCCCGGCGACGGGCACGACGGCCAGCGCCACCACGTTCTGGACCGTGTTGTGCGTGCCGAGCACCCGGCCGGCCGCCGCGGGCCCGGCCAGCTCGCCCGCCGCGAGGTAGGCCAGCCCGTTGCCGGCCACGGTGAGCACCGCCGCCAGCGTCAGCATGACCACGCCCAGCCAGGATCGCCCATACGTGCCGAGCACGAGCAGGGCGAGGGCGGCGAGCGCGGTGAGGGTGAGCAGGCGCAGCGGCGCCATCCGCAGGCCGGTCAGGTCGGACCAGCGGCCGGCGGCGACCCGCGCGGCGGCCCCGGCGATGGCCGCGCCCGCGAACAGCTGCCCGGCCGCCACGCCGTCCCACCCGTACATCTCCACCAGACAGACGACTCCGTACGTGCCGACGGCGATCTGCGGCACCACGTGCAGCCCGCTCGCCGCGTGCACCCGCCAGAGCGCGGGCTGCCGGTACGGTGACCCGGCGGGCGTTCTGACCGCCCCGCCCGGGGTGTGCGGCGGCTCGGCCAGGAACACCGCCGCCAGCACGGCGGCCACCAGGCACACGCCCGCGCAGAGCAGCAGGACCCCGGAGATGCCGTACGCCCGCGAGACGGGCGGGAGCGTGAAGCCGGCCACGGCCATGCCGAGCGTGTACGAGATCTGCCGCACGCCCATGGCCAGGCCGCGCTCGGGCGGCTCGAACCAGCGCAGCACGATGCGGCCGCCGCCGACCAGCGCCGCGCAGCCCGCCGCGCCGGCCAGCGCGAGCAGGGCCACCACCGCCCACACCCGCTCCACCGCGGAGGCCGCGGCCAGCAGCAGGGCGGCGCCCCCGACGCCCAGGCCGAGCACCAGCCGTTCGCCGTACCGGTCAGCCAGCGCGCCCCAGGCGACGAGCGCGAACAGGATGCCAATGCCCGGCGCGCTGCCGATGATCCCGGCCACCGGCAGGGAGACGCCGAAGTGGCGCTGCACGTCGGGGATCACCAGCGGCAGACCGGACAGGCCGAGCGTGACGCCGGCGTGCGCGTTGACGCCGAGGGCCAGCATGAGCCAGCGCCGGCGGGGCGCCGCCGTCACGCGAAGCGTTTGAGGTACGCCATCTCGTCCTCGGTGAGCCGGCGCGGACCGGCCCTTTCGGCGTCGTAGGCCACCATCTTCGACACGGCCGTGACGTACAGCTCGTCGTCGTCGCGGATCTCGTACCGCAGCGTGAAGCGCACCGGCCGGATCTCGGTCACCCAGGTCTCGACCCGGACGGGTTCGGCGCGGAAGCCGAGGGGGCGCAGGTAGTCCATCTCGTGGCGGGCCACGACCAGGCCCTTGAAGGGAGGCTCGCCCGCCTTGTAGGGATCGACGTGCAGCATGCCCCAGCGGGCGTCCTCCAGGTAGTCGAAGAAGCGGACGTTGTTCACATGTCCTTGCGAGTCGATGTCCGCGAATCGCACCATTCGGGGGAAGACGTGCCGTTGCGCCAGGGAGTGTTGAACCACGAGGCAACCGTACCGGTTGGCTCTTCGTGCCCCGACGGGCCCTACCATTTCTAGATTTCGTTACTAGAATTTTGTTCGCATCAGTCAAGCCGAGGGAACGAGGTTTTCGGATGAGCGGGATCGTCGAAGGGCGCGTGGTGATCGTCACCGGCGCGGCCAGGGGCATCGGCCGGGGGCACGCGCTGGAGTTCGCCCGGCAGGGCGCCAAGGTGGTGGTCAACGACCTGGGCGCCGAGGTCGACGGCACGGGCTCGTCGGGGGCGGCGGCGGAGGTCGTCGCGGAGATCGAGGCCATGGGCGGGGAGGCGATCGTCAACGGCGAGGACGTCGCCGACTTCGACGGGGCCCGGCGGCTGGTCGAGGCCGCCGTCGAGCGCTTCGGCGACCTGCACGTGCTCGTCAACAACGCCGGCATCCTGCGCGACCGGATGCTGTTCAACATGAGCGCCGAGGAGTGGGACGCCGTCGTCCGGGTGCACCTGGGCGGCACGTTCGCGCCACTGCGGCACGCCGCCGCCTACTGGCGCGAGCGGGCCAAGGCAGGCGCGCCGGTGGACGCCAGGGTCGTCAACACCACCTCGTCCTCCGGCATCTACGGCAACCCCGGCCAGGGCAACTACGGCGCGGCCAAGGCCGGAATCGCGGGCCTGACCGTCATCGCCGCCAGGGAGCTGGAGCGCTACGGCGTCACGGTCAACGCCATCGCGCCGACCGCGCTGACCCGGATGACCGACGGCATCATCCCCGGCGACGCCGACGCGGACCCGGACGACGTGGCCCCGCTCGTGGTCTGGCTGGGCAGCGCGGAGTCGCGCGGCATCACCGGCCGGGTCTTCAACGTGCGGGCCGGGCGGATCAGCGTGGCCGAGGGCTGGCACGCCGGCCCCGAGGTGGACAAGGGCGCCCGGTGGGACCCGGCGGAGCTGGGCGCGGTGATCCCGGCGCTGGTGGACAAGGCCGCGCCGAACGCGCTGACCAACGGCAAGATCCCCGGCCGGGAGGTCACTGGATCCTGAGCGGGTCGAGGCGGCGGATGAGCGTCATCGCCGCCTCGGCCACCTCCCGCGCGTCCTCCTCGGAGTCGCTGGTGGCCACCTCGCGGGCGGCCTCGCCGATGATGCTGGTCAGCACCGTCACGGTGAACCGGTCGAGCGGGTCGCCGCCGGACCCGAGCAGCACGGCGTTCTGCCGTACCCACTCGCGGTTGCGCGTGCGGCGGATCAGCTCGAAGCCGGGCGGGCCGTCGCCCTCGATGAACAGCCGGACCAGGTCGCGGCGCTCCCAGGCGCCGTCGAGGTAGGCGCGGGCGCCGGCGATGAGCAGCTCGACCGGGTCGGTCACGCCCTCCTGCTTGGCGCGCGCCACGCTGGCGCTCGCGGCCTGCTCGTGGGCCGCCTGGTGGTCCTCGTAGAGCGCGAGGAACAGCTCGGTCTTGCCGCCGAAGTGGTGGTAGAGGCTGCCCACGCTGGAGCCGGCCCGGGCGACGACCTCGGAGACGTTGGCCTCGGCGAAGCCGTGCTCGCCGAACACCTCCCGCGCCGCCTGGAGCATGCTCTTGCGGGTCTGCGCCGTGCGGCTCCACTCCCACGAGGTCTTCCGTGCCATGCGAGTAGTCTAGGGGCCAAGGATTCTAGAATCATATTCTTGACACGGCGTGTCACCAGAGCCGAACCTTCTCCTAGAGGCTTGTTCTAGAAAATGGAGGCGGCCGTGGACTTCTCGCTCAGCGTCGAGGAACGGCAGATCAGGGACACCGTCCGGGCCTTCGTGGAGAGAGAGGTCATGCCGCTGGAGCCGGACGTGCTGCGCAACGAGCGGGCCGGCCGCCCCGCGCTCGGCCCCGACGTCGTCCGCGAGCTCCAGGACAAGGCACGCAAGACCGGCCTGTGGGGCATCAACACCCCCGAGGAGTACGGCGGCGCCGCGCTCGGGCCGATCATGTCCGCGATCATCGCCATGGAGCTGGGCCGCACGTTCGTGCCGTTCGTCTTCGGCGGCACCGCCGACAACATCCTGTACGCGGGCACCGAGGAGCAGAAGCGCCGCTACCTGATCCCCACCATCGAAGGCGAGCGCCGCTCCTGCTTCGCCATCACCGAGCCGGGCGCGGGCTCCGACGCCCGCAACATCCGCGCCCGGGCCGTACGCGACGGCGCCGAATGGGTCATCAACGGCGAGAAGACGTTCATCACCGGCGGCAGCGAGGCCGACTTCGTCATGGTCTTCGCCGTGGCCGAGCCGTACGGGGTCACCTGCTTCCTCGTCGACCGCGACATGGGCTGGACCTCCGAGCCGATCCCCACGATGGGCCAGTGGGGGCCCGCGTCGCTGGTGTTCCAGGACGTCCGGGTGCCGGAGGAGAACATCCTGGGCGAGCTGGGCAAGGGCTTCGAGCTGGCCATGCAGTGGATCGGCCAGGGCCGCTACATGATCCCCGCCAGGGCCATCGGCTCGGCCGAGCGCATGCTGGGCATGGCCATCGAGTACGCGAAGATCCGCAAGTCCATGGGCCAGGCCATCGCCGGATACCAGGCGATCCAGTGGATGATCGCCGACTCGCAGGTGGAGATCGAGGCGGCCAAGTGGCTGACCCTTTACGCCGCCTGGCGCGTCCAGCAGGGCCTGGACGCCCGGCACGCCGCCTCGATCGCCAAGCTCAACGGCGCCGTCATGGCCAACCAGGTGGTCGACCGGGTGCTGCAGATCCACGGCGGCATGGGCTACACCAAGGAGCTGCCGATCGAGCGGTGGTACCGCGAGCTGCGGCTGCTGCGGATCTTCGAGGGCACCGACGAGATCCAGCGCCGCACGATCGCCCGCAACCTCATCAAGGGCCACGCCAGGCTGGGGACCATCGGGGAATGACGGGCCGCGTGCCGGGGCGTACAAAGAGGGCAGAAGGGAGTCTCACCTCTCACAGTCAGGAGTACGGCATGCTCGACGTGTATGTCGGTCACTGGTGGGTCCTCACCGTGCGCGGCGTCCTGGCCATCGCCTTCGGGCTCATGGCCCTGTTCTGGCCGGGGCTCACGCTGCTCGTCCTGGCCGTGGTGTTCGGCGTCTACGCGCTGATCGACGGCGTCCTCGCCGGATACGCGGCCACCCGGGCGGCCAAGGGGCAGCGCGGCTGGCTGATCTTCACGGCCGTCGTCGGCGTCCTGGCCGGCGTCGCCGCCGTCCTCTGGCCGGGCGTCACCGTGCTCGTGCTCACCCTGCTGGTCGGCTTCTGGGCGATCGTGATCGGCGTCATGGAGATCGTGGTCGCCTGGCGGATCCGCAAGGAGATCAAGGGCGAGGCGCTCATCATGATCGCCGGAGCTCTGGCGATCCTGTTCGGCGTCCTCGTCCTGATCGCTCCGGCGCTGGGCGCGATCTCCATCGCGCTGCTCATCGGCTTCTACGCGATCCTGGCCGGCGTCGCCCTGGTCGCGCTCAGCCTGCGGGTCAGGAAGCGGCAGCGGTCCGTCACCGCTCCCTGACCGCTCACGGCAACCGGTTCGCCAGCACCAGCGTGGCCGCCGAGGCGAACATGCCGCCGTTGCCCAGCACCACGCTCACCTCCGCGCCCGGCACCTGTGCGGCCGCCTCGCCGCGCAGCTGCCGGACCGCCTCCTGGATGGCGAACATCCCGTACATCCCGGTGTGCGTGTACGACAGGCCGCCGCCGTTGGTGTTCATCGGCAGCCGGCCGCCCGGCGAGGTGTGTCCCTCGGCGATGAACGCGCCCGCCTCGCCCCGCTTGACGAACCCCAGGTCCTCCAGCCCGTAGATCGGCACGTGCGCGAACGCGTCATACACCATGAGGTGGTCCACGTCGCCGTGCGTGATGCCCGCCTCGGCGAACGCCGCCTCCCCCGACAGCCGGAAGCCCTTCGAGGTGGTGAAGTCCTCCATCTGCGAGATCATCGGCGCGTCCATGGCCTCGCCCGAGCCCAGGAGATACACCGGGTCGCCGCGCCGCGCCCGGTCCTCGCCGGTGACGACCAGCGCGCCGCCGCCGTCGGTCACCAGGCAGCACTCCAGCAGGTGGAACGGGTAGGCGACGAGCCGCGACGCCAGCACGTCGGCCACCGTGATCAGGTCGCGGTGCATCGCCCTGGGGTTCAGATGGGCCCAGCGCCGCTGTGCCACCGCCACCTCGGCGAGCTGCTCGTGGGTGAGCCCGGTCTCCTTCATGTAGCGCAGCGCCGTCAGGGTGAACGTGGTCGTCGGGCCCATCACCCCGTACGGCACCTCGAACTGGCCCATGAGCGAGTCGGGCGCCATCGCGAAGCGCGGCGCCCCGACCCGGGACCGGCCCGACTCCCCGTGCGTGATCAGCACCGTACGGCACAGCCCGGCGCGGATCGCGGCGGTCGCGTGGCGCACGTGGAACAGGAACGACGACCCGCCCACCCCCGTGCCGTCCAGCCAGGACGGGGTGACGCCCAGGGCGTGGGCCACCTGGATGGGGCCGGGGGTGCCGACGGTGGCGATGCCGTCGATGTCGTCCTTGGTCATGCCCGCGTCGGCGAGCGCGTTGCGCGCGGCCTCCAGGTGCAGCCCCAGCGTCGAGTGGCCGGGCAGCCTGCCGATCTCGTCGGTCTCGGCCGCCCCCGCGATCACCACGTTCACCGGTCACCCCCGGCGGGCTCGAACAGCGGCACGCGCACCTCTCCGCGTTCCTCGAACGTCACCCGCAGCGGCATGTCCAGCACCAGGTTCTCGGGCTCGGGGGCGACGCCGACCAGGTTCGTCATCATCCGCACCCCCTCCTCCAGCTCCACCACCGCGATCGCGTACGGCCCGTCGAACCCCGGCGCCGGCCGGTGGTTGATCACATACGAGTAGAGCGTGGCCCTGCCGCTGGCCCGCACCCACTCGACGGCGCCGGAGCCGCAGTGCGGGCAGCTCGGCCGCGGGTAGAAGTAGTGGCGCTCGCAGGCTCGGCAGCGCTGGATCCGGAGCTCTCCGGCCGCCGTCCCGTCCCAGAAGGGCTGGGTGTCGGGTGTGGGTCGCGGTACGGGTTTCACGAGGGCCTCCAGGTTTTGGAGTCCTATTCTAGATTTTCCTTCTGGCCTTGCTCAAGGGCTCGGGACCCCGTTCCCGGTCCTCCCGTTCCCGGCCAGGACCTCCTCCAGCGTCGCCCGCGGCCCATCCGGCCGAGGACCCACCTGGGCGAGTTGGATGAGCACCCCGTGCGCCTCCTTCGGGTGCAGGAACACCTCCCGCCAGCGGGGATCCGACAGATTCAGCCCGTGCAGCCGATATCCCCGCGCGGTCATCTCGGCCACGGCCGCGTCGATGTCGCTCACGTGGAAGTTGAGATGGTGCACCCCGCCCCGGCCCCGGGTCAGCTCGAAGAAGCTGTCGAAGAACGTCGAACCGGCCAGCGGCTCCATCAGCTCGATCTTGCTGCCGTTGGCGTAGGTGAGCTGCAGGGTCCGGTATCCGGCCGGCAGGTTGTCACCGCCTCCCCCGAGATGCCGCCCGCCGAGCAGATCGTGGTAGATCGGCAGCAGATCCCTGATGCGCGGCGCGGCCACGGCGGTGTGATCGAAGGCCACCTCGACGCCGTCCAGTTCGAGCTCCACCCGGACTCCTTCCCAGCGAGAATCTAGAATCCGATTCTAGGCACCCGCCCCCGCCCCCGCACCCCACACACCCCATACCCTCCGCACCCCGCGTCTCCGGGCCCGGCCCCCGGGTCCCAGACCCCCAGGACTCCGGGCCCCCGGACCTCCGGGCCCAGCCCCCAGGTCCCAGACCCCCAGGACTCCGGACCCCCGGCCCTCCGGGCCCCCGCCGTCCGCACCCCTGCACCCTAGGTCTCTGGATCTCCGCGCTCCCGCACCCCGCACCCCGCACCCCCGCACCCGCACCCGCACCCGCACGACAGCGTGACATCCCACTCCCTATATGTCGGGTGGGCGGGCCCCGGAACGACGAATCCCGCACGGAGCGGGCTCCGTGCGGGATTCAACGTTGGCGGGGGTAACCCTGGCAGGTCAGTCGCGGTGCAGCTTGCGGTAGGTCACCCGGTGGGGGCGGGCCGCGTCGGCGCCGAGCCGCTCGATCTTGTTCTTCTCGTAGTCGGCGAAGTTGCCCTCGAACCAGAACCAGTTGGACCCTTCCTCCCACGCCAGGATGTGCGTGGCGATCCGGTCGAGGAACCACCGGTCGTGCGAGGTGATGACGGCACAGCCCGGGAAGTCGAGCAGCGCGTTCTCCAGCGAGGACAGCGTCTCGGTGTCGAGGTCGTTGGTGGGCTCGTCGAGCAGCAGCACGTTGCCGCCCTGCTTGAGGGTGAGCGCCAGGTTGAGCCGGTTGCGCTCGCCGCCGGACAGCACGCCCGCCTTCTTCTGCTGGTCGGGGCCCTTGAACCCGAACGCGGCGATGTAGGCGCGCGACGGCATCTCGACGTTGCCGACCTTGATGTGGTCGAGCCCGTCGGAGACGACCTCCCACACGTTCTTGTTCGGCTCGATGCCGCCCCGGCTCTGGTCGGCGTAGGAGATCTTGACGGTGTCGCCGACGACGATGGAGCCGCTGTCGGGCTTCTCGCTGCCGGTGATCATACGGAACAGCGTGGTCTTGCCGACGCCGTTGGGGCCGATGATGCCGACGATGCCGTTACGCGGCAGGTCGAACGTGAGCTTCTCCATCAGGAGACGGTCGTCGAAGCCCTTGGTGAGCCCGTCGGCCTTGATCACCGTGGTGCCCAGACGCGGGCCCGGCGGGATCTGGATCTCGTCGAAGTCGAGCTTGCGGTACTTGTCGGCCTCGGCCGCCATCTCCTCGTAGCGCTGGAGACGGGCCTTGCTCTTGGTCTGGCGGGCCTTCGGGTTGGACCGGACCCACTCCAGCTCGTCCTCCAGGCGCTTCTTGCGCTTGACGTCCTTCTGGCCCTCGACCCGGAGCCGGGCGGCCTTGGCCTCCAGGTAGGTCGAGTAGTTGCCCTCGTAGGCGAAGGCCCGGCCGCGGTCGAGCTCGAGGATCCAGCCGGCGACGTTGTCGAGGAAGTAGCGGTCGTGGGTGACGGCCAGGACGGTGCCGGCGTACTTCTCCAGGTGCTGCTCCAGCCACTGGACGCTCTCGGCGTCGAGGTGGTTGGTCGGCTCGTCGAGCAGCAGCAGGTCGGGCGCCTCCAGCAGCAGCTTGCACAGCGCCACCCGGCGGCGCTCACCACCGGACAACGTGGTCACGTCGGCGTCGGGCGGCGGGCAGCGCAGCGCGTCCATCGCCTGCTCGAGCTGGCTGTCGAGATCCCACGCGTTACGGTGCTCGAGCTGCTCCTGCAGCTTGCCCATCTCGTCGAGCAACTCGTCGCTGTAGTCGGTGGCCATCTGCTCGGCGATGTCGTTGTAACGCTGGAGCATCGCCATCGTCTCGGCGACGCCCTCCTGGACGTTGCCGAGCACGGTCTTCTCCTCGTTGAGAGGAGGCTCCTGCTGGAGCATGCCCACGGTGAAGCCCGGCATCAGCCGCGCCTCGCCGTTGGACGGCTGCTCCAGGCCGGCCATCATCCGGAGCAGCGTCGACTTGCCCGTGCCGTTGGGCCCGAGGACGCCGATCTTGGCCCCTGGCAGGAACGACAGGGTGACGTCGTCAAGGACAACCTTGTCGCCATGCGCCTTGCGCACGCGCTGCAACGTATAGATGTACTCCGGCATGGTATCTAGCTTAGGGGCTCTCGCCCTGAGCTTCCGCCGTCCGCGATCCTGCCGTCACCCGGCGGCGCCGCCTTGCAGGCGGGGCGGGGCCACGGGGACGCAGACGCGGTTCCTGCCCAGCTCCTTGGCCCGGTAAAGCGCCAGGTCGGCGGCTGCCAGCAGCTCGATGAGATCGTCGCCGTGGGTCGTCATGAGCGCGACGCCCGCCGAGACCGTGACCGTGATGAACGCCTCGTCGGCCGCGACGGACATGCGGCCGATCCGGGCACGCAGGCGTTCGGCGACCGTCCGGGCCTCGTGCAGGTCGGCCCCCGGCAGCAGCACGACGAACTCCTCGCCGCCGAACCTCCCCACCAGGTCGTAGTCGCGCAACTGGCTGCGGAGCACCTCCGCCACGCTGATCAGCACCTGGTCGCCCGCCAGGTGCCCGTACGCGTCGTTGACCCGTTTGAAGTGGTCGATGTCGATGATCAGGATCGCGAGCGTCTCACCCGTACGGCGCGCCCGGACGATCTCGGTGTCCGCCTCCCGGTGCCAGGCGGCGGCGTTGAGCAGGCCGGTCTTCGCGTCGGTACGGGCCGCGGCCTGCAACTGGGCGTGCAGGAGGCTCCGCTGGAGCAGCACGACCGGAGGAAGGGCCAGCACGAGCAGGATGGGGTGCAGCCCGCACCCGACGGTCACCATGACGCCGAGGCACAGCTCTACCACGTCCAGCGTGACGCTCTCCCGGTCCCAGAGCACCTCGCGCCAGCCGGCGTCGGGATTGGCGGTGTGCGCGGCGATCGCGATCAAAGCGGTGTTGATCAGCGAGAACACCACCGCGGCCAGGACCGCCAGCATGACGACGCTGCCGTCGCCCCCCTTGAGCGGCCAGGCGTGCGGGGCCAGGCCGCGGAACAGGAACGACGCCGCGCACCCGGCCAGCCCGATCGCGGCCGCGCTGAACACCCGCCGGTGCAGCAGCGCCGCCCGCACCCGCACCTGCAACAGCGTCTGCAGCACGATCGGCGCCAGCAGCGCGTAGACCGGCGGCAGCAGCAGCGCGACCGGCAGCCACCAGGCCGACAACAGGTCGCGGGACACCCCGGCGGGCATGCCGAGCCGCCTGGTGGCCTCGATGCAGATCGCCCCGCAGGTCATCAACGAGAGGAAGACCAGCGGATCGTGCCAGTAGAAGGGGATGGCGACGGCCGTGCCCACGATAGCGGCGAGGTCCAGGACGACGATCGCCCCGATGTACGCGACCAGGGCCCGGCGTTGGCCGAGAAATGGCCAGCGGGCCACCAGTGTCGACAGACCGTCACGTCGCTTTATCGAGGTGTGACCGGTCGTCGCCATCTGGTCTCCCTTCTCGCTAACTATGTGTAACACAATAGTTGCGGAGTGTGTGGTGCGCGATGGGAAACGATAGCTTCTCCGGAGAAACGCCTGGGGTTATGTGGTTGGCTGGATGTGGACAGGGTTCGCTTCCGCGAACAAGCCACGACGAAGGGAGCACATCATGATGCGGGGCGTCATCTGGACCTGACGGATGCCCTTGCCCCTCCATGCGGGCGCCCATCGGCTCAGCGTTCACACCACACTCCACCGGCCGATGCCCCCTCCCCCCGCTTCGTCGAGGGCCTCCACACCCCACCCCCTCCGACCCCCGGCCTCCGACCTCCCCGGTTCCTCCCTACTCCCCGGCTGCCCAACTCCTCACCCCCTCGGGCACCGGTTCCTCGTCTCCTCGCCCCCAGCTCTCCGGCCTCCCGGCTGCCCGGCCCCTCAACTCCTCGGTCCCCCGGCTCCTCGGCTTCCCGGCGCCCTGCCCCTGAGCTCTCCGGCTTCCCGGCGCCCTGCCCCCTAAGCTCTCCGGCTGCCCGGCTGCCCGGCTTCCCGACTGCCCGCCCCTCGGCCCCTCGGCCCCTCGGCCGAGCCTGCGCAGACCCCACCCCAACGGCCCGCCGAGCCTGCACGAACCGTGTGTCGGCGGCCCCGCCGAAGCTCCCGGGTCGGTGTGGCGCTGGTAGGGGGCGCCGGCGGTCAGGTGGTCGCCCGCGACGAGCGTGACGTCGGCGAGGTCCTCGTCGTCCTGGAACCAGCCCGCGACGGGCGTGACATCGGCGGGGTCCTCGTCGCCCTGGAACCAGCCCTCGTCGTCCAGGTCGCTCCCGGAGGTGGCGCACGCACCGGAACCGGGTTCTCCCGGAACTACGGCGGGATGAGCGGGCCGCAGGCACGCATAGCGGCGCTCAGCCCGAGGGGGTTCCCCAAAAAGGTCTTGGGTCTTGACCACACAGAACCTCATCGGACGCACGCAGATGCAGCCCAGCACGCATGCCGGATCCGGGCGGGGCGCTCGTCGTCGCGCCCCGCCCGGGACGTCGTGATCAGGCCGCCGCTCGTTCCTCCTGCGGCCACTCGGCGTCTTCCGATTCCTTCTCGTTCTCGTCGGCGCCGATGATGCGCACCGCCGCCTCGTCCGCCGGGATCTCCCTGACCACCATGCCCGGCCCCTTGCGGGTGCCCATCGCCCAGTCCTGGGTCTCCTCGTCGAGGCGGTCGCGCATCTCCCTGCTCACCGAGGATCCGCCGGACCGCTCGGGCTTGACGAAGGTGCCGGTGCCCCAGCGCAGGTCGTGGCCCACGGCGGAGGCCTCGATCTCGGGCATGAAACGCCGGTCGCCCTCCGGGCCGAACTCGCGGATGCGCAGTTTGCCCGACACCACCACCGGCTGCCCGACCCTGACGGACTGGGCGACGTTGTCTCCGAGGGTGCGCCAGCAGCGCACCGCGAAGCAGACCTTCTCGCCGTCGACCCACTGGCCCGATTTCCTGTCGAAGTAGCGATGCGCGGTGAGCACCCGGAGCGAGGTGACCTTGGAGCCGTCGTCGAAGGTGTATTCGCGCGGCTCCGCTGCGACGTTGCCGGTGAGCGTGATGTAGATGTCGTTCATCCGTTGCCTCCCATGTGGCGGGCCGGGCGCCCGCGACCTGGGACTACGGTGCCGCCGCCGACCAGCCCAGATGGCGCCGAGCCGCGTTCTGGGGATGACGGGGTGGTTCTGCCGAAGGCTGTGGAAGGTGCGGGTCAGCGTTTACGAGCCGTCCGGGTGGCGCGATCGCACAAACAGACCGTCCGGGTGGCGCGATCGCACAAACAGACCGTCCGGGTGGCGCGATCGCACAAACAGACCGTCCGGGTGGCGCGATCGCACAAACAGACCGTCCGGGTGGCGCGATCGTACGAAACAGAGCGGCGTCGGTCAGGTGGAGATGGCGCGCATGGCTGTGTAGAACGCGTGGTGGCGGGCGAGTTCGCGTTCGACCGGCTCCACCACCATCTTCTCGGCGATCGCCGCGACCCGGCGCCGCATCTCGCGCTCCAGCCGCTCGCGCTCGCGCGAGGCGCCCAGTTCGACGAAGTTGCGTGAGGCGATGCCCGACAGCGCACCGAGCCCGAGCACCGAGACCGTCATCAGCGCCGCCCAGGGAAGCGCCGCCGTGTCGCCCATCAGTTCCAGCGCCGGCGGCAGGGCGCCCGGCATCAGCAGCCCCAGCGTGAGCCAGAGGAGGCCGATCCCGAACGCCACGACCAGGGCGTACTGCCACACCTTGAGCAGCCGCCACCAGCCGGGCACCCGGTCGAGCTGGGGCGCGACCTCGGTGAGGTCCTTGGTGAGCGCCGACGGCACCTTGCCCAGCCGGGACCGCGCCGCGTGGTGGACCGCCGAGCGCCACACCGGGTGCATCGAGCCCGTCAGTCCTTCGGCCAGCGCCTGGACGGCGTTGGTGACCTCGGCCGCCTGCGCGCTGACCGTGCCGGTGGCGATGCCCCGGATCTCGTCGCTGACGTCTTCGAGGCGCAGGCTCTTGAGGGGGTCGGGGCGGAACCGGTCGATCCAGCGCGGGTACGGCCAGCCCACCCACCGGTTGGAACGCTCGACGTAGATGTTCTCCATGGCCTCGCCCACGGCCGGCACGCCGACGGCGTCGCAGAGGGCGTCGACCAGGCCCATCTTGCGTGCCTCGTCCACGGCGGCGGGCACGGCGAGCGCCTCGCCGACGGGCATGGCGGCGGTCATCCGCTGTTCGAGCTTGCGGAGGTCGGCGTCCAGCTTCTGGATGGCGGCCCGGCGGCGGGAGACGGCGCCGGAGATGACGCTCTTGAGGCTCTCGACGCCGCGCCCGGAGACAGCGGAGGTGGGCACGACCGTCGGGTGCTCGACGCCTTCGCGGCGGAGCAGGTCGTTGAGGTCGATGACCAGTTCGGCGAGCTCCTCGGTGGAGAGCCGGTCGGCCTGGTTCAGCGCGAACACGGTGACCGCCTCGTGTCCCGCCAGCTCGGTGACGTAGCGGCGGTGGGTGGAGGCGTCGGCGTACTTCTGCGGGTCGAGCACCCACACCACCAGGTCGGCCAGCCCGATGAGCCGGTCGGCCTCGTTGTCGTTGAGCGCCCTGATGGAGTCGTGGTCGGGCAGGTCGAGCAGGATGAGCCCGTGCAGCTGGCTCTCGCCCTTGTCCAGGGCGCTGGCGCGGGCGAACCGGTGACGCCACTGGATCTGCAGCCAGTCGAGCAGCGGCGCCGCGCCTTCGAGCCCCCACACGCAGGCGTGGGTGCGCGCGGTGGTGGGCCGGCGCACGCCGGTCGGCGACAGCTCCAGCCCGGAGATGGCGTTGAACAGCGACGACTTGCCGCTGCCCGTGCCGCCGGCGAGGGCGACCACGGTGTGCTCGGACGACAGCTTGAGCCGGTCGCCGGCGCGCAGCAGCAGCGACTCCGCCTCCGACATCAGCTTCGGGTCGAGCCGTCCTGGGCCGAGCTCCACGACCTTGGACAGCGCGGTCAGCCTGGGTGCCAGGCGTGGCCTGGGAGGGGTGACGGTGGTCATCGTGCGACCTCAAGGTTGTACGTGGCCTGGTAGAGCCGCGTCGCGGCGGACTCATCCGGGATCCCGGCCGTGTCGAGCGCTTGCACGTAACGCATGGACTCCTCGTCGAACAGCATGCCGATCCTCGCCCGCAGGTCGCTCAGCGCCTTGGCGCCGATGCCGCGCAGCGACTCCGCGCCGAGCAGTGCCTTGACCAGCCGGTGCGGCACTCCCTCGATATTGCCACCGCTGAACATGGCGACCATGAAGATCAGCGACAGCGCGTCGGGGTCGAACGACACCAGCTTCGACACCGACCGCTTGGCCACGCCCTCGGTGCGGACCAGCTCGGTGACGTGTTCCTGCCAGGCGGCGACGGCGCGGCTCGCGTGCCGTACGAGATCGTCGGACGGCCGCTCCAGCCCTCTCACCAGCGTCGCGCCGGCTTCGGCGCGGTGCCGCCAGCGGGCGTTCACCTCTTCCGCCGCGCGGGTGGCGGCGGCGACGATCACCGACTCCAGGCCGGTGCGCAGCGCCGCGCGGAAGGCGATGATGCGCTCCGGCGTCTGCCTGCCGCTCCTGGCGCGCTTGCGCAGCTGGAGCGAGCGCATCAGGTCGCCGGACCCGGCGAAGTCCTGCCAGCGGGCGAGCACCTCGCCGTGGATCAGCGCGCCGCTCCTGAACGCCTTGTCGAGGTCGTTGAGCGCGCCGAGGTAGGCGGACTCCACGTCGCCGCGCAGCTCACCGCGGAAGGCGATCTGCGTCTCCAGGTGCTTGGCCAGCGCCGGGACGCGGGTGCGGAAGCTGTCGAGCACGCCGTTGAGCGTGGCTCTGACCGCCTCGGCGCGGCGGGCCTCGTCGACGGACAGCTCGGCGAGCCACAGCCGCAGCTCGGTCACCTCGCTGTCGGGCAGCCGCCCGTCGGCGACCTTCGACTCGCCGATGACGAACCTGTCGATCTCCCCCAGCCCGTACTCGGTGAGCATGCGGACGAAGTGCTTGAGCACCACCTCGCGGGCCCTGTCTTGCACCCGGGAGAGCACGATGGCCAGCCGGGCGCCGCGCTCCTTGGCCAGGCGCAGCAGGTTCCACGCGGGGGCGTCGGCGTAGCGGGAGGCGGTGGTGACGAAGATCCACAGGTCGGCGGCGTCGAGCATGCGGTGGGCGATCTCGTGGTGCTCCTCGACGACCGAGTCGATGTCGGGGGTGTCGAGCAGCGCCACGCCCTGGGGCAGCTTCTCCGTGGAGCTGATCACGATGGCGCCCTGACCGACGTCGGGCCTGGCCCGGTCGAGCCGCCGCAGCCCGCCCAGCAGCTCACCCTCGGCGAACCACTTGCGGTCGTCGGGATGGCACACCAGGACGGGCACGCCGGTGGTCGGGCGGCGCACGCCGGTGCGTGAGACGTTCTTCTCGGCGAGGGAGTTGACCAGCGTGGACTTGCCCGCGCCGGTCGAGCCGGCGACGACGATCAGGGCGGGCGCGGTGTTGGTCCGCACCCTCGGCAGCACGTAGTCCTCAAGCTGGGCGAGCAGCTCGCCGCTCGCCTTGCGCGCCTCCTGGGCTCCCGGCAGGTCGAGCCCGAACCGCAGCGACGCCACGCTCTCGCGCAGCGCGCCCAGCGCCGACGACAACGCCGCCATCACCTCGGGCGGCAGCGCCTCCTCACGCACCCTCTCACCGTCCGGGGCCTCCCCGGACTCGGTCTCCTCGCCGTCAGCCTCTTCCGGTACGTCGTCGGTTTCGGACCCTTCCGGTACGACGTCCGCTTCGGGCTCTTCCGGTACGACGTCCGCTTCGGGCTCTTCCGGTACGACGTCCGCTTCGGGCTCTTCCGGTACGACGTCCGCTTCGGGCTCTTCCGGCTCCGCCTCGGCTTCGGGCTCTCCGGGTGAGACGTCCTCCGCGGCCTCCTCCGGTACGACGTCCGCTTCGGGCTCGTCGTCAGCCGGCTCCTCGTCACGCTCGTCACCGGAGCTGTCGGAGTCGAGCACCGGCTCGACGGTCTCGGGCTCGACCTGGGCGGACTCCTCGGCGGTGTCAAGGGACGACGGCTCGGCCGGGCGGGTCTCGCGGACCTCGTCAGCGTCGGATTCCGGCTCGGCGGGGGAGCCCGGCGGGTCGTCGGTAATGGCGCGGAATCTCAGGGTCTGCTCCCCCGGCGACCCCCCGCGCCCGTCATCCATGGCGGTGTTCACGGCAGGCGCTCCGCTCGAACCATCTCGACCTCCTGGCCGACCTTGACGACATCGCCGACGACGGCGATCGCCGGTGGTCGTATCCCAGCCGCGGACACGCGGTCGGCCACGGTGGAAAGCGAAGCGGTGACCGCCCGCTGGGTCGGAAGGGTACCGTCCTGCACCACCATTACGGGAGTCTCCGGTGGACGTCCGTCTCGGATGAGGGCTTCGGCGACCGCCGCGAGCCTTTCGACGGCCATCATGAACACCAGGGTGCCGCGGGAACGCGCCAGGCCTGGCCAGTCGACGGTGGACCGCGGGTCGTCCGGCGGGACGTGCACGGAGACGACGTGGAACTCCTGGCTCACCCCGCGGTGCGTGACGGGGACGCCCGCCGCGGCGGGCACCGAGACGGCGCTGGTGATGCCGGGCACGACCAGCACCGGGATGCCGGCCTGGGCGCAGGCGATCATCTCCTCGCCGCCGCGGCCGAACACGAACGGGTCGCCGCCCTTGAGCCGGACCACGAACTTGCCCGCTCTGGCTCGGTCCACCAGCAGGTCGTTGATCGCTTCCTGGGACAGGGAGCGGCCGTAGGGCACCTTGGCGGCGTCGATGAGCTCGACGTCGGGCGCCAGCTCGTCGAGCAGGGCGCGCGGCGCGAGCCGGTCGGCGACGACCACGTCGGCCTGGGAGAGCAGCTGGCGGCCGCGTACGGTGATCAGCCCGGGGTCGCCGGGCCCGCCGCCGACGAGCGCGACGCCCACCGGTTTGGTGCGGTTGCGCCGGGCGTCGACGGTGCCGTCGCGCAGCGCGCCCACCACGGCGTCGCGGATGCCGGCCGCCCGGCGCGGGTCGCCGCCCGCGGTGACGGCCACGCTGATCTCGTCGACGCGGCCGGAGGCGGGGGTCCAGGCGGCGGAGGCGTCCTTGTCGTCGGCGCGCACGCACCAGATGCGCTTGGCCTCCGCCTCGGCGGCGACCGCGGTGTTGACCGACCTGTCGTCGGTGCACGCCTGGACGAGCCAGGCGCCGTCGCAGTCGCCCACTTCGTAGGGACGGGCGTGCCAGGTGACGCGGCCGGCGGCGATGAGATCGTCCAGAGCCGGGGTGACGGACGGCGAGACCACGCTCACCTCCGCTCCCGCCTCGAGCAGCGCGGGCACCCGCCGCTGGGCGACTCGCCCGCCACCCACGACGAGGACCCGGCGGCCGGAAAGCCGCAGGCCGAGGAGGTAGGGACCCATGGTGGGGAATCTCCCGTTCGCGTACGTTGCGTGCTAGGTGGTAAACCTACCGGCTCTCAAGGCATCAGTTGTTTCGCACGGGTCAACGACCGTCGAGCAAGGGCTGGCGAGGGTCCCAGCGCGGCCCGCCGGCGTCGTCCTCGCGCCGCCTGGCCATGGCCGAAAGCGCCTCCAGGATAACCCTGTTGCCGAGGAGAGCCGTGATGTCCGCGTGATCGTACGGGGGCGCGACCTCGACGACCTCCATCCCGGCGACGGGCAGTTCGTAGCAGATGCGCCGCACCGCGTCGAGGAGCTGCCGGGCCGTGAGCCCGCCCGGCTCGGGAGTGCCGGTGCCGGGCGCGTGGCCGGGGTCGCACACGTCGATGTCGACGGACAGGAAGACACGGTCGCACTCGTCCAGCGCGATCGCGAACGCCTCGGTGAGGCACTCCTCCAGGCCACGGGCGACGATCTCGGTCATCTCGTACGAGCGCATGTCCTGGCGGGCCATCCACTCCAGCGTCTCCGGCTCCGGCCAGTAGCCGCGCAGCCCGATCTGCAGGAACCGGTCGCCGCGGATCGCGCCGGACTCGATGAGCCGGCGCATCGGCTGGCCGTGCCCGTACAGGTGGCCGAAGGCGATGTTCCCGGTGTCGGCGTGCGCGTCGAAGTGGATCATCGAGGTGCGGCCGGGGGCGTGCGCCCGCGCGGTGCCGCGGGCGTCCGGCAGCGCGATCGTGTGGTCGCCGCCGAGCACGATCGGGACCGCGCCGGAGGCGGCGATCCGGTGCACGGCCTCCTCGATGGCCACCAGCGAGCCGTCCACGTCGCCCGAGTAGCACTCGACGTCCCCGGCGTCGCGTACCCGCAGGTCGCGCAGGCCGTCCACGCGCAGCGCGAGGCTGGGCCTGGAGCCGTCGTGCGGCAGGTAGCAGGCCTGGCGCAGGGCCATCGGTCCGAATCGGGCGCCGGGCCGGTGCGAGGTCCCGCCGTCGAAGGGCGCGCCGAGGATGACGACGTCGGCGTCCTCGTAGGTCGCCGGGTCGTCCAGGTCGCAACGTTCGACGCCGAGGAAGGTGATGTCCGGGCCGTACATCGGTCCGTATCTGGGCACTGTCACCTCTCTGGTGGTCCTGTCCCTTTCATCATCACATGGGCTTTTCTGTCACTCCCGCCGAGTCGAACGTGGCGACCTCGTGCATCACGCGTACGGCGGCGCAGACGATCGGGTGGGCCAGGAGGCCGCCGGTGCCTTCGCCGAGCCGCAGCTCCAGGTCCACCAGGGGACGCAGGCCGAGGTGGTCGAGCGCGGCCGCGTGGCCAGGCTCCGCCGAGCGGTGGCCCGCGACGCAGTGGTCGACGACGGCGGGCGCGAGCGCGGCGGCGGCCAGCGCGGCGGCTCCGGCGATCACCCCGTCGAGGATCACCGGCACCCGCGCGGCGGCCCCGCCCAGGACGAACCCGGCGATGGCGGCATGCTCGAACCCCCCGACGGCCGCGAGCACCCGCAACTCCTCGCCCCGCGCCCCGCCGACCGGATCCGGCCGTCCCTCCGGAAGGGCCGGTGTCTCGCCCTGGAGGAGGCCGTTGGCCTGGAGGGCGTCGCGGACCACGGCGATCTTCCGGGCGTGCGCGTCCTCCGTGATGCCGGTGCCGAGACCGGTCACCTCGGCGGGGTCGCGGCCGGTGAAGGCCGCGATCAGCGCCGCCGAGGCCGTCGTGTTGGCGATGCCCATGTCGCCCGTGATCAGGCACCGGGCGCCGGACGCCACCAGTTCGCGGGCCACCGCGATGCCCGCTTCCAGCGCGCGTACGACCTCGTCGCCGGTCATCGCGGGCCCGCGCGACAGGTCGGCGGTGCCGTACCCGATCTTCCGCTTGACCAGGCGGGGATGGTCGGGCAGGTCGGCGGCGACGCCCACGTCCACCACGGTGACCGACGCCCCGGCCTGGGCGGCGAAGGCGTTGGCCACCGCGCCGCCGGCCAGGAAGTTGCTCACCATCTGCACCGTGACCTCCTGCGGCCACGGGCTGACGCCCCGGGCGTGCACGCCGTGGTCGGCGGCGAAGATCGCCAGCGCGGCGGGGGCGGGCACGGGCGGCGGGCTGACCCCGGCCGCTCCCGCGAGCCGCACGGCGACCTCCTCCAGCGCGCCCAGCGACCCGCGCGGCTTGGTGAGCCGGTCCTGGTGGGCCCTGGCCTCGGCGAGCGCGCGCGGATCGGCGGGTCGGAGCGCGGCGAGCGTCTCGGCGAGGATCACGGCGGGCGTCTCGGCAGGCGTCACGGCGGGGGTCTCGGCGGGGGTCTCGGCAGGCGTCTCGGCAGGCGTCTCGGCGGGCGTCTCAGCGGGGGTCTCGGCAGGCGTCTCGGCGGGCGTCTCGGCGGGCACGGAACCTCCGGGGTCAGGGGACCAGGTGAAGCGCTTCCTCGTAGCGGTCGATGACCACGTCGGCCAGCGTCTCACAGTCGCCGATCACCTCGGCGCAGCGGATGTCGAGCTCGGGGTGGCCGGCTCCGTAGGCGAGCGCCTGCGCCCACACGCGCTCCAGCGTGCCGCCCGCGAACAGCAGGTAGGGCACGACGATGACGCGCTTGGCACCGAGGCGGCGGCAGCGCTCCAGCCCGCCGGGCACGCCGGGCGGGGTGAGGGAGACGAACGCGGTCTCCACGGTCATGAAGTCGTACGCGTGCGTCTCCCAGAACAGCCGGGACACGCGGTGCACGTCGGCGTTGGCGGCCGGGTCGGTGGAGCCTTCGCCGACCAGCACCACGGCAGTCTCGCCCGGCTCGACGTGCGGCGGGGCGCCGTCGAGGGCGGCGCCGTCGACGGCGCGCAGCCGGGGACGGCCGCCGACCAGCTCCAGCGGCCGGGGCCTGGGCATCTCGGCGGCGGCGTCGTTGAGCCGCTCGGCCAGCAGCGCGAGCACGCGCGGGTCGGGGCCGACCGGCCGGCCGTAGTCGTACATGAGGGTGGGGTGCCGCTGCTGCTCCAGGGCCATGGCGGCGGGCAGGTCGGCGTGAGCACGGCTCAGGCTCAGCGGCAGCGCGACCAGCCGGTGATGGCCCCGGGCGACGAGGGAGGCGACGGACTCGCTCAGCAGGGGCGTGGCCCGCTCCAGGTAGCCGCCCGACACGTCGGCGGCGGTGCGGTCGAGCCGGCAGCGGAGCCGGTGCACGAACCTGCCGAACTCGGCGGAGTCGGCGTCGTCGTTGGAGCCCTGCCCGACAAGCAGGAGCGGCGGCTTCATGGGGAAGGTTCTCCGGTGCGTAGAAGAGGACACGCGAGGATAACCGATGCGCGGCGCTGAGCGACAGATCAGGCGACCGGCGCGGGTGTCGCGTGGACCACGAAGACGGGGTCGGCCGAACTCAGGCTGTGGGAGCCGTCGGGGCCGATGACGAGCCCGGCGGCGAGGATCTGGCTGCCTTCGGCGCGGTAGCCGTGCTCGCGGAGCAGGTCGAGCACGGCGGGCACGCGCTCGACGGTCTTCAGCGCGCACACCAGCGAGCGGGGCCTCCGGGCCGCGCAGGCGACGATCACGTCCAGGCCGCCGCCGCCGACGAAGACGGCGTCCGGGTCGGGCAGCGGTTCGAGCGCGGGCGGGGCCTGGCCGCGGGTGAGCGCCACCTTGACGCCGTGGCTCAGCACGTTCGCGCGCAGCCGGGCGCAGGCGTCGGCGTCACGCTCGACGGCGACCACGGCGGCGCCGAACCTGGCGCACTCCACCGCGATCTCGCCGTCGCCCGCGCCCACGTCCCAGACCAGGTCGCCGAGCCGGGGGCCGAGCTTGGCGAGCACGTAGGCGCGCACCTCGGCGGGCAGCCTGGACTCGAAGGGCAGCGCCCATCCGGCCGGCCCCGGCTGGGCGCCCGCCACCCAGCTCTGTTCCGTACGGCGGTGCAGCGGGTCGACGACGAGCACCACGTCCGGGTCCTTCCACGGCCGGGTGGTGGCCTCGCCCATGCGGCTGTGGGTGACGCGCTCGTCGGGGCCGCCGAGGTCCTCGCAGACGATGAGGGCGCGCGGGGTGGTGGGCGCGAGCTCCCTGGCGATCTCCCCTGGGCCGACGCCGGGGGCGACGAGCAGCGCGACCTTGGGGTGCGCCCGGCAGGCGTTGACCACGCGGGCGAGCTGGTGCGGGCCGGCCGGGGCGACGACCAGGGCGTCCTCCCAGTTGAGCCCGGCGCAGGCGAAGGCGCGGGTGACGATCGAGGTGGCGGGCAGCACGTCGGGCTCCAGGCCGTGGCCGCGGAGGGTGCGCACCACGCCGAAGAAGCCGGGGTCGCCCTCGGTGATCACGACGGCGGGGCCCTCGCCCTGTTCGATGTGGGCGTCGAGGGTGTCGAGCAGGCCGTCGAGCGGGGCCATCCCGGCGGTCAGCGTGAGCCGCCGGGTCACGTGGTCGGGGCCGACGACCAGTCTGGCGGCCTTCAGCCGGTCGACCGCCTTGGCCGACAGATCAGAACCGTCCCACCCGACAACCGTGATCATGGCGCCTCACCGTCCTCACCCACCAGATTGACGGCAACCCCACCGTTTCACCAAGAGGTCACCGGGCCGAGGTTCGAAGACAACGGGGAGAGGTCTCTGGGGCGGGGTCCGAAGACAACGGGGAGAGGTCTCCGGGTCGGGGTCCGAAGACCACGGCATGAGACCCGGGTCAGGGGGTGCGGTTGTCGTCCGTTGCTTGGAGGTCGGAGGGGATGAGGCTGAAGACGACCAGGTCCTCGCCGCGCAGCGCGCCGCGTTCGACGCCTTCGCGGACGAAGCCCGCCTTCTCGGCGACCCGCTGGGAGGCAGGGTTGGTGGTGGCGGCCCGGAGTTTGAGCCGGTGGAAGCGCCGCTCGCGCAGGAGCCAGCGGCCGATGGCGGCGACGGTCTCGGTGGTGTAGCCCTGGCCGCGCGCCCACGGCGCGGCCATGTAGCCGATCTCGGCGGTCCGGTTGGCCCAGTCCACATCTCTGAGGTCGACGCTGACCGCAAGCCGGCCGCCGGCCACCTCTTCCGCGGCCCAGGCGATGCCGTGACCGCGCAGCCGCATCCGTTCGGCGGTGGCGATGAACGCGCGGGCCTGCGCCTGGTCGTAGTCGCGCGGCACGCCGGTCATGGCCTGGGTGAGCGGGTCGGCCCCGGTGGCGGCCAGGTCGGGCACGTCCTTGTCGTGGAGCGGCCGGATGAGCAGCCGGGGGGTGCGCAGTTCGGTCCTGGGCAGGACGTCGTCGGCGGCGGGGTCGTCGTCGCGGAGCCTGCCGAAGATCACCAGGTCGTGCGGCCCGTCGTCCTCCAGGACCGCGGCGCGCAGGACGCCTTCCCAGGTGAAGCCCGCTTTCCTGGCCACGCTCAAGGACGGCAGGTTGTCCAGGTTGGCGGTCAGGTCCACGCGGCGCAGCGTGGTCTCGGCGAAGACGTGCGCGACGAGCCCGCGCACCGCCTCCGTGGCGAACCCGCGGCCCCGGTGGAGGGGGTGGACGCCGTAGCCGACCTCGGTGGTGCCGGCGCCCCACGCGGTCTTGAACAGGCTGATGGCGCCCACGATCAGCCCGTCGTGGTCCGTCATCGCCAGGTGAACGCCCTGGCCGGAGCGCTGGAGCTCGTGCACGCCGTTGGCGAGCCACTGGGAGACGGACGCCACGTGGCCGGGGGCGCCGGGAGGCAGGAACTGGGCGCCGGACTCGACGATGGACCGGATCCGGTCGGCGTCAGGGAGGCCGAACGGGCGCAGCGCGAGGCGTTCGGTGGTGACGGTCAGCAGGGGATCGAACACGTCGGCAGCGTACACAACTCGCCATGTTTGCCCACGAAAGCGGGGGTAGGGGCCGCAACGGGGAGGAGTGATGATGAAAGAGCACAGCCCTCGCACGCACCAGCCGGAGGGACCGGAGGGTCCCGACGGCAACCCACGCGGCGTCGGGACCATGCCCGCCCAGGACGAGCCCGGCCGGTTGGAGCGGGTGCACCGCTACACGCCGGGGCGGCGTGGCCACGACGGCTTCCGCGGCGACCTGGCCGTCTGGCTGAGCGACAGCGACTTTCCCGCGACCCCCCACGACCTGATGCGGCACGCCGAGCGGATGGGCGCCCCGGACGAGGTGCTCACCGTCCTGCGCCTGCTCCCGGCCCGCCGCTACATGACCATTCCCGAGGTGAGCCGGGCCGCGGAGCTCGACCCGGCGAAGCGGAGGTGGTGACCCGTGCGTCTCGACTTCATCCGGCCGCTCTACGAGCGTCCCGGACCGTACGCGTCCGTATACATGAGCGCGCTCACGCCGCGGGACCGGGCCACCCGGTGGACCAGCCTGCGTGACGAGCTGGAGCGGGCCGGTGGCACCGCGTCCGAGGCGCTGCGGGAGGAGGTGCTGAGCCCGGGTCCCGGCCGCGCGGTGTTCGCCGCGCACGGCGACGTCGTGCTGTCGGAGCTGATGTCCGACGTGCCCCGCCCGCTGGCGGCGTTCACGCCGCTGCCGCTCGTCACCCCGATGCTCATGCAGCGGCGCGAGACGGTGCCGCACCTACGGGTGATCATCGACCACGCGGGCGCGGACGTCGCGGTGTACAGGGATGGCGGTTCGCCGCGCACGATGACCGTGGCGGCCGAGGAATGGCCGTTGCAGAAGACCGCCCAGGGCGGCTTCTCCCAGGGCCGCTACGAGCGCGCCGTCGAGGAGACCTGGGAGAAGAACGCCGTGGCCGTCGCCCAGCAGGTCGACGAGCAGGTGCGGCGCATCGACGCCCAGCTCGTGCTGGTGGCCGGCGAGCCGCAGTCGCGCTCGATGCTCTGCGACCACCTCGGCACCCGGTCCACCGACCGGCTGCAGATGGTCGAGCACGGCCACCGCAACGGGACCGGCGGGTTCGAGCAGGACGTGGAGACCGCGCTCGACAGCTGGCTGGACGACCGCAGGGCCGAGCTGCTGGAGCGGCACGGCGAGCAGGACGGGCCGTCCGGCGTGGCCCACGTGGCGCGGGCCCTGCGCGAGGGCCGGGTGCGCGCCCTGCTCATGCCCGGCGAGCTGCCGCGCCAGGTCTGGATCGGTGAGGGCGCGACCCAGGTGTCGCCCGACGCCGGCGAGCTGCGCACGTGGGGGGTGGAGCAGCCGGTGCAGGAGCGCGCCGACTCGGCGCTGATCAGGGCGGCGGCCGCGACCGACGCCGAGATCTGGTTCACCGACCAGGTCGCGGACGTGGCCGCGGTGCTCAGGTACTGACGATCACTTCGAGGGTCCTGGGGCCGTGCACGCCTTCGACCCGGTTGAGCTCGATGTCGCTGGTCGCGGACGGACCGCTGATCCAGGTGAGCGGGCGGGCCGGGTCGAGGCGCGCCACGGCCTCCGGGACGCCCGCCACGATCTGGCCGGCCCGCACCACGCACAGGTGGTAGTCGGGCACCAGGCTCTGCACGCGGGTGCCCTGGCCGGGGCCGGTGTCGAGGACGATGGTGCCGGTCTCGGCGATGGCCACCGCGCACCCGGTCACCACGCCGTCGGCGGAGTCCAGCTCGGCCAGCGAGCCGCCGGCGGGCTCGGCGCCGCCGGACCATTCGGGCGGCAGGCCGTCCGGGATGACCATGCGGCGTCCCCGTACCAGCTCGGCGATCGCGGCGGGCACCTCGGCGGCGGGCAGCACGCGCACGACGGCGCCGTAGTCGCGCACCCGCTCGGCGAACAGCCCGACCAGGTCGGCCGTGTCGTCCACCTGCGGCGCGGTCCGGTAGGCGCGCGGGATCTCCACCTCGGGGGCGCCGCGCACGGCCTGCCGGATCCTGCCGAGGATCTCCTCACGCGCGCCCATGCCGCTCCTCCCTCTCCCACCAGTCCCTGAACGGCTCCTCCGGGATGTCCGGCAGGTCGCGGGTGTCGGTCCAGGCCGACAACGGGCCGGGCAGCCGCCTGGGCACCAGCTTGCGCAGCCGCGAGGCCAGCCGCTGGACCAGCGTCAGCCGGGCCCGGTCGTCGAACACCCAGCCCGCCACCCGCATGCCGGCCCGCTCGGCCGCCCCGTGCGGGGCCTGGGCACGCAGGTGGACCAGCACCTCGGGGATGTCGATCGCCACCGGGCAGGCCTCGAAGCAGGCGCCGCACAGGCTGGAGGCGTACGGGAGCGAGGCGTCCAGCTCGGAGCCCATGCCGCGCAGCTGCGGGGTGAGGATGGCGCCGATCGGGCCCGGGTAGACCGAGCCGTAGGCGTGGCCGCCCGCCCGCTCGTAGACGGGGCACACGTTGAGGCAGGCCGAGCAGCGGATGCAGCGCAGCGCCTGGCGGCCCACCTCGTCGGCGAGCACGCCGGTGCGGCCGTTGTCGAGCAGCACCAGGTGGAACTCCTGGCCTTCGGCCGAGCCGGTCCACGTGCTGGTGTAGGGGTTCATCCGCTCGCCGGTGGAGTTGCGCGGCAGCAGCTGCAGGAACACCTCCAGGTCACGCCAGGACGGCACCAGCTTCTCGATGCCGACCACGCTGATGAGCGTCTCGGGCAGGCTCAGGCACATGCGGCCGTTGCCCTCGGACTCCAGCACCACGAGCGTGCCGGTCTCGGCGACCATGAAGTTGGCGCCGGAGATGGCGACCTTGCTCTTGAGGAACCGTTCGCGCAGGTGGAGCCGGGCGGCCTCGGCCAGCGCGGCGGGCTCGTCGGTGAGCCCCGCGGGCGCGTCGCCCATCCGGTCCAGGAAGATCTCGCGGATCTCGGCCCGGTTGCGGTGGATCGCCGGCACCAGGATGTGGCTGGGGAAGTCGTCGCCAAGCTGGACGATCAGCTCGGCCAGGTCGGTCTCGTAGGCGGCGATGCCGTGCTCGGCCAGCGCCTCGTTGAGCCCGATCTCCTGGGTGGCCATCGACTTGACCTTGACCACCTCGGTCTCGCCGGTGGCCTGGACCAGCTCGGTGACGATGCGGTTGGCCTCGGCGGCGTCGCGCGCCCAGTGGACGTGGCCGCCCGCGTCGGTGACCGCCTCCTCCAGCTGGAGGAGGTAGCGGTCGAGGTGGCGCAGCGTCTCGTCCTTGATCGCCTTCCCGGCCGCGCGCAGCTCCTGCCAGTCGGGCAGCTCGCCGACGACGCTCGCGCGCTTGCCGCGGATGGTGTGCGTGGCTTTGCGGAGGTTGTAGCGAAGCTGCGAGTTTCGTACGGCTTTTTCAGCGTTTTTCGGGAAACTGCCGGGCATCCCGAGGAACGTGGCGCTCATCCGCCCGCCTCCGTGGCGGCCAGGATCTCCGCGAGGTGCATGACCCGTACCCCCGTGTTCTGTCGGCCGAGCGTGCCGCCGATGTGCATGAGGCAGGAGTTGTCGGCCGCGCACAGCACCTCGGCGCCGGTGCCGGTCACGTTGCGCGCCTTGTCGGCGCCCATGGCGGCCGAGACGGCGGCGTTCTTGACCGCGAACGTGCCGCCGAAGCCGCAGCACTCCTCCGCGCCGGGAAGCGGGACCAGCTCCAGCCCGCGCACCCTGCTCAGCAGCCGTACGGGCCGGTCGCCGAGATGGAGTCCGCGCAGCGAGTGGCAGGTCGGATGGTAGGTCACCCGGTGCGGGAAGTAGGCCCCGACGTCCTCGACCTTCAGCACGTCCAGCAGGAACTCGGTCAGCTCGTGCACCCGCGGCACCACCCGGCCGACGGCCGCGGCCCCCTTGCTGCCGGGCTCGACCAGCTTGGGGTACTGCTCGCGGATCATGGCGGCGCAGGACCCGGAGGGCACCACCACAGCCTCGTAACCGGCGAAGACCTCGGTGAAGCGGCGGGCCAGCCGGACCCCCTCCTGCCGGTAGCCGGTGTTGACGTGCATCTGCCCGCAGCAGGTCTGGGCCATCGGGAAGTCGACCTCGCAGCCCAGCCTGCGCAGCAGCGACACGACGGCCTTGCCGGTGCCGGGGAAGAGCGTGTCGTTCACGCAGGTGAGAAACAGGGCGACGCGCACGCCTCTCCTTCCGGGGTATGGTCAGACCACAGTATGGTCAGACCATATCGGACCGCAATCCTCGACGGAGGTCTCGTGCCAGATACCCGCCCGAAGCGGACGCGCACCTTCGAGGACGTGCTCGCCCAGCTGGAGCGCCGGATCGCCGAGGACGGGCTGACCCCCGGCGATCGGCTGCCCGCCGAGCGGCAGCTCGCCGAGGAGCTGTGCGTGAGCCGCTCGTCGGTGCGCGAGGCGATGCGCGTGCTGGAGACGCTCGGCGTCGTCACGTCCCACGTGGGGCGGGGGCCGGACGCGGGCGCGGTGCTGATCTCCCGGCCCGACCACACGCTGACCGACCTGCTCAGGCTCCATCTCGGGCTGGCCAGCCTGGAGCCGCGCGAGGTGATCGACACCCGGCTGATGATCGAGCGCTGGGCGGCCGCCCGCGCCGCCTCGACCGGCGCCGGCACCGAAGCGCTCGCCGCGGCGCTGGCGGGGATGGACGCGGCGCGGTCGGCCGAGGAGTTCGTCGAGCACGACACCGCCTTCCACTGCGCGATCGCGGACGCGTCCGGCAACCGGCTGATCGCCGCGTTCATGCGCTCGCTGCGCGACTCCATGCGGCGGCACGCGGTGGAGGCGGTGGAGCGCCTGGGCGACACGGCGGTGCTCCGCGCCGGCCACGAGCGCATCCTGTCGGCGATCCACGACGGCGACCCGGAGGAGGCGGCCCGCGCGGTCACCGCCCATCTGGCCGACGCCTACCCGTCCCTCTTCTGAAGGGCCGATGCCTACCCGTCCCTCTTCTGAGGGCTTGTCAGGGCGGGACCAGGGTGTCGGCGGTCCGGCAGGTCGCCCCCGAGCAGGTGCGCATCGCCTCCAGCCGGGCCCGCAGGTCCTCCAGCAGCGCGGGGTCGGCCCGCCGGGCGAGGTTGCGCAGCTGGTGGGGGTCGTCGCGCAGGTCGTAGAGCTGCTCCTCCCCCGTCTCGTACACGACGTAGGTGTGGTGGCGGGTGCGCAGCGCGCGGTAGCCGGGCACCGGCGTCTGCGCGGCCGACACCTGGTTCGCCGGTCTGGCGAACTCGACCAGCACGTTCTCCCGCCACCTGGCCGGCCGCCCGCCGCGCAGCAGCGGCGTCATCGACCGGCCCTCCGCGAACGACGGCACCGTGGCCCCGCCCAGCTCCGCGAAGGTGGGGCCGAGGTCGACGGTGGCGCTCAGCTCGCCGGTCGACGCCCCGGCCGGCACGCCGGGCCCGCGCACCACCAGCGGCACCCGGATCGCCTCCTCGAACGGCGTGGTCTTGCCCTGCGGCAGCCGGTGCGTGCCCAGGTGGAAGCCGTTGTCGGAGGTGAAGAACACGTAGGTGTCGTCCAGCCGGCCCGTCTTCCGCAGGGTGTCCATCACGGTGCCGACCAGGTCGTCCACCCCCAGCATGGCCCGCATCCTGGTGCGGTGCAGCTCGTCGGCCCGGTCCTTCTCGCTCGGGGTCAGCCGGGGACGCTCGCGCAACCAGGCAGGTTCCTCGCTCACGTCCGCCTGGTCGAACGACGGGGTCCTGGGCGCCGTGGCGTCGCCGAACGCCTCGGCGTGCCGTACCGGAGGATTGGCCGGCAGGTGCGGCGCGACCGGCGCCAGGAAGAGGAAGAACGGCCGGTCGTCCGCCTCGATGAACCCGCGTGCCTTGCCGGCCAGCACGTCGGCGAGGTGGTCGCGTTCGGCCCAGCCGTACTCGACCGGGTCGCCGTCGCTGTTGAGCCGGTAGCCGTACTCGTCGTAGAGGCCGCGCACGGGCACGTGCCAGCTGTCCCAGCCGGGCGGCACGTAGGTCTCGGGCATCGGGCCGGGATAGTGGTTGAGGTACTTGCCCATGTACGCGGTCCGATATCCGGCATCCTGCATCCAGGTCCCGATAGTGGAACGTTCCAGACCGGAGCCGTTGAAGCGCTCGAATCCCCCTTCCGGCGCGGTGTTGGTCCATACGCCGTGACTGTGGACGTACTGCGAGCGCAGGATGGACGACCGCGACGGGCAGCACCAGGAGTCGGCCGTGAAGAACCGGTCGAACGACAGGCCCTGCCGGACCAGGTGACGGGTGATCTGAGGGAAGTGGCCGAGCGTCCCGGCCTCCAGGTCGTCGGCCAGGATGACCACGATGCTCGGCCGGGACACCCGGAGGGCGCTGCTGGGCTCGGCCGCGAGCGACAGCAGGAGCAGGACGCAGGCGAGACAGCGGAGGAGCACGAATCAGGCTTCCCCTGCCGGTCGTGCATTGACACCCCCGCCCCGGCCGAGGGTAATAGAACTACCTTCCGGAGGTGTCGATGAAACTGGGCCTGAACGTCGGCTACTGGCAGCGTCACGCCGACGACGCGACCGAGTCGGTGCTGGCCGCCGAACGGCTCGGCTACGACTCGGTGTGGACCGCGGAGGCGTACGGCACCGACGTGTTCACCCCGCTGGCCTGGTACGGCGCGCGCACGTCACGGATCAAGCTGGGCACCTCCGTCGCCCAGCTCTCCGCCCGCCCGCCGGTCACCACCGCCATGACCGCCATGACGCTCGACCACCTGACGGGCGGCCGGTTACTGCTCGGCGTGGGCGCCTCCGGTCCGCAGGTGGTCGAGGGCTGGTACGGCCAGCCGTTCGCCAGGCCGCTGGCCCGTACCCGCGAGTACGTCGAGATCATGCGCAAGGTGTGGCGCCGCGAGGAGCCCGTGACCAGCGACGGCCCGCACTACCCGCTCCCCCTGCCCGGTGGCCTGGGCAAGCCGCTCAAGCTCATCACCCACCCGTTACGCGCCGACATCCCCGTCTACCTGGGCGCCGAGGGCCCGAAGAACGTCGCCCTGGCCGCCGAGATCGGCCAGGGCTGGCTTCCGCTCTTCGCCTTCCCCTCCAAGATCGAGGAGATGTACGGCGACGCGCTCGCCACGCGCGACCCGGACTTCGACATCGCGGCCATGGTCATGGTGACCATCTCCGACGACGTGCGGGCCGCCCTCGACGGGGTCAAGATGATGCTCACCCTGTACATCGGCGGCATGGGGGCCCGGCACCGCAACTTCCACGCCGACATCATCGGCCGGATGGGCTACGCCGAGGCGGCCGAGCACATCCAGGCGCTCTACCTGGCCGGACGCAAGGACGAGGCGTTCCGCGCCATTCCCGACGAGCTGGCCGACGGCATCTCGCTGGTCGGTCCGCCCGGCCGGATCAAGGAACGCCTGGAGCCGTGGCACAAGTCGCCGGTCACGTCACTGCTGGTCATGGGCCCGCGCGACGAGCCGTCCCTGCGCACGATCCGCGACCTGGTCCTCGACTGACGGCGTAATCTCATACGCAGCGACCGGAGCAGTGACAGCATGTGACCATGCGCGCACCCCGAGCGAAATCCTTCAATACCGCAGGCCCCTGCGACCCCCGGCTCCACTACATGATCCCGCCCACGCCGAGGCTCCCCGAGGCTCGGACTCTGATCGACATGGACCGCTACTTCGTGGTCCACGCGCCCCGGCAGACCGGCAAGACCACGGGCCTGCGTACGCTGGCATCCGAGTTGACGGCCGAGGGGGACATCGCGGCCCTGGCGTTCTCCTGCGAGCGGGCCAAGGTGGCCGGTGACGACTACGCGGCCGGGGAGTCGATGCTGCTGGATGCCATTCGCGAGGCCGCCGAACGGTCGGGATGGCCGAAGAAGCTGCTGCCGCCGGATCCCTGGCCACAGGCCACCCCGGGCAGCCAGATCAGCGCGGCGCTCAGTGCGTGGTGCCGCCGCATCCCGCGCCGGCTGGTGCTGTTCTTCGACGAGATCGACGCGCTGCAGGGCGACAGCCTGGTCAGCTTCCTCTGCCAGCTCCGCGACGGCCACAACGCCCGGCCCGACGGGCATCCGTTCCCCACCTCCGTGATCTTGTGCGGGCTGCGTGATGTGCGCGATTACAAGACCGCCGTGGGCGCCGATCCGGGCCGGTGCAATCCCACCAGCCCGTTCAACATCGTCACCAAGTCGCTGCGCCTGGGTGACTTCACCGCCGACCAGATCGGCGAGCTGTACGGTCAGCACACCGAGGCGACCGGCCAGGAGTTCACCAAGGACGCGGTCGACCGGGCCTTCGAGCTGACCCAGGGCCAGCCGTGGCTGGTCAACGCCCTGGCCCACGAGATCACCTTCGAGATGGGGGTGACCGATGCCGTCACCGCCGCCCAGGTGGAGACGGCCAAGGAGCGGCTGATCCGAGCACGCGCCGTCCACCTGGACTCCCTGGCCGAGCGGCTGCACGAGCCCCGGGTCAGACGAGTGATCGAACCGATCGTGGCCGGCACGGTGCCGAGTATGGACGGCAGCATTGACGACGATGTCTCCTACGTCCACGACCTGGGCCTCATTCGCGGGACCATGGATCTGGAGATCGCCAACCCCATCTATCGCGAAGTCCTGCTCCGGGTGCTGGGCGACCGCACGGCGCGGCTGGTCAGGGCCGATCCGCGCAGCTTCGTCATGCGGGACGGCCGGTTCGACCTGGAGCGGCTGCTCCGGGAGTTCGTCCTGTTCTGGCGCGAGCACGGCGAGGTGATCATCCAGCAGGAGGGCTATCACGAGGCCGCCTGCCAGATCATCCTCATGGCCTTCCTGCACCGGCTGGTCAACGGTGGCGGCTACCTCGACCCGGAGTACGCGGCCGGGACCAAACGCCTGGACGTGCTGGTCCGCTGGCCCTACCCCGGCCCCGACGGCGAACAGCTGGAACAGCGCGAGGCGATGGAGCTGAAGGTGTGGCGGGCGGGCAAGGACGACCCGCTGTCCGAGGGCCTCGCCCAGCTCGACGAGTACCTCGACCGGCTCAGCCTCACCACCGGCGTGCTGGTGATCTTCGATCGGAGGCCGGAGGCCCCGCCGTGGAAGGAGCGCGGCTGCTTCGATCAGGCGACCACGCCGTCCGGCCGCCAGGTCACCGTCCTGCGTGGATAGCGAACCGACACCAGGATCCCCCCGGCCGGGTCAGTCGGGGCGCGGTGACGGGTCGGTGGTGACCGCCACCAGCAGCGGCCTGCTCAGCGCGCCCGCGCCGAGCACGCCCGCGAAGCCCAGCGCCACGCAGACGCCCAGCATGACCGCGCCACTCACGTCCGGCTCGCCGATCATGAACGGGAGGGCGCAGAACATCCCGGCCGCGATCGTGCCGCCGCCCATCACGGTGAGCGGGATCAGCGTCTCCGCCCGCCGGGCCCGATCCAGCACGCCCAGCGGGGTTCCGGCCAGCCGCAGCAGCGCGTACGTCTGACGCCGGTCCAGCACCGACGAGGCCGCGGTGATCCCCGCCCCGGCGATGGCCACCAGGAACGACACCGACAGCACGACCACCGTGCCCACCCGGACGTCGGCCAGCAGCTGGAACCCGAACCGCTGGTCGTCGGCCTCGTTGGTCGGCGTCCGGCCGGGAACCAGCCCGCTCAGCGCGGTCCGCGCCCGGTCGAGGGTGGCGGGCGGGTCGGCGTCGCCGGTCACCGTCACGGTGACGATCTTCTTCTCGTGCGACACCCGGGCGGTGAGCCCGGCGTCCCGCATCCGTTCCCTGGCCTGCTCGGCGACCGCCGCGGGCCGTCCCTCCGGCACGGCGAGCCGGAACGTCTCGTGGGACGCCCCGGTGTCGAACACCCCCGGGCTGAGCATCCCGAGGAACCCGGCGACGAACCCGGTGAGCGCGACCCCGCTGACCGTCCGCCAGGCCGCGCGCGGATCGTCCACGAGCCTGCGCCCGGCCAGCAGCAGAGCGGGCGTCCTGGCGAAGGCGGCGGCGATCCGCCCGATGATCCCGACCACCCACGGCCCGGCCAGGTTGAGCGAGAGCAGCACCAGCGCGATCGCCACCGCGACGACCGTCACGCTCGTCTCCAGCCCCAGCAGCGGGAACGCGGCCAGCACCGCCAGCAGCACCAGCACGCGCAGCACCCGCATGCCGGGCGGCGTCTGACGCCGGGCCACGCCCAGCGGGCTGACCACCACCCGCCGCAGCCCGACCACCGCCGACAGCCCGACCAGCAGCGGCACCACCACCAGCGCGCCGGCCAGCACCAGCGGGCCCGGCCACAGGTGGGCGACGTACCACGGCCCGCCGCCGATCTCGATGCGCGCCAGCAGCGGCACCGCCACCGCGTACGCCGCCGTCCCGGCGACCGCGCCGGCGAACGCCACGATGACCGCCTCGGCCACCGTCATCCCGACGACCTGCCCGGGGGTCGCGCCCACCAGCCGCAGCGCGGCCAGCCGCTGGTCGCGCCTGGCCACCGTGAGCCGGGCCGCGGCCCCGCCGAACACCAGCAGCGGCACCACCATGAGCACGCTCGCGATCAGCGCCAGCACCTGGTACGCCTGCGCGTCCTCCGACACCCTGCCGGTGAAGTCCGCGACGCGGGTGGGCGGCCGGCCGGCGATCCAGTCGTCGCTGCGCTCGGCTGTCATGACGGGCGCGTCCGGCCGGTGCCCGACCACGGCCACCAGTTCCCCGGGGTAGGCCAGCGCCTCCTCGCCGAGCAACCCGCGCACGGCGGGGAAGCGCGCCGCGAACTGGTCCGCGGGCAGCGCCTCCGCCAGCTCGGCCAGCGCCGGCGACAGCCACGTCTCACCCGGCGCGGGGAACCGGTCCAGCCCGGGCGGCGGCCCTGGCGCCTTCCCGGGCAGCGCCGCCAGGTCCACGACCGTGAACTGCCGGTCCCGTACGTAGTCGAACCGGGCCGCCTGCACGGCCGTGGCCGCGTCGTCGGCGGCCACCGGGTTGCGCCAAGCGTCCCGGTCGCCCCTGGCCTGGAAGGCGAAGTTGGCCGTCACCGCGAACAGCAGCAGCGCCGTGGCCACCGCGACCGCCCCCAGCGTCAGCCAGGTGCCGAGCAGGCCGCGGCGGCCGCCGCCCTTGAGCAGCCGCCACGTCAGGTCGAGGTTCACGCCGGCACCCCGCCCGCCAGCAGCCTGCCGTCGCGGACCTCGACCGTGCGGTCGCACCAGCCCGCCACGCCCGGGTCGTGGGTGACCACGATCAGGGACGCGCCGTTGTGCTTGGTGGCCTCCACCAGCAGCCGCATCGTGTCGTGCCCGGTCGTCTGGTCGAGCGCCCCGGTGGGCTCGTCCGCGAACACCACGGCCGGCTTGGTCACCAGCGCCCTGGCGATGGCCACCCGCTGCGCCTGCCCGCCGGACAGCTCGCCCGGCCGCCTGGTCTCCATGCCGGCCAGCCCGAGCGGCCCGAACCACTGTCGCGCGGTCCGCACCGCCTCCTGACGGGCGACGCCGCCGAGCATCAGCGGGAGCGCCACGTTCTCCTCGGCCGGCAGCTCCGGCAGGAGCTGGCCGAACTGGAACACGAACCCGAACCGGGTGCGGCGCAGCGCGCTGCGCTTCCGCTCGCCCAGGTCGTCGATGCGCTGACCGAGCAGGTGCACCTCGCCCGCGTCCGGCTTCATGATCCCCGCCAGGCAGTGCAACAGGGTGGACTTGCCGGAGCCGCTCGGCCCCATGATCGCCACCGCCTCCGCGGCGGCCACCGCGAGGTCCACCCCGTCCAGCGCCACCGTCTGCCCGAACCGTTTGGCCAGGGCACGCCCCACAAGCACGTCGTTCATGGCACCGAGCCTGCCGCGACGGACCCGGCCGGCGGATCGGCCATGGGTACGGTCCGCATCGGCCGTTCGGTTGACCCTAGAGTCTGGGGCGTGACAATTCGGGTTCTCATCGCCGACGACCAGCAACTGGTGCGTACCGGGTTCCAGATGATTCTGGACGCTCAGCCGGACATGGAAGTGGTGGCCGCCGTCGCCGACGGCGCCGAGGCGGTCGCCGAGGCCAGGCGGCTGCGGCCGGACGTGTGCCTGCTCGACATCCGGATGCCCAGGCTCGACGGCCTGGAGGCGACCCGGGCGCTGGCCGGGCCGGGCGTCGAGAACCCGATGCGGGTGGTCATCGTCACCACCTTCGACCTGGACGAGTACGTGTACGGTGCGCTGCGGGCGGGCGCGACCGGGTTCCTGCTCAAGGACAGCGGGCCGACGCTGCTGGTGGAGGCGGTCAAGGCGGCGGCCGAAGGCGAGTCGCTGGTGTCGCCGTCGGTGACGGTGCGGCTGCTCCGGCACCTGTCCCAGCCCAGGCGCTCCCCCGCGCCGCTGCCCGAGCCGCTGACGGAGCGCGAGCTGGACGTGGTGCGGCTGGTGGCCAGGGGACGCACCAACCAGGAGGTGGCGGCCGAGCTGTTCGTGTCGCTGTCGACCGTCAAGACGCACCTCGGGAGCATCTTCGCCAAGCTCGGCACCCGGAACCGGGTGGAGATCGCCGCGTGGGCTTGGGAATCGGGCGTCGTGAGCTGATTAGCGAGTCAGCCTCCGGGATACAAGTGAATCAGAACCTCAGCACCTGGCCCGGGGGAGAACACCGTGCGCTACGCCCAGGCACCGCCCACGAAGGCCGCCAACGCCGTCTACGTGACGCTCGCCGCGCAGGTCCTCGCTCTGGGCTCTCTGGTGATCTTCGAACAGGTTCGCGGCAGACAGCTCGCCGCCCAGCTGGCCGAGTTCGGCGGGCGTCCGTCGGGCGCCGACGCCGAAGCCCTGGTCGGCGCGGCCACCACGTTCGCGGTGCTGCTGCTGCTCACCCTGGCCACCACGGTCGCCGCCGCGGCCGCCCACACCACCTGGCTGGTGCGCGTCCGCCGACGCGTCGCCCCGGCCACCGCCCGGAGCGCGGTCGCCGCCGCCTGGCTCATCCCCGGCGTCAACCTGATCGCGCCCGCGGTGCTGGTGTACGAGACCTGGCAGGCGGCCGGCCCGCCCGAGGAGGGCCGGCGAAGCCGCATGGCCCTGGTGACGGGCTGGTGGCTGAGCCTGCTGACGACGCTGACGGTGTTCACCGTCGTCCCCTCCTTCGACGCGGGCGGCCTCACCGGCCTGGGCGTCCTGGAGCTCACCTGCCTGACCCTGTCGGCCGGCCTCTGCGCGGCCACGGTCCGCCGGATCACCGCCCTGCGGTCCTCGCCCGCCTCCCGGGCCGCCAAGCCCTCCGTCTCCGTCGCCCGGGCCACCCGCCTGGACCCCGCGGCCTGATCATGCGGCGGTGGGGCCGGAGCTGCCCGGACTGGCGTGCCAGAGGCGGCCGGGCGGCGTGGTGATCGCCGCGCCCAGGTCGGCGTAGGGCGAGAGCCGGAAGCCGTTGGCGTACTCGATGGCGCGCCCGCCCACCGGACCCTGGTCCGCGGCCGGCCGGTCGAGCTCGGCGCGGACGGCGTCCAGGCCGCGGGTCCGCCACAGCGTGTCCAGGTCGGCGAGGTTCCAGCAGTCGAGGGCGCGGATCGAGACCGCGCGGGCCCCGGTGCGGCGGACCGCGCCCCGGGCCAGCAGCAGCCACGACCCGAACACGGTGGCCGCGCACCGCCCCTGCACCGACTCGAAGAAGGTCAGGTCGACCGGCCCGGTCGAGTCGTCCAGGGTGGCGAAGATGATGCGCTGACCGGAGCGGATGGCGGGCGTCTGGGTGGCCACCTTGACCCCGGCCACCAGCACCTCGGCCCCGTTGCGCGGCCGGAGCAGGTCCTGGGCGCGGGTCACGCCGAGCGCGTCGAGCAGCTCGTCGTGGAAGCTGATCACGTGCCGGCTGATGTCCATGCCGAGGATCTCCAGCTCGGCCTCGACCATCTCCGACTCGGTCATCTCCGGCAGTTCGCCGGGGATGACGTGCTCGGTGAAGCCGAGAGGCAGCTGCGCCGCGGCCGGCCGCCGGCTCTCCGCCGGCTGCGCGGGCGCGTACCGCCTGCCGCGGCGCGGCCCCGTCCGTACGCCGATCGACGAGGCCCGCTCCAGCGTGCCGACCTGGGCGATCAGGTCGCGCCTGGTCAGCTCGCCGGGCCGCCACCGCTCCCCGGCGCCGGGCCGCAGCCCGTGCACCGCGTCCAGCCCGCCGACCTGCACGATCCGCTCCATCGTGGGCCGGGACGGGCGGGCCCGGTCCCAGAAGTCGGCGAGCGAGGTGTACGGCCGGCCCGCCACCATGCGCTCCACCTCGGCCTCGCTCACCCCCTTGACGGCCGAGAACGGCACCCGCAGCGCGTACCCCTCGCCGATCTCCGCGGCCTTGAACTCGCCGCGCCGGGGCCGGTCGGCGCCCTCCAGCCGGGCCGGGTCGACGCGGACCCGCACCCGCGGGCCGAGCCGTTCGACCCGCCAGTCCTTGCCCGACTTGTTGATGTCGAGCGGGAGGATCCGCACCCCGCACTGCCGCGCCTCGTCGATGATCACCCGGGGCGGGTACATGCCGGGCTCGTGGGTGAGCACCCCGGCGAAGAACGCGGCCGCGTGGTGCCGCTTGAGCCACGCCGACTGGTAGGTGGGCAGCGCGAACGCCGCGGCGTGCGCCTTGCAGAAGCCGAACCCGCCGAACGCGTCCAGCACCTTCCAGGCCCGCTCCACCTCCTCGTCGGCGAACCCGTTGGCCCTGGCCAGCGGCACGAAGTGGTTGCGCACCCGCTCCCGGCCCTCGGGCGTGCCGAGCGTGCGGCGGAGCATCTCGGCGAACGACAGGTCGCGGCCCGTCATCACCTCGATGATCCGCAGCACCTGCTCGTGGAAGACGACCACGCCGTGCGTCTCCTTCAGCGCCTCGCGCAGCCGCTCGTGCGGGTAGTAGGGCCGCCGCCAGCCGTGCCTGGTCTCCAGATAGGGCGTCACCATGTCGGAGTTGACCGGCCCGGGCCGGAACAGCGAGATGTCCACGATCAGGTCGTGCATGGTGCGCGGCTCCAGCTTGGCGACCAGCTCGCGCTGGCCGGGCGACTCGATCTGGAAGCAGCCGAGCGTCCGGCCGGCGCAGATCATGTCGTACGTCTCCCGGTCGTCGTGCGGGACGTGGACCACGTCCGGGTCGTCGCCGCTCTGGGCGTCGAGCTCGACCGTGACGCCGTCGACCCGCTTGATCTCGCCGAGCGCGTACGCGAGCGCCGACTGCATCCGCACCCCGAGCACGTCCAGCTTGAGCAGGCCCGCCTCCTCCACGTCGTCCTTGTCGAACTGCGACATGGGGAACTCCAGCAGGCTGCGCTCGACCGGGGTGCGGTCGTGCAGCCCGGCGTTGCCGACCAGCACCCCGCACGGGTGCAGCGCGATGTGCCTGGGGAGCCCGTCGAGCTTCTCCGCCAGCCGGAACACCCGTTCCAGCCCGGCCTCGCCGAGCCGGCTCTCGCGCAGCTCCGGCAGGTCGTGCAGGGACGCGGTGATCTGCCTGGCCCGGACGTGCGGGAACGCCTTGGCGATGGCGTCGATCTCGTGCGGCGGCAGCCCCATCGCGCCCGCCACGTCGCGGATGGCGCTGCGCGCCCGGTAGGTCTCCATCATGGACACGCACGCCACCCGCGACTCCCCGTACCGGTCGAAGATCGCCTTGTAGCAGTCGAGACGGCGCGCGGACTCCACGTCCACGTCGATGTCGGGCAGCCCGATGCGCCCCTCCGACAGGAACCGCTCCATGAGCAGGCCGTGCTCGATCGGGTTCACCTCGCCGATGCCGATGAGGTAGTTGACCAGGCTGCCCGCGCCGGACCCGCGGATGGCGCAGCGCACCCCCATCTCCCGGATCATGTCGGTGATGCCGGCCACCGCGATGAAGTAGCCGGACAGCCGCTTGCGCTCGATGATGTCGAGCTCGGCCGCCGCCCGTTCCCTGGCCTCGCGGGAGCGGCGCAGGCCGCGCTCGGCCAGCCCGTCCTGGACGCGGTGGCGCAGCAGCGGCACCGGGTCGCGGCCGATCTCCGGCAGGTGGAGATCGGGCGGGCTCTGGCGGAGCGCGAGCAGCCGCACCGGATCCGCCGCGCACGCCTCGGCGACCTGCCGGGTGGTGCGCAGCAGGCGGCCGATCCGGCCCTCGTCGTGGCCGCAGATCTTGGCGGCGACCTGGGCCATCTCCTTGCCGCCCTTGAGATAGGCGTGGGAGGTGGTGCGTTCCAGGTGGCGCGGGTGCAGCGGGACGAGCTGGCGGGCCGCGTCGAGCACGTCGCCGACCTGGTGGTCGGCCGGGTCGAGGTAGCGGACGGCGTTGGTGAGCACCGCGGGCACGTCCATCGACTCGGCCAGCGCCAGCATCCGCAGCGCGGTGGCGGCGTCGTGGAACCCGTACTGGTCGACCAGCTCGATCGTCACCCCCGGCAGCGCGTCGCGCCACCGGCCGAGCAGCGTCCTGGCGTGGTCGTCGCGCCGCTCGGCCACCGCGCGGCCGACGTCGGAGCGCGGGCCGAGCAGCGCCACCAGCCCCCCGTCGCCGGGGGCGTCCCACTCGGCGACCAGTTCGCGGGTGATGCGGGGCTCGCCGCGCTCGCCCGCGTAGTGGGCGGCCGTGACCAGCCGCGCCAGCCTGGACCAGCCGCGCGAGCGCGCCAGCACGGTCACCCGGTCCTGCGCGCCTGGCCCGGTCCGGGGCCGGGCCTCAGGCCCGCCCCCGGACAAACCGGCACCGGCCCAGCCACCCCTTGGCCATCCGGCGCCGGACAAACCGCCCCCGGACCGACCCGCCTCGGACGCACCGGATCTGCCGGGCCCGGTCCGGCGGGGGCCCGGGCCGGGTTCCGGGTCGGCGAGTGCCAGGTTGACGCCGAACACCGGCGCGATCCCGGTGTCCGCGCACGCCTGCGCGTGCTTGACCGCCCCGTACAGCCCGTCGCGGTCGGTCAGCGCCAGGATGTCCATCCCGTGCTCGAAGGCCCGCTCGGCCAGCGCCTTGGGGAACGCGGTGCCGTACCGCATCGAGTAGGCGGAACTCACGTTGAGGTGCGGGAACGGCCCCGCCAGGACGCCCGCCATCAATCCCACGCCCGCAGGAGCAGCCAGCCGCCGCTGGCGGTGTCGAACCTCAGCTCGTACGTGCCGGCCTCGCGCCCCGGGCTGGCCTCGACCCGCCAGAACCGGCGTTCACCGGGGTCGGTCTCGCTGATCTTCCACCATTCGCGGGCCACCACCCAGTGGTCGAGCACCCGGCGGACGAGATAGAGCCGGTCACGCCAGACGAACTGGGTCGGCTCCCCGTCTCTGGTCCACACCTCTATCGGATCGCCATAGAGTCTGCTCAAGACGCTTCTCCCCGCGGCTCTGGTGCCTATGCTGAGCCACCCGGGGGAAGACGGGCGCTATGTATCGAACATATGTTCTCAAGCGCCGAAGTGCAAGTCGCCCGCGTGCCGGATGAGCGGGTTCGCCCCGATCGAGTTGCGGATGCTGAAGGCCACGCTGCCCGCTCGATAGCGGTCGTCGGAGCACTCCACCGGCCTGCCCTCGTGCGTGGTGGTCACACGTCGCTGGCGCAGCAGCGGGCTGCCGCGCCGGACCCCGAGCAGGCGGGCGTCCTGCGCGCTCGCGGGCACCGCGTCGATGAGATGCTCCCCGTACGCGAAGACCAGCCCGGCCGACTCGTACAGCGCGTCGGTCACGGACTCGCAGCCGGGCGGCAGTTCCTCGACCGCGCCGGCGATCCACTCCGCGTACGCGGTCCGTTCCAGCAGCACCGGCTCGTCCTCCAGGGTGCGCACCCGCAGCACGTCGAGCACCTCGCCGGGGCCGAGCCGGCCCGCCTCGGCCGGGGTGGGCGCGCGCCGGCGCTGGGCGATCACCCGGCCGCCGTAGCGGTAGCCGTTGGCCCGTGCCCACTGGGCGAAGCTGTGCAGCTCGGCGAAGCTCTGGCTGCGCGCGTTGCCCAGCACGATGCGCCGGGCCCCCTGCCGCGATCCGACCAGGCCCTCGGCGGCGAGCACCGCGACCGCCTGCCGGACCGTCCCCCTGGCGGCGCCGTACCGCGCGGCCAGCTCGGACTCCGACGGAAGCTGCGCCCCGACCGGATGCGCCCCGGAGAGGATCCCGTGGCGCAGGTCGCCGGCGATGCGTTCATAGCGCGCAACCATCCCTGACCCGTCCGTTCATGAAAGCGCAACGTTGATGCGACTAACTGGTGCTCGCTTGTTTGTACAAGTTCTTCTACATTCTTTCCACACCCCCGGAGTGGAGGCCCCGTGTTCACACCTCGCGCTCGTGTGGCAGGCGTCATCGCCGCCCTCACCGTAGCCACCGCGGCCTGCGGCGCCGCACCAGGAACCCAGACGTCGACAGCCGCCGAGGGCGGAGTGGACGCACGCACCGCGACCTCGGCCGCCGACTTCGGCGGCTTCGACAAGCTCGTGGAGGCGGCCAAGAAGGAAGGCAACCTGCACGTCATCGCCCTGCCGCCGGACTGGGCGAACTACGGCGAGATCATCAAGGCGTTCGAGGCCAAGTACGGCATCAAGATCGAGAGCGAGGACCCTGACGCGTCCAGCGCCGACGAGATCAACGCGGTCAAGACCCGCAAGGGCCAGGACCGCGCCCCCGACGTGCTCGACCTCGGCCAGTCGTTCGCGCTCAGCGGCGCCACCGAGGGCCTGTTCGCCCCGTACAAGGTGCAGACCTTCGACAAGATCCCCGAGGGCCAGAAGGAGCCCACCGGCCTCTGGGTCAACGACTACGGCGGCTACGTCTCCATCGGCTGCGACGCCAAGAAGATCACGACCTGCCCGGAGAGCTTCGCCGACCTGCTCAAGCCCGAGTACAAGGGCAAGGTCGCGCTCAACGGCAACCCCACCAAGTCCGGCTCGGCCTTCGCCGGCGTCTACGCGGCCTCGATCGCCAGCGGCGGCTCGTTCGACGACATCCAGCCGGGCATCGACTTCTTCAAGAAGCTGAAGGAGGCGGGCAACTTCAACCCGGTCGAGACCACCCCGGCCACGATCGAGAAGGGCGAGACCCAGATCAGCATCGACTGGGACTACAACAACGCCGCCTACGCCCCGCAGATGACCGCCAAGGGCATCGACTGGAAGGTCAACGTGCCGTCCGACGGCAAGTACTTCCAGATGTACGCCCAGGCGATCAACAAGGACGCCCCGCACCCCGCGGCCGCCCGCCTCTGGCAGGAGTTCCTCTACAGCTCCGAGGGCCAGAACCTCTACCTGAAGGGCTTCGCCCGGCCGGTGCTCATGCCCGCCATGCAGGCCGACGGCAGCATCGACCAGGCCGCCGCCGACGCGCTGCCCCCGGTCGACGGCGAGCCGACCTTCCCGACCACGGAGCAGGTCGACGCGGCCAAGGCCAAACTGGCGAGCGGCTGGGACGCGGCGATCTCGGGATGAGACGGTCCACGGGGTGGCTCGGCGCGCTGCCCCTGCTCGCCTTCTACGCGTTCGTGTTCGGCATCCCGCTGGCAGCGCTGCTGGCGGGGGCCTTCACCTCGCGCGGCGAACCGACGCTGGCCAACCTCCGGCAGAGCCTGGAGGGCGGCAACCTGACCGCCATGGTCGGCAGCGTGCAGGTCTCGGCGGTGGTGGCGCTGCTGGGGGCGGTGCTCGGCACCTTCCTCGCGTACGCGGTCGTCACCTCCCGGTCCACCGCGCTGCGCAACGCCGTGCTGACCGCTTCCGGCGTGCTGGCCAACTTCGGCGGCGTCCCGCTCGCCTTCTTCTGGGTCGCCACGCTGGGCAACTCGGGCGTGGTGAGCGGGCTGCTGGGGCTGCCGTCGGGGTCGCTGTACTCGTTCTGGGGCCTGGTGATCGTCTACCTGTACTTCAGCGTGCCGCTGATGGTGCTGGTGATGGCGCCGGCCCTGGACGGGCTGCGCCCGCAGTGGCGTGAGGCGGCGGCCAACAACGGCGCCACCGCCTGGCACTACTGGCGTCACGTCGGCCTGCCCGTGCTGACGCCCGCCCTGCTCGGCGGGGTGGTGCTGCTGTTCGGCTCGGCCTTCGCCGCCTACGCCACGGCGGCGGCCATGGGCGCGGGCACGGTCGTCCCGCTGGTCACCCTGAAGATCGCCAACGCGCTCACCAGCGACGTGCTGATCGGCCAGGAGAACGTGGCGCTCGCGCTGAGCCTCGACATGATCGTCATCGCCGGCCTGGTCATGCTGATCTACCTGCCGCTGCAGAGGAGGACCACCCGATGGCTGCAGTGACGGGCCTGGAACAGCCCCTGATCACCGCGTCCGCGCAGCCCGCCCGCCCGCGTGCCTGGCGTGCCGTCGTGTTCGTGCTGGCCGGGCTCTACTTCCTGGTGCCGCTCGGGGCGTCGCTCTGGTACACGATCTACACGCCCACCACGGGAGTGTCCCTCGGCCCCTACGCCGAACTGCTGACGGCGGAGGGCTTCGTGCCCAGCCTGATGCTGTCGCTGGCGCTCGCCCTGGCCACGATCGCCGTGGTGCTGCTGCTGACGCTGCCCGCGATGCTGGCCGTCCGGCTGTTCGCGCCGGGGCTGCGGCCGCTGATGGAGGTGCTCTGCACGCTCCCGCTCGTGGTGCCGCCGATCACGTTCGTCGCCGGGCTGGGCACCTCGCTGCGGGTCGGCGCCGACGTGCTCGCGCCCACCCCGTTCTGGGCCACGCTCATCGCGATCCAGGACCCCGGCTTCCCCATCGTGCTCGTACTCGCGTACGTGGTGCTGGTGCTGCCGTTCGTCTACCGCTCGCTGGACGCGGGGCTGCGCACCATGGACGTGCGGACCCTGGTGGAGGCGGCGCGCAGCCTCGGCGCGTCCTGGCCGCACGTGCTGTTCAGGGTAATCGTGCCCAACCTGCGCTCGGCCCTGGCCAGCGCCTCGTTCCTCACGCTCGCCCTGGTGTTCGGCGAGTTCACGGTGTCCAGGCTGCTCGGCTACCAGCCGTTCGCGGTGTGGATCGTGACCATCTCCGGCTCGCGCGGCCAGGTGTCGGTCGCGGTCTCGATCCTCAGCCTGCTGCTCATCTGGCTGCTGCTGCTCGCGGTCTCCACCGCTTTCGGGAGGGAAAAGAAGTGACGTCCAAGGTGGAGTTCCGGGGCCTGCGGCGGGTCTTCGGCAAGACGGTGGCGCTGGACGGCCTCGACCTGACCATCGAACCCGGCCAGTTCGTCGCCCTGCTCGGCCCGTCCGGCTGCGGCAAGACGACGGCGCTGCGCTGCGTGGCCGGGTTCGAGCGGCCCGACTCCGGGGCCGTGCTGGTCGACGGCAAGGACATCACCGACGTGCCCGCGAACAAACGCGACGCCGGCATGGTGTTCCAGTCGTACTCGCTCTTCCCCAACCTGAACGCGCGCGACAACGTCGCCTTCGGCCTGCGCGTGCGCCGGGTGCCCGCCGCCACCCGGCGGGCCAGGGCCGACGAGCTGCTGGAACTGGTCGGCCTGCCCCGCCACGCCGACCGCTACCCGCACCAGCTCTCCGGCGGCCAGCAGCAGCGCGTCGCGCTGGCCCGCGCGCTCGCCCTGGAACCGCGCGTACTGCTGCTCGACGAGCCGCTGTCCGCGCTCGACGCCAAGGTACGGGTCGCGCTGCGCGAGGAGATCCGCCGCCTCCAGCTCGACCTGGGCATCACCACGATCTTCGTGACGCACGACCAGGAGGAGGCGCTGTCGATCGCCGACCAGGTCGCGGTGCTCCGCGACGGCCGCCTGGAGCAGGTCGGCCCGCCCGCCGAGGTGTACGACCGGCCCGCCACCCCGTTCGTGGCCGAGTTCGTCGGCACCATGAACCACCTGCCGGGGCGGCTCGCCGGCGACGGCAAGGTGACGGTGCTCGGCCAGACGCTGCCCGTCGACGGGGAGGCCCCGGCCGAGCCCGACGTGCATGTGCTGATCCGCCCGGAGGCCGTCCTGGTGACGGCGCCCGCTCTCGACCCGGCGGCCGAGCCGGTGCCCGCCCCCGGTCCTGGGTCCGGTTCCGGGGAGGTGGTGGCGGCGTCCTTCCGGGGCGCGTCCGTACGCCTTCGCCTGCTGCTGGACGGCAACGAGATCCTCGCCGACGTGCCCGGCCACGAGGCGGCCCGGCTCGCGCCCGGCACCCGCGTCGGGATCCGGCTGGTGGAACGCCCCGTCCTGGTGGCCGCGCGCCCGGCCCCCGGGAACGACGCGGCCCCCGAGAGCGCCGCCGATCCCACGGCCGATTCCACGGCCGATTCCGTGGCCGATGCCGTCTGAGGTGCCCGCGGCGGTCCTGTTCGACTTGGACGGGACCCTCGTGGACACCGAACCCCACTGGTGGCGCGCCACCGCGGCGGTCGCCCGTGACCTGGGCGTCCGCCTGCGCCCGGCCGACGAGCCGGACGTGCTCGGCCGGACGATCGAGCACACGGCCGCCCACCTGCTCTCCCGCGCCTGCGAACCGCCCGCCCCGGACGCCGGCGCGCACCCCGGCCCGCGCACCGGCCCGCGCACCGGCACGGACACCGGCACGGACACCGGCACGGAATCCGGCACGGGCGCCCGGGACGCCCTCGCCGGCCGGCTCACCCGCGCCTTCGCCGGCGAGCTGGCGCAGAGCTTCGACGTCATGCCCGGCGCCACTCCCCTGCTGCGCGAGCTGGCCGCCGCCCGCATCCCGACCGCCCTGGTGACCGCCTCGCCCCGGAGCATCGCCGCCCTGGTGCTCCCCCGCCTCGGTCACCGCTTCGACGAGGTGGTCGCGGCGGAGGACACCGAACGCGGCAAACCGCACCCGGACCCGTACCTGGAGGCCGCCCGCCGGCTCGGCGCGCCCCCCTCGCGCTGCGTCGTCCTGGAAGACAGCCCGGCCGGCGTGACGGCCGCCACCAGCGCCGGCTGCCGGGTCGTGGTCGTCACCGCCACCGGTCTGCCCACGCTCCGCGAGATCAGGCTGGACGCGTGAAGGGCGTGCGCGACACGCCGATACCGCTCGCCCGGCGGCCTGGAACGCATGACTCCTCGTCAACGGCATTCGACGGCCGGGCCGAAATCGGTAAGCTTACGCGCCGTGAGCGGTGAAACCTCCCACATCGGGCGCTACAGGCTGGCGCGCGTGCTGGGCCGGGGTGGGATGGGCACGGTGTACCTCGCCGACGACCCGTCGGGGCAGCAGGTCGCCATCAAGGTGATCAACCCGGAGTTCAGCCAGCACGAGCAGTTCCGCATGCGCTTCCGCAGGGAGGCCGACGCGGCGCGGCGGGTCCGGCGGTTCTGCACGGCGGCCGTGCTGGAGGCCGCGCTCGACGGCGACCAGCTCTACGTCGTCACCGAGTACGTCCCCGGCCCCAACTTGGAGGAGGCGGTCCGGCAGTCCGGGCCGCTGCGCGGTTCGAGCCTCGACGCGCTGGCCGTGAGCGTGGCCACCGCGCTGACCGCCATCCACGGCGCCGGAGTCGTGCACCGCGACCTCAAGCCGTCCAACGTGCTGCTGTCGCCCGTCGGGCCACGCGTGATCGACTTCGGGATCGCGCGGGCGCTCGACACCCTGGGCGGCGTCACCGGGACCGGCGAGCTGATCGGCACGCCCCGCTACATGGCGCCCGAGGTGCTGCGCGGCGAGCCGGTGTCGCCGGCCTGCGACGTGTTCTCCTGGGGCTGCCTGGTGGCCTACGCCGCGAGCGGGCGGGCCCCGTTCCCCGGCGAGACGCTGCCCGCGATCGTCTACCAGGTGCTCAACACCGAGCCCGCCCTGGAGGAGGTCGAGCCGGGGCTGCGCGAGCTGGTCCGGGCCGCGCTCCACAAGAACCCCGCCATGCGCCCGACCGCCCAGCAGCTCCTCGACCACCTGGTGGGCCGGTCCGCCCAGCCGGAGCAGGCGGCGCACACCGTCCAGGTGGCCTGGCAGCAGGCGACCACCCCGGTCACCGCCGCGCCCCTGATCCCGCCCCGCGGCCCGCGCCGCGCCAAGCTGATCGCCGGTCTCACCGCCGCGGCGGCGGCGCTGGTGGCGGTGGGCGTGGTCGCGTGGGCGCTGATGCCGAGCGGGCCGCCCGAGATGAGCGTCCTGTACCGGGAGGACTTCACCCAGACGTCCGGCGGCTGGAACGGCCGCTACGACGCCACCCAGAGCTCCAGCTACGGCTACCGCACCGACGGCACGTACGGGCTGGACGTGGAGCCGAGCTACGAGGAGCGCTGGGCGGAGGCGGCCATCCCGTTCGCGACGAAGACGCCGACCGAGACTCCCGACCCGTCGGCCACGCCCACCCCGATGCTGCCCCAGACCGTCCTGGTCGCCGTGACCGCCGAGGTCAAGGAGGTGACCGGCTCGGGCGAGTACGGCGTCTACTGCCACGCGGCCGACGACGACACGTACTACGAGTTCGGCCTCGACACGAACGGCAACGCCCGCATCCGCCGCATCTCCGACGGCTCGGGCGGCACCATGTCCCAGCCCGCGCAGGTCGGCGAGCTGAAGGGCAAGGTCCGCCTCGAGGCCGCCTGCGAGCAGAGCGGCAAGGCCGTGCGGCTCACCCTGTGGGTCAACGGCGACAAGGTCGTGACGGCCAACGACCCGAACGGCATCGAGAACGGCTCTGTCGGCATGTTCGCCCGTACGCCGAAGGACGAGAAGTCGGTGCTCAAGATGGCCTACGACGACTTCGAGCTCCGGGGCACCCAAGCCCAGCAGTGACCGCCGGCGCCCCTCGGGACGCGGTGCGGGTGGTGGTGGCCGCCAGGTGGCGGAGCCGCGGCGTTCATCGTGGCGCACGTGGTGCTGGTGCTGCCCCGGCGGGTGTTCTCCCGGCGCCGCCGGGAGACCCGGTAGGCCCCGTCAGCGGCTCTCGGGCAGGGAGTCGAGCCAGCGGATCAGGCGGTCGCCCTCGCGGGTCATGATGTCCGGGTCGCGCAGCGCGTTGGCCAGCAGTGACATGCCCTGGTAGGCGCCGACGAAGGTGATCGCGAGGTCGCCGGGGCCGGGCAGGCCGAGCTCGCGGAACTGGCGCTCGACCCAGTCCAGCAGCGACCGGATGAGGTCGCCCGCTTCCGCGTCGATGCCGCCCTCGGCCCGCTTGTCCAGCTCGACGGCGAGGGTCCCGGTGGGGCACCCGTAGCGTGCCGCGACGTCGCGCTGGCCGACCCAGGCGCCGACCAGGGCCTTGAGGCGTTCGAGGGGGTCGGGCAGCCGGTCGAGCTCGCCGGTGAGCCGGGCGAGGTGGTCGGCGTGCTCGGACAGGGCGGCCCGGATCAGCTCGTCCTTGGTCTTGAAGTAGTAGTACACGTTCCCGACGGGGACCTCGGCGGCGTGCGCGATGTCGGCGATGGTGGTGCGCTCCACGCCCTGCTGGTGCAGGACCCGGGCGGTGGCGGCCATCAGGCGCCGCCGCTTGTCCGCCCCGCGCGCCCGAGTCTTTGAGTCAGTCACCCGACTGACTATAGGCCGTCGGCCGTGCTAGGGTTCTGAGTTAGTCAGCCAACTAACTCAGAACGGACAAGACATGATCGTAGTGACGGGAGCCACCGGGAACGTCGGCCGGACGCTGGTGCGGCTGCTGATCGAGGCGGGCGAGCAGGTGACGGCCGTGTCGCGGAAGATCACCGAATCCGACGTGCCGCCGGGCGTGCGCGCGCTCGCCGCCGACCTCACCGACCCGGCCGCGCTCCGGCCCGCCCTGGACGGCGCGGACGCGCTGTTCCTGCTGACCTCCGGCGACTTCGTGTCGGCCGCAGGCAGCCCGGACGGCGTCGTCGGCCGCATCCTCGACGACGCGCGAGCCCGCGGGGTCGAGCGGGTCGTGCTGTTGTCCTCCCAGGGAGTGGCGACCCGCCCCGGCTCCGCCTCCCACGGGAAGGTCGGGCGGTCCCTGGAGGACGCCGTCCGGCGGTCAGGGCTGGAGTGGACGATCCTGCGGCCCGGCGGCTTCGCCTCCAACACCTTCGCCTGGGCGGAGCCGGTCCGCGCCCGGCGCGCCGTCGCCGCGCCGTTCGGCGATGTCGGCCTGCCGTTCATCGATCCGGACGACATCGCCGAGGTCGCGGCCGTGACCCTGCGGGGCGGGCACGCGGGCCGGATCTACGAGCTGACCGGCCCCGCCCTCACCACGCCCCGGGAACGCGCGGAGGCGATCGCCGAGGCCATCGGCGAAGCCGTCGCCTTCACCGAGCAGACCCGCGCGGAGGCCCGCGCGGAGATGCTGCTCTTCATGCCCGAGCCGGTGGTCGAGACCACCCTGGACATCATCGGCGCGCCCACCCCGGCCGAGCGGCGCGTCAGCCCTGACGTAGAGCGGCTCCTGGGCCGGTCCCCCCGCCCCTTCGCCGCCTGGGCCCGCCGCAACGCCGCCGCCTTCCGCTAGCGGGGGCGGGTCAGAGGATGCCGGCACGGGCGGCGGCCAGGGCGGCGTCCGCGGCGCGGTCCGCGTCGGCCTCCGTGACCGGCTCATGCGTGACGAACAGCCGGTAGTAGATCGGCGCCACCGCGACCCTGACCAGCTCGTGCGGATCGACGGAGCCGGGCAGCTCGCCGCGGGCGACGGCCCGGCGCACCACCTCGGCCGACTGCTCGTGCCTGGCCTGGAAGAAGTCGTGCAGCGCGCGGGCCGCCTCCGGGCTCTGCATGGCCGCCGCCACGAACGCCGACGACACCGGGCCCAGCCCGGGATCGGCGAACCCGCTCTGCACGAGCCTGGCCACCCCGCGCAGGTCGCCCTCGACCGCGCCCGTGTCGGGGATGGGCCAGGGCTCGTCGCGGGCCAGCTCCAGCGCGTCGGAGATCAGCCCTTCGACGCTCCCCCACCGCCGGTAGACGGTGGTCTTGTGCACCCCGGACCGCTCGGCGACATTCTCCACCGTGAGGCCGCGAAACCCCTTCCCGGCCAGCTCGGCCAGGGTCGCCTCCCGTACGGCGTCGCGCACGCGGGCGCTGCGCCCGCCGGGTCGCCTTCTCGGCTCCATCCATGCTCCCGTCGCAGAAGAAATCACCTTAACGCTACAGCAGTTGCACGAGTGCCTTGACGATCGCCACCTGCCCGGCCATCGTCACGTGCACGCCGTCGGGCCCCTGAAGCTCGGGGTCGGCCGGCACGCCGAAGACGGCGGTGAGGTCGACGACCGGCTCGGGGAACGTGCTCACCTCCTTCGCCAGCGCCACCACGTCGTCGTTGCGCCAGGTGGACTGCCCGTACGCGAAGGCGGGGGTCGCGGCGACCCGCTCCTCGACGACCGGGACCGGCGTCAGCCACACCCAGTCCGTGCCGGGCGCCAGGCGGCGCAGCTCACGCAGGTTGGCCACGCTCTCCCCGAGGCTGACCTGCGTCTTGGCCGCGTCCCGGCCGACCCGGGTGACGTCGTTGCCGCCGAGGCCGCAGATCACCCAGTCGGGCCGCAGCGCGGTCAGGGTGCCGGGCCAGCGCCGCAGCACCATGGCGGTGGTGTGCGCGGACAGCCCGCCGTTGACCACCTGGACACCCCGCGGCGCGAGCAGGTGGCGCAGGATCTCGGCCCAGGACTGCAGGTCGTCGGTGTTGCTGTCGCCCACCGCGAGCACCGTCTGCCCGGCGCGGAACGGCAGCCCGTCCAGCGCGGCGGCGAACGCCTCGTCGGCCAGCAGGTCCTCGGCGGCCGCCCGCGCGCTCTCGTCGAACCGGCCGATGATCTCGTCGTACTCCGTACGGGTGAGGCCGAAGATCGCGGGCAGCGCCTCGTTGAGGCCGGGCAGGTGACCGTAGAGCTTGTCCAGATGGGTGTAGCGGAGCCACATGTCGTTCATGTCGGTGTCCTTTCGGTGAAAGGCGGGATGCCGGCCAGCAAGCCGCCGTCGATGGTCAAGGTGGTGCCGGTGACGAAGGCCGCCTGCGGCCCGCACAGCCAGACCGCGGCGGCCGCGATCTCCTCGGGAGTGGCCAGCCGTCCGGCGGGCACGGTGCCGGCCACCCGGTCACGTGCCCGCTCGCCGGCCGAGACGAGGCGTTCGGTGAGGACGGGGCCGGGCGCCAGCGCGTTCACCCGGATGCCCCGCCCGGCGTAGTCGAGCGCGGCGGTCCTGGTCAGCCCGGTGAGCGCGAACTTGGCGGACACGTAACCGGCCAGCCCGGCGACCGGTGACAGCCCGGCCGTGGACGACATGTTGACGATGGCGCCGCCGCCGCACTCCAGCATGGCCGCGATCTCGTACTTCATGGACAGGAACGTTCCGCGCACCCCCACCGCGACCGCGGCGTCGAGGTCCTCGACCGGGACGTCCGCGAGGGGCGTGGGCGGGTGGCCGGCGTGGGAGGCGTTGTTGACCGCGCAGTCGAGCCTGCCGAAGGCCCCGAGCGTCTGCTCCACGAGGCGGCGCACCGACACGGGGTCGGTGACGTCGGCGGGGACGGCGAGCGCCTGCCCGCCGCGGTCGGCGATGTCGTCGGCCACCGCGCGCAGATCCCGCTCGCTCCTGGCGGCCAGCACGACCTTGACCCCGGCGGCGCCGAACGCCCGCGCGGTCGCCGCCCCGATGCCCCTGGCCGCCCCGGTGACCAGCGCGACCCGGCACTCCGGCGGCCCGTGTCCGCCGCTCATGACGGACGCGGGGCGCCCGGGATCGGGGGCGCGCCGGGGGTGCCGGCGACGAAGCTCATGTGGAGGGCCTCGATCCGCCCGCCGACCAGGACGAGCGTGCTGCGCAGCGCCTCGGGGACGGGATTGCCCCGCCACGCGCCTGTCGCGTGCTGGCGGCCGGTCACGATCGCGCAGTCGCCGTGGACCCGCACGGTGGTCTCGTCCAGCCCGAACGTCTCGTACGTCAGCGACCCCGTGCGGTGCCGCTCCAGCCAGTCGTCCCTGCTGAGGGTGAAGCCGAGCGGCCCCACCGCGGTGAAGCCGCCGGCCAGCAGCCGCTCCAGCGCCGCCGTGTCCCCTTGCTCCTCCGCCGCCGTCCAGGCGGCGAGTACGTCGTCGATGCCGTTCACGGTTCCTCCTGTGTATTCGGTCACCGTTGACGCTAGGCATCCGGCAGGCCCGTGGAATCAGGGACATCCCCAGCCTCCGTACTAGCGTGGAGTGGTGGAGCTGCATGGGCGGGAGCGGGAACGAGCGGCGATCGAGGCTCTGCTGGCGCGGGCCGGAGACGGGCGCGGCGGCGGGATGGTGCTCCACGGCGAGCCGGGGATCGGCAAGACCGCGCTGCTCGGGCACGCGGCCGGGCGGGCGGCGGCGGCCGGGCTGCTGGTGCTGCGCACGGCGGGCGCCGAGCCGGAGTCCGCGCTGCCGTACGCGACGCTGCACCGGCTGCTGCAGCCCGTGCTCGACCGGGTGGCCGCGCTGCCGCCGCCGCAGGAGCGGAGCCTGCGGGCGGTGTTCGGGCAGGTCGACGGCCCGCCGGCCGACCCCTACCTGGTGGCGCTGGCCACCCTGTCGCTGCTGTCCGACCTGGGCGGGGTGGTGTGCCTGGCCGACGACGCGCACTGGGCCGACCGGCCCTCGCTCGACGTGCTGGCGTTCGTGGCCCGGCGGGTGGCGGCGGAGCCGGTGGCGCTGCTGCTGGCCGCCCGCGCCGACGAGGGGGCCGCGGTCGGCGGCGACGGGCTGGCCGGGCTGCCGCTGTCCGGGGTCGGCAAGGAGGCCGCGCGGGCGCTGCTCGGTGACGGGTTCCCCGAGGGCAGGCTGGACGAGTCGCTGCGGGCCACCGCCGGCAACCCGCTGGCGCTGCAGGCGCTGGCCCGCGGCGACCGGCTGGACCCGCGCGCGCCCGTCACCCTCGCCGACGGGCTGCGCTCGGCGTTCCTGCGCCGGGTGGAGCGCCGGGGCGAGGAGGCGCGGCGGCTGCTCCTGCTGATCGCGGCGGACGGGACGGGGCGGGTCGACGTGCTGCGGCGGGCCGCGGGCCGTTGGGATCCGGACGAGCTGGCCGACCTGGTCAGGGTGGACGGGGCGACGGTGGCGTTCGATCACCCGCTGATGCGCGCGGCGGTCTACCACGGCGCGGGCCCCGCCGGGCGGCGCGCCGCGCACCTCGCGCTGGCCGCCGCCCTGGACGGCGACCCCGCCGAGGCGGAGCGCCGGGCCTGGCACCTGGGACAGGCCGCCGAGGGGCCCGACGAGGAGGTCGCCGCCGAGCTGGAACGGTCGGCCCGGCGCACGGCCCGCCAGCTCGGCCCCGCCGCGGCCGCCGCGGCGCTGTCCCGGGCCGCCGAGCTGAGCCCGCCCGGCCCCGCCCGCGCCCGCCGCCTCGCCGCCGCCGCGTCCTCCTCCTGGCACGGCGGCGACGCCCCCCGCGCCCGCACCCTCCTGGACCGAGCTGAGGACGAAGCGTCCTACCTGACGACCCCGGACACCCGGGAACGCGCCCCCTCAGGCGTGGCGGACGGGCCCGAGCGCGGAGGTGCGGCGGACGCGGTCGAGCGCGATCCCGGAGGCTCGGTGGGCGATGTCGAGCGGGTGCGGGTCGATGTGGCGGTGTTAAGGGCGTTGATCGAGGCGCGGGCCGGGACTCCCGCGTACGCGTTGACGCTGTTGCGTCCCCTGATCGCCGGGGCGGCGGCCGACGAGGTGGGCCGGGCGCTGGAGCTGCTCGTCCTGTACGGCGAGGCGACGTACCGGACCGGCACCGCGGGGACCTGGGAGGAGATCGGCGCGGCCGCGGAGCGGTTGCCGCTGACGGGGAGCGGCGCCGACGAGGCGCTGGGCCGGCTCGTCCGGGGGGTCATGCGGGTGCGGTCCGGCGGCGCACCGGGGCTGCACCCGGAGGATCTCGACATCGTGCAGCGGATCGACGACCCTGAGCGCCTGTCCTGGGCCGGCGGCATGGTGTGGAGCATCGGCGAGCGGGAGCGTGGCGGCTGGATGCGGCGTGAGGCCGTGCGGCTGGCCAGGGCGGTCGGCGCGGCGGGCACGCTGGCCAGGGTGCTGGAGTTCGTGGTGGCCGACGAGATGGGCGCGGGCCGGTTCGCCGCCGCGGAGGCGTACGCGGAGGAGGGGCTCAGGTTCGCCGCCGAGACCGGGCAGCCGAACCTCGCCTGCGGTCACCGCGCCTGGCTGGCCATGGTCGCCGCCCTGCGCGGCAGGGAGGACGAGGCGCGGCGGCTGGCCGCGGACGTGCTCACGGACGCGGTGCCGCACCGGCTGGACGCCGCGGCCGCGATGGCGCACCGGACCCTGGGCGTCCTCGATCTGGCCGCGGGACGATGGGGTGACGCCCTGCGTCATCTGCGCACGCTGGCCCGCACCGCCCATCCGGGCTTCGCGCTGCAGGCCGTGCCCGACCATGTCGAGGCCGCCGTGCGCGGAGACCGGCCCGAGGAGGCGGCGGAGCGGTTCGCCGCGTTCGACCGCTGGGCGCGGGCCGCGAACGCGCCGGAGCCGCTGGCGCTGGCCGCCCGCTGCCGCGCCCTGCTCGGCAGCGCCGAGGAGCGCTACCGGGAGGCGCTCGACCTGCATGCCCGGGCCGGCTCCCCGATGGAGCTGGCCCGTACCGAACTGCTCCTGGGCGAGCACCTGCGGCGCGACCGGCGGCCCGCGGACGCGCGCGCCCATCTGCGCGCGGCGATGGAGACGTTCACCCGGATCGGAGCCGCGGCCTGGGCGGACCGGGCCCGCGAGGAGCTGCGCGCGAGCGGCGGGAGCACGGGCGGGGCCGCCCCCGACGCGCTGGCCGCGCTCACCCCGCAGGAGCTGCGGATCGCGCTCGCGGTCAGCGAGGGGGTGACGAACAGGGAGGTGGCCGCCCAGCTCTTCCTCAGCCCTCGCACGGTCGAGTACCACCTGCGGAAGATCTTCCAGAAGACCGGCACGGGCTCGCGGGCCGAGCTGATCCTCCTGGTGACCCGATCAGACATTAAAGCGACATGAGTTGCTTTTAAGATTCGTCCATGGCAAGCTAAAGCGACATAAGTTGTGATTAGCGACGCTCGACGGGGGACACTCATGTTGATCAAGATCGAGGACGGGGCGCCGTACGGCATCGCGACCGGCTCCGACGGCGCGCTCTGGTTCACGCTGGTGCACCAGGGCGCGATCGGCCGGCTGGTCCCCGGCGGGGAGCCGGTCGTGCGCCGGCTCGACCCGGCCGACGGCGGGCCGACCGTGATCGCGCCGGGACCCGACGGGACGATGTGGTTCACCGAGTTCCAGGGCGACCGGATCGGCCGGATCACGCCGGAGTTCGAGGTCACCTCGTACGAGGCCGAGGCCCCGTACGGGATCGTGGCCGGGCCCGACGGCGCGATGTGGTACACGTGCATGCGCGCCGACAAGGTCGGCCGGATCGCCCCCGGCGGGGAGCGGGCCGAGTTCGCGGTGCCGGTGGAGGGCGGGATGCCGTCGGGCATCGCGGCCGGGGCCGACGGCGCGCTCTGGTTCACGCTCAACCAGGCCGCGGCCGTCGGCAGGGTCACGCCCGGCGGGGAGGTGACCGTCCACCCGCTGCCCACCGAGGGGGCTGCGCCGGTGCACATCACGGCTGGGCCGGACGACGCGCTCTGGTTCGCGGAGATCGGCGCGGGTCAGATCGGCCGGATCGACGCGGCGGGCAAGGTCACCGAGTACCCGCTGCCCGACCGCGCCTGCCGGCCGCACGCGATCACCACCGGGCCTGACGGCGCGCTCTGGTACACCGCGTGGGCCACCAGCCGGCTCGGCCGCATCACCGCCGACGGCGCGGTCACCGAGGTCGAGCTCCCCGGGTCGGAGCCGCACGGCCTCACCACCGGCCCCGACGGCGCGCTCTGGGTGGCGATGGAGTCCGGTGGCCTGGCCCGGGTGCTGCCCGGCTGACGTTCACCCGGGGCCGATCACCGGGATCCGGCGGGTTCGTAGTTGACTAGGGGCATGCGTGCGATAGTGCTGGCCGCCCAGGGCGGCCCCGAAGTCCTCGAGTACGTCGAGCGGCCCGACCCGGAGCCCGGCGACGGCGAGGTGGTGGTCGACGTCGCAGCGAGCGGGGTCAACTTCATCGACATCTACCACCGCTCCGGCGCCTACCCGCTCCAGCTGCCCTGCACGATCGGGTCCGAGGGCGCGGGCGTGGTGTCCGCGGTCGGGCCCGGCGTCGAGGGCGTGGCGGTGGGCGACACGGTGGCGTGGGCGATGGCGCTCGGCAGCTACACGGAGAAGGCCGTCGTGCCCGCCCGGGTGCTGGTGCCGGTGCCCGAGGGGGTGGCGCCCGACCTGGCCGCCGCCGTGATGCTGCAGGGCATGACCGCCCACTACCTCACCCACTCGACCCACCGGGTGAAGGAAGGCGACGTGGTGCTGGTGCACGCCGCCGCCGGCGGGATGGGGCAGCTCCTGGTCCAGGTGTGCAAGATGCTGGGGGCGAAGGTCTACGGCACGGCCTCCTCCGCGGCGAAGGAGAAGCTGGCCCTGGAGGCGGGCGCCGACGAGGTGCTGGCCTACCAGGACGTCGCCGAGAGGCTGCGCGGCAAGGTCGACGTGGTCTACGACGGCGTGGGCGCGACCACGTTCGACAGCGGGCTGGAGGCGCTGCGCCGGCGCGGGCTCATGGCGCTGTACGGGGCAGCCAGCGGTCCGGTGCCGCCGGTGGACCCGCAGCGGCTCAACCGGGCCGGGTCGCTCTTCCTCACCAGGCCGACGCTGGCCGACTACGTGGCCGAACGCGACGAGCTGCTGTGGCGGGCGGCCGACCTGTTCGACTGGATCAGCACGGGCAGGCTGCGCGTCAACGTGTCGCACCGCTACCCGCTGGCCGACGCCGCCAAGGCGCAGGAGGACCTGGCCGCCCGGCGGACCACCGGCAAGCTGCTGCTGATCCCGTAACGCTACGCTCGGGGCATGGATCTTTCCACGTCCGTCGTCTCGTTCGCCGCCGTCGTCGCGTTGCTGACGATCACGCCGGGGCTGGACACCGCGCTCATCCTGCGCACGTCCCTGCTGTCCGGGAAGCGGGCCGCGTGGGGGGTGGCGCTGGGGATCCAGCTCGGCACCCTCCTGTGGGGCGTGCTGACCGCGGCCGGTCTGGCCACGCTGCTGGCCGCCTCGCAGCTCGCCTACGACATCCTGCGCTACGCCGGGGCCGCCTACCTGGTGGTGATGGGGCTGCGGATGCTGCTCGCGACGAGGAAGGCCGCGCCCGCCGACCTGCCGGACGCGCGGGAGGTCCGGTTCCGCACCGGGTTCCGGCGCGGGCTGGTGACCAACCTGCTCAATCCCAAGGTGGGCGCGTTCTACGTGGCGATGCTGCCGCAGTTCATCCCGGCGGACGCGCCGCACGCGGCGGTCGGGCTGCTGCTGGCGGGCGTGCACGTGGCCGAGGGGCTGGTGTGGAGCACGGGCCTGATCGCCTTCGCGGCGGCGATGAGCGGCGTGCTGCGCTCGCCGCGGGTGCGCCTTCTGCTCGACCGGGTGACGGGCACGGTGATCGTCGGCTTCGGCGTACGGCTGGCGGTCGACTAGTCCCAGGGCCAGTCGAGCAGGCGGGCGCCGAGCACGGCCGTCTCCAGGGTGAACCGCTGGGTCGGGTCGTCCGGCGAGAACCCGGTCAGGCGGTGCACGCGCTGCAGCCGGTAGGTGACGGCGCGGGTGCTGACGCCCAGCCGACGTGCGGCGGCGGTCTGGTTGCCGTGCGCGGCGAAGACCGCTTCCAGCGTCTCCAGCAGCGGCTCGTGCCCGCCGCGCGCGCCCAGCAGCGGGCTGAGCACGCTCGTCACCAGGTCCTCCATCGCGTTCCTGTCACGCAGCAGTACGGGGAAGACGAGCAGGTCGGCGGCCCTGACGACGTCGTGCCTGAGTCCGAGCCGGTCGGCCAGGTCGATGGCGCCGGCCGCCTCCCGGTAGGAGGTGACGATGCCGCCGGGCCCGCGCTGCGGCCGGCCGACGCCGACCCGCCAGCCGGCGGGGAAGCGGGAGCGCACGTGGTGGGTGAACTCGCCGACCGCCGCCGGCAGCGTGGCGGGCACCACGCAGACCAGCAGCCCGTCCCGGACCGCGACCAGGATGTTGTGCGAGCCGAAGCGGGCGGTCAGGTCGCGTTCGATGCGGTCGGGCCCGGTCTCGGCCGACCCGCGGGCGACCGCCACCAGGTACGACTCGGCCAGCCGCAGCCCGAAGTGCTCGGCCCGTTCCGCCAGCCGCTCGGCCCTGCCCTGCAGCAGGTCGTCGACGAACGTGCGGCGTTCCAGCCCGGCCTCGCGCAACGCGGCGTGCTGGGCGTCCTCGTACCCCGCCATGAGGGCGCCGACGGCCTTGCGCAGCGCGGGCAGCACCGACGGACCGGCCCGCCCGTCGGCGGCGGCCAGCGCCGCGTCGACCAGCCCACGAAGCGACACACCCTGCTCGGCGGCGCGGCGGCCGTCGGCGCGGCAGGCGTCCAGCTCGTCCCGGTCCGGCAGCCGGCCGGTGCCGGCGGCCGCGCGCAGCACCCGGAGGTGCCCGCCGAGCAGGTCGGCGGGCACCTGCTCCGGCATCACACCCCCACGTCGCGCCGGTCGAAGGCGAGCACCGCGCCGAGCGCCAGCACCGCGGCGGCCCCGGCCAGCACCAGGTAGTCGCCCACCGGCAGCCCGTGGACGACCGGCTGGCCGGCGGCGTAGTAGTGGAACGGCGACAGCCACTTCAGCCAGGCGATGGCGTCCACGCTGCGCCCGAGGGTGACGACCGCGTAGCCGAGCACCGCCCACACCCCGGTGACGGCCGTGGCGATCGCCCGGCGGCCGGTGGCGGCGCCGACGGCCAGGGCGACCGCGCCGAAGAACAGCCCGAGCAGCAGGACGCCGAGGTGCGCGGCGAGGATCCGGTCGAACGGCACCCCCATGCCCACCGCCTCGGCCATCCCCCAGGTCACCAGCAGCGTCACGGCCGCCACCGCGACCAGCGCGATCACCAGGGCGGCGAACCGCTCCAGGACGAGCCTGCGGCGGTCGACCGGCAGCGTGACGACGAGCTCCAGCGTGCCCGCCTCCTCGGGCTGGGCGATCGCCCGGTTGGCGATGATCGCGGCGCAGGCCAGGAAGAGGAACGGCACGAAGAGCTGGTAGACGACCGACTGCAGATAGCCGGCGCCGCTGGTGAAGTCCTCCAGGCCGCCCATGAGGTCCTTGAGCGCGCCGGGGAACTTGGCCATCGCCTGCGGGCCGTAGATGTCCGGGCTCTCCTTCACGTTGCCGTAGACCCCCAGGTAGAGGGCCATGAAGGCGCTGATCCCGATGGTCCAGCCGACGAGGACCCGCCGGTAGTCACGCAACGTCTTGGCGATCATCGTGTCTCCCCTCGTCGCCGTAGTAGGTGAGGAAGATCTCCTCCAGGTCCGGTTCGGCGCTGACCAGGTGCACGACGGTGAACGCGGCGGCGGCCTTGATCAGCGCGTCCGGCCTGCCGTCGATCGTGCAGCGCACGCTCGCGCCCTCCACCCGCAGGTCACGCACGCCCGGCAGGCCCGCGAACGCCTCAGGCGGCACGGGCGCGTCGAAGTGCAGCTCCACCCGCCGCACGGCCTTCTCGCGGAGCGCCGACACGTTCTCCACGGCGACGAGCCGCCCGGCCCGTACGATGCCGACCCGGTCGGAGACGTGTTCCACCTCGGCCAGCACGTGCGAGGACATGAGCACGGTCCGCCCGGAGACGCGCACCTCCCGCAGCATGGCGAGGAACTCCTGCTGGACCAGCGGGTCGAGGCCGCTGGTGGGCTCGTCCAGGATGAGGAACTCGGGCTCGTGCATGAACGCCTGGATGAGCCCGACCTTCTGTTTGTTGCCCTTGGAGAGCTTGCCCATGGGCACGCCCAGGTCGGCGCCGAGCCGCTCGGCCAGCGCCTCGATCCGGCCGGCGGGCACCCCGCCGCGCGCCTTGGCGAGGAACCGCAGGTGGTCGTGGGCCTTCTCGCGGCCTTCGAGAGCGAGTTCGCCCGGCAGGTAGCCGATCCTGGCCCGTACGGCGGCCTCCCGCGAGTCGGCGCCGAGGACGCTCACCCGGCCGCGGGTGGGCCGGATGACGTCGAGCAGGAGCCGGATCGTGGTGGTCTTCCCGGAGCCGTTCGGCCCCAGGTAACCGAAGATCTCGCCTGGCTGGATCTCCAGGTCGAGGTCCTCCAGTCCCCGGCGTCTGCCGTAGTACTTGGTCAGCCCTTCGGCCCGCACCACTGCTGTCATGCCCGCCATGGTGCCCGTCCGGGACCGCCGCCGTCACCGGCGGGCTCCGGCAAGATCGGCGCAGGTTGGCTTCCGGCATCCGGCAACTCTGGAATTCCGGTTTTCCGGGATATCTTTCGCTGGTGACGACGATCGAGGAGCGCGTGGCCGCGCTGGAAGCCCGGGTCGCCGCCCTCGAAGGCACCCCGGCCGAGCCCGGCGGCGACGGCGAGGAGACGGGCAAGCTGGTGTACGGCGGGCACGCGACGTTCGGCGACCGCCGGGTGACCTGGGAGATGGCGCGGCCACCCGGCTGGCTGGTGGAGCAGCCGCCCGGCCCGTTGGCGGCCGTGCTGGCCGCGGCCGGCCACCCGGCCCGGCTGCGCATCCTGCAACTGCTCGCGCAGGGCCCGCGGGCCGTCGCCGACCTGCAGAGCGAGCTGTCGTCGGCTTCGCAGGGGCAGCTCTACCACCATCTCAAGACCCTCGGCTCGGCCGGGCTGGTCGAGCAGCCGGAGCGCGGCGTCTACCGGGTCACGCCACCGGCGATCTTCCCGGTGCTGGCCATGCTGGCGGCTGCCACGGACGTGGTCCGCCCGCGGTGACGGGCGCTCACCGGCCTCCCGGCGGCAGCGCCGGCACGTCGGGCGGGCCGTTCGCGATCAGGTCGAGCAGCGCGTCCGTGTCCAGGTGCCGTTCGACCAGGTCCCCGAGCGCGTCCAGGCTCCGCTCGCGCAGCAGGGCGAAGTCGGTGGCCGGGTCGGGCACGAACGCGCGGCCCGCCCGCCGGGCCACGTCCGTCAGGAAGGCGCGCCGGAACGCGTCGTTCTCCAGCGCGCCGTGCCAGGTCGTGCCCCACACGTTCGCGACGCGGCAGCCGTCCAGGAACGGCTCGCCGCCCTCCACCGTCGCCCGTCCGTGGTGGATCTCGTACGCGCGCACCGGATGCCCGTACGCCTGCCCGGCCGGTCTGCCGAGCACCTTGTCCGGCCCGAACACCACCCGCGCGGGCAGCAGCCCGAGCCCGTCCACCCGGCCCGCGCCGGACTCGACCTCGTCCACGATCTCCCGCGCGAGCATCTGGAAACCGCCGCAGACGCCCAGCACCGGCCCGGTGCGGGCGGCGAGCGCGGCCGCGAGCCCGCGCTCGCGCAGCCAGGCCAGGTCGGCGACGGTGGCGCGGGAGCCGGGCAGCACCACCAGGTCGGCGTCGTCCAGTTCGGCCGGGCCGGTGACGAACCGCACCACCACGCCCGGCTCGGCGGCCAGCGCGTCGACGTCGGTGAAGTTGGACACCCGGGGCAGCCGCACCACCGCCACCCGCAGCGTCTGCCGCCCGTGGGGCCGCCCGGTCTCCACCCGGCGGCCGTCGAGGGCCAGCGAGTCCTCGGCGTCCATCCAGAGCCCGTCCAGCCAGGGCAGCACCCCGTACACGCGCCGCCCCGTCAGCTTCTCGATCATGTCGAGCCCCGGCCGGAGCAGCTCTTCGGCGCCTCTGAACTTGTTGACCACGAACCCGGAGATCAGCGCCTGGTCCTCGGCGTCCAGCAGCGCGACCGTGCCGTGGAAGGCGGCGAGCACGCCTCCCCTGTCGATGTCGCCGACCACGATCACCGGCAGGTTCGCCGCCCTGGCCAGGCCCATGTTGGCGAGGTCGCCCGCGCGGAGGTTGATCTCGGCGGGGCTGCCCGCGCCCTCGCACACCACCACGTCGTAGGCGTTCCTGAGCCGGTCCAGCGACTCCAGCGTCGCGGCCCGCAGCCGGTCGCGGAGCGTCCCGTACTCCATCGCGTCCACGTCGGTCAGCGGCCGGCCCATGAGCACCACCTGGCTGCGCCGGTCGCTGCCGGGCTTGAGCAGGATCGGGTTCATGTCGGCCACCGGCTCCAGGCCGGCGGCCCGGGCCTGGAACGCCTGCGCCCGGCCGATCTCGGCGCCGTCCGCGGTCACGTACGAGTTGAGCGACATGTTCTGGGCCTTGAACGGGGCGACGCGGACGCCCCGGCGGGCCAGCCAGCGGCAGATGCCTGCCGTGACGACGCTCTTGCCGGCGTCGGACGTGGTGCCCGCGACGAGCAGTGCCCCTCTCACGGGCTCCACCGTAACGGTGACGCCGCGCGAAGATAGGAAAGAAAAGTTGCGCAATATAATTTTCCTATCTACGGTGGAGTCATGGAGAGCAGGCGCATCACCGACGTCGACACCCTCAAGGCCCTGGCCCACCCGCTGCGCCTCAAGCTCTACCGCGCGCTCTACCAGGCCCGGGTCGCCACCGCCTCACACCTCTCCGACCAGGTCGACGAGGCCGTCTCCCTGGTCAGCTACCACCTGCGCAAGCTGGCCGCGCACGGCGTCATCGAGGAGGCCGAGCCGCAGAGCAGCGACGGCCGCGAGCGCTGGTGGCGGCTCACCATGCCCCGCTACAACGTCCGCGACCAGGACTTCAGCGACGCCCCCGAGCGGGCTGCCGCCTACACCGCGTTCGTCCGCACCGCCTTCCACGACCACGTCGAGCTGTACGAGCGCTATCTCGACGAGCAGGCGACCTGGTCGCCCGAGTGGCGGGAGGCCGCCTTCAGCTCCAAGACCCTGGCCGACCTGACCCCCGACGAGTTCCACCAGCTCAACCAGGAGCTCCTGCAGGTGGTCAGGAAGTGGCAGTCGCGCAGCGAGGCCGCCGTCGAGGCCGGCGACACCGAGGGCCGCGAGAACGTCAACGTCCACATCCACGGATTCCCCACCCGCCGTCCCTGACCCGAAGGGGGTCATGACCATGCATCCCGACATCCACCTGCGGCTCACGGAGATCCGCGGCGCCGAGTTAAGAGAGCATGCCGACCGGTGGCGCGCCACTCGCGACCGGCGGACCACAGTGAGCTGGCGCGTCGGCTGGACCCTCGTCGAGCTGGGCTTGCGTCTCGTTCACCGCACTCCTCCGCATATTCAGCAGATTTGATCAGGTTCGCGGGTGTATCAAGTGACGGGTCCCTCACTCCATGAGGTTGTCGAAGGAGGCTCTCGTGGAACCCGCAGACGGCCGCGTCATTCTCTTCCTCATCATCGCGATCGCGCTGTTCATCGCCGGGCGCCGCTATCAGACGCTGGTCGCCACCCGTCAGGCGTGGCGTGACGCGATGCGGCTGGTCACCACCCGCAAACAGGTGGCCGCCAGCGCCACCAAGTCGATGCTGTGGATCGCCGTGATCACCGGGTTCGTCCTCTGGCTGGTCACCAACCTCAACCGGATGATGTGACCCGCCGCCGCACCGCCCAGGCGGCGAGCACCGCCGCGCCGGCCGCCGCCAGGCTCACCGCCTTGGTCAGCCGGACCGCGCGCCGGATGTCGCCCACCTCCGGCCGGGGCCCGTCGCCCATGGTCGGCCGGTGCTCCACCCTGCCGCCGTACACGTTCGCGCCGCCGAGCGTGACGTCCAGCGCGCCCGCGAACGCCGCCTCGCACCGCCCGGCGTTCGGGCTCGGGTGCCGGTGTCCGTCCCGGCGCAGCACGGCCAGCGCCCGGCGCCGGTCCGGCGCGGCCAGCACGGTGATCAGCCCGGTGAGCCGGGCGGGCACGTAGTTGGCGGCATCGTCCAGCCGCGCCGCGGCCCACCCGAACCGCTCGTACCGGGGCGACCGGTGGCCCACCATGGCGTCCAGCGTGTTGATCACCCGATAGGTCAGCAGGCCGGGCACCCCGGCCACCACCCCCCAGAACAACGGCGCCACCACCGCGTCCGAGGTGTTCTCGGCCAGCGACTCCACCGTCGCCCTGGCCAGCTCCGGCGCCTTCAGCTCCGACGGGTCGCGCCCGCACAGGTGGGGCAGCCGCTCCCTGGCCGCCCGCAGATCCCCGGCCTCCAGGGCGGCGGCCATCCGGGCGCCCTCCCTGGCCAGCGTGGTGCCGCCGAGCACCGCCCAGGTGGCGGCCGCGGTCAGCGCGGTGCGCGCCAGCGGGCCGCGGGCCCGCTCCGCCAGCAGCCCGGCTCCGGCCGCCGCCCCGACGCACACCGCCACGTACCCGGCGCCGTTCGCCCGGGCGTCCGCGTACAGGGCCTTCTCCAGCCGGGACGCGGCGCGCCCGAACAGCGCGACCGGATGCCCTCTCCTGGGGTCGGCGAAGACGGCGTCGAGCAGCACTCCGAGCGCCAGCCCCGCGGCGCGGTCAGACCAGACAGACATGCGGGACATCCTCCCGCACGCTCACACGAGGGAGGGTCGCAGCCCGTCCTCGTGCGCGTCGAGCCAGGCCGAGGCCCGGCGGATCCGCTCGCCCGCGCCGCCGGCCCACATGCGCGCCCATGTCCCGCCGTCGGCCGCGCGCGTCTTCATGACCGCGTACGAGCGATGGAACCGCAGCCGCGCCAGCTCCAGCAGCCGCCGCCGCTCCCTCGACGGGATGCCGTACGCGTCGCAGAACAGCCGGAGCCGCTCCCCCACGTCCACCCGGCGCAGCAGCGGATGGCGGTCGACCGGATCGGCGATCGGCGCCCAGTGGCGCAGGGTCGTCACCACGTCGAACAGCCGCGTCGTCGGCCGGGCCTGGTCGAAGTCGATCAGCGCGTACGGCGATCCGTCGGCGAACACCACGTTGGCCGGTGTCAGGTCGCAGTGGCCGATCACCTCGGGCGGGGCGTCGTCGTTCGACCCGTCGCCCCAGCCGCCGCCGGTGAGCGGGAACCCCTCGGTCGCGTCGTGATACGCGCGCAGCAGCCGCGCGAGCTCCGCCAGCGCCTCGTCCGTGACCGAGGCCAGGCTCACCCCGGTCGTGCCCGGCAGATAGGTGAGCATCTCGCGGCCCAGCGCGTCGAACCCGAGTACGCGCGGCGCTCCGCCGAAGCCGGTCGCTTCGAGGTGGCGGAGCAGGGCATGCACGGCAGGCGTCGACGACCCCGTCGGCCTGCGCACCGTGTCACCGACGCGGACCACGCCGTCGGTCACGTCCCCGCCCTGCAGCGGAATCTCATGCAGGAGCGTCGCGAACATGCCACGACAGCTTAGACCCTTCCGCGACGCCTTCGCCTGGGGTTTTGATCCTGTTATACGGCAGAACGGCCTCTTATTACGCAACCTTCTTTCTCAATAGAGGCCGTCCCTGCTCCCCGGGACCACCCTCCAGCAGATCCACAAGCAGTTATTTGTTAACTGACTTGGAAAAATCTGTCACAGGATGGTCACAGAAGCATCGCGTGCGCGCATCTTCTGTCGTTTTCTGTCCAGTAATGGTTACTTCCGTGCATAAATCAACGCTAGCCTCCTCCCGCACCCGTCAGAAGGAGGCTCAGTGGAAGACCTGCGCGTAGGAGTCGTGGGCCTCGGTCTGCGGGCCACGCTGGCCGTCGCCGCCCACCGGCCGGGACGCGGATCGGTCGTCGCGGCCGTCTGCGACACCGACCCCGACGTGCTCCGGCGCCGGGCCGCCGAGTTCGGCGACCCGGTGGCCGTCACGGACTACCGGCGCCTGCTCGACCGCGACGACCTGGACGCGATCGTCGTCCTCGCCCCCGACGACACCCACGAGCGGATCGCGCTCGACTGCCTCGACGCCGGCAAGGCCGTCTACCTCGAGAAGCCGATGCACATCACGGTCGAGGGCTGCGACGCCATCCTGCGCGCGGCCCGCGCCACCGGCACCCGCCTCTACGTCGGCCACAACATGCGCCACATGGGCGTGGTCCGGACCATGCGCGACATCATCGGACGCGGCCTGATCGGCGAGCCGAAGACCGTGTGGGTGCGGCACTTCGTGTCCTACGGCGGCGACTACTACTTCAAGGACTGGCACGCCGAGCGCGAGCGCACCACCGGCCTGCTGCTGCAGAAGGCCGCGCACGACCTCGACGTCGTGCACTGGCTGGCGGGCGGGTTCACCGAGCGGGTCAACGCCTTCGGCGATCTCATGCTCTACGGCGAGCTGCCCCGGCGGGCCCCCGGGACGCCCCGGCCGGACGGCTGGCTGCGCGCGTTCGACTGGCCGCCCGCCCGGCGCCGCGACCTCAACCACCACATCGACGTCGAGGACGTCAGCGTGATGAACATGCGGCTGGACAACGGCGTCATCGCCGCCTACCAGCAGTGTCACTTCACGCCCGACTACCACCGCAACTACACCGTCATCGGGACGGAGGGCCGCCTGGAGAACTTCGGCGACCGCCCCGGTGACACGGTCAAGGTCTGGAATACCGGACCGACCGACTACCGGGACGACTGCGACATCGCCTACAAGGTGCCCGCAGCGGACGGTTCGCACGGCGGCGCGGACGCGCAGATCATCACCGAGTTCTGCCGGTTCGTGCGGGAGGGCGGTCACACCGACACCTCTCCCGTGGCCGCCCGGATGAGTGTCGCCGCCGGTTACGCGGCCACCCTCTCGCTGCGCGACGGCGGCATGCCGTACGACGTGCCGCCGCTGGATCCGGAACTGGTCGCCTACTTCGACAACGGTCAGGTCCACGTCTAAAAGGAGCATCTCCCATGTTCAACGTCAGATCCTCCATCACCGCGGGGGCACTCGGTCTGGCACTGCTGCTGACCGCGTGCTCGCCCGGCACGGCGGGCGGGACCCAGGAGACCGGCGCCGGCTCCACCGGCGGGGCGGCGGACTCGATCAGCCTGCGGGTCAACAACGCCACCACGTACTCCCGCAACTTCAACATCTACTCCCCCTCCACCGACATCGCGCCGCAGATCAGCCTCATCTACGAGCCGCTGGTGCGCCGCAACGTCTTCAAGGGCGGCCAGCTGGAGCCGTGGCTGGCCGAGTCGTGGGAGTGGAGCGACGGCGACAAGACCGTCACCCTGAAGCTCCGCACGGACGTGAAGTTCTCCGACGGCACCCCGATGACCAGCAAGGACGTCGCCTTCACGCTGAACATCCCGCTGAAGCACCCCGAGCTGAACACCGGCGGCCAGACCTACGTCTCGGCCGAGGCGACCGACGACCACACCGTGGTCGTCAAGTGGAAGAAGCCCGCCCAGCTCGACTTCTACCGCTTCGCCCTCGGCGTCACCGGCTTCGCGCCCCGGATCGTGCCCGAGCACATCTGGAAGGACCAGGACCTCAAGACCTGGACGAACCCCGACCCGGTCGGCACCGGCGTGGCCAAGCTCACCCAGTTCACCCCGCAGCAGTTCACCCTGGAGACGCGCGAGGACTACTGGGGCGGCCGGTTCCCGATGAAGACGATCAAGATCGTCGCCACCGGGTCCGACGACCAGACCAAGGCCCGCCTGCTCAAGGGCGACATCGACTTCGCCACCATCTCCTGGCCGAACGCCGAGCAGGAGTACATGGCCCGCAACCCGAAGACCAACGTCTACAAGACGTTCCACACGGGTGGCGAGGAGTCGCTGCTGTTCAACATGGACAAGGCGCCCTTCGACGACGTCAACGTGCGCCGCGCGCTGGCGATGAGCCTGGATCGTTCCAGCCTGCTCAAGCTCGCCCCCACCGGCCAGGAGCCGGCCAACGCCTGCGGCCTGGAGCCCGCGGTGTACGCCGACTTCATGGCGCCGGAGTGCAAGCAGCAGGCCCTCGACGCCGAGGGGGCCAAGAAGGCGCTGGCCGACGGCGGCTGGACCGTCCAGGACGGTCAGCTCGCCAAGGACGGCAAGACCTACCCGCTGAGCGTCAAGGTCGTGCAGGAGTACGCCAACTGGATGGCGTACGGCAAGGGCATGCAGGACCAGTGGAAGACCAACCTGGGCCTGGACGTGAAGGTCACCGCCGTGCCCGAGGAGAACTACGACCCGCAGCTCAACGACGGCGACTACGACATGGCCCTCTACTGGACCGGCGGCTCCAACGGCCTGTACTCCGTCTTCACCGACCAGCTCGACCCCGAGACGTACGTGCCGATCGGCAAGGACGCCCAGTACCAGAACCAGGGCCGCTGGAAGGACGAGTCCACCGGGCCGCTCCTCGACCGGCTCCGCACCACCGTCGGCGACCCTGAGGCGCAGAAGGAGATCGGCTACCAGCTGCAGAAGGTCGTGCTGGACCAGGTGCCGTACTCCCCGATGTTCACCGCCGACTGGTTCATCGAGATGAACCAGGCCCGCTGGGTCGGCTGGCCCGAGGCGGGCAGCACCCAGCACGTCCCGCACAGCGGGATCGGCCCGGACATCGTGCTGACCCTCAAGGGCCTCAAGCCCGCGGGCGCTTAGATGAAGCAGGGCAGGTGGCGTTTCCTGACCAGGCGGGTGGGCTTCTACCTGGCCACCGCCTGGTCGGCGATCACGCTGAACTTCCTCATCCCCCGGCTCATGCCGGGGGACCCCGCGTCCGTGATCGTCAGGCAGTTGCAGAGGCAGTCGGGCGAGTCCGTCTCGCCCGAGACCGTGGCGGCGATCCAGAAGCTGTTCGGCGACCCTCGGGCCGGTCTTCTCCAGCAGTACGGGGACTATCTCGTCAGCATCGCCCGGCTCGACTTCGGCCTGTCCGTCAGCCGCTTCCCCACCCCGGTGGGCGAGCTGCTCGGCGCGGGCCTGCCGTGGACGCTGCTGCTGGTGGGCACCACCACGGTGATCGCCTTCCTGCTCGGGACCGGTCTGGGGATCGCCGCCGGCTGGAAGCCCGGCGGGCGGCTCGACGGGTTCCTGTCGCCCATGTCGACGTTCCTGAGCGCGCTCCCGTACTTCTGGGTGGCGCTCATCGCCCTGTACGTGTTCGGCCTGGTGCTCGCCTGGTTCCCGCTGGGCGGCGGTTTCGACCCCGACCTGTACGGCAGGCCGGGCTTCCTGGGCAGCGTCCTGGAGTATCTGGTGATGCCCGCCACCACGATCGTCTTCTCCGCCTTCGGCGGGTGGCTGCTCGGCATGCGCAACATGATGGTCACCGCGGTCAGCGAGGACTACGTCCTGCTCGGCAAGGCCAAGGGGCTGTCCACCGGGCGGGTCATGTTCCGGTACGCCGCGCGCAACGCCCTGCTGCCCAGCGTCACCGGCTTCGCCATGGCGATCGGCGGGGTGCTCGGCGGGGCGCTGCTGACCGAGATCGTCTTCTCCTATCCGGGGATCGGCTACCTGCTCTACGACGCGGTCAGCAAGCGTGACTACCCGCTGATGCAGGGCGTCTTCCTGCTGACGACGCTCACCGTGCTGCTGGCCAACTTCGTGGCCGACTCCGTCTACGTGATGATCGACCCGCGCACGAGGGAGGCAGGCCGATGAAGGTCCGCGTCGGCATCGGCATCATCGTCTTCTTCGCGGTGATCGCGGTCATCGGCCCGTGGCTCAACGACCTGATGGGCATCGGGCCCTGGAAGATCGACTACGACGCGATCAGCCAGCCGCCCGGCGGCGGCCACCTGCTCGGCACCACCAGCCAGGGCACCGACGTGCTCGCCCAGGTGATCGCCGGGACGCGCAACTCGATGGTGGTCGGCGCGGTGGCCGGCGTCATCGGCATCGTCCTGGCGGTCGTGGTGGGCGTCACGGCCGGTTTCTTCGGCGGCAAGATCGACGCGGTGCTGTCGTTCCTGACCAACATGTTCCTGGTCCTGCCCGTGCTCCCGCTCACCCTCATCGTCGCGGGCTACGTGCAGGACACCGGCCCGATCACGATCGCGCTGATCATCGGGCTGTTCGGGTGGGCGCCCGGCGCCCGGACCCTGCGGGCGCAGACGCTCTCCCTGCGGGGCCGCGACTTCGTCATGGCGATGCGGATGCTCGGCGAGACCAAGGCCCGGCTGATCTTCGTCGAGGTGCTGCCGCACCTGGCCGGCTGGATCTCCGCGATGTTCCTGCACCTGGTGCTGGGCGCGGTGCTGGCCGAGGCCGGGCTGGCCTTCCTCGGCATCTCCTCGGCCGACACCGTCAGCTGGGGCACCATCATCGACCAGGCCAGGCAGGTGGCCCTGCTCAACGGCATGTGGTGGTGGTTCGTGCCGCCCGGCCTGTGCATCGCGCTGCTCGGCACCGCGACCGGGCTGGTCAACTTCGGCATCGACGAGGTCATGAACCCTCGCCTGCGCACGGCCGACATCAAGGCGATGAGAAAGGCGCTCGCATGATCTTGGATGTCAAAGGGCTCGACGTCGACTACATCTCGGCCAAGGGGACCGTACGGGCCGTCAACGACGTGAGCTTCCAGCTCCGGCGCGGCGAGATCCTGGGCGTCGCGGGCGAGTCGGGCTGCGGCAAGTCGACCCTCATCATGGCGCTCCTGCGGCTGCTGCGCCCGCCCGCGGCGCTGACCGGCGGCGAGGTGTGGCTGCACCCGCGCGACGGCGAGCCCGTCGACCTCGCCGCAAGGACCGACCGGGAGCTGCGCAAGCTCCGCTGGAACAAGATCGCCGTGGTGCTGCAGAGCGCCATGGACGCGCTCAACCCCGTGGCCCGGCTGAGCGCCCAGTTCGCCGACGTGCTGCGCGCCCACGGCTACCGCGACGTCGGCACGCGCACCGCCGAGCTGCTGGAGATGGTCGGGATCTCACCCGACCGGGCCAGATCGTACCCGCACGAGATGTCCGGCGGCATGCGCCAGCGCGCGATGATCGCCCTGGCCCTCGCCTGCGAGCCGGAGCTGGTCGTCATGGACGAGCCCACCACCGCCGTGGACGTCGTCATGCAGCGCCAGATCCTCGCCCAGATCCTCCAGCTCCGCGAGCGGCTGGGCTTCTCCGTCGTGTTCGTGACGCACGACCTGTCGCTGCTGGTCGAGCTGGCCGACCGGATCGCCATCATGTACGCCGGGCGGATCGTGGAGATCGGCGATGCGGCCGGCATCTACTCCGACCCGAAGCACCCGTACACCAAGGGCCTGCGCGACTCGTTCCCGCCCCTGCGCGCGCCCGTCACCAAGCTGAGCGGCATCCCCGGCAGCCCGCCGGCGCTGCGCGACCTGCCGGTGGGGTGCGCGTTCGAGCCGCGGTGCGCGAGCCGGTTCGGCGCCTGCGCCGACGTGCGGCCGGAGCTGCTGCCGGTGGGCGGCGGCCTGGCGGCCTGCCACCTGCACGACCGAGAGAGGGCGCATGTCTGAGACCCCGATCCTCGCCGCGGAGGACGTGACCAAGCACTTCGAGGCGCGCGACGGCGTCGGCAAGCATGTGACGGTCCGCGCGGTGGAGAACGTCACGCTGCGCCTGTACAGGGGCCGGATCGCCGCGCTGGTCGGCGAGAGCGGCAGCGGCAAGACCACGCTGGCCCGGCTGCTGGCCCAGTTCTACCCGGTGACCTCCGGGGAGATCCGGCTGCACGGCGAGCCGGTGACCGGGCCGGACAAGCGGTTCGCCGGGGAGGTGCAGCTCGTCTTCCAGGACCCGTTCGCCTCGCTCAACTCGCTGCGCCGGGTGGAGCACAACCTGCGCAGGGCGTTGAAGCTGCACGCGCACCCGGCCGCCGACGAGCACGTGCACGAGCTGCTCGGCAAGGTCAACCTGACCCCGGAGGCGGAGTTCGCGCGCAAGCTGCCGCACGAGCTGTCGGGCGGCCAGCGGCAGCGGGTGGCCATCGCGCGGGCGCTCGCCGTGCGGCCGTCGGTGCTGCTGGGCGACGAGCCGATCTCGATGCTGGACGTGTCGATCCGGCTCGACGTGCTCAACCTGCTGGCCCGGCTCAGGGACGAGGAGGGGCTGGCGCTGCTCTACATCACGCACGACATCGCCAGCGCCCGCTACCTGTCGGACGACATCTTCGTCATGTACGCGGGCCAGATGGTCGAGGGCGGCCCGGCCGAATCGGTCATCCAGCAGCCGAAGCACCCGTACACGCAGCTGCTGATCGACTCCTCGCCCGACCCCGAGCGCGCCGCGGGCAGCGCGGCCTTCACCGCCACCGCCAAGCTCGGCGAGCCGCCCAGCCTGGTCGACCCGCCGCCCGGCTGCCGGTTCCACCCGAGATGCCCGTTCGCCAAGGCCCAGTGCAAGACGGAGTTCCCGCCGCGCGTCGAGTTCCCCGACGGCGGCTGGACGAACTGCTGGCTGCACGCCGAACGATCGGAGACCGAGCCGACCGCATGACCTATCACCTGCGCTACCAGCTGCTGCCCGGACAGGATCCCGTGGAGCTGGCCCGCTACTGCCTCGACCACGACGTCGCCGAGGTGGTGCTGATCTACGGCTCCGAGGAGCTGCACGCGGGCCACCCGGCGGGCGCCGCCGAGGACGCCTGGTTCGAGCACGTCGCCGAGGCCAAGCGGGTGCTCGACCGGCACGGCGTCGGGGCGAGCCTCAACCCGTGGGTGACGGTGGGGCACGCCGACCGGGGACGCGTTCAGGACCTCGGCTTCGCGCCCATGGTCTCGCCCTCCGGTGAGGTGTCCACCGCGACGGCGTCCTTCGCCTGCCCGGCCTGGCGCGACTGGCTGGCCGGTCACTACGGGCGCTTCGCGGGGCTCGGCTTCCGGGTCCTGTGGCTGGAGGACGACTTCCGCTTCCACAACCACGCGCCGCTGACCTGGGGCGGCGGGTTCGAGCCGGAGATGCTGGCGCGCTTCGCCGCGCTGGCGGGCGCGGAGGTCGGCCGCGAGGAGCTGGTCGCGGCGATCACCGCCGCCGGCCCGCCGCACCCGTGGCGTGCGCTGCTCCAGCGGACCTGGCGCGAGGCCCAGCTGGAGGCGCTCGACGCGGTCCGGCGGGCGGTGGCCGGGCGGGCGAAGCTCGGGCTGATGAGCTCCGGGCTGGGCGTGGCCTCGGTCGAGGGGCGCGACTGGGCCGCGCTGTTCGAGCGCGTCGAGGCGCACCGGCCGCACTTCGCGCCCTACGGCGACGTCGCGGCGAGCGCGCTGTCGTCCTCCATCGCGATGCTCGAACTCCAGCGGGCGACCCGCCCGGCGGACGTCGAGGTGGCGCCGGAGATCGAGAACTGGACGCACACCGAGTGGAGCAAGTCCGACACCCAGACGTGGTCGGAGATGCTGGCGGCGCGGCTGTCGGGGGCCGACGGGCTGCTGCTCGACCTGCATCCGTTCGTGACCGGCGACCCGCGCCGCTACCCGCGGATCGGCGAGCTGCTCGACCGGTCGCGCCCCGCCGTCGCGTTCGCCGGGGGCCGCGACCTGGAGACGCACGGGGTGGGCGTTCCCTGGTGGCCGGAGACGGCCGCGCGGGTGCCGGGCGACGGCACCCTCGACGGGCTGGCCGCCGACCCGCTGCGGGCGGCCGGTTACCTGCTCTCGTACGGCGTCCCGATCCGGGCCGGGATCGCGCCGGTCACCGCCCTGTTCGGCGAGGTCGCCTGGGGAGTGCCGGACGACCGGATGGAGGAACTGCTCTCCGGCGGGGTGCTGCTCGACGGGCTCGCGGCGCGCATCCTCACCGAGCGCGGCCACGGCTCGCTGCTCGGCGTCCGGGTCGAGGAGGTGGTGGCCAGGTCCACCCCGTCGCCGCGGCCGTACAGCATGGAGCGGATCGGCGACGGCGGCGGGCTGCTGAGCGTGAACGTGCAGCCCGCGATGGCCCGGCTGACCGCCGCACCCGGCGCGGAGGTGTGGACGCGGATCCTCACCCCGCGCGGCGAGCCGTGGGGTGACGGGCGGGTCGCGTACGTCAACGCGCTCGGCGGCCGGGTGTTCACCCTGGCGGCCGGCGCCCCCGAGCGGCTGGGGCGCTGCGACGACGGCCAGGCGCTGGCGCAGCGCGCCGTCCGGTTCCTCGGCGGGACGTTCCCCCTGGTGACCGGCGGGCCGCACCTGATGCCGCAGCTGGCCAGGATCGGCGGCCGGTGGCGGCTGGCGGTCGTCAACGGCTCGGCGGACCCGGCCAGGCCGGTGCTGTCCGGGGTGCCGGAGGAGGCGGCGGCGACCCTGCTCGCGCCGCTGGCCGAGCCCCGGCGGGTCAACGCGGCGGACGTGGAGCTGCCGCATCGCGGATATCTCATCCTGGAGTGGTCATGAACGAACAGCCCGTGGTGGTTCCCGCGCTTCAGGAGTGGACCGGCGGGACCGGCGAGTTCCGGCTCGGCGGCGGCACGCGGGTGGCCTCGGAGGCCGCCCCCGGGCTGGCCCGGCGGCTCGCCGGAGAGCTCGGGGCAGCGTACGGGGGCGCCGGCGGCGACATCGTGCTCGCTCTCGCCCCGTCGGAGCACGGCCCGGAGAGCTACCGCCTGGAGATCTCCGCTGACCGGATCCTGGTCACCGCGCCGCGCGTGGCCGGGCTCTTCTACGGCACCCGCAGCCTGCTGCAGATCCTGGGCCCGCGCGGCACGGCCCCCGCCGGGGTCGCGGCCGACTGGCCCGACTATCCGGTCCGCGGCTACATGCTGGACGTCGGGCGGCGCTGGGTCACGCCGGAGACGATCCACCGGCTCATCCGGCTGATGGGCGCGTTCAAGCTCAACGAGCTCCAGCTGCACCTCAACGACAACGAGATCAAGCCGCCCGACGGCGACTGGAGCCGCGCGGTCTCCGCGTTCCGGCTGCGCTCGGACGCCTTCCCCGGCCTGGCCGGCCCCGAGTCCTACACGCGGGCCGACTGGGACGGCTTCGAGGAGGTCGCCGCCGCGCACGCGGTCACGATCGTGCCGGAGATCGACGCGCCGGCCCACGCGCGGGCGTTCATCGCCTACGACCCGTCCATCGGGCACGACGGCGGGAACTCCGACCACCTGGACCTGGCCAACCCGGCGGCGACCGAGCTGGTCAAGGCGGTGTTCGACGAGTTCGTGCCGTGGTTCCGCGGGCCCGCTGCGCACTTCGGGGCCGACGAGTACTACCAGAGCAAGGAGCTGTGGAAGCGGTTCTTCAACGACATGGCCGCGCACCTCCGGTCGCTGGGCAAGCAGCCTCGCGCCTGGGGCGGCTTCACCCGGCTCTCCCCCACCGGCGACGCCACCGGCTTCGACCCGGACGTGGTGGTCAACAGCTGGAACAACGGCTTCTACGGGCCCGAAGGGGCCGAGGGTGACCCGTACCCGCTGATCAACAGCAACGACGACCTGCTCTACATCGTCCCCGAGGCCGACTACTACCGGGGCCAGGGGCTGGACGGCGAGTGGCTCTACGCGCACTGGGAGCCGCACGTGTTCGCGGACGGGCAGCGCCTCGACCCCGGCGACCCGCGGCTCCTCGGCGCGATGCCCGCCCTGTGGAACGACCTCGTGCACGCCCCGTACACCGAGGAGCGGATGTACGAGCTGATCGAGGACACCGTGGGGGTGCTCGCCCAGAAGATGTGGAGCGCCGGCCGGTCGGCCCTGCCCTACCCGGACTTCCGGGCGGAGGCCGCCCGGATCGCGCGCGGGGTCTAGGCCCCTTCCGCGCGCCTGGTGAACGGCAGCACCAGCCGGGACGGGTGGGCGGCGTCACGGTAGATCTTGTGGGTGACGGGGCGGCCCACCGGCAGGTGGAAGGCGTCCGGCGGCAGCAGCGCGTTGTGCGCGTCGGCCGGCGGCTCGCCGTTCGACAGCTCCGCCAGCAGCCGGTGGCCCGGCCGGAAGGTGGCCGCGAACGGGTAGAGCCGCAGGACGTACTCCTCGATCGTGCCGGGCTCCACCGGCACGGCCCGGGTGTGCGGGTGGTACGGATCGCCCTCGGTGGTCCGCTCCTCGTCCAGCTCCCGGTGCGACGCCTTGAGCATGCCGGTGGTGACGAGCCGGCGGCCGCCGTCCGGCGCGACGTCCCACAGGCGCATGATGAAGTTCGTGTCGGGCTGGTCGATCTCGGCGAACAGGTGCGCCGCGCCGGAGCCGATCAGCTCGGTGGGCTCCTCGAACGGGTCGGTGCTCCAGCCGATGATCTGCACCTTGTCCGTCACCGTCAGCGGCGGCTGGTAGAAGCCGTCGGGGGCGGCGTGCTCGGCGCCCATCAGCTCGGGCTCGCGGGAGAGCTTGTGCCGCGTGCGCAGGTAGAGCGGCTGATAGTCGATCTCCTTCGGCGGCCACTGCTCGGCGGTGACCACCTGGCGCGAGCCCTCCACGAAGACGCTCACGGCCGGCTCGTCCATGATCCCGTTGTCGACGCCCTTGAGCCAGTACTCGTACCAGCGGAACATCTTGTCGTGCTCCTCGATCCAGGGGCGCGACTGCATCGGCGGGTAGGAGCCGATGTCGAGCTTCTTCGGCCCCTTCAGCACCTCGAACAGCTCGACGTGGCCGTCCACGGTCCAGCCGCGGCCCTGGTCGATCTGCAGGTAGACCGGGACCTCGATGTTCCTGGCGAGGTTGATCGGGTTGCGCTCCTCGTACCAGTCGCCGTCGAGCGGGTTCATCACGATGTCGAACCAGAACTCGCGGTTCCTCGGGTACTTCAGCACGTGCACCAGGTTCGGCCACGCGGCCACGTCGGGGTCTCTGAGCCGCTCCTCGACGAGCTCGCTCAGCTCGTCCGGCGCGTACACCTCCCGCATGCGGGACTTGACGTTCGTGTGCGCGATGCCGGAGTCGCCGCCGCGGCCCTCGCGGGCCGCCCGCGGCATGAACCACATGATGCCGCCGTGGTACGTGGTCTCGTAGAAGTCGAAGTGGCCGCCGCTGACGAAGATCGCCTTCAGGTGCGGCGGCCGCTCGGCCGCGGCGAGCACCTGCATCGACCCGAAGTACGAGATGCCGATCATGCCGACGTTCCCGTCGCACCAGGGCTGGGCGGCGACCCATTCGACGACGTCGTACAGGTCCTGACTCTGCGGGACGCCGCCGGCGTTGTAGTTGCCGATCATCTCGCCGCCGGAGTCGCCGGTGCCCCGCATGTCGCCGATGACGTGGACGTACTCCTCCTTGACCACGCGCGCGATGTCGCCGGCCTCGATGCAGCCGTCCCACATCGGGCTGGGGCGGCGCTGGGGCGGCGTGGTGAGGGCCAGGGCCTGCAGTTCCTTGCCGTAGGCGCTCATCGCGATCAGGGCCGGCCGCGGCTTGTCCTCCGTGCCGTGGTAGGCGTCCGCGGCGAGGGTGACCCCATCGCGCATCGGCACCCGCAGGTCCTTGCGCACGGCGATCTGCTGCCCGCCCGCCTGGATCGTCTGGAAGTCAGCCATGGTGGGTAGTTCCTTGTCCTCTTTCAGGATTTCTGATCGAAGTACGTGCGATATCCGTGCATGGAGGTGAAGAACGGCGACGGCTCCAGCGTGGGGTCACCGGTGTAGCCGAGGCTCTCGGCGACCGGGGCGAACGGGGAGTACGGCGAGTCCGTCTCACGCAGGCCGTCCTGCAGGCAGCGGCAGGCCGCCTCGCCGACCCCCGCCTCGATGTCCAGGCTCTCCTGGATCGCCTCCCGCGCCTGGCCGGCGTCGAGTTCGACGCCGTACGCGACCCCGTCCGCCCGACGGTACGGATGCCCGAGATACAGGTGCCGCGGCCGGACCTCGTCGCGCAGGTGCCGCAGGCCGGCCCGGTACGCGATCGGGTCCGCGTAGCCGGGGAAGCCGTTGGCCGCCCCGTGGACCTGGACCGCGTCGCCGACGAACACGTCGTCCTGGCCGTCGATCACATAGGCCACCGAGCCCGGCGTGTGCCCCGGGATCGCGTGCACCGACACCGTGACGCCGCCGCCGAGCGAGAGGGTCTCGCCGCCCCGGACCAGCACGGCCGGCTCCATCTCGCCCGAGATGACCGCCTCGGTGGCGGCCGCCACCTTGGCCGCGCCTTCGGGATCGTTCAGGTACCGGCCGCGGCCGCCGAGGTACTCCGCCACGTGCGCCCGGCGCGAGCGCAGCATCGGCGCGTCGGCCTCGTGGATGACCACCCGCGCGCGCCGGCCGGTCAGCTCCCACAGCGCGTGCGCGCCTCCGACGTGGTCGATGTGGCCGTGGGTCAGCAGGATCCAGCGCACGTCCTCGATCCGCCGGCCGATCGCCTCCAGCGCGGGGGCCATGCCCTCGGCGGGCGAGGACGCGATCCCCGTGTCGACGACGGCCGGCTCGGGCGCGTCGAGATAGAAGCTGTACAGCCCGAACCGGCCCCACGGCGAGACCAGGGGGTGCACGGCCACGGACGTCATGACGCGCCCTCGATGAAGGCGGCCGTCTCCGCGAAGACCCGGTGATACTCCGGGATCCAGGAGAAGTGCTGCACGAACCCGTGGTTGGCGCCCGCGTACCGGCTCACCTCGGCGTCGACCCCGGCCTCCTGGAGACGCCGGCCGTACAGCTCGCCCTCGTCGCGCATCGGGTCGAACTCGGCGGTCACGATCAGCGCGGGCGGCAGCCCGGCGAGGTCGGCCCGCTTGATCGGCGAGACCCGCGGGTCGGCGGGGTCGGCGCCGCTGTCGAGGTAGAAGGCGTTGAACGGCTTCAGCCCCGCCGTCTCCAGCCCGTAGCCGACGGCGTTCTCACGCAGCGAGGCGTAGCGGTCGATGTCGAAGTCGAGGTCGAGCGACGGGTAGTACAGCACCTGGTGGGTGATCCGGTCGAAGCCGTCGTCGCGCGCCAGGCCGGCGACGGCGGCGGCGAACGTGCCGCCGGAGCTGTCACCGGCGACGGCCAGCGTCGTGCCGTCCCAGCCCAGGTCCTCGCCATGTTCGGCGGCCCAGCGGACCACGGCGTAGCAGTCGTCGAGACCGGCGGGGAAGGCGTGCTCCGGCGCCCGCCGGTAGCCGACGGACACGACCTTGAGCCCGGTCTCCGCGGCCAGCGACCGCGCGACGTGGTCGTGGGTCTCCAGGCTGCCGAGGAAGAACGCGCCGCCGTGGAAGTAGACCAGCAGGCCGTACGTCGCGGACTCGACCGGCGTGTAGATCCGCACGGGGACCTCGCCCGCCGTGGTGTCCTCGACGGCGTGCAGGGGCAGGCGCTCCGCCACCGGCGGGACCTGCGCCTCCTCGGCCGCGCGCATGGCGACCGGGTCGAGCGGGCCGGGCGGCGGGGCCGGCAGGGTGGCGAGCACCCGGGCGATGTCGGGGTGCGGCGGCACGGCGTCAGCCCTCCGGGTGCTGGGGCGCGGGCTGCTGGGAGGCGGGCTTCTGGCCCGGGAAGACGTCGTCGATCTCGTCCTCGGTCCAGCCCTGGCGGGAGATCCGCTGCAGCTCGTCGGTGACCGGCTTGCGGGCGGCCTGGTAGCTCGCCAGCGCCTCCTTGACGGAACCGGCCTCCTTGAGCGCGTCGGCGAGCGCGCCCGCGTCCAGGATCGCCGAGTTCGCACCCTGGCCCTGGTGGTGCAGCATCGAGTGGGCCGCGTCGCCGACGAGGACGACGGAGTCGGAGTGCCACCTGTCGACCGGGTCGATGTCGTAGACCGCGCGGCAGTTGACGGCGTCCATGTCGAGGTCGCGGGTGATGTTCACGATCCGCTCGTCGAAGCCCTCGACGGTCCTCAGCAGGTCGTCCTTGGTGATCTTCGGCGCCCAGGTGGGGTCGGGACACAGGGCGGTGACGTCGAACGAAACCTGGTCGCGGTGGCGCAGCGGCAGGAAGTAGACCTTCGTGCCCCGGCCGATGTACATCCGGAAGTTGTCGTCGACGGCCATCCCGTGCGCGTCGTCGACGGAGATCACCACCCGGTAGGCGTGCTCGCCGGAGAACACCGGCTGGTTGTCGCCGAACAGCTGGGCGCGCACGACCGACTTGATGCCGTCGGCGCCCACCACCAGGTCGGCGGTGGCCGACGTGCCGTTGGCGAAGGTGAGCCGGGCCCGGTCGCCCTCGTCCTGGACGCTCTCCAGCTTGTGGCCGACGTGCACCATGCCCTCGGGGAGCACGCTCACGAGCGCCTCGATGAAGTCCCCGCGGTGGATCAGGTGGGTCTTCTGGCCGAACACGTCGATCTCCGGCCAGGCCTCCTTCATGATCGGGTCGCCGGTGGCGCTGAGGATCTCGAAGTAGTCGCTCGGCGAGCTCACCCTGGCGATCGCGTCGAAGATCCCCCACTGGCGGAACCGGTCCATGGTGGACGGCCGCAGGCCGATGCCGGCGCCGACCTCACGGATGCCGCTCGCCTGCTCGTAGACGTTGACGGTGGCGCCGAGCAGGCTCAGCGCCTTGGCCGCGGCGGCTCCGGCGTATCCCGCGCCGACCACGGCGATGTTCAGGTTCCTCAGGTCCGAGGGCTGCATGTTTCTGGTCCCTTGTCAGTTCTGGATGGTCAGGAAGTCCGCGGGGTTGTCGACGAAGACGGTGGTGATGGCCGCTTCGTCGAGACCGGCGGCGCGCAGGTCGGGGATGAGGTCCTCGAAGATGTAGTTGACCGTGTGGCCCTTGACGCCGGGCCAGCCCAGCGGGCTGCAGTTCGCGTCGGCCGAGGCCAGCACCTTGCCCAGGTGTCCCTGCCTGATGAAGCGGAGGAAGTGGCCGAGCCGCTCCTTGCGCGGGCGGGCCCAGAAGGGCGGGTCCTCCAGCTCGGTCTCGTAGCCGAAGGTGTCGAACCCGATCCGGCCGCCTTGCTCGGCGATCCAGGTGTCGCGGGTCTTGTCGGCGTTCACCCCGTCGTCGACGTGCCCGAACAGGACGCGGTCGAGCGGGAGGCCCTCCTCGTGGAAGATGGCGATCGCGTTCTCGGCGTCGATCGCCAGATGGGTCATGACGGGCACGCCGGTGGCCAGGGCGGCACGGGCGGCGGCACGGTAGATGCGCTTGTCGAGGTCCGTCATGCGGCCGCCGCGGCTCACCCCGACCTTGATGATCCCGGCGCGGCCGCCGCTGCCGCCGATGCCGACGGTGATCTCGTGCACGAAGTGCGCGGTCAGGTACTCGACGCTCGCCCGGGCGAAGAACGGCAGCGCGGTGTCGCCGCCGACGAAGCCGGTGCTCGCCACGATGTGCACGCCGGTCTTGGCCGACAGCGACCGGTAGTAGTCGACGTCCCGGCCGTTGCAGATGCCGGTCGCGTCGACGAACGTGCCGCCGCCGTACTCGTGGAACCGGCGCAGCTTCGGGACGGTCTCCTCGTACCGCTGCTCGGGGCTCTTCCACCATTTGGTGTCCAGTTCGGAGCCCGGCATGCCGTAGCCGATGTGCTCGTGGACGGCCACGACACCCAGCTCTTCGGCCGGGACGGTTCCCAGAACGGTGTTCACTCTCGACACAACGCTCACCTTTGACGGACTTGACGGTCTTGGGGCTGCCACGCGCTCAGCGCACCGGCAGCAGGTCGCGCGGGTTGTCCACGAGGATCCGCCGGACGTCCTCGTCGCCGACGCCCGCCTCCTTGAGGAGAGGGACGAACGTGGTCAGGACGTGGCTGTAGCGCACGTCGTTGGCCGGATGGCCCTTGGCGACGCCGGTGGCGCTGCTGGACAGCAGGACCCGGGCCCCGTGGCCGGCCTCGATCAGCTCGGCGACCAGGGCGGCGCGCGCGGCGTCGGTGACGTGGGCGTCGTCCTCGGTGCCCACGTGGTCGAGTGCGGCGTAGGCGCCGCGGGCCGCGACCGCCGCGGGCGCGCCGGCGGCGACGGCGTCCTGGCGGTCGAGGCCGCCCACGACAACCCGGTCGGCGGGCAGCCCCTCGTCCAGGACGACGTCGAGCTCGCGGACGGCGTCGCCGCCGTGGCGGAGTGAGACCGGGACGCCGGTGGCCAGGGCGGCGCGGGCGGCGCCGCGGAACAGGCTCTCGTCGGTCGCGGTCATGCCCGAGGCGGTCGCGGCGGTGGCCACGAGCCCCGCGGCGCCGCGCCGTTCGACCCGGGGCACCACCATGCCCTCGGTGATCTCCTTGGCGAACAGGTCGGCGAACTTCTCGGCCGGCCAGGGCGTCGGCGGGTTGGTCTGCGGCGTCAGGAAGTAGCCGCCGAGCAGCTCCTCGGGGCCCTGGCCGGTGGACGCGACGATGTGCACGCCCGTGGTGCGCGAGAGCGTCTCGTACAGCCGCACGTCGCGGCCGTGGAACATGCCGGTGCTGTCGACGATCGTGCCGCCGCCGTGCTCGCGGAAGTCGGCGAGCTTCCCGGCGAGGATCTCGAAGATCTCGGCGCGGTCGAAGGTGATGTCGAACGCGTGCTCCGCTCCCGGAAGCACCGACAGCAGAGCCTCGTGCACCGCGACGACCCCCAGCTCCTCCGCGGGAACGGGGCCGAGCACGGTGTTGACGGTGCCGCCGGCGGTGTTCTCGGCGGTCTGGGCACCCATCACGGTCCCTCCTTAGCTCTCGGCGAGTGACCGTGGTCACGCCACGCCGTGAATGGTGTCATCTCAATTTACGACACGTCAAGCAAATATCCTGCAAGTAAACTCAATTTTCTTGTCGTACGGAGAAGGCCGGGACCTCTGGCGGCCCCGGCCGATCTCCGCAGGTCACTCGGCGGCGGCGACCTTCTCGTCGGGCACGAACTCCGCCACCTCGGCGCGCTCCGCCCCGAAGAGCCCGAACAGCGTCAGAGCCGCGGCCGCGGCGGCACAGAGACCCGCGACCAGGAACGCGTGACCGAACGCGCCGCCCAGCGACTCGAACGCGAGCATCCGGAGGCTCTCCGGCATCGGCACCGGCGGCAGGTCGCCGGCGCCGGGCACGACCGGCATCGAGTTGATCGCCATGGCGCCACCCTGCTGAGCCATACCCCCCGCGACCTCGGTGTACGGCGGCTCCAGCCCGGATCGGCCGATCGCCGCGCCGACACCGGCGTGCAGGTCGCCGTTCGCCCGGCTGACCGCGAACGCCGCGATGAGCACCGGGCCGAGTGCGAAGCCGAAGTCGCGCAGCAGGTTGGTGGTGGCGCTGGCCATGCCGGCGAGCCGGAGCGGGACGGTGTTGATCGCGACGGCCGTGATCGAGCCGACGGTCAGCGCGAAGCCGATGCCGAGGGCCAGCATGGGGCCGATGAACCGCGTCCAGTCCAGGTCGTGCACGTCGAACGTGGAGCACCAGGCGCCGCTGACGGCGATGAGCGCGAAGCCGACGGTGAGCACCCAGCGCGGCGAGACGTTCCTGATCAGGTGCGAGACGAGCTTCACCAGCACGAAGGCCGGCCCCTGGATGAACAGGAACAGCACCCCGATCTTCAACGCGCTCTGGTGCTGGATCGCGCCGAGCCAGATGCTCATCGAGTAGCAGATCGCCAGGAACGCGAACATGCCGATCACCGTGGCGATCGCGACGACCGAGTAGGCCCGGTTGGCGAAGATGTCGAGCCGCAGCAGCGGGACCTCGGTCCGCAGCTCGATGACCACGAACGCGCCGAGGAGCACGACGCCCGCGGCGAACGCGCCGATGATCTCCGGGCGGGCGAACCCGGCCTCGGAGCCCTGGGTGGCGGCGAACAGGATGGCGATCAGGCCGAGGGCCAGCGTGACCTGGCCCGGGACGTCCAGCTTGCGGCCTTCCGGCGCCGAGGAGTCGACGGCGAAGTGGGTGATGCCCATCGAGACGACCGCCGCCGCGACGACCACGAGGTACGAGGTGCGCCAGATCCCCTGCGCGGCCAGCCACCCGCCCATCAGCGGGGAGATCGCCGCGCCGATCGAGAGACAGCCCGCCCAGACGGCGATCGCCCTGGCCCTGGCCTCCGGCGACGGGCTGACCGCGGCCAGCATGGCGAGCGAGATCGGGTAGAGGATCGCGGCCCCGAGACCGGCGACGACCTGCCCGGCCCACAGGATCTGGATCGTTCCCGCGAAGCTGCAGGCGATCGAGCCGGCGATGGTGAGCAGGGCGCCTGCCTGCAGCAGCCTCTTGCGTCCGAACAGGTCGCCGATCACGCCGGTGGTCAGCTCGAAGACGACCATGGGGATGGCGAAGGCGGCCGTGATCCAGGCCAGTTCGGCCCCGGTGGCCTGGAACTCCTGCTGGAACGTGCCGTTGAGTGCGCCGGGCAGCGAGTACGCCACCTGCGCGAGGAGGACGGCGAAGCAGCCGGCGGCCACCGTGGCGGTGTAGCCCTGCTTGCGCACAGCGGTCTGCGTCATCTCGGATGTCTTTCTTGTCAGAGGGCCGGGCGATCGACCGCCCGGGACCGGCCACCAGGTGTGAGCGCCATCACCTGTTGGCTGAGCAAGGTGTCACATGATTTAACACAGCGTCAATACTTTGGCCTCTACGTATTGAGCGCGAGCAGCACGGTCGTGGTGCTCTAAACTGGCCGGATGGCGACCCTTCGCGCGGCACAGAAGGAGATGACGCGGAAGCTCCTGCTCGACGCCGGGCTGGACCTGTTCGTGTCCAAGGGCTACGCGCCGACGACGGTCGACGACATCGCGTCGGCGGCGGGCACGACGCGGGTCACCTTCTACGCGTACTTCCCCTCCAAAGTCGACCTGATGAAGGCGCTGATCTCCGAGCGGCTCAACGCCGCGCTCGACCGGCTCCCCTCCGGCGAGCACGGCTCGACCGCGTGGGAGCTGGTCGCCGTCGTCGAGGACGGTTCCCGCGAGCGGATCCGCGCCTGGCTCGCGGCGATCTCCGAACGATGGGACGTGATCCGCCCCTACACCACGACCGCCTTCGAGGCCGCCGCCGTCGACCCCGACATCCGCGCGCTCCTCGACGAGTGGCTCAACGAGGCCATCAGCGACGTCAAGGAGGGGCTCGACCGCGCCGGCCGCTTCCCGGCCGCCACCCGCCACTTCCGCAGCGTCATCGCCATCACCGAGCTCGACCACGTCGCCCGCAACTGGAAACCCGGCACCTGGGGCGTCGAGCGCGACCAGATGCTGGACGTCCTCACCGAGAGCTGGCTCGGCTCCATCGGCCGGCACTGAGCGCCTTGCGCCCGCCTTCCTCCCGGCACGCCACGCGGAACCGGATCAGGCGTCAGTGGACGACAGCTCGCGCAATGCATCCACCGCACGGTCCTCCCAAGGCCGGGAGCGCAACCTGCGTGAGATGGCAACGGCTTCCCGTAGATGAGCGCCGGCCTCCTCCAGGGCGCCCAGCCTGCGCTGGTTCTCGGCGAAGGCCAGCAGGAACCGGAGATGATGATGGTGCTCGCGGACGAGCCGCGCGTAGGGCACGGCCGCCTTGAAGTGTTCGGCCGCGCGAAGATATTCCCGCTGCCCCAGGTGCACCGATCCGAGCCCGTACAGTGCCCAGAACTGCAGGTGCGGCGAGTCCAGCTCCTTGGCCGCCTGTAATACGAGCGAGAAGAGCGGCCTCGCTGGCGCCGCCTCGCCCTTGGCCACTTGCACCTCCGCGAAGGTGACCAGCGCCCTGAGCCATGAGACGTGACCATGGGCGTCGGCCAGCGCGATCGCCCGGTTGACGAAGGTCTCAGCCGCCTCGATCTTGCCTAGGTCAAGGCACACCGAACCGGCCAGCCGGAGCGCGAGAGCGAGAGCGCCCTGGCTCCCTATGCCCTGCAGGACGTCGATGGCACGCCGGTAATCGGCGTGAGCGGCGGCGAAGCGGCCGCGAGTGTGGTTGACCCATCCCGACAAGGTCAGAACACGTCCGAGGAGCTGTTCGTCGCCCGCTCTTTCGGCCACGGGCATGACGGAGCGCAGATAGTGCTCGGCCTCGTCACAGAGGTATCGGTTCGCGCACAGGAAGGCGAGGCCGGCATTGACCAACGCCGCCCCCAGGAGGTCATCTGCCGCTCGAGCTGCCACCAGGGCCACCTGATGCGTCTCCCACCACTCGTCGTAGGCCTGGAGCGCCTCGAAGAGGAACATTCCGGTCACAGCGAGCTGCCAGCAGACCCGGTGCATGCCGAGGCGGCTCGCCTGCTGGGTCGCCTCGACGATGAAGGAAAGCTCGGACTCCAGCCATCGGGAGTCGGAGATCGCCGGCCCCCAGTCGGATCGGGCGGCGGGCGGTACGGCCCGGTTGGCCGTCACGACGGCCTCTTGGTCCCAGAGTGTGCAGTGCGCCTGCCCGAGAAGGTCAAGCAGGCTCACGAAGAACCGGTCGAGAGCGAGGCGGCGCGCCTCGTCCGGCTCCTCCGCTTGCAGCCGTTCCCGGGCGAACGCGCGGACCAGGTCATGGAAGCGGTAGCGGACGTCCGCGGCGCCCTTGGCCCGTGTGGTGCTCAGCAAAGAGTGTTCGACCAGTCGTTCGAGCGCCTGTTCAACCTCGGGGAGGGAAGTTCCGAGCAGCGCGGCCGCCGCCCAGACCCCGAAGTCGGCCGTATCCAGCAGGCCCAGCAGCCGGAACAGACGTGCGGCACCCGAAGGCAGGCCAGCGTAGCTGAGCATCAGGCTGGCCCGGACGTCGAGCGTGCCCACCATGAACTCGTCCAGCGTGTTCTCGCGGTTCTCTAGCGCCCCGACGAGTTGGGCGACCCGCTGGTGAGGTCGCAGGACCATGCGCTCTCCGGCCACGCGTAATGCCAAGGGCAAGTAGCCGCACACCTCGGCGAGCTTGCCCACCGCCGCGTGGTCTGCCACGACAGCGGATTCCCCCATGATGACCGTCAACAAGTCGACGGCTTCTTGCCGGTCCATGACGTCGAGAACGAGATGATGCATGCCGTACGGCTTCGCCAGCCGGGAACGGCTGGTGACGATCACCCCGGAGTCCAGGTGGCCGGGCAGCAGCGGGCGGATCTGTTCGACGTCCCGCGCGTTGTCCAGTATGAGCAGTATCCGCTTCCCCGACAGCAGGGCGCGGAAGACGGCGGTCCGCTCGTCGAGGGACTCGGGCAGCGACTCCGGATGCACGCCCAGCACACGCAGCAGCCGCGCCAGCACGTCTTCCGGCTGCGCTGGATGGGCCCCGGCGCCATGCAGGTCGACGTAGAGCTGGCCATCCGGAAACCGCTCTGCCAGCAGATGGGCGGCGTGGGCGGCCAGGGACGTCTTCCCGACGCCGGGCATCCCGGAGATCATCACCATCGGCAAGGAAGTCGGAGACGTCCTGCCGGTGAGCCGGTCGCCGATCTGGTCGAGTTGCCGGTCGCGTCCGGTGAAGTCGGCAAGGTCGGGCGGAAGAAGACAGAGGCGCGAGCCGTTTTGCGCGCTGAACATTGGACGGGTCACGCGAAGCACGTCCATGCGCGCGGCGAGCAGCGGAGGCGAAGGCTCGACGCCCAGTTCCTCCGACAGCCGGACTCGCAATCGCTCGAAGCGCCGGAGCCCTTCAGCCCTGCGCCCGCTGCGCCCGAGGAGAGTGATCAGGTGTGCGTTGACGACCTCGTCGAAGGGCCGTGACGAGGCCAGCGAGCTGAGGGGCTCGATCGCGTCGACCGGGTTCCCGTAGTGCAGGGCGTCCTCGGCCAGCCGGCATGCGCAGTCGACGCGGAGCTTGTCCAACTCGCCGACGGCAGGACAGGCATGCGGCTCCAGAAGGTCGGCGAGCACGGGTCCGCGCCACAGCTTCAGAGCGGAAACGAACAGGTCGATGCGGCGGCGAGGATCGGTCTCGCGCTGGGCGGTTTTGTACAGCCGGCGGAACTGGCCGGCATCCACGCTCTCGGCGGGAACGTCGATGCGGTAGCCGGAACCCATGCGCGCGACCGCGTCCGTGATGCCTATATGCCGGTGCAGCCAGGTTCTGAGCCTGGACACCGTGCTGTACAGGGTTTGCTGATCACATCCGGTCTCTCCCCACACCAGGTCGATCAAGGCTTCTCTGCCCACCAGACGGCCTGGGGTCAGGAGCAGGACGCCGAGCAGGCGGCCGACGTTCTGACGGGTGGGCGTGTGCTCCTGGTCATCGACCCAGATGCGCAACGGTCCCAGGACTCCGAACTTCCGGATGGATATCTGGTTCGTTCCGTCGCTCATCCGCAACCCCTCCTTGTGGAAGATGACCTTCTCTCATGATGCGACAAACCTCATGGGCAGAAAACGGTCAGATCTTGGCGAGGAATCGGTTAGCACACTTTGTCATGATCGCACGGATATCCAGGGATACATCCGCACCTGGAAGCATCGCCCGAAGGGAGACATTCATGGGTCTGGAGAGTTACACCGGCATGACGCTGGACCAGCTGGCCGAATCACCGATCGCAGACGCGCTGGTGACCGCGCTCGGCGCCGACGACGCAAACATCTGCGCGTTCGTCTCCTCGATCTGAGTTCATAGGGGACGCGGGGTGTCGACGCCGATGGAAATCCACCCGGAGAGGCCGCCCGAATGGCCCTATGAAGGCCTTGACCTCGAAGAGCTCCGCCGAGAGGGATGGGAGCCGGTTCCGTTCCAGATGTTCGTCGTGAAGCTGCACGAACGATGCAATCTCGCGTGCGACTACTGCTACATGTACGAACTCGCTGATCAGAGCTGGCGCTCGCGTTCCCTCACGATGAGCCGGGAGATTCTCTCGCGTACGGCACACCGCATCTCCGATCACGTACGCGATCACGGGCTCTCCTCTGTCAGCGTGGTGTTGCATGGAGGAGAGCCGCTGCTGGTCGGTGCGGACATGCTGGACTTCGCGGCCACCACGCTGCGGACGTGCCTTCCGGCTTCCACCCACCTCGGGCTCACGGTGCAAACCAACGGGACGCTGCTCACGGAGGAGATCCTCCAGGTGCTGTTGCGTCATGAGGTGCGCGTCGGCGTGAGCCTGGACGGCGGTGAGCAGGACAACGATCGCCACCGCCGGTATCGCGACGGCAGAGGGAGCCACTCCGGCGTGGCCGCGGGGCTGCGACTGCTCAACCGGCCGGAGTACCGATCCCTATTCTCCGGGCTGCTGTGCACGATCGATGTCGAGAACGATCCCCTCGAGGTCTACGAAGGGTTGCTCGCCTTCTCTCCTCCGCGCGTGGACTTCCTGTTGCCGCATGGCAACTGGTCCGCTCGTCCTCCGGGTCGTCCGGCCGACAAGAGCACGCCGTACGCCGACTGGCTGATCGAAATCTTCGAGCACTGGTACCACACGCCCGCACCCCGCGTGGGCGTGCGGACCTTCCAGAGCATCATCGCTCAGCTCTTCGGCCGCCCGTCGATGAGCGAACAGTTCGGCCTCGCTCCGGCCCGGCTCCTGGTGATCGACACGGACGGCAGTGTGCAGCAGGTGGACACGCTTAAGTCGGCTTTCGAGGGAGCTGCGGAGACCACGTTGAATGTCATCAGCCATTCCTTCGACACCGCCTTGTCGCTGGCCCCCATCGCAGCACGTCAGATCGGTGTGCGTGCCCTGTGCGAGAGCTGCGGGAACTGCCCAGTGAGGGACGTCTGCGGCGGCGGTTTCTACGTACACCGGTACAGGGAGGGCTCCGGCTTCCGCAATCCCTCTGTCTACTGCCCGGACCTCATGAAGCTCATCACCCACATTCGGGACCGGGTGCACGCGGAGCTGGCTCCGATCATCGGGAGGCGACCGTGAGCCGGACAACACTGCACGAGGAAGAGTTACGTGAGCTGGGCCGGGGCCCCGGTACGCCGCGGCTCGTCGAAAGGCTGGGCGCCGCGCGAATGGGCAAGACCCTGGTGGGCCTGCGAGCCTTGCTGTCGCGGGCTCCGGATGAGCTGGACGGCGAGGCCGTGGCCGGCCTCCGAGCCGCTTACGACCTGCTGGCCCGGGTCCAGCGGGCAGATCCCGATCTGGTGCGCTCTCTCTTGGACCGTCCGCAGACCGACGCCTGGGCCGCGCGATGGCTGGGGCCGGCTTCCGGACGCGCCAGGGCGGCGTCCCAAGCCGCCTATCTGAGCAATCTGTCAGCGTCGGCCGCCATCCGCTCCGGGATGACAGCGGCGATCGACGTCGAGGCCCGATCAGGCGTGATACTCCTGCCCGAACTCGGCCGACTCGTCGTGGGACCGTCCTCCTTCACCGGTAGGGCCACTGTGGAGGTCGGGGAGGAGGAGACCCGTGTCAGCGCGGGCGAGTGTGTCCTGCGCATGTCCACTCGTGCCTTTTCCAGCCACTCCGCCTTCCATCCGGTCCGTAGAGTCCGCGTCGGCACCGCGTATGTCCTGGACGTGGAGTTCGACGAGGAGTTCGGCGGTTGGATAGACTCCCCCTACGGGGACGCGCGGTTGCTCGGCAGGCTCGGCGAGGTGGAGTGGGAGCAGTGGCGACGGCGGCTCGCCGCCTCCTGGGAACTGCTCGAAGGGCACCACCCCGAGTACGCCGCCACCCTCGCGGCGGGCCTGCGCTGCCTCGTACCTCTGACATCCCCGGCTCAGGGAACCGTGAGCGCCACCTCGTCCACCGCATTCGGCGCAGTGGCGATATCCCTGCCCGCGGAACCCAGCGTGCTGGCTGTCACGCTGGTCCACGAGTTCCAGCACGGGAAACTCTCCGTCGTGCTGGATAGCACACGGCTCCATGAGCCGGCCGGCGACCCGCGATTCTACGCTCCCTGGCGTGACGACCCCCGTCCGCTCGTCCCATTCCTCCAGGGCGTTTACGCCCATCTCGGTGTCGCGCAGTTCTGGGACGTGCACCGACACGTGGCCGAGCCGCCGTGGGACGTCCTGGCGCACGTGGAGTTCACCCGCTGGCGTGACCAGACGTGGCAGGCGGTCGAGCAGCTGGACGATCGCGCATCGCTGACCGAGGAGGGATCCGCCTTCGTGGCGGAAATCCGGGGTCGGCTCCGTGACATGCTCCAGGCTACGATTCCCGGGCGTGAGCGGGAACTGGCCGAGTGGGCGGCGGCCGACCATCGGATCGTGTGGCGCCTGCGAAACCTGCAGTGCGACCCGGAGGCGATCGAGACGCTAGTGAGAGAGTGGACCGCCGGCCTTCCGGAGCCGACGCGAACCACCGTGGCCACCAGCAGGCGCATTCCCAGCTCTCCCAAGCCGCAGCCAAGGCGGCTCCTGCTCTTCTACGAACGGCTGAGCACCGTTGACAGCAGGCCTGACTCCGCCGATCCCGACGAACTTTACGTGATGGGCGACTATGTCGCCGCCGCGGCGGGCTATCGAGACATCGTCGCCGGCGATCCCTCCCACACCGACGCCTGGGCCGGGCTTCTGCTCATTACGGCCAGGACGGGCCCACGTCCGATCTGCGAGGTGATCCTCTCCGCGCCCGAACTCATCATGGCGCTCTGCCGCCGCGTGGGCGAAGCCGACCCGGCCGATCTCGCACGCTGGCTGGGCACTCCTCCGTTTCGAGCACTCTGACGTGATCCTCTTCCTCCGGTGGTGGCGGCCATGACCGACTTCGACGCTCCGACCTCCCTGTGGACCAAAGTCCTCACCGTTGAAGCCTCTCTGTGGATGGGACGGGTCCACCTGCTGGGCCAGCAGACTTTCATCCTCATCGGCTGGTATGCCGCGGTGGCGCCTGACGGTACGCCTGATCCGTTACCCCTCATCGGACTGTGCACGTTCCTGTTTTTCGGATTCGTGGCCCTGCAGATCCTCAACGATGTGAAGGATGTAGAAGGCGACCGGATCACGGCGCCTTACTTGCCTCTCCCGTCCGGCCTGCTCTCCGTCCGCACGGCCGCCCGCCTCGCCGTCGCGTACATGGGCGTGGGTCTCCTGGCTCTCCTCTTGACCCTGCCGCATCTCTTCTGGGTTGTGGTGATCCTGGCAACGACAGGCGCGGCGGCGGGCATCCTGGTGGCGTACTCCAAGCTCAAGGGACAGGGAGTCCTGGCATCGGCGATCATCACCGTCGCCTTCGCCCTCCCCCTCCTCTGGGCCTGGTTCGTCGCTGGAGGCGGAGATCCGATCGTCCTGGTGACGCTGGTGTTCTACACCCAGGTCACCTACTTCAGCGGGAACATCATCGCTGCCCTTCACGACGTCGACCTGGACGAGCGGGCCGGCAACACGACCTTCCCGGTGCGGGTCGGCGCCCCTCGGGCTTTCCGCTTCATGGTCGGGGTCGCGGGGGTGGGCTGGCTCCTCGTTCCCGTCATCGCGCTTCTCGGGCCGTACGGAATGTGGGCGCTGCCCTTCATCGTGCCGGGTCTCGCCCTGCTGGCTGTCTCCTATCGCCGGATGCTGCGCACTTTGCAAGTGCCGGACCGGGGGAGACTGCGCCGGATCGATGATCTCGGCCCCATGAAGGTCAGCGACCAGTTCAGGAACGCCGCGGTCCTGGCGGTCTTCGCTCCCTGGGTTGCCTTGGTGGCCTTCGCGGTCATCCAGGCGATCGCCTGGTCAGGGCACTACCTCTACATGTGGCGCATCGTCCGCGGCGGACTGGTTCGCTCCCTCGCCCAGGAGACCGGCGCCGGACTTCCTGGTCCGGACCGCTGAGGCGGGCGAACATGTGCCGAAATGGCGGAATGGCGATTCGCGCCCACGGAGTACGGAGAACCTACGGCTCGACGGCCGCGGTGACAGGCGTGGATCTTCACCTCGCCGAAGGAACTTTGCTCAGCCTGCTGGGTCCCAATGGGGCGGGCAAGACGACGCTGGTACGGATATTGGCCACCTTGCTGCGGATGGACGCCGGCCGGGCCTTGGTCGCGGGCTTCGACGTGGAACGCCGGCCGCGGGAAGTGCGGCGCAGAATCGCGGTGTCAGGGCAGTACACGGCCATCGACGGCTTGTTGACCGGAAGGGAGAACGTCGAACTGTTCGGCCGCTTGCTGGGGCTGAGCAGGCGGGACGCGACTGCTCGTGCGGCGGAACTGCTGGATCTCTTCGAACTCGCCGCAGCTGAGGGCAGGCCTGCGCGAACCTACTCCGGCGGCATGCGCAGGCGGTTAGATCTCGCGATGTGCCTGGTCGCCCGCCCTGCCGTGCTGTTCCTGGACGAACCGACCACAGGTCTTGATCCAATCGGACGCGGCCTGCTGTGGTCGATCGTCCGCGACGCCGTGGCCGAGGGAACGGCGGTCCTGCTGACGACTCAGTATCTGGAGGAGGCGGACCGACTCGCCGACCGGTTGATGCTGCTGGAATCCGGCGCGGTCGTCGCCGACGGAACGCCGGACGAGTTGAAACGCGAGATCGGCCAGGAACGGCTGGAGGTCGCTGTGACCCACCCTCGGGACCTACCGGCGACCCGCAGAGTGCTGGAGCTCCACGTGGGCGAACCACCGACGATCGACGTCGGCCGACTGCGCGCCACGGTGAGAATCGACGGACGGCTGACCGCCGTGGCGGGAATCGCGGCGGCTCTCGCGGCCGAGCGAATCAATCTGGCGGAGTTCGCTCTGCGGCGTCCGTCCCTGGACGAGGTATTCGCGACGCTGCTCGGACAGGAGGGCGGAGATGCGGGCCATGGCGAACCTGGCGCGTGATGCGTATCTGCTCGCCGGCCGACGGAGTCGACACCTGCTGCGTGCCCCGGGCAAGCTCATCAGTGTCACGCTGAATCCGCTGATTATGCTCTTCACCATCGGTTATCTGTTCGCCGGTTCGATCCTCGTCCCGAGCAGCGGTGACTACCTGGAGTTCATCATGGCCGGCATCGCGGCCCAGGTGGCTCTCACCAGCGTCGCGCCGTCTTCGCTGGGCATGGCCATGGAGTTGCGCGACGGTCTGATCGAAAGGCTGCGGTCGTTGCCCACCTCGCCCTTCGCGGTTCTTCTCGGCTACACGCTCTCGGAGCTGCTGCTGGCCGTCACAGGGCTCTTTCTAGTCTCCGGGGTAGGTTCTCTCATGGGCTGGCGCACCCGCGGCGGCTTCGCCGACACCCTGACCGCCTTCGCGCTGATCGTGGTCTTCATCTACGCGATGATTTGGGTTGGAGTTCTGCTCGGACTCGCCGTACGAGCTCCGGAGGTCATCGGGCCGATCGCGGCGCTGGTTCTGATCGTGCCCTCATTCCTGTCCAACGCATTCCTGTCGGTGACAGGCCTGCCCGGCTGGGCACGAGTCCTCGCCGAGTGGAACCCGGTGAGCGCCCTCGTCACCCTCTGCCGACGCCTCTGGGGCACCCCCACCATCTCCGGAAGCAGTCTTCCCGAGCTCTACCCCGGCGCGCTGTTGTGCGTGTCCCTCGTTGCCTTGTTCGCCACCACCATCACCCTGAGTCTGAGGGCATACAGCCGGATTGTCACTCCCTGAGCTCACGCCGCCCGGTGAGGCCACGATGCCCGGCATGCTGGACGCCTACGGCATGACCTGGCGCCTCGGACATTGACCGGACACGCGCGTCCGGAGGTACCCCGTATCACCCGGTCCCCGCCGTGCCGCGATGAAGCAGCGATGAAGCCGCGGTGAAGACGGCCCGTGCGAGAGTGGCTGAGCAGAGGTATGCGAACACCTAGAGAAAGCCGAAGGACATCAGAAGGTGATCGCGAACGCGGCGGGTTCCGTCAGGCGGCTTCACCGTCGACGCGCCCTTCGACCAGCACGTTCCCTTCGACGCCGACCCGGAGCAGGTCCCGCGCCACCCCCAAATCGATGGCGTTCGCGTAGAAGAGGGTGGAAGGTGGGGGTGTGATGGTCGCTGTACAGTTCTCGGTCCTCGGCCCGTTGACCATGACGCGTGACGGGGTGCGGAGACCCGTCTCCGGCGGCAAGATCGGGATTCTGCTCGCCTCACTCCTGCTCTGCCCCAACCAGGTCGTCTCCTTCCCCCAGCTCGCCGAACGGCTGTGGGACCGGCATCCGCCGCGCAACGCGCGCCGCGTGCTGCAGACCACCATGGTGCGCCTGCGGCAGTCACTGGACCTGGGCGAGGTGATCGTGACCGAGCCGGGCGGCTACCGCGCCAGTCTGGAGCCCGGACAGCTCGACCTGCTGGAGTTCCGGCGGCTGATGCGGCTGGCGGCAGACGCGCCCTCGGCGGCGCGGGAGAGCCGGCTCCTGCACGAGGCGCTCGCCCTGTGGCGCGGGCCGGCCTGCGCCGACGTCGAGTCGGAGGCGCTGCACCAGATCGACGTCCCGCCGCTCACAGAGCAACGCCTGCACGGTCTCGAACGCCGCATCGACCTCGACATCCACCTGGGCGAGGACGCCGCCCTGGTCGCCGAGCTGCGGGCGCTGGTGGCCGAGCATCCGCTCAGGGAACGCCTGTGGGGCCAGTTCATGACCGTGCTGTACCGGGCCGGACGGCAGGCCGACGCCCTGGACGCCTACCGCACGGTCACCCAGTTGCTGAAGGAGGAACTCGGCATCGACCCCAGCGCCGAACTGCACCGGTTGCACCAGGCGATCCTCGCCCAGGAGCCGCTTCCCGCGAGCCGCCCTCCCGCGCGCCCGCGTGGAGACGTCGCCCCCGCCCGTGAGGTCCCGAGCGAGGGCGAACAGCCGCTGGGCACGCTGCTGCGCATCTGGCGGGAGCGGGCCCTGCTGACGCAGGAGCAGCTCGCGGCCAAGGCGGCTCTCAACGTGCGCACCGTCCGCCGGCTGGAGTCCGGCGTGCTGCGCCGGCCGCGCAGCACGTCGGTCCGGCAGCTGGCCGAGGCGCTGGGCCTGGACGACGCCGAGCTGGCGCTTCTCACCGGGACCGCGCACGGCGGCCAGAGCGTCTCCCGCCCGGCGGGCACGATGCCGCGGCAGCTGCCCACCGACGTGAGCGCGTTCGTCGGCAGGGAGGCGGAGCTGGCCGTCCTGGACCACGTCGGCGACGCTGACACGGTGCTGATCACCGCCATCGACGGCATGGCGGGGGTCGGCAAGACCACGCTGGCCGTGCACGCCGCCCACGAGCTGGCGCCGCACTTCCCCGACGGGAACCTCTTCGTCGACCTGCACGGCTTCACCAGCGGCGTGGCCCCGGCCGATCCGTCCGACACGCTCGCCCGCGTCCTGGCCGTGCTCGGCATCCCCGGCGAGTCGATCCCGGGGCACCTCGACGACCGGGCGGCGCTGTACCGCAGCGTGCTGGCCGGGAAGAAGCTGCTGATCGTGCTGGACAACGCCGCCGACGAGGCGCAGATCCAGCCGCTGCTGCCCGGCGCGGGCGGCTGCCTCGTCCTGATCACCAGCCGGCGGCGGCTGGTCGGCCTGGACGGCGCCCGCACGGTGACGGTCGACGTGCTGCCGATCGGGGACGCGGTCGCGTTGTTCACCGCCACGGCCGGACGGGAACGGCTCGCGGGCGCGCCTGAGGAGGAGCTCGCCGAGGTGGTGCGGCGGTGCGGGCTGCTGCCGCTGGCGATCCGCCTGGCGGCCGCCCGGCTGAAGGCCCATCCCGCCTGGGATGTACGCGATCTTCTGGAGCGGCTGCGCGAGGGCCAGCGGCGGCTGAGCGAGCTGCAGGCGGGGCAGCGCAGCGTGACCGCCGCGCTCGACCTCTCCTACCGCACGCTCACCGACGCCGAGCGGCGCGCCTACCGGCTGCTGGGGCTGCACGCCGGCCCGGACATCACCCCCGACGCGGCCGCCGCCCTGCTCGACGTCCCGGTCACCCGCGCCTCGGCGCTGCTGGACCGGCTGCTGGAGCGCCACCTGCTGCAGGAGCGGGTGCCCGCGCGCTACCGCTTCCACGACCTGATCAAGGCCCACGCCTGCGAGGAGGCCGCCGCCGAGGAGCCCGCGGCCGAGCGGCGGGCCGCGCTGGGCCGCCTGCTGGATCACTACATCGGGGCCGCCTCGGCGGCGATGGACCGGCTCTATCCGTACGAGGCCGACACGCGCCCGCGGCTGTCGGCGAGCACGGTCCCCGCGCCCGCGATGCCCGACGCCGCGGTCTGGCTGGAGGCGGAGCTGCCCAACCTGCTCGCGCTGCCCCCGCACGCCGCCGAGCACGGCTTCGCCGACCACGTCCGCCACCTGTCGGCCACCCTGCACCGATGCCTGCGCACCCGGGGCAGCTACAGCGAGGCCATGACCCTCCTGGAATGCGCGCTGTCCGCCGCGCGCGCCGCCGCCGACCACCCCGGCGAGATGGAGGCGCTGCTCGGCCTGGGCGAACTCCACCATGCCAAGAGCCGGCACGACCTGGCCGTCGAGGACGCCACCCGGGCGCTGGCCATCGCCCGCGCCGTCGGCCACCGCTCCGGCGAGCTGCGGGCGCTGAACGTCCTGGGCACCATCCACCTGAGCCTGGACCGCTTCGGACCGGCCCTCGACCACTTCGGCCAGGCCCTGGAGCTGGCCCGGACGAACAGGCACAGGACCGGTGAGCTGGAGGCGCTGATCGGTTCGAGCAACGTGTGCCGGCTGATGGGCCAGTACGAGCGAGGCCTGGAGAACCTGACGCAGGCCCTCGGCATCGCCCGGATGATCGGCCACCACACCAGCGAGCTCCGCGCGCTCCTCGGCCTCGGCTACATCCATCTCAGGAAGGGCGAGCTCGGGTCGGCCGCCGGCTATCTCGACCAGGTCCTGAGCCTGTCCCGCAGCACCGGGCACCGCTCCGGCGAGCTCAGCAGCCTCAACGCCCTGGCCCACCTGCACCACCTCCAGGGACGGCGGGAGCAGGCCCGCGAGCACTTCCGCCGGGTCCTCGCCCTCGCCCGCGCGATCGGCAACCGCAACTTCCAGTTCGAGGCCGTCTACGGCATCGGCCGGCTGCACCTCGACTCTGGCGATCATCATCAGGCCCGCGACAACCTGCGCCAGGCGCTCGACCTCGCGTCGGATCTCGACCATCCCAGCGACCAGGTACGCGCGCACGACGGGCTCGCGCACGCCTACGCCGCGCTCGGCCGGTCCGACCGGGCGGGCCATCACTGGGACCAGGCCCTGGACATCCTGACCTCGCTCGGCATCGAGCGGACGGACGAGGGCGGGATCGACGTCGAGAGCATCCGGGCCCACCGCCGCCGGCTCGCGCACCCCGTTCCATGACCGCGCGGGTCAGATCCGGCCGGGGAGGAGAGAAAGATCTGGATCCTCCCGGCTGGACAAGCCTTCGCTTGGCATGATCACATATGGCGCTGTTCGCTTGCTTATTTGCGTGAAAGGCGTTTCGTGATCAGAAAACGTATAACGGGGCTGTTAGGCCTCGTGGTCCTCGTACTCGGCACCGGCGTGTCGGGGGCGGCGGCGGACGACGCGTCCGCCGACCCCACCCTTCCCGGTCCCGTCTACAAGACGGTCACCGACAAGAGCGCGAAGCTCTCCTTGCAGACGTACGGGCGTCCGGACGGCAAGGACATGGTGTTCCGCATCTCCGGATCGGTGTACGCGAACATCGAGGGCAACAGCCTGGACCCGGAGCTGCGGCACGGGCAGAAGCTCTTCAACATCGAGGGCTACAACATCCGGCGGCTGTACCGGGTCCCCGGGACCAACCAGCTCTACCAGCTCTCCCGGGAGATCGTCTTCTACACCGACCCGGCGAATCCGCAGCGCATCGTGCGCGAGTGGCAGAACCCGGTCGACGGCAAGACGTACCCGGTCGTCCCGATCAACAACGACGCGGTCAACTTCGGCCCGTTCCCCATCACCTCGTCCTTCGCCGGCCCGCCGCTGCAGCGCCTGCACGACGAGACCGTGTGGACCAGCGACATCCCCGTGCGCACGAACTTCGGCAGCACGATCGGCGAGCGGTTCGGCCTGGTCGGCGGCGTGTACGCGGCGCAGGAGATGTTCGACTTCTCCGTCGACGACCGTGAGGTGGCGGCCCGTACCAGGTCCGGCGTCCCGACCGGCGCGATGCAGACGAAGATCAGCTGGGCCCGGACCAGCCCGTGGGCGCCGTTCATGTGCCTGCCCGAGACCGAGGTGCGCGGCCAGCTCACCTACCACGCCCGCAGCTGGTCGCTGAACTCCTACGCCGAGGTCGAGCCGTGGCTGCGGGCCGAGGTCGAGAAGAACCACCCGCTGTACAAGGCCGCCCCCACGGCGCCGGGGGCGAGCGAGAACTCCTGGACCTCGTTCCACAACAAGCAGCTCAAGAAGGGGGCCACCACCTGGGCGGGCTGGTGCGCCGCCAACGGCCGCGCCTGACCACCGGAGTCCCGCTCAGCGCGCGGGGTGCGGTGTGGTGCCGGACCGGGCGGCCATCAGGTGGTCGATGAGCGCCAGCAGCACATCGCGCCCCGCCGTCCGGTCGCGGGCGTCGCACAGCACCAGCGGGACCTGCGGGTCCAGGTCGAGGGCCTTGCGGATCTCCTCCTGCGTACGGTCCCGCACCCCGTGGAAGCAGTTGACGCCGACGACGAAGGGGATGCCGCGGCTCTCGAAGAAGTCGATCGACGCGAAGCTCACGTCCAGCCGGCGGGTGTCGACCAGGACGACCGCGCCCATCGCGCCGTTGACGAGGTCGTTCCACATGAACCAGAAGCGCTCCTGGCCGGGGGTGCCGAACAGGTAGAGCACGAGCTGCCTGTTGATCGTGATGCGGCCGAAGTCCAGCGCGACCGTGGTGGTGGACTTGCCGCCGACGCCTTCCAGGTCGTCGACGCCGACGCTGGCATGGGTCAGGTACTCCTCCGTGCGCAGCGGGGCGACCTCGCTCACCGAGCCCACCAGCGTCGTCTTCCCGACGCCGAACCCTCCGGCCACCAGGATCTTCACTGCCATGGGAGCGGCGTCTCCGTGGTCAGAGTTCGCGTAACCCATCCCTCACCGCCTCGAGGATCGCCATGTCGGGAAGACCTCCTGTCCGTGCGAAAGCCAGCGGCGGCCGGGCTCGCACGTGGCCCGACTCGACCAGATCGCCGATGAGGATCTTGGTCACCGACACCGGCAGGTTCACCGCGGCGGCCACCTCGGCCACCGCCAGCGGCCGCCTGCACAGCTCGAAGATGGCGCGGTGCTCCGGCTGCAGCTTCAGCCGGCCGCGCCCCGTCTCCGGGCACGCGTCGGAGACCGTGGTCACCAGGGTGATCAGCGCCAGGTCGTCGAGCTCGGGAGCGGTCCGCCCGCCGGTGATCGTGTAGGGGCGGACGAGGGACTCCTCGGCGTCATCGTCCTCGAAGCCCTCCGTCCAGTGCTTCATCCGCGTCTCTCCCCGCCGTCGGCGTGCGGGCTGCGGGCGTCGGCGCCCAGCGCCTGGCCGACCTGCTGAATCAGCGTGTGCATGGCGACGCTCATCAGCTCGGCGTCGACCTCCTGGGACGCCACCACCGCCAGGTGGGTCCCCCGGCCGGCGGCGGTGATGAACAGCCACAGCTCGGCCATCTCGATGATCACCTGGTGGACCGGCCCGCCGCTGAAGAGCTGGCCGACGCCGCGGGCCAGGCTCTGCTGACCGGTGGCGATCGCGGCCAGGCGCTCGGCGTCCGCGCGTTCGATGCCCCTGGACCGGCTGATCACCAGGCCGTCGTCGGAGAGCACGATGGCGTGCCGGGTGCCCGCGACCCGATCGACCAGGCCGTCCAGCAGCCAGTCCAGGTCAATGTTCGTGGCGGTGGTGCGCTGCGTCATCATCGTTCTTCCGTCGTAGGTGGGCTGGGGTCGGCGGATCCGCTCGGCCGGGGCGCGGGGTCGTCGTCGCCGGTCCGGCGCCTCCGCGACTGCCGCTGGAACGCGCCGATGGTGGCACTGGACCGGCCGGATTGGTCGCGTACGGCCCAGATGTCCTGGTCGGCCCGGTTATCCCTCCCTGCCGGGGCCTTGAGCTCATCGGCCAGGCTGGCCTGGCGCACCCGCTGCGGCAGCGGCCGGAGACCGGCCGGCGCGTCGCCGTCCCGGTCCGGCGATCCCGCGGGCGCCGTGACGGACGCCATCGCGCGACCTCGGGAGCGCGCCGGCAACTCGCCCTCCTGCTGGGGCGGGCGGGTGTCCTGCGGGCGTTCCTCGGGGCGCCGGACGGGCTCGGGCGCCAGACTGGGCCGCTCCACCAGCAGCGAGTCGGGGAGCAGCACGATGACCCGGGTGCCGCCGAAGGCCGACGAGCGCAGCTCCACCTTGAGCCCCAGGCTCGCGGAGAGCCGCGCGACCACGTACAGGCCGAGACGCACGTCGTCGGCGTGCGTCATCACGTCCAGCCGCGGCGGTGAGCGCAGCAGCTCGTTGGCGGCGGCGTACTGCTCGGGCTCCATGCCCAGGCCGCGGTCCTCGATCTCGACGGCGACGCCCCGGCTGACCGGCGCGGCCCGCACCTCCACGGGGGTCTGCGGCCGGGAGAAGGCGGTGGCGTTCTCCATGAGCTCCGCCAGGACGTGCACCAGCGGCCCGACGGCGCGCTCGGCGATCCAGGCCTCGCCTTCGACGTCGACCGTGATCCGGCGGTAGTCCTGGACCTCGCCCTGCGCGGCGCGCAGGACGTCGAGCAGGTGCACCGGCTTGCGCCAGCGCCGCTGCGGCTGGCCGCCGCCGAGGATCACCAGGTTCTCCTCGTACCTGCGCAGCCGGGCGGTGAGGTGGTCCAGGTCGAACAGGCCCTCCAGCACCTCCGGGTCCTCGTGCTTGCGCTCCAGCTCGTCCAGCTTCTTCAGCTGCAGGCCGATGAGGATCTGCGTGCGGCGGGCGATGCGCTGGAGCATGCGCTGGAAGCCGCGGTGCTGTTCGGCCTGGCGGACGGCGGTGAGCACGGCGCTGCGGCTGGCCAGGTTGAGCGTCTGCCCGAGCTCGCCCAGTTCGTCGGGGGTGGGTTCGAGCATCCGCACCTCCGCGTCCACGTCGACGTCCTCGCCGCGTTCCAGCCGGGCGACCACGTCGGGCAGCCGCTGCTGGAGCTCCTGGGCGTCGTGGCGCAGGTGCTGGATGCGCCGGCGGAGGATGGCGGTGAGCCGCCAGCTCGTGAAGAACACCAGCGCCAGGGCCAGCAGGCCCACGGAGGAGATGCTGATGAAGACGGTGAAGACCATGGTGGCGTGGTCGTAGCCGATCTTGCTGACGTTCGCGGACCGGAGGGCGAGCAGATCGCGCAGCTCCTCGGTGACCGCCTTCACCGTGGCCCGCCACTGGCTGCTGTCACCGCGGAGCGCCACCTGGCCGGCGGTGCCGCCGGAGGTGCTCAACCGCTGTTCCACGGTGGTCATGGTCGTCCAGGCCGCGCCGTCCGTGATCTTCGCGTACGGGGTCTCGTCGCCCGTGAGCGCGGGCAGCACCCTGGACCGCATGAGGTGGTTCCTGGCCCCGACGGCGTCGGTGACCAGGCCGTACTCGCCTCTGGTCAGCCGTCCCCTGACCCAGCCACGGGTCAGGATCGCGTCCTCGCGGCCGAGCATGTACAGGACCCAGTAGAGGTCGACCATGGCCTGCGCCTGCCGGTTCACCTGGCCCTCGTCGGTCTTGCCTAGTGCGGCCAGCACGCCGAGGTCCGACTCCAGGACGCCGCTGTAGTAGTCGAAGGCGCGCTGCGGGCTGGACCAGCCGGCGTCCACCGACCGGCGCTCCTCCTCCAGGGCCCCGAGCTCGCGATCGGTCCGCGCGATGGCGTCGAAGAGCCCCTCCTGCGCGTCCTCGTCGTTCAGCGCGGCCAGCGGGCGGAAGGCCGCCACAGCCTGGTCGGTCACCGTGCGCTGCATGGTGAGCTCGTCGCGGGCGGCGCCCGCGGGATCGGCCAGCACCTCCGCGGTGAGCCGTCGCTCCTGGTCGAGACTGAAGAACAGGTCGGCCGCGGGCTTGCCCGCGGTGGTCGTGGCCAGGTCCATCTGGACCTTCTCCGCCTGCCACTGCGTGGCCAGCTGGGACATGCCCGAAGCCAGCAGCGGGGCGAACGTGAGGCTCGGCACGAACACGACGATGAGCAGCACGGTGCGCAACTTCAGCCGCCGGGCACCCTTCGGTCGTCGCGACCTGTCGGTGGTTGACTCCGTTAACCCGTTCCCGTCGCCCATCGTCCCCATCCGTTGTCGCCCGACCCTGCCATCTCGGCCACGTGCGGGACACCCTCCTCGCCGATCGGCGAGGTCATGACGAAAGATCGCTCGTGAAGCGATCGATGCTCGATCGTAGCCATGAGGCAGTTGAGTCGAAAGCCCCCGATTTGCCGGTGTGGTCGGGCCTGGCGGAGTTTTTCGACCGGGTGACGCGCTGACGTGTGGGATCGCGGGTCAGGAGATCACAGGCACGCCGTGGCGGGTTCTCGCGGCACAGGCGGCGGGTTACGATACGACCCCGCACGGCACGGTGGTCCCCCGTCCGGTCTGCTCCGCCATGGGCGTTCCGGACTTCTCCTCGCGTGATCTCGATCCGAAGGAGGCGGCCGTATGAAAGTCCGGGTCGACCCGGGCGTCTGCCAGGGGCACACGCTCTGCAACATGATCGCTCCCCAGGTGTTCGACCTGGACGAGATCGACGGCCACTCCTCGGTCGTGGACGAGAACGTACCCGCCGGCGAGGAGGCCCGGGTGGCGGAGGCCGTCAGGTCCTGCCCGGAGCAGGCGATCTCCACTTTCTGACCAGGTCCAGGAGGGCGGCTCCGTGAACGAGGACGGGCGCGAACGCAACCGCTACCACTTCGACCGGCACACCCCCGAGTACCGCCACCGGTTCGAGTCCATCACCCAGGAGATGCACGCCCGGTGCCCCATCGCGTGGAGCGACGCCTACGGCGGCCACTGGGTGGCGGCGGGCAACCGGGAGCTGTTCGAACTGGCCCGCCGCGCCGACGTGCTGTCCAACGACCACGACGTCAAGGGCGAGCGGCGCGGCTACCGGGGCATCACCATCCCCACGCCCGAGACGCTCGGCAGGGCCGGCTTCCTGGAGATGGACCCGCCCGAGCAGCGTTACTACCGCCAGGCGCTCAACCCGTACCTGTCGCCCGCCGCGGTCGGCCGCTGGCTGCCGTTCGTCGACGAGGTGATCCGCGCCTGCCTCGACGAGAGGATCGAGTCGGGCCGCATCGACTTCGTCGACGACCTGGCCAACGTCGTGCCCGCCGTGCTCACCCTGGCCATGATGGGCGTCCCGGTCCGCAAGTGGGCCTTCTACAACGAGCCCGTGCACGCCGCCGTCTACACCCCGCCGGACTCACCCGACGTGCCGCGGATCCACCAGATGCACATGGACATGGTGATGGACCTCATCGCCGAGATGGAGCGGATCCGCGCGGAGCCGCGTCCCGGCCTCATCGACGCGCTGGTCCGGGCCGACATCGGCGGCCGGCCCCCGGTCTTCGAGGACCTCGTCGGATCGCTGATCCTGATCATCGGCGGCGGTTTCGACACCACCACGGCGCTGACCGCGCACGCGCTCGAATGGCTCTCCGAGCATCCCGGCGAGCGCACGCGCCTCAGCCGCGAGCGCGACACCCTGCTCAACTCCGCGACGGAGGAGTTCCTCCGCTTCTTCACCCCGGCGCCGGGCGACGGGCGCACGTTCTCCGCCGACTGCGAGATCGCCGGGACCCGTTTCGCGGAGGGCGAGCGCCTCTGGCTGTCGTGGGCGATGGCCAACCGGGACGCCTCGGTCTTCCCGGAGCCGGACACCCTCGACCTGGCCCGGTCCGGGAACCGGCACACCAGCTTCGGGCTGGGCGTCCACCGCTGCATCGGCTCCAACGTGGCCCGCGCCGTGTTCAAGCGCATGCTGCTGCAGGTGCTCGACCGGATGCCCGACTACCGGTGCGAGCCCGAGGGCACTGTCCACTACGACACCATCGGCGTCATCAACGGCATGCGGCAGCTGCCCGCCGTCTTCACCCCCGGCCCGAGGCTCGGCCCCGGGCTCGACGAGACCCTGGTCGCGCTGCAGCGCGTCTGCGACGAGCAGCGCCTCGCCGAACCGGTCACGGTCCGCAGGTCGGAGGCGAGGATCGAGCCATGAGAAAGCCCCGCCCGGGGTCCGGGCGGGGCGTCGGCGTCAGGCGCCGTTCCAGTCCCCGATGAGGATGACCGCCCCGGGGAGGGTCTCCAGCCCGGTGCCCCAGGCGTGGTCGGAGGGACCGTCGTCGTGGCTGTCGCGCAGGTGGAAGGTGCCGTCAGCGGGGTTGAAGTAACCCGTCGAGTCCTTGCCGTCGCCGTCCCAGTCACCGGTCACGATCTTCGCGTTCGGGATCGTCTCGATGCCGGTGTCCCAGGCCTTGCTGGAGGTGGTGTGGCCCAGGCCGTCCTGCAGGTGGAAGGTGCCGTCGGCGGGGTCGTAGTAGCCGGTGGTGTCCTTGCCGTCGCCGTTCCAGTCACCGATCAGCACCACCGCGTCCGGGATCGTCTCCAGCCCGGTGTCCCAGGCGTAGTCCGAGCTGCCGTCGCTGTGCGCGTTGCGCAGATGGAACGTCCCGTCGGCCGGGTTGAAGTAACCCGTGGAGTCCTTGCCGTCACCGTTCCAGTCACCGGTCACGATCTTCGCGTCCGGGATCGTCTCGATGCCGGTGTCCCAGGCCGCGTTCGACGCGCCGTCATCCAGCGTGTTCCGCAGATGGAAGGTGCCGTCCGCCGGGTTGTAGAAGCCGGTCGAGTCCTTGCCGTCACCGTTCCAGTCACCCGTCACCACCACCGCGTCCGGGATCGTCTCCAGCGCCGTGTCCCACGCCCGGTTCGACGCACCCTCACCCAACGCGTCCCGCAGGTGATACGTACCGTCAGCCGGGTTGTAGTAGCCCGTCGAGTCCTTGCCGGCCGCCGGGGCCTGCGTCCGCCACAGGTGGTCGACGATGATCTGCGCGTCACCGGCCTCCACCTGGTAGCGGTCGGGATAGGCCGACACCTGGACCTTCTGGCACACCTGCCCGATCGGCGCGGTCATCCAGCCGTTGTTCGGGTACTCCCGCTTCATCTTGTTGATGAACGCGTTGGTGGCCCAGGCGGGGTTGAGCCGCTGCGTCCTGCTCCCCCAGGACGCGCGTTGCTGGAACAGGCCGAGGCTGTCGTGGTCGACCTCTTCGCTGATGTTCTGGAGGCTCGTCTCGACGATCACCGTGGCGATGGCGATGACCGCCGCCCGCGAGTGCAGGCCCAGGTCGCGGACGGTGTTGACGACCATGCGGGCGCACGAGACGCGATAGCCCGTCATGTACCCGTCCATCTTCTGGCTCAGCTTCCCGTTGAGCGTGGTGGCCAGGGCGTTGTCCGAGGCGGTGACGCCCCGGGAGTCGCACGCGACGGTGGCGTAGGCCGCAGCCGCCAGCATCTCGCTGGGCGGTAACGGGTCGGCGTGCGCGGGCGTGACGGACAGTCCGGCCACCGTGGTGAGCGTCACGGCGGCGAGGGCGGCACGAAGGAGGGATCGGTGCTTCATGGGGATGCTCCAAAGAGAAAAGGTGGGTGAAGAGGGGAGGCCGGCCGGGCCGGCCTCCCGGGTCGTCGGGGATCAGGCGCCGTTCCAGTCACCGGTCAGGATCACGGCGTTGGGGAGGGTCTCCAGCTCGGTGCCCCAGGCGTAGTCGGAGCTGCCGTCGCTGTGCGCGTTGCGCAGGTGGAAGGTGCCGTCGCGGGGGTCGTAGAAGCCGACGCTGTCCTTGCCGTCGCCGTCCCAGTCGCCGGTCACGATCACCGCGCCGGGGACGGTCTCGATGCCGGTGTCCCAGGCCTTGCTGGAGGTGGTGTGGCCCAGGCCGTCCTGCAGGTGGAAGGTGCCGTCGGCGGGGTCGTAGTAGCCGGTGGTGTCCTTGCCGTCGCCGTTCCAGTCACCGATCAGCACCACCGCGTCCGGGATCGTCTCCAGCCCGGTGTCCCAGGCGTAGTCCGAGCTGCCGTCGCTGTGCGCGTTGCGCAGATGGAACGTCCCGTCGGCCGGGTTGAAGTAACCCGTGGAGTCCTTGCCGTCACCGTTCCAGTCACCGGTCACGATCTTCGCGTCCGGGATCGTCTCGATGCCGGTGTCCCAGGCCGCGTTCGACGCGCCGTCATCCAGCGTGTTCCGCAGATGGAAGGTGCCGTCGGCCGGGTTGTAGAAGCCGGTCGAGTCCTTGCCGTCACCGTTCCAGTCACCCGTCACCACCACCGCGTCCGGGATCGTCTCCAGCCCCGTGTCCCACGCCCGGTTCGACGCACCCTCACCCAACGCGTCCCGCAGGTGATACGTACCGTCAGCCGGGTTGTAGTAGCCCGTCGAATCCCGGCCCTCTGGCGGCGTCACGGGCCCGGACGTGCCTTCGAGCGGGGCGGTGTAGCCGACGATGTCGACGTTCGAGCGCGAGTACGAGTTGGCCTTGATCCTGTCGCCGCTGTTGCCCTCGATCGTGTAGACCGTGGAGCCGTCGGCGCTCTTGACGATCCCGACGTGGTCGATGTCGCCGTTCTGGTCCCAGTCGAAGACGACGGCGTCACCGGGCTGCGGGGTGTAGCCGCTCGCCCGGGTGTGCCAGGTGCCGTACTTGGTGCCGTAGTTCTTGAAGGAGGCGGCCCAGCCGTTGAGCGTGCCGCCGTTCCCCTCGGGGACGTCCGCGTGCTTCACGCCCGCCTTGCGCCAGACGTACTTGGCGAAGTCGGCGCACCAGGCGCTGTTGCGCCACTGCACACCGCCGGAGCTGGGGCAGCCGGATCCCGATTTCCACGGGCGGAAGAAGCCTGTGTAGTAGTTGCAGCCGCTGCCCGCCGGGCTCTCGTGGTTGCGCGTGCCGTTGGTCAACTCGGCCTGGGCGGCGGAGACGATCGCGGACCTGTTCACCGCGAACGCCGGGGTCGTCATCACGGTCGCGAAGCACGTGGCCGTGACGGCGGTGGTGGCCACCGCTGCGGCGAGCTGCCGGCCGGCGCGTCGAATGTCACTCATGGTGATCCCTCATCTCGGGTTCGTTCCTGATCGGACACCGAGAGCGTGGGAGTGACCGGTCCAACTTCTCTGTAGGGAAATCTTGAGTCTGGTGCGCCCTGGTTGACGCCCTTTACGCTCGGGGCAACGAAACCCTCGTCCTTGGGGAGGACGCATGGAGTTCCGTCTTCTCGGCCAGGTCGAGGTCTGGAACGGGGGCAAGCAGGCGAAGCTGGGCGGGGCCAAGCCCCGTGCGCTGCTCGCCGCGCTGCTGCTCGACCACGGCAAGATCGTCCCGGTCGAACGGCTCATGGAGGCCGTCTGGGGTGAGGAGGATCCGCCCTCCACCGCCCGGGGGGTGCTGCAGACCTACGTGGCGTCGTTACGCCGGTCGTTGAGCGGGGTCGGGGTGACGGACGTGATCGTCTCCCATCGCGTCGGGTATCTCGCCCAGGTGCCTCCGAACGCGCTCGACCTGTGGGTGTTCGAACGGCTCACCACCGAAGGACGCCAGGCCGCACGCGCGGGACGGCACGAAGAGGCACGCCAGAGCTTCCGCGACGCGCTGGCGCTCTGGCGCGGGCCGGCGCTCGGCGGGATCTCCGACTCCTTCCTGCGGGCCGAGGCCATGCGGCTGGACGAGCTCAAGGTCACCGTCATCGAGGAGCGGGTCGCCGCCGAGCTGGCGCTGGACCAGGGCGCCCGGCTCCTCGACGAGCTGACCGAGCTGGTGGCGGTGCACCCCGCCCGCGAGCGGCTGCGCCGCGACCTGATGGTGGCGCTCTACCGGGCCGACCGCCAGGCGGACGCGCTCGCCGTGTACCGCGAGGGCAGGCGGGTCCTCGTCGAGGAGCTCGGCATCGAACCGGGCCCCGAGCTGCGGCAGGCCCACGAGGCGATCCTGCGGTCCGATCCCTCCCTGCTGGCCCCGGCGCGGGCGGCCAAGCCGCGCCAGCTCCCTCCGCCGCCCGCCGACTTCGTCGGCCGGGAGGAGGAGATCGCGACCCTGCGGGCGACGCTGACGCTGCCGGAGGCGATGCCGATCTGCGTGATCTCCGGCGCCGGCGGCACGGGCAAGTCGGCGCTCGCGCTCCGCGTGGCCCACGAGGTCGCCGAGCACTTCCCCGACGGCCAGCTGCACGTCGAGCTGCGCGGGACGAGCGACGCCCCGGCCGGACCCGAGGAGGTCCTCGGCCGGCTGCTGCGGGAGCTCGATCCCGGCACCACGCGGCTGCCCGCCACGCTGGAGGAACGCGTCGGCCGCTACCGCACGCTGCTCGCCGGCCGGCGCAAGCTGGTCTTCCTCGACGACGCCGGCACCGAGGCACAGGTGCGGCCGCTGCTGCCGGGCGCGCCCGGCTGCGCGGTGCTCGTCGCCTCGCGCAACCGGCTGGTGGGCCTGGCCGGGGCCACGTACGTGGAGCTCGGGGTGCTGCCGCCCGACGCGGCGATCGACCTGTTCGCGCGGGTCGCGGGCGAGAGCCGGGTGGCGGCCGAGCACGACGCCGCGGCGGACCTCGTCAAGCTGTGCGGCCGCCTCCCGCTGGCCATCCGCATCGCCGGCGCCCGGCTGGCCTCGCGCCGCCAGTGGCCGCTGGCGCGGCTGCTCGACCGGCTCGCCGACCAGCAGCGCAGGCTGGACGAGCTGACCGCCGGGGATCAGCAGGTACGGGCGAGCATCAGCCTGAGTTACGCGCTGCTGCCCCAGCCGGCCAGGACCACGCTGCGCCGCCTCGGCCTGCTGAACCTGCCGTCCTTCCCCGCCTGGGTGGCCGCGGCTGCCATGGACACCGGCCTGGACGAGGCCGAACAGATCCTGGAGCACCTCGTCGACGTCTCGCTCGTCGACGTCGAAGGCGTCGACCTCGTCGGGCAGCTGCGTTACCGGCTGCACGACCTCATCCGCCTGTTCGCCAGGGAGCGCGCCCTGGCCGAGGACGACGCGCCGGCCCGCGACGCCGTCGTCGCCCGGGTGCTGGGCGGCTGGATCTGGCTGGTCGAGCGGATCAACGAGTCGGCTCCGCCGTACCTGATCTCGGTGTCGGCCTCGTACCGGCTGGCCCGCGCGGTGGGCGACCAGGTGGCGCGGCCGGTGGTGGCCGACCCGCACGCCTGGTTCCGCTGCGAGCAGGAGGCGCTGATCGCGGGCGTCGAGCTCGCCGCCGCCCTGGACCTCGACGACCTCGCCGTCGAGCTCACCGCCGCGCTGTCGTGCACGGCCTTCGGCGGGCACCAGTACGTCTTCGACGACCCGTTCGCGAGCTGGCACCGCACCCACGAGGCGGCTCTGGCGGCCGCCCGCCGCACCGGCAACGCGCTGGGCGAGGCGACGCTGCTGGCCGGGCTCGGCCAGCTGCACTACGAGCGGGACGCGTTCGCCGAGTCCCGCGCCTGCCTGAGCCAGGCGCTGTCGATGTTCCGCGAGGCCAAGGACAGCCGCGGCGAGGGCGCCGCGCTGGCCACGCTCGGCGCCGCCTGCCGGGAGCAGGGCTACCTGCCCGAGGCGCTGCACTTCCTCGACCGGGCGCGGGAGCTGCTGGACGGGCTGGGCGACGCCTCGGCGCTCGGCCACGTCAGGCGGCTGGCCGGCACGGTACGCCTGGAGATCGGCGATTACCCCGGCGCGTGGGCCGATCTGGACGACGCGCTGTCACTGTTCACGGCCGTGGGTTCGCGGCGCGGGCAGGGCCTGACCCTGCGCAGCATGTCGCTCTACCACCGCGCCAGGGGCGAGTTCGGCCGGGCCGAGGACCTGGCCAGGCAGGCGCTGGCCATCTTCCGCGCGGCCGACGACCGGATGATGGAGGCGTACTGCCTGCGCGCGCTGGCCAAGGCGCTGCTCCGCCAGGGCAGGTTCGACGAGGCCAGGGGGCCGCTGGAGGAGACGCTGACGGTGCTGCGCATCCTGCACGACTCGTTCGGGGAGGCCTGCACGCTGCGGACGCAGGGCGAGCTGCACCTGGCCGAGGGCCGCCTGTACCAGGCCAAGGAGTGCCTGGAGGAGTCGTTGCGGATCTGGGAGCGGCTGCGCAGCGTGGTGTTCCGCGCCCGCACGCTGCGCGACCTGGCGCGGACGCACGAGGCGCTCGGCGACGTCGCCACCGCCGAGCGGACCCGCGCCGAGGCCATGGAGATCTTCCGGCTGCACGGCTCCCGGGAGTACGGCGAGCTGTCGCTGTAGCCGGGATTACAGCGGAATTGGAGCGCGAGGGTCCATCCTGCGGCAAACCGCTCTGGAGCTATGGAGACCCTCATGGCGCAGCATGTGCTTCTCTTCGACCCGCGGATCGCCGCCGTGCCGGTGAAGGAGTGCGACGAGCCCCTCGTCGACCTCCGCGCGCAGAAGATCATCGAGGTGGATCCGCGGCTGGCCGATCCCGAGGGGGCGTACGCGCACGTCCGGCTCGGCGTCGCGGACCGGCTGACGGCCGCGCAGACCCAGCTGCCCCGCGGGCTGCGGCTGCTCCTGGTGGAGGGGTACCGCCCGCACGTGCTGCAGCAACGCTATTTCGCCGGGTCCGTGGCCAGGATGCGGGACCGGTATCCCGGATGGACGGCGGACGAGCTGCGGGCCGAGGCGGGCAAGTACGTCTCGCCTCCCGAGGTGGCGCCGCACGTGGCGGGCGGCGCGGTGGACGTCACGCTGTGCGCCGCCGACGGGGCCGAGCTGCCGATGGGCACGCGGGTCAACGCCACGCCGCCGGAGTTCGGGGAGGAGTGCCACACGGACGCGGCGAACATCTCGGCGGAGGCCCGGAGCAACCGGCGGGTCCTGATCGACGCCATGACGGCCACGGGGTTCGTGAACTATCCCACCGAGTGGTGGCACTGGTCGTACGGTGACCGTTACTGGGCCTTCGTCGTGGGGGCGGCTCACGCCCGGTACGGCCCGGTGACGGCGCTCGGCGGCTGAGCCGGGCAGTTCAGACGCGGACCACGGCGGTGCGAGTGTGCCCGCGGGTGCCCTGGAGCTCCACCTTGACCGCCTTCTTGGCCCGGCGCACGCCGCGGTCGCTCTCCTTGACCGACTTCACCGCCCAGGGCAGCGTGATCCTCACCTCGTCGGCGGTCCTGGACGGGTCGGACACCGCGAGCCGTACCTGGTCGCCGTCGCGGCGGGCCAGCAGCGCGCACGGGCCGTCGGCGGCGAGGGTCCCGTGCGCGGTCTTGACCGTCCCCGCGCGCCAGAAGACCGCGGCGAGCAGGTCGCCGCGGGCGATGGCCTGCACCGTTCCCGAGTTGGCGAGGATCTCGACCTGCCCGCCGTAGTCAGCGGTCCGCGCGAGCGAGGCGCCGGGCAGCACGGCGTAGGCGTAGCGCGCCCCGCGCGGGTCGACGCCGTGGTCGATGACCAGGGTGGTGTAGTGCCGGGAGACGGGGGTGCCGTCGCCTCCCGTGGTCGCGCCCCTGTCGATGTCGCGCCAGCGGCCGGTGCGCTCCTCGCGGATCACCTTCGCCCGCCCGCCGTCGAGCAGCACGTAGCCGCCCACGCCCGACAGGTGGAACCAGTGGTCGCTGCGCGTCAGCGGCAGGTGGCGGTCGTGCGTGTTGCGGTTCTCGACCACGGTCTCGACGCGGCGGCCGTCGGAGGCGGTGATGCCGCTGCCGAGCGCGATCACCTCGTCGTCGAGCAGGAACCACGCCTTCTTGGCCCGCAGCGAGGAACCCCCGGCGACGAGCTTCATGGCCGCCGCGCCGTACTCGCCGTCGAGCGCCACGCCCCCGGCCCAGGGGGTGGGCGGCAGGCGGCGGTGGTCGTGCGTGAGGTCCGCGCGCCTGCGGGTGTCGACCGTCGTGCCCGGCAGCCGGTACGGGTCGATCGTGGGCCACAGGTCGTCGTTCCAGTGGGTGAGGTCGTCGGTGTAGAGGTAGGTCATGCCGTCGCCGGTGTACCAGCCGTGCAGGTTCTCCCGGTTCATGGCCTCGGCCGCGCCGATCCGCTTCGAGCTCATCGCGATCGCGAACGCCCAGTCGGGACGGCGGTGCACGACCCGGTCCATGTCGGCGAAGACGTACGTGCCCGTCGTGCGCGGGCCGACCGGCACCGACGGGTCCTCCAGCAGGGCCCTGGCCTTCGCGACGCCGGCCAGCGGCGCGAGCGTGTCGTACGGGACGGCCTGGTTGCGGGTGAGCCAGCCCTTCACCACCGGCCGCCAGCGCCGGGCGTGGCGCTCGGGCGCGGAGTCCAGCAGGGTGAGGACGGCCTCGACGGTCTTCTGACCGGCGTGGTGGTCGCGATGGCCCTGACGCGAGACGGCCCGGCCGCGCACGCAGTCCATCATCAGCCCGTCGAAGACGAACGGCATGAAGGAGCGGTCCACGATGTCGTAGACGTTGCCGATGTCGGGGATCTCCCAGGGGGAGTCCGCGAGCATGGCGATCAGCTTGGCCACGCTCTCCAGGTAGTCCACGCCGTAGCTGCCGGTGTAGGGGTACACGTCGTGCTGGATGAACGACCCGTCACGGTAGAAGCCGTCGCCCGGCCCCCTGGTCGTCCGCAGCAGGTCGGAGACCGCGTCCTTGGCGCGTTTGACGAGCTGGGCGTCGTGGGTGAGCAGCCCGCGCATCGCCACCGCCATGGCCTTGCCGGCCCGGTTGGCGCCGGTCTCGACGACGCCCGGGTGGCTGACGCGGCGCTCCGGATCGGGGCACCAGCGGCGCAGCGGGCGCAGCCAGCGCCTGACGCGGCTCCTGGGCAGGCCGTCGTAGAGCAGCGCGCAGGTGTCGGTCAGCGAGCGGGGCACGCCGATCTCCCACCAGAACCAGTTGCTGCCCCGCGGGTCGAGCCTCTCGTGGTACGCGTGCTCGTACAGGAAGTCCAGCGCCCTGACCGCCGTCTCGGCGACCCGCGCGTCCCGGTGCATGGCGGTGCCCGGGGTGGCCCAGCCCAGCGCGAGAGTGCGCATGCGGTTGTAGGAACGGTTGAAGTTGCCCGTCCGGGGGTCGTCCAGCGGCAGGTCGGGCCAGAGGCTCGGGCGGCCGCCTGACGGCCGCATCTTGCGCAGCACCGCGTGCGCGGACCCCTCGATCGCCCGGGTCTTGCCGGCGTAGGCGGCGTCGTACGACCCGCCCGCCAGCAGGCTCACCCACCGCTCCCGCGCGGCGTCGAACGCGGCCCCGCCGACCGCCTCGGCGGGTCGCTCCCAGAGGGCGAGCCCGGTCACGGCCGCGGAACCCAGCAGGGCGGAGCGCCGGCTGAGGGGGTGGGTCATGGCGGCCTTTCGAAAATCTGGAACCTTTCAACGAAAAGATCCTATGTCGACCGTCGCGTCACGCCCCTCCGCGCGGGGGTGTCAGTCGGCCAGCGCGAAGGCGGCGGCCGCCTCCGCGTGCAACCGCGCGCTCGGCAGCAGCGGGACGGCGGTGTCCTTCTCGCCGATCAGCAGCTCGATCTCGGTGCAGCCGAGGACGACGGCTTCGGCGCCGTCGTCGGCGAGTTCGGCGACGATCCGGGCGTACGCGTCCCTGGACGACTCGCGGAGCACGCCGCGCACCAGCTCCTCGAAGATCACGCGATGGACCAGCTCCCTCCGGTCACGGCGCGGGACGATCACCTCGAAGCCGTGCGCGGCCAGCCGGTCACGGTAGAAGGGCTGCTCCATGGTGAAGCGGGTGCCCAGCAGGCCCACCTTGCGCATCCCCCGGGAGCGGACCTCCGCGCCCACGGCGTCGGCGATGTGCAGCACGGGCACGCTCGCGGCCCGCGCCACGTCGTCGCTCACGCGGCTGAAGGTGTTGCTGCAGATGAGCAGGACCTCCGCGCCGAGCGCCTCCAGTCGCCCGCCCGCGCTGGTCAGCAGCGCGCTCACCGCGTCCCAGCGGCCGGCGAAGATGAGGTCCTCGACGGTCGTGTAGTCGACCGACCAGATGAGGCTGTTCGCCGAGTGGCTGCCGCCGAGCCGCTCGCGGACCCGCTGGTTGACGATCTGGTAGTAGATCACCGTCGACTCCCAGCTCAGCCCGCCGATGAGACCGATCGTGCGCATGGAACTCCGTTCGTCAACTCGTGGGGGCGGGCCGGCCGGCCTCGGCCAGCGCGCGGGCGCAGGCGCCGAGCCCGATCTCGCTGGAGGCCTTGACGAACACCACGTCTCCAGGTTCGAGGAGCGCGGCGGACAGCGTGATCGCCCCGGCGACGTCCTCGGCGGTGTGGACCGCCACGCCCCGGTCCGCGGACTCCGCCGCCTCCGCCAGCGCCCGCGGGTCCCCGGCGCCGACCGCGATCAGCACGTCGAAGCCGAGGTCGGCGACGAGCCTGCCCACCTCCGCGTGCCGATCGCGTGAGGCGTCCGCCTGCTGCCCCATCGCGCCGAGCACGGCGACGGTACGGCGGTCGCCGGCCAGCGCCTTCGCCGCCCGCAGCCCGGCCCGCATCGATGCGGGGTTGGCGTTGTAGGCGTCGTCGACGACGGTGACGCCGTCAGGTCGTTCGACGATCTCCAGCCGGCCCGCGGCACGGCGGCGGGCGGCGGTCAGCCCTGCGGCGATCTCGGCGGCGTCGAACCCGGCCACGGTGGCGACGGCGGCCGCGGCCAGGGCGTTGCCCACCTGGTGCGCGCCGATGAGACCCAGCTCGACCGGGGCCCGGCCCAGGGGCGTCACCAGCTCGAACACGGCTCGCGCCCGGCCGTCCAGCCGCACGTTCTCGGCCCGTACCGGCGCGTCCGGCGCTCTCCCGTACCAGAGGATCTCGGCCCGGGTGCGGCCCGCCATGCCCGCGACGTACGGGTCGTCGGCGTTGAGCACGGCGAACCCGTCCGGTGCAAGCGCCTCGACCAGCTCGCCCTTGACCTGCGCCACATCGGCGGGCCCGGTCCCCATCCGCTCCACGTGCGCGGTGCCGACGTTGAGCACCAGCCCGATCCTGGGCGGCGCCAGCCCGGTCAGGTACGTCAGGTCGCCCTTCCTGCCGGCGCCCATCTCCAGCACCAGATAGCGGGTGGCGGCGTCGGCGCGCAGCACGGTGAGCGGCAGGCCGAGCTCGTTGTTGAACGACCTGTCGGTGGCGACCGTCACGTCGTGCCGTTCGAGCGTCTGGGCCAGCAGGTCCTTGGTCGTGGTCTTGCCCACGGAGCCGGTCAGGCCGATCACGGTCGGGCTGATACGTCCGAGCACGTGGCGGGCCAACTGGCCGAGCGCGGCCTGGACGTCCTCGACCACGAGCGCGGGCACGCCGACGGGCCGCGCGGCCAGCACGGCGACGGCGCCGCCCGCGACCGCGCTCGCCGCGTAGTCGTGGCCGTCGACGTTGGCGCCGGCCGTCGCGGCGAACAGGCCGCCGGGCACGACCTCGCGGGAGTCGACCGCCGAGGGCGCCGTCACCGCCGTCTCGGGCTCGGGCGCGTCGTGCAGACGGGCGCCGACGAGGCGGGCGATCTCCCGCAGCGTCATGGGGATCACGAGCCGCTCCTGGCGAGCGCCAGGTCGATGAGGCGGCACAGCAGCTCCGGGTAGGGGACGCCGCTCGCCTCCCAGGCCCGCGCGTAGACCGAACGTGCGGTGAAGCCCGGCATGGTGTTGATCTCCCCGACGTACAGGCGTCCGGTGCGCTCCTCGTAGAAGAAGTCGACCCGGGCCAGGCCGTAGCCGCCGATCGCCCGGAAGGCGCGCAGGGACAGTTCCCGCACGTCCGCGGCGACCCGCTCCGGCAGCACGGCGGGGATGGTGGCGATCTCGGCCTGGCTGAGGTACTTGGCCTCGTAGTCGAGCCACTCCCCGGGCACGATGAGCTCGCCGGGCACCGAGGCTCCCGGGAAGTCGTGGCCGCCGAGCACGCCGCAGATGAGCTCGCGCGCGGACACGCCCTGCTCGACGACCACCACCCTGTCGTGCACCAGCGCCAGCTCCACCCCCGCGCGCAGCTCCCCCATCGAGGTGACCCGGGAGACGCCGATGGAGGAGCCCATGTTGGCCGGTTTGACGTACATCGGCCAGTCGAGCGACTTCACCAGGGACTCGTGGTCGCCGCAGGTGCGCCATTCGTGCGCGGTGAACCAGACGTGCCGGGTGACCGGGATGTCCTCCGCCATGAAGGCGCGCCGCATGGCGACCTTGTCCATCGCCACGGCCGACGCGAGCACGCCGCACCCTACGTACGGCAGACCCAGCGCCTCCAGATGCCCCTGGACGACGCCGTCCTCGCCGAACGGCCCGTGCAGCACGGGGAAGACCACGTCCGCCTGGCCTCGCACCTCCGTCGGCCATCTGCCCTGACGGTCGATGATGACGGGGACGGGGTCGTACAGATCTCTCGGCAGGGCGTCGAGCACCGCCCGCGCCGACTGCAGCGACACCTCGTGCTCGGCGGACGGCCCGCCCGCCAGCACGGCCACCCGCAAGCGGTCAGTCACAGTCGATCAGCCTTCCTCGGTGGCATGGGGACAACCCGGACCCGTCGCCCGGAACGGGCGGACCTCCACCACTGTCGGGCGGCCGTGACCTCGGCTCGTCAGCGCCATGTCATGAACGCGTCACGACCTCGAATGCGACTTTTCCTACCTAATACGCATGTTATTCTCACGCATGCGCACCATCTCTCCCGCTGTCGTCCTGTCCGCCGCCCTCCTCGCGCCCCCGTCCGGGGCAGTGAAAAGCTGGGCGTGTGGCACGGAGAAGAATCTATTTAAGCTTGCTCAATTCCAGGTACAGATAGAAATTGACCCCCGCCACATGCTCTTCGAGCGCTTTCGCGGCCTCGGGATTCTCTGCGAAATGGTACGTTTCCAGGCGGCTCAGCGGCGCCACCGAAAGGCACATTAGGAGATTCCTCCCGGCAGCTGCCGCCGCCTTCACCACAGCCACCTCCGTGCCTCAGGGTCGCGCCATATTACGCCCGCCCAACGGCCGGGCTCGACACCGTGCCTGGCGCCCTGTCCGGCGAATGGCCGGAGCGCGTCCTGGCTGTGGTCTCCGCCGCTGAAGATGCTGACGATATCCATCACGTCACATCAAAAGGACGGAAGAGGATTGACCAGATCATCGAAATCCACGGCCAGGCGGCGCATCTTCAGCGCCCTCGTACTTCCCCTGATGGTCCTGCTGGGCGTGTCGATCGCGCCCGCGGCCGCGCACAGCTCGCCCGGGCCTCCGGAGCATACCTACGAATCCCCGCAGGGCGAGATCTCGGCCAACGCGACCTGCACCGGCTGGATGAATCTGCGAAACTCCGACAACCGGGTGACCGGAAAAGTCACGTGGTGCAACGAAGGGCCGAACCGGAATCATTTCATCATCTGCGATCTGTGGGGTGACCCCTACAGCCCGGCCATCGTCGTCGACCCGGAAGGCGCGGGCCCGCCGGACGTGATCGCCTACTACGACGAGAACGGCGCGAACAATCCTGCCTGCTTCGAGCACCGCATCGGCTACCAGGTCCGTAAATGGGGCCGGGGGTGGACGCGACACGACAACCCGCAGGGCAGCTGGGTGATCGAACTGCCGTGGCAGAAGCCCGCGGGACCGTTCGGCTGGTGATCGTCGGCGTCGAACAGGGCGGCCCGGTCGACGGACCGGGCCGTTCCCTGCGCCTGGCCAGGCACCCGTGAAGAACCTCTTCGTGTTCCCACACGAAACCGGAAAATCCTGCCATCTCACTTCCGGCCGTCGCGGGCGTCCGTGCGACAGTGCAGGTGGAGGTGGTTGTGATGACCACGATGCCGCAAGCGTTCGCGCGGGCCGCGAGGAGACACGGCGTACCGGAGAGCGTGCTGCTCGCCGTCTCCTACCTGGAGTCGCGCTGGGACTGCAACGGCGGCAGGCCCAGCACCGCGGCCGGTTTCGGCCCCATGCACCTCACCGACGGAGCCGTGCCGGGCGAGTCGCGGCACGATCACCCCGACGGCTCGCCCGCATCCCGGCACACCCTGGAGCGGGCCGCGGAGCTGACCGGGGAGAGCCTCCAGCGCCTGCGCGAGGACCCGGCCACCAACATCGACGGCGGCGCGGCGCTGCTGGCCGACTACCAGCGCGCCCTGGGCGCCCCGGCGAGCGCGGACCCCGCCGACTGGTACGGCGCGGTGGCGCGGTACGCAGGCGCCGCGGCCGAGGAGATCGCCGCGAACTTCGCCGACGAGGTGTACGAGGTCATCCGCGAGGGCGTCACCCGCACGACCGACACCGGTGCGGAGATCACATTGCCGCCCGCTCCCGGGGTACGGCCGTCCCGCTCCTGGCTGACCGGCCTGGATCTGCCCCACCTGCCCGGCACCGGCCTCGTGGAATGCCCCGCCGGGATGGCCGGCGAGTGGGTCCCGGCGCTCTACAGGAGACTGCCGGAGGACACGTACGGCAACTTCGACATCGCCGACCGCCCCACCAGCCAGACCCTGCACTACATCGTCATCCACAACACCGAGGAGCTGTACGACAAGACGGTCGGCCTCATCCAGGACCCGGCGTACGCGGCGAGCTGGCACTACACGCTGCGCTCGCACGACGGCCACCTCGCCCAGCACATCCGCGTCAAGGACATGGCCTGGCACGCCCGCAACACGTACGTCAACAGCAAGGGCATCGGCCTGGAGCACGAGGGCTTCCTCGCCGCCGGCGGCACCTGGTACACCGAGGCGATGTACCGCACGTCCGCCAAGCTGGTGCGTTTCCTCGCCGACAGGTTCGGCATCCCGCTGGACCGCGCCCACATCCTCGGCCATGACAACGTGCCCGCGCTCGTGCCGGAGAAGCTGCGGACGATGCACGAGGACCCCGGCCCGTACTGGGACTGGGCGCACTTCTTCGACCTGATGGGCGCTCCCCTGCGCGCCGACGGCGACAGCGGCACGGCCTCGGTCATGATCCTGCCCGACTACGACCGCAACCGGCCGCACTACACCGGCTGCGACAAGGATCACCCCGACGCCACCTGCCCGTCGCACGGGTCGGCCTCGATCTGGCTGCACACCGAGCCGCGCGGGGAGTCGCCCCTGGTCAAGGACGTCGGCAAGCACCCGACGGACGCGTCCACCTACAGCGTGTACGATCACGCCGCCCGCGTGAGCACCGGCCAGCGCTACGTCGTCGCGGAGCGGCGGGGCGACTGGACGGCCATCTGGTATCTCGGCCAGCTCGCGTGGTTCCACAACCCGGTGTCCGACCCCGTGGCCGTGCCCAGCCGCACCCGGATCGCCACCCCCCGGGCCGGCCTGGAGTCGGTGCCCGTCTACGGCCGCCCGTGCCCGGAGCCCGCGGCCTACCCGTCGGACGTGGAGGTGCAGCCGCTGGTCCCGCTGCAGTACACCCTCCCCGCCGGTCAGTCGTACACGGTCGGCCTGACCACGACCGGCGAGTACTACAAGGCGACGACCTTCGACACCACGCTGCATCGCGTGGTCCGCGGCACCGAGAAATACCACCAGATCCAGTTCGGCCACCGCGTCATGTTCGTCAGGAGCAAGGACGTCGTGGTGACCGAGACGTGACGCTCCCCCAGCGGCGAGACGTTCATCGACGAAGGGGCTGTCATGCAAGCTGAGAACCTCACCGGCTATTACGTCTACAGAAGTCTCCTGAACCACCCGGGGCCGGTCGCCGACTTCAACGAGCTGCGGTTCGGGGAGGCCGAGCTCTACCTGTCGGTACGGCAGGACAGGACGATCACCGGAACGCTGTCCTTCCCGTCCGCGCCCGGCGTGGACCGCAAGGACTTCATGGACATCGCGGGAGAGATCCTGGACTGGTCGACGCTGCGGTTCAGGCTGTCCGGCAAGGGACGCCCGCAGACCGGCATCGCGGACTTCCACTACGAGTACGAGGGAGCGGTCGGGCACGCCTGGGAGGCGGGGGTCAATCAGCGCCTCTCGCTCACCGGCACCGTTCTGCGCGCCAAGGACCACGGCAGCGGCACGCAGGTGGCCAGGGCGGGCGTCACGGCCAGCTTCGTCGCGGTCAAACGCGATTTCCCCGCCCCCCGCGAACTGCCGGGGGTGGCGATGCTGCCGGAGGCGCTCGCGATGCTGTCCACCCGGGTCCACCGGCTGCGGCACACCACGTGGCATCTTCTCCGGTCGGTCTGGCGGAATCCGCTCAGCGACACCGACCGCAAGGAGATCACCGAACTCGGCTGGGGGATCGAACGCCCGCCGTTCAACGACAAGGGACTCAACCTGACCAACGGCGCCGGCGAGGACTTCCTGTTCATGCACCGGCGGATGATCCAGATGGTGAACGAGGTCTACCAGAGCTCCGGCGCCCCCGCCATCCGCGGATGGGGGCAGATTCCCGGGGCCGACCTGCCGCAGTACGTGTACGTACCGAAAGACGATCCCGGCCACCCCGGTCAGCAGGTCATGCGGTACGACGCCGCCCGTTCCGGATCCATGGTCCCGCCCGCCGACGCGGCACTGCTGGCCACCTTCCCCGAAGCGAGCCGGCCGACGATGAAGCTGCTGAAGTCTCCGGACTATCTCCACTTCACGATGCGGGCGCTGGAACGCACCTTCACCTCACCGATCGAGCTGTCCCGCCTGTCTCTGGGGGCCTTGGGCAACCTCCTGGAATTCACCATCCACAACCAGATGCACATGCGCTGGGCGGCCATTCCGCGGGACGCGCAGGGCAAGGTCGCGCTGCGGGGCGACTTCGACTTCGACGAGAAATGGGACGACCCGGCCTACGACTATCTCGGGGACTTCTACTCGTCCCACGTCAACCCGTTGTTCTGGCGTCTGCACGGATGGGTGGACGACCGGATCGAGGACTGGTTCGAGGCCCACGAAGCCGTGGCGCCCGGCGAGATCGAGCGCACCGACCACAAGGGCGTGCCCTGGTTCGAAGCCGGCAAGTGGGTCGCCGTGACCGAGCCCTTCGACTGGCCGGAGGGCGGGCATCACCACCACGGTGAGCACGAACACGGGGACGAGCAGGCCGTCGCCGTCATGCTGAAGGTCCTCAAGATCGTGCAAGGGGCCCAGGAGCCGAGGACGGCGGAGGGGCCGGCAGCGGACGCGCTTGAGCGCCGCCTGCGGCAGCCGCCGCTCAACGCCATGAGCTTCCTGCGGTGGATCGACGCGTCCGCCGGCCAGAAGGCCCTCTGAACCGCTGTCGCTACGCGTCCGCCCAGGTGAAGTCCGGGCGGACGCCGCGTCTGATCAGGTCCTGGCCCGTGGCCTTCAGCCCGAACATCGCCGACACGTCCGGCGCGGCGCCCGGCGTCGTCCAGCAGGACTCCAGATTGACCATCAGCTCGGTGAGCGTGCGCCGGAACTCCAGCGACAGGTCCGGCTCCGCCGTCGAAGGCTCGAAGGGGTGCACCTCGGGCAGCCTGATGGGCGCGCCGCTGTACTCCCACGCGTCACCGACCTTGATCAGCCGCTTCTGCACGTACAGCTCCTTGAACAGGTAGTAGTGCGCGTGGCTCGTCGCTCCGCCGGTGGGTGACGCAGGTGAACCGGGCACGCCCTCCCCTTCGCTCTTGATCCGCTCGATCGTCTCGATCGCGTCGGCGACCGTCCGGATCGGCGACGCGTGCGGCACGTCCACCGCGAGCGCGTCCGGATCGATCTCCGGATCGCTCGTCCGGAACGTCTCGATGATGGCGTCGTAGAAGGCGCCGATGGTCGCCGGCGGCGCCTCCATCCGGGCGACCGGAGGAAAGTCCGGGTACTCGATCTGCATGAACACCGCGATCTGGTCCTTGACCAGCGGCCTGAGGTCGACGGGCAGCTGTTGCGGGATGCCGCCGGGCAGCTCGTCCGCCGGGTAGACGGGCAGGAAATCCGCGTGGGCCACCGACGGCGTGCCCCCCACCGCCGTCAGCAGGTTCCCCGCCAGCGCGAAGTGGTACATCTCCTGGACCACGATCCGCCGCAGGACAGCCGCGGTACGGTCCGGGTCGCTCCTGACCGACCACTCCGCGCACAGGTACGGCGGGATCGTCGCGAACTCGAGCCGCATCGCGAGCTGCAACGCGCCCTTGAGATCGTCCGGCGAGAGAATGCGCGCCTCGACATACTCCCTGATGGTTTTCATGGGAGGAATCCCCGTGGCCACCCGCTTCATCTCACCACACCGCTTTCAGCTCTCCGCCCCCGTTTCGGAGGAATTTCCCCAGGTCATCGACCTTCATACGTCAGCATTGTTTTGCCGGAACCTGAATGGCGAGCACCCGTTCATTGACGGACCGCTGGGAAACCGGCGAAGTAACGGCAGCCGGATAGCGACCATGGCCGCCGTCGACCCCGGCGCAACGCGGGGGGATTCCGGGATCGGTGGGCGTAGGCTCCGATGAGTTCTCACCGCGGAAGGGGTCCACACCGACATGGCTACGCAGACTCTCGAGACTCCGGACGTCGATCTCGTCTACGACGTCCACGGTCCGCTTCCGTCCGCCGACGGGCGCCCGCCGCTGCTCATGATCGGCCAGCCCATGGACGCCGCCGGCTTCACCACGCTGGCCGGGCATTTCGCCGACCGCACCGTGGTCACCTACGACCCGCGCGGCCTCGGTCGCAGCACTCGCAAGGACGGACGGGTCGACCACACGCCCGGCACCCAGGCCGACGACCTGCACGCCCTCATCGAGGCGCTCGGCGCGGGCCCGGTCGAGATGTTCGCGAGCAGCGGCGGTGCGGTGACGGCGCTCGCCCTCGTGGCGGCGTACCCCGATGACGTGACCACCCTGGTGGCGCACGAGCCGCCGCTCATGCCGCTGCTCCCCGACGCCCAGGCCGCCGAGCGTGCCCGGGCCGGTGTCCGGGACGCGTACGAGAGCAAGGGCTGGGGCGCCGGCATGGCGGCCTTCATGATGATGACCTCGTGGCAGGGCGAGTACACCGACGACTACTTCGCCCAGCCGGCGCCGGATCCCGCCGCGTTCGGGATGCCCGCCGATGATGACGGCTCCCGGGACGACCCCCTGCTCTCCGACCGGTCCTGGGCGGTGAGCGGCTACCGGCCCGACGTCGACGCGCTGGCCAAGGCGCCGACGCGGATCGTGATCGCCGTGGGCGAGGAGACCGGCGACACCTTCACCGGCCGCACCTCGCTGGCGACGGCCGCGCTGCTCGGCCAGGAGGCGACGGTCTTCCCGAGCCACCACGGCGGCTTCCTCGGCGGCGAGCACGGGTACGCCGGCCAGCCCGAGGCCTTCGCCCGCAAGCTGCGTGAGGTCCTCGACGCCACCGGCTGACTTCCCGCTCGCTCATCGGCCGGTCGCCCCCAGCGGGTGAGGCCGGGACGCCCCCGGCACGTCCTCCGTCAGGCCGCGGACCAGCAGGGCCTCGACGGAGAGCAGCATGGCTCTCGCCTTCTCCCTGGGCAGGTACGCGGTGTCGACGATGAGGCTGAGCCGGCCAGTGTCGGGGGCGGTTCCCAGGGTGAAGAACACCTTGAAGCGGACCCCGGGCCAGGCGTTCGTCACGTAGGTGCGGGTCTGTGCCATGAGGGGGGTCAGGTCCTGGTCAGGGGTTGCACGGGGCAGATTGGGCCAGGTTCCGTCGCCTCGTCTGTCGTTGAAGAAGGCGTCCAGGTCCGGTTCCCTGCCCCGGACGCGGCCGATCTCCTCGCGCATGGCCTGCATCGCGAAGGGGTCGTAGTGGGCGTTGCGGTAGGCCATGAGGGCGCTGCGGTGCGCGGCCAGGCAGGTGTCGGTGAAGCCGGTCCCGGGCAGGTCGAGCACGAGCAGGCCGTCCTGGCCCACGGTGGCGACCAGCGGCCGGGTCCGGGGGTCGCGCCGGTTGCTGTGGACGAGCTGCATGACCGCCTGCCGCCGTCCGCTCGCGGCGGCCAGGACGGTGGCGCAGGCGGCGATGACCACGCTCGTGGTGCTGATCGTGAGCCGTTCGGCCAGTCGCACGGCCGCCGCCGCGAGCGCCACCGACTCCATGCCGACCTCGATGAACCGCGGCTCCTCCGGCTCCCCCGGCGGATGGTCGAACACGTCGAGGGGGATCGTTTCGAGCACGGAGCGCCAGTAGCGGATGGACCGCCGCGAGCGCGCCGGAAACGGCTCCTCGCGTTCCAGCGCCGCCTGCTCCATCGGCTGCCATTCCGGCGGCGGCAGGTCGTCGCCTCTCAAGAGCGCCCGCCATTCGGCGGACAGCAGGCTGAGCGCCTGGAAGTCCACCGCCAGGTGCGAGAAGGCGAACGCCAGGGCCCGCGGCCTGCCGTCGGCGAGCACGATGACGCAGCGCAGCGGCAGGTCCTCGCCGTGGGCGAAGATGGTGGTGCCCAGTTCGGCGGCGACGCGCTCGGCGGTGCCCAGCGGCCCTTCCGGGCCTGCCGGCACCAGCTCCACGGTCAGCTCGCCGCCGCGCGCCACCCGCTGCACCGGGCCGTGCGGGGTGTCGGCGAAGGTGGTGCGCAGGCTCTCGTGGCGTTCGAGCATCCGGCGCAGCGCGTCCAGTACGGTCGCGAGATCGCGTTTTCCGTGGACCGGCAGCACCCACGGGCAGTTGAGGAAGGACTGGCTGGGACCCATCAGGTGGACGGCCCGCCACATCAGCCGCTGCCCCCAGGTCAACGGCGCCTCGCCGTCCCGCGTCCCGCTGAACGACACCGAGGCGGTCGGCGGGGTGGTCGCCGAGACGGTCGCCGGGGTGGTCATCGGGCGTCCAGCAGATCCGACACGTGGGCGGCGAGGGCGTCCACACGCTCGAAGGCGGACAGGTCGCCGCCGAGATCGACGTCCACCCCGAAGGCGTCCTCGATCGCGTCGACGAGCCGGATCCACGCCAGCGAGGTCAGGCCCAGCGCCGACAGCGAGTGGTCGCCCGCGAGCGCCTCCTCGGCGCTGATCTCGCCGCCGGACACGGCGGCCACCAGGTCCGCGAGCTTGCGTTCCAGGTCGGCGCTCACCGCGCGCTCCCCTCGGCGTCCTGGCGCAGCCGTACGCTGCGGGGCCGCATGTCCGTCCAGATCTCGTCGATGTGGTCCAGGCATTCCTGCCGCTCGCCCGTGAAGCCCGTGGCCCGCCAGCCGTCGGGGGGCCGCCGGTCGAGGGGCAGCAGCGAGTACTGGTCCTCGTCGTTGACGACCACCTGGTGTCGTCCCGTCATGTCATTCCTCCTCTGATCGCCGAGGCGTGGATCGCCGGGGCGTGGACTGCCGAGGCCGGGGCCGCAGGGCTCGTACGCCGACCAGGTCGTCGGCGACGGCGTCGGGAACCTCGCGGTCGAACCGGGCCAGCGCGGGGATCCGCATGGAGACCAGCGCGATCGTCACGATGACGAGGCCGAAGAGCACGTACATGAATCCGATGCCGCGGCCGGGTCCGATGCCGATGACCGCGCCGACCGTGGAGGCCAGCGCACCGCCGTCCACCAGCAGCGGGTCGAGCACCGAGGCGGCGTAGGGGGCGACCAGCCCGAACCCGATCGGCAGCGTGGACCAGGCGATGAGCGTGTTCATCGCGAACACCCGGCCGTGGAACCGCTGCGGCACCTTGACCTGCACGATCGTGGTGTAGATGCCGTTCATCAGCGTGATCCAGAGCGTGATGCCGCACACGCCGACGGCGATCACGGCCAGGTCGGCACGCAGGCCGGTGAGCAGGCAGAAGCAGCCCAGCACGAGGCTGCACAGCAGCACCCCGCGCAGGCGCAGGCGGCGCGGGCCGCCCCAGATGATCATGATGAGCGCGCCCGCGAACGTCCCGGCCCCGGCCAGGAAGGAGATCCTGCCGACGTCGGCGAGCCCGGCGAAGGCGAGCACCAGCGGCGAGAACATCAGCAGCAGCGGCGCGAGGAACACGTTCAGCACGACGAAGAACAGCAGCATGGCGACGAACCCGCGATGGCCGAGCGAGTACCGCAGCCCGCCCAGGATCTCGTCCTTGATCGACTCGCGGCGCCGCCAGGGCATGGTGGCCGGGAACCGCACCAGCAGCAGGACGACGATGGCGACCGCGTAACCGGCGATGTCGAGGAGGAGGATGCCGCCGAGCCCGATGGTCGACAGCAGGCCGACGGCGAAGATGGGCACGAGGAGCTGGGCGGTGCCGGTGCCGAGCTGGGTGATGCCGGCGGCGTGCCCGAGATAGTGCTTGGGCACGAGCTGCGGCACGGCCGAGAAGTACGCGAGCCGCTGGAACGTGAGCGCGACGGACAGGCAGCCCAGCAGCGGATAGATCATCTCCACGGCCATGTCGCCGGTCCACAGCAGCAGGCCGAACGCGAGCTGGATCGCGAACGCGGCGACGTCCCCCGCCAGCATCACCCGCCGCCGGCTCGTCCTGTCGATGATCGCCCCGGCGATCGGCGCGGCCAGCATCCCCGGCACCAGGCCCACGACCGCCATCAGGGCGAACTGCGCCACCGACCCGGTCGTGGTGTAGATCCACAGGGGTACGGCGAACTCCGTCAGCGCCGACCCCGTGACGGACACGAGCTGGCTCACCGCGACGGCGAGGAAGCGCGGGATGCCGGGCTGCGGGCCGGTGGGGGCGGGCATCGTGCCGGAGTGGGACACGTCGTGCAGCCACCAGGTGCGGTCGCCGCTTGGTTCGTGTTCCTCCGGATGGGCCGGTTCCGCCAGGTTCCCGTGGAGGGTGGTGACGATCTCGGCCAGCTCTTGCGCCCGATATTTCAGGAAAAAGTGCCCTGCCTCCGCGAGCACCACCACCGCCGACACCGACGTCAGGAAGTGCCACTCGCGGAAGCGTTCCTGGTAGTAGTCCGTCGCCGGGTCCTCGGTCCCCACGATGCTGATCACGGGGGCGCTCAGCCGTCGCGTGCCCGACGCGAACAGGCGGGTGTAGTACTCCTCGGCCTCCCGCGAGTCGCGGCGCATGTTCCGCACGATGCGTCGGGCCTGCGCGGGGTCGAGGTCGCTCATGTCCACGCCCTGCGAGATCAGCCAGTTGACGTAGCGCTGGTCGCTGCGGAGCCGCTCGGCCTCGGCGATCCTGGCGATCCGCGCCGTCACGCGGCCGCGCGGGCGGGCGAACGGGAAGATGCCGCCGATGTAGACGCCTTCGAGGTCCCGTCCCGCGGCCTCCAGCCGGCGGGCGATCTCCACGGTCAGGGCCGAGCCGACGCCGCAGTGGCCGTACAGCGCGATCGGGCCGTCGACCTTCTCCAGGATCTCGCGTACGCATCCCTCCGCGAGCTCGTCGAACGGCAGCCTGTCCTCGTCGACGCCCACGTCGTGACCGGGGATCGCCACCGACCACAGCGCGTGCCCGTCCGGCAGGGCGTCCGCGAGCGGCTGGTAGACGACCGCGCTGCCGCCGCCGTACGGGACGCACACGTAGCTCAGGACCGGGCTCATGCTGCGGACGGCGGTCAGCCGGTGCAGCAGCGAGCGGGGGCCGCGCCGGTCCGCCGGGGTGTCGGCGAGCGCGGCCAGCTCGCGGATGGTGCGGTGCTTGAACACGTCCATGACGCTGACCTCGGCGCCCGCCTGCTGGCGCAGCCGGGCCACCACCTGGGTCGCGAGCAGGGAGTGGCCGCCGAGGTCGAAGAAGTCGTCGTCGACGCCGACCGCCTCGACCTCCAGCAGGTCGCTCCAGATCGCGGCCAGCGCCCGTTCCGTCGGGGTGTCGGGGGCGATGAACTCGACCGCGGCGTCCCTGGTGGCGACGGGAGCGGGGAGCCGGCGGCGGTCCAGCTTGCCGTTGGGGCTCAGGGGCAGGGCGGCGAGGGTGACGTAGGCCGCGGGGACCATGTAGTCGGGGAGCGTCTTCTTCAGCTCGGCCCGGAGCGCGCCGTGGTCCAGTGCCTCGTCCAGGGCCTCGCCGGTGTCCGGGGTGACGTAGGCGACCAGGCGGTCGTCGCGGACGATCACGGCGGCGTCGCCGACGGCGGGCAGCGCGCGCAGGGCCGCCTCGATCTCGCCGGGCTCGATGCGCAGGCCGCGCAGCTTGACCTGGGCGTCCAGCCGGCCGAGGAACTCCAGGACTCCGTCGGGGCGGCGTCTGACCAGGTCGCCCGTGCGGTAGAGCCGCGATCCCGGCGGGCCGTAGGGGTCCGGCACGAACCGCTCGGCCGTGAGCGCGGGACGGTTCAGGTAGCCCCTGGCCAGGCCGGCGCCGCCGATGAACAGCTCGCCCGGCACCCCGATCGGCACCGGCGACATGGCGGCGTCCAGGACGTACAGGGTGGTGTTGGCGATCGGGGTGCCGATCGGGACGCGGGCCGCCGAGGCGAGGGTGTCAGGCAGGCAGTGCCAGGCGGACACGTCCACGGCCGCCTCGGTCGGGCCGTACAGGTTGTGGAGTTCGGCGGCGGGGAGCGTCGCGACGCAGCGGCGGGCCAGGTCGGCGGGCAGCTCCTCGCCCGAGCAGATCACCCGCCGCAGCGAACCGCAGCTCTCCGGGCCGTGTTCGGCGAGGAAGACGGCCAGCATCGACGGGACGAAATGGGCGGTGGTCACGCCTTCGGTGGTGATCAGCTTGCGCAGGTACGCGGCGTCCTTGTGGCCGCCCGGCGTCGCGAGCACCAGCCTCGCCCCGCGGCGTAGCGGCCAGAACAGCTCCCACACCGACACGTCGAAGCTCAGCGGCGTCTTCTGCGCCACGACGTCCGCGTCCCCCAGCCCGAACCGTTCCTGCATCCAGTCGAGCCGGTTGGCGATGCCGCCGTGCGTGTTCGGCACGCCCTTGGGCCGGCCGGTGGAGCCGGAGGTGTAGATGACGTAGGCGACGTCGTCGGGCCGCACGTCGGGAAGCGGGCCGGAGGCGCCGGTCCAGACGTCCGGATCGTCCAGGTCGAGGACGGTCGCGCTGGTCTGCGGCAGCTCGGGGCGGATCCCGCTCTGGGTGAGCACGACGGCCGGGGCGGCGTCCGCCAGCATGAACGCCACCCGGTCCGGCGGGTAGTCGGGGTCGATCGGCAGGTACGCCGCGCCCGACTTGAGCACGCCGAGCAGGCCGGGCAGCAGCTCCAGCGACCGCTCGGCGCACACCGCGACCACAGAGCCGGGGCCCGCCCCGAGGCCGCGCAGCGTGCGGGCGATCCGGTCCGCCGCCGCGTCCAGCTCGCCGTACGTCAGTGCGCGCCCCTCGAAGCGCACCGCGACCGCGTCGGGCGTGCGCGCCGCCTGGGCCTCGATGGGCCCGTGCAGCGTGGCCTCGCCCGGATAGTCGGCGGCGGTGTCGTTCCACCCGTCCAGGACCAGGCGGCGTTCGTCCTCGCCGAGCAGGTCGATCCGCGAGAGCCGGGTGCCCGGCCCGGCCGCGACCTGTTCCAGCAGCGCGCACAGGTGACCGGCGAGGCGTTCGACGGTGTCCGGCTCGAACAGGTCCGTGTTGTAGACGAACATCCCGCCGGAGTCGTCGCCGACGTACAGCTCCAGGTCGTACCGGGTCGCCCAGGCGTCCACGGGGAAGTCGGCCACGGTCAGCCCGGCGGGCGGGTCGATGGCCTCGTGGCGGTAGTTCTGCATCGCGAACATGACGCCGAACAGCGGCGACCTGGACACGTCGCGCGGCAGGTCCAGCTCCGAGACGAGCTGCTCGAACGGCAGGTCCTGGTGGGCGAAGGCGTCCAGGACGACGTTCCGCACCCGGTCGAGCAGCTCGGCGAAGGTCGGGTCGCCCGTCAGGTCCACCCGCATGGTCAGCATGTTGACGAAGCAGCCGATCACGCCGTCCAGCTCGGGAACCTGGCGGCCGGCCACCGGCGATCCCACGGCGACGTCCTCGACGCCCGCGTACCGGCCGAGCAGCGCGGCGAGCCCGGCCAGCATGATCATGTACGGGGTGGCCCGGTGCTCGCGCCCGAGCCGGGCCAGCCCGGCGGCCGCCTCGGGGCTGAGGGGGAACGGGTGGGCGGCGCCGGTGTAGGTGCGTTCCGGCGGGCGGGGCCGGTCGGTCGGCAGGTCCAGCGGTTCCAGGCCGGCCAGCATGTCCCGCCAGTAGTCCAGGTCGCGCCGGGAAGGGGCCAGGCCGCGCTGCCAGGCCGCGTAGTCGCCGTACCCCACCTGCGGGGCGGGCGGCGTGCGGCCGTCGTAGCGGGTGAAGACCTCGCGCATCAGCACGTCGGCCGACCAGCCGTCGGCGGCGATGTGGTGCACGGCGACCACCAGGACGTGATCGTCGTCGGCCAGCCGCACCAGCAGCGCCCGCGCCACCGGGCCCGCCGCCAGGTCGAACGGCACCGCCAGGAACCGCTCGACCAGCGCCTTCGCGGCGGCCTCGTCAGGCGCGTCGCGCACGGTCAGCGGGAGCGTGGCGTCGTCGGCGAGTACCACGCGCGGCCGGCCGTCCCCGGTGTCGGGGAAGCGCATGCGCAGCGCGTCGTGCCCGGCCACGACGGCGTCGAGCGCGTCGGCCAGGGCGCCGGCGTCCAGCGGCCCGCGCAGCCGCAACCTGATCGGGATGGTGAGCTGGGTGGTGCCCGGCGTGAACTGCTCCAGGAACCAGAGCCGCTCCTGCGCGTGCGACAGCGGCGGGGCCTCACCGGCGGCGCGCGCGGGGATGGTCCGGCGTTGCACCGCCGCCGCCCCGCGCCGCAGCCGTTGCGCCAGCAACGCCTGCTTGGCCGCCGACAACTCGTCCGGGCCGGTCACTCCCCCACCTCCAGCAGATCGTTCACCTCGGCGTCGGTGAGCGCGGAGAGCTGCTCGATCACCAACCGCTCGACCGCGGTCGCGAGCCCGGCGACGGTCGGCCGGTCGAACACCGTGCGAATCGGCACCTCCGTGTCGAGCGCGTTACGCAGCAGGGCCGCGACCCGGGTCGCCAGCAGGGAATGCCCGCCCAGGGCGAAGAAGTCGTCGTGTGCGCCGACCGCCTCGACGCCCAGCAGCTCACCCCAGATCCCGGCCACGAGCACCTCGGCGTCCGTGCGCGGCGGCACGAACTCCGCGACGGGTCCCGGCCCCGGCGCGGGCAGGGCCGCCACGTCCACCTTGCCGGTGATCGTGAGCGGCAGCGCCGCCAGACTCACCCAGGCCGTGGGCACCAGATGGGCCGGCAGGGTCGCGGCCAGGTGCGTACGCAGCTCGTTCGGCCCGGCGGGCCCGACCACGTACGCGGCCAGCCGTTCGGCGTCCGCCGTCACCACCGCCTGGCGGACACCCGGATGGGTCAGCAGGGCGGTCTCCACCTCACCCGGCTCCACCCGGAAGCCGCGGACCTTCACCTGGGCGTCGAACCGGCCGAGGAACTCCAGGGTCCCGTCCGGCCGCCGTCTCACGCGGTCGCCCGTACGGTAGAGCCTCGATCCCGGTGGGCCGGAAGGATCGGGGACGAACCGGTCGGCCGTCAGCGCCGGGCGTCCCAGGTAGCCCCGCGCCAGCCCCGCACCGCCCAGGCACAGCTCGCCGGGGAAGCCCGGCGGCACGGGCTCGCCGTACGGGCCGAGGACGTGCGCCGTGGTGCCGCCGATCGGCCGGCCGATGGGCGGGCGGCCGACGGTGTCCGCCTCGCCGAGGTCGGCGGCCGTGGCGATGACGGTGGCCTCCGTCGGCCCGTACGTGTTGACCAGCCGCACCCGGTCACCGAACCTGTCGCGCCAGCCGGCCACCGCCGCCGCGTGCACCTGTTCGCCGCCGAGGATCACCAGGCGCAGCGGCTCCGGCCAGGTCACGTCGTCGAGCGCCTCGGTGAGCCGGTGCCAGTAGGCGGTCGGCAGGTCCAGCACGGTGACCTGGCCGCCCGCCGGGGTACGCAGCGCGTCCGGCAGCGACGCGGCGCCGTCGGGCAGGAGCAGCACGCCCGCGCCCGATGTCAGCGCCGGGTACAGCTCCTCGGCGTGGGCGTCGAAGCTGAGCGACGCGAACTGCGCGACCCGGTCGTCCGGTCCGATGCCGTACGCCTCCCGCATCCAGCGCACCCGCCGTGCCAGGCTGCCGTGCTCGACCAGCACCCCCTTCGGCCGGCCCGTCGATCCGGACGTGTAGATCACGTACGCCGGGTCGTCCGGGTTCCGGCCGCCGGTCCATCCGTGCTCGCCGTGCCCGGGCTCGTCGGCGGACACGAGCACGACCGTCTCCGACGGCAACCTCGGCGCGAGCCCGGCGTCGGTCACCACCAGGCGGGCGCCGCTGTCACTGATCAGGAAGGCGAGCCGTTCGTCGGGATAGTCGGGATCGAGCGGCAGGTACGCGCCGCCGGCCCGCCACACGGCCAGCAACGCGACGACGGCCTCGGCCGACCGCGGCAGGCAGACGCCGACCACGCTCCCGGCCGCGACGCCGCGCCGCCGCAGGGCCGCCGCGAGCCGCGCCACCCTGGCGTCGAGCCGCGCGTAGCTCATCGCCTCGCCGCCCCACATCAGCGCCGTGGCCTCGGGGGTCGCGGCGACGGCCCGCTCGATGAGCGCGGGCACCGTCTCCGCGTCGTCCGGGACGACCGCCCCGGAGGTTGTCAGCATGGCCGCGTCGGCGTCCGTCAGCATCGGCAACCGCGAGATCGGGGTGCCGGGGGCGTCCGCGATGCCCCGGAGAAGCACCTCGAACCGCGCGGCCAGCCCCTCCACGGTGGCCGCGTGGTACCGGGTGGCGTCGTAGCCGAGCACCGCCAGCAGCCCCTGCTCGTTGCGCCAGGTCTCCAGGGACAGATCGAACTTCGTCTGGCGGTACCCGCCGTCGAACAGCCGCACCCCGAGGTCGCCGACCCGTTCCGGCGGGGTGCCCTCTCCCGCCTGGCTGTGCAGAATGATCATGGTTGCCAGCAGCGGGTTGCGATGGAGGTCGCGTGGCACGCCCAGCTCGCCGATGAGCCGTTCGAACGGCACGGTCCGGTGGGCGTGCGCGTCGAGCACGGTACGGCGGGTCGCGTCGAGCAGGTCGGAGAAGAGCGGGTCCCCCGTGAGGTCGCCGCGCAGGACCAGCGTGTCGGTGAGGTATCCGATGACCGGCTCCAGCTCCATCCGGTCCCGGGTCGCCCACGGCGTGCCGACCAGGATGTCGTCCTGTCCCGTGTGCCGGGCCAGCAGCACCTGGTAGGCGGCGACCAGCACCATGAACAGCGACGCGTTGTGCTCCTGCGCCAGCCGCTCCAGCCGGGACACCAGCTCCGCGGGCACCGGGAAGGTGTGGAACGCGCCCTCGGGCCGCTCCCCGCCGGGCAGGTCGGCGGGCAGGTCGAGCAGGGGCGGGTCGGCGAGCTGCGCGCGCCAGTAGGCCAGCGACTCCTCGGCGGCCTCGCCCGCGTCCCGTTCCCGCTGCCACAGCGCGATGTCGCCGTACTGGACCCGGAGCGGCGCGAGCTCCGCCGCCTCGTCCCGCGTCCTGGCCAGGTAGAGGGCGAACAGGTCGTCGAACAGGATCCCGAGCGACGTCCCGTCCGCGATGATGTGGTGCAGCACGAAGCACAGCACGTGGTCCCCCGGCCCGAGCCTGAGCAGGCTGACCCGCAGCGGCGGCGCCTCGGCCAGGTCGAACGGCGCGTTCGTCCGGTCGGCGACCAGCCGCTTGGCCCGCTCCTCCGCGTCGGGCGATCCTTCCAGGTCGAGGCGTTCGCAGGACACGCGACCGGGCGGATGGACGACCGCGACGGGCTCGCCGTCCACGTCGGCGAACGACGTGCGCAGGCTCTCGTGCCTGGCCACCACCGCGTCCAGCGCCTCCCCCAGCGCGCCGGTGTCCAGCTCGCCGCGCAGCCGCAGCACCAGGTACATGTTGTACGAGGCGTCGCCGAGGTCGAACTTCTGCAGGAACCAGAGCCGTTCCTGGACGAACGACAACGGCGGGTCGACCCCGTCAGGACGGGCCCGTACCTCCGCCGGCTCCGCGGGACCGGTCCGTTCCCCCCGCAGCCGGACGATCTCCTCGACGACCCCGTTGACGGTCGGGTCGTCGAAGAAGGCGTCCAGCGACACGTCCACGCCGAGGCTCTCCCTGATCCGGGCCGAGATCTGGGTGATGGTCAGCGAGTGCCCGCCGAGGTCGAACAGGTCGTCGTCGGCGCCGACCTCCTCCAGCTCCAGTACCTCGCACCAGATCCGCCGCACCTCCTCGGCCACCGTCACGTCGCCGTCCGTCCGCGGGCCCGCGGACGGGGCGGGGGTGGGGGCGGGGGCGGGGAGTGCGGCGCGGTCCAGCTTGCCGATCGGGTTCAGCGGGAGGGCGTCCAGCAGGACGTAGGCGCTCGGCACCGTGGCGGCGGGCAGGGTCCTGGCCAGGTGGGCGGCCAGGGTTCCGGCCTCGGGGGCGGCCGCGCCCGGCGCGGGCACGACGTAAGCGATCAGGCGGTGATCGTCCGTCTCCCCGTCACGGACGATCACTGCCGTCTCGCCGACCTGGGGGTGCTCCAGCAGCCGGGTCTCGATCTCGCCGAGCTCGACCCGATGGCCGAGCAGCTTCACCTGGCCGTCCTGGCGGCCGAGGAACTCGATCTCGCCGTCGGCCCGGTAACGGGCCAGATCGCCGGTACGGTACAGCCGCCCCCCGGGAGGACCGAAGGGATCAGGGACGAAACGCTCGGCCGTGCGCGCCGGTCTGCCCCGGTAGCCCCGCGCCACCCCGGCCCCGCCGATGCACAGCTCCCCCACGACGCCCGGCGGAACCGGGCGCAGCGCCGCGTCGAGCAGGTAGATCCGGGTGTTGGCGAGGGGACGGCCGATCGTGATCGGTTCGCCGGGTTCGCCCGGCTCGCCGTACGTGCTCCAGATGGTGGTCTCGGTCGGGCCGTACACGTTGACGACGCGGTCGCAGCGGGCGCGCAGCTCGTGCGCGAGCCCGGGCGGCAGCACCTCTCCCCCGGCCAGCGCGGTCACCCCGGCCAGGCCGCCGGGCAGCAGCAGCCGCCACACCGACGGCGTGGCCTGGACGTGCGTGACGCCCTGCTCGGCGACCAGCCGGGCCAGCGCCTCAGGCTGCCGCACCGCGCCGTGCGGCGCGACGACGACCCGGCCGCCGACGACCAGCGGCAGGTACAGCTCCAGTGCGCTGATGTCGAACGCGGGCGAGGTGAGCGCGAGCCAGGTGTCACCCGGTCCGGATCCGAGCTTGTCGCGCATGGCGAGCAGCAGGTTGGCCAGGTTGCCGTGATCGACCTCGACCCCCTTGGGCCGCCCCGTCGACCCCGAGGTGTAGATCACGTAGGCCGTCTCGCCGGGTCGTACCGGCTCGGCGTCCGCGACCGGTTCCCCGTCCGCCAGGAGCCCGTGATCCACCAGGAGCACGGGCCCGGCCAGCCCGTCCGGCACGGCGGACTCGGACAGCAGCAGTTCGGGACGGGCGTCCGCCACGATCATGGCGAGCCGTTCCGCGGGGTGGTCGGGATCCAGCGGCAGGTACGCGGCCCCTGCCCGGTGCACGGCGAGCAGGCAGACCAGGAGCAGGTCGGACCGCCGCAGGTGGACGGCGACGAGTTCCCCGCGCCCGACCCCGGCCTGCCGGATCCTGGCGGCCAGCCGCCCGGCCGCCGCGTCCAGCTCCGCGTAGGTGAGCGAGCGCTCCCCGGACGTGACGGCGCACGCGTCCGGACGGGCCCGCACCCGCTCGGCGAGCAGCCCCGGCAGCGTCGCCCCGGCGGGATAGGCGACCTCGGTGTCGTTCCACTCGACTAGCGTCCGCCGCGACTCCGCCTCGGGCATGACGTCCAGGTCGGCCAGGCGGGTGCCGGGATCGTCGGCGGCGTGCCGCAGCAGGGCGCGCAGACCGTCGGCGAACCCGGCCGCGACGTCCCGGTCCACGGCCGCCGGGTCGTACCGCACGCACAGGGCCGTCCCGTCAGGACCGTCCAGGATCTGCAGGTGCAGCGGGTTCCGCGCGCCTCCGCCGAACATCATGCGGTCCACGGCGACGCTCAGGCCGGGGAAGCCGGGCTCGGCCTCCTGCCTGCGGTAACTGATCGACACGGGCACGGCCGCGCCACGGGACGCCAGCACCCGTCCGGGCGGCACGTCACGGAACCTGTACACCGCGCGCAGCTCGTCGCGCAGCTCCCGGACGAACGCGCGGAACGCCTGGCCGGCCTCCGGCCGCGACAGCACGGGCAGCTCGCTGACGAACGGGCCGATGTGGTCGCGGGTCTCAGGGCCGCGCGTGGTCACGTCGATCGCCACCGCCACGTTCTCCGTGCCGTACCTGAACAGCAGCGCGTGCACCCCGGCGAGCAGCACCTCGAAGGTCGACGCGCCGGTCGCCCCGGCGACCTTCTCTGCGGCGCGGCCCAGCTCGTGGTCGAGCCCGGCGTCGATCTGCTCGCCCGGCCCGTACCGTCTGCCGGTACGCCGCTGCCTCGGCAGCACGATCTCGGCCGGCTCCGTCCAGCGCCCCGCCCAGAACTCCCGCGCCGCGGCCAGTGCGCCCGGCTCCGGCTCCTGCCAGGCGAACGGCAGCGGCTCCGCCGTACCGCCCGAGCCTGACGCGTAGAACCGGGCGAGGTCACGTACCAGGATGTCCTTGGACATGCCGTCGAAGACCAGATGATGGGCGACGAACAGCAGCAGGTGCCGATCAGGCCCCGCCGGCGCCAGCGTGAACCGCGCCAGAGGCCCCTTCTCCAGGTCGAACTCCCGCGCGCTCTCCTGCCTGATCAGCCGGTTGAGGGCGGCGGGCGAAGGATCGGGCAGGTCCGCGAGCGTCACGACCGGCTCGGCGGCGGGGACCAGCCGGAGCCCGTCGCCGCTCTCCGCGACGGCGGTGGCGAGCACCGGATGCCGGGCGACCACCCCGGCGCACGCGCCGAGCAGCGCGGACACGTCGAGATCGCCGTCGAACCACAGGGCGAGCGGCATGTGGTATGTCAGCCCCGCCCCCATGCGTGCGCCGACCCACATGTCCTGCTGGACGAACGAGGCCGGAATGCTCCACTGGCAGTGCGTCATGTGCGTTCTTCCTGTGTTCGGTGGGTCACGTGGAGCCGTCCGCCGGTGGTCCGAGCAGGTCACGCAGCCGCGACTTCACCACCTTGCCGAGGTGGTTCTTCGGCAGTTCGGACACGAACAGCAAGCGGCTCGGCAGCTCGTGCCTGGCGAGCCGGTCCATCAGGAACGTCCGGAGGTCGGCAGGGGTGACCGGGGACCGGGTCACGACGGCGGCCGCGGTGACCCGGCCGAGCACCGGATGGGGCACCCCGACCACGGCGGCCTCGGCGACCGACGGATGCTCGTACAGCGCGGCCTCCACCTGCAGCGTGGACACCTTGTGCGCGCCGGACTTGATGACGTCGCTCTCACGGTCGACGAGGTAGAGGTAGCCGTCCTCGTCGAGGTAGCCGACGTCGCCCATGCGCACCCAGCCGTCGCGGAAGACGTCGTCGCTCAGCCGCCGGTCGCGGTAGTACGAGCGAGTGCCGGCGGGCGAGCGCAGCCAGACCTCGCCCCGCTCCCCGGCCTTCGCGGGCCGCCCGTCCTCTCTGACGATCTTGAGGTCGCCGCCCGAGTGCGGCCGTCCCACCGACGCGGGCCGCCCGGGGTCCACGATCATCACGGTCTGCGCCGGAGCCGCCTCGGTCGAGGTGTAGTAGTTGACGATCGTCGCCTTCGGGAACGCCTTCGCCATCCCGGCCGCCACGGCGGGCGGCAGGCTGGCCGCGGTGGAGCCGAGCAGCCGCACGCTCGACAGGTCATGGCGTTCCTGGACGCGGGCGTTGAGCAGCTCGATGGCCATCGCGGGCACCACGAAGACCGTCCCCACCCCGTACGACTCGATCAGCCGGGCGAAGCGGGCGGGCGTGAAGCGCGGCAGGGTCAGCGCGGCCGGGCGCGCGCCCAGGGCGTTGACCAGCATGGTCTGTCCCGCGTTGCTGCCGATGGGGAACGCGTGCAGGAAATGCCGGGAGTGCAGGAGTGTGCGGCGCCGGGGGTCGGCGGAGACGCCGTGGGCGAGGTTGGCATGGGTGGCGCCGACCCCCTTGGCCCGGCCCGTGGTGCCGGACGTATAGATGATCTGCGCCAGCCCGCGGGGGGCGACGTCCCGCCGCACCGGGCCGTTCCCCGCCTGACCCGTCTCCTCAATCTCGGCGGGCGTCGCCCGCCAGGCGTCCACGTCCGGCGGGTCGACGCCGGGCCCGTGCAGGACGGCGCTCACGGAGCAGTCGGTCAGCGCGTGGCGCACCTCGGCCGGGGCCAGCCGGCCGGACAGCGGCACGGCGACGCAGCCGGCCCGCATGACCGCGCACCAGGCGACGGCGAGGTCGATCCAGTCCCGCTCGTCGAACACGAGTCCGACCCGTTCACCGGACGGCAGGCCGCGGTCGATCAGCGCCCGGGCGACCGCGTCGGACCGGTGGTCCCACGCGCCGAACGAGAGCGTCCCGACCTCGGCCACCACGAGGGCCGGGCCCTCCGGCTGCTCCTGGCCGCGCCGGGCGAGCAGGTCCGGAATCATGAGCCGAGTGTCACCGTTCACCACGACAAGTGACCGAAATATTTCGGGAACATGACCTACCCCCTGATTCGCATCCCCATGAGATCAGGCCCCATATGACCGCTTGGTCGGAAGAATAGGCAATCAGAGCCGGGCGCGACAGGGAAATGTTTAAGTATTTTTCCGAAACTTTCGGCCTCGGGGACGGGTCAAGGAATAGATCCGGCGCTCTGAGCGCTTCACGTGCACGCTGAGGTGCGTTCACCAGCGACACCAGCGACACCGACACGTAAGGAGACGACGTGACCACCGAGAAGGCCATCCTCGCCGGCGGCTGCTTCTGGGGCATGGAGGAGCTGTTCCGCCACCAGCCCGGCGTCGTGTCGACGCGCGTCGGCTACAGCGGCGGTGACGTCCCGAACGCCACCTACCGCAACCACGGCACCCACGCGGAGTCCATCGAGGTCGTCTACGACCCCGACAAGACCGACTTCCGCGCCCTGCTCGAGTTCTTCTTCCAGGTGCACGACCCCTCGACGAAGAACCGCCAGGGCAACGACATCGGCGCCAGCTACCGCTCCGCGATCTTCTACACCGACGAGGAGCAGAAGCGGATCGCCGAGGACACGATCGCCGACGTCGACGCCTCCGGCCTGTGGCCCGGCAAGGTCGTCACCGAGGTCACCCCGGCGGGCGACTTCTGGGAGGCCGAGCCCGAGCACCAGGACTACCTGCAGAAGTACCCCAACGGATACACCTGCCATTTCCCCCGGCCCAACTGGAAGCTCCCGAAGCGGGCGACGGCCTGACCCTCTCGTCCCGCCTCCCCGATCAGCCTTCGGGGTAGAACTTCGGGGTAGAAGAGGAAGAGCGCGCAGCCCGTGGTCGTCTGCGGGACGTGACGCGTGGTGTGCGCCGTTCCGGGCCTGCGGCCAGGTGAGGCTGAGACGCCGATCACATCCTTCCTGCTTGTTGCCTGGGAAGACGCGTCCCTTTGACGGCTGATGTCCGGCAATCGGCTAGCGTCCATTGCGGCATATGCGGGCAGAACCTGCCTGTATGCGCCAGACCCGCGGCAGCGGCTGCTCTGGCGGGACCGTACAGGAAGGAAGCGATGTGACCTCGGCAGAGTCGAAGACGCTGGGTGCCACACGATGAGCGTCGCGCTGGGCCTGCTGGCCATCTTCGTGCTCACCCTGGCCACCGGGTACTTCGTCGCCCAGGAGTTCGCCTACGTCAGCGCCGACCGGCTCGCGTTGTCGCAGCAGGCGGCCGCGGGCGACAAGAAGGCGGCCAAGGCCGTCAGGGTGATGGAACGGCTGTCGTTCATGCTGTCCGGCGCGCAGCTCGGCATCACCGTCACCGCGCTCGTGGTGGGGTTCATCGCCCGGCCGGCCCTGGCCGAGCTGATCTCGCCCGCGCTGACCGCTTTGGGCCTGCCCTCGGGCATGGTCGGCGCGGTGGCGCTGATCATCGGGTTCGCGCTGGCCACCATCATCCAGATGGTCCTCGGCGAGCTCGCCCCCAAGAACCTGGCGCTGGCCAGGCCGGAACCGCTGGCCCGCGCGCTGGCCGGCTCCACCCTGGTCTACCTGATGATCGCCGGGCCGATCATCAAACTGTTCGACGGCGCCGCCAACCGACTGCTGCGCGCCGTCGGCATCGAGCCCGTCGAGGAACTGCACCACGGCGCCACCCTGGAGGAGCTCGGCCACATCATCGGCGAGTCCGAGGCGCACGGTCACCTGCCCGGCAGCCAGGCCGACGTGCTGGAGCGGGCGCTCGCCTTCTCCGAGCACACCGCGGAAGAGGCGATGGTGCCCCGCGCCGACCTGGTCGCCGTCGCCGCCTCGGCCACCGTCGCCGAGCTGGACCAGCTCATCGCCGAACACGGCCACACCCACTACCCGGTGCTCTCCGACACCCTCGACGACGTGACCGGGCTGGTCAGCCTGCGCGACGTCGCCGCCGTGCCGGCCGGGCAGGTCGCCGTCACCCGCATCGGCGACCTGGCTCGCGACGTGCTGATCGTGCCCTTCTCCCAGCCGCTGCCCACCCTCGCCGCCCAGCTGCACGCCCGGGGCGAGGAGGTGGCGTGCGTGGTGGACGAGCACGGCGGCCTGGCCGGGCTGATCACCTGGGAGGACGTGGCCGAGGAACTCGTCGGCGAGATCGCCGACGAGAACGACGCCGACACCCGGTCCGCGGTACGACGCGGCGACGGCTGGGAGCTGGACGCGGGCCTGCGCATCGACGAGATCGCCCTGGCCACCGATCTGAACCTGCCGGACGAGGACGACTACGACACCCTGGCCGGGCTCATCCTGCAGCGGCTGGGCCGCTTCGCCGCCCCCGGCGACGTGATCACCGCCGACCTGCCCGCCACCCTCGACCCGGCCGCGCCCACCCACGCCCGCGTCGAGGTGCTGACCCTGAACCGGCACGTTCCCGAACGCGTCCGCCTCACCCCGTACCGGCACGAAGGCGAGCAGCCGTGAACCTGACCCTGGGCCTGGCCCTCACCCTGTTCCTGCTCATCGGCAACGGCTTCTTCGTCGCCGCCGAGTTCGCCCTGGTCGCCGCCAAGCGCCACCGCCTGGAGAAGGCCGCCGCCCAAGGCAGCCGCGCCGCCTCGGCGGCCCTGGCCGGGATCAAGGAACTGTCGCTCATGCTGGCCGGGGCGCAGCTCGGCATCACGCTCTGCTCGCTCGGTCTGGGCGTGGTCTCCGAGCCGCTCATCGCCGGCACCCTCACCCCGCTGTTCCACGCCGCCGGGCTGCCCGAGGCCGCCGCGCACGCGGTCGCCTTCGTCATCGCGCTGGCCATCGTCACCTTCCTGCACATGGTCCTGGGCGAGATGGCGCCCAAGTCCTGGGCGATCGCCCACCCGGAGCGCTCGGCCACCGCCCTGGCGCTGCCGTTCCGCGGCTTCACCCTGCTCGTCCGGCCGGTGATCGCCGTGCTGAACGCCGTCAGCGACGGCCTGCTGCGCCTGTTCAAGGTCCGCCCCCGGCAGGGCGACGCCAACCCGCGCACCCCCGAGCAGCTCCGGCACCTGGTCGAGGAGTCACGCCGGCTCGGCCTCATCGACGCCGACGACCACGCCGTGCTCAGCCAGGCCCTGCACGCCCCGAAGACCGGCATCGCCCCGCTGGTCACCCCGGCCGACCGGGTCGTCGGCGTGCCCCCCGACGCCTCCGCCCAGCAGATCATCGACGCCTGCCTGGACGCCGGCCGTTCCCGCCTGATCGTCGGCACCCTCGCCGACCCGGTCGGCGTGGTCCACCTGCGCGACGCCTACCTGGCCCGCCGCCGCGACCGTCCGGCCACCGCCGGGCGGCTCGCCTACCGCGCGCCCACCCTGTCCGCCGACGCCTCCGTCGCCGACGCGGTGGCGGCGCTGCGGGCCGGCCGGAGCCAGCTCGCGCTCGTCCGCGACGACGACGGGCGGACGACCGGCATCGTCAGCCTCGACGACCTGCTCGCCACCCTGCTGGTGCCGGCCTGACCTCTGGAGCGGGCGCTTCTCACAGGTAGGCGAGGGCCTCCCGGACGGTGACGCGCGAGGCGCGGGTGGCGGCGGCGTCCGTGGCCAGCGCCGCGCCGAGGAGGGCGAGCACGACCCAGATCCCCGCGCCGAGAGCCGAGATCCGGAACGGCAGGGGGACGTTCATGAACAGGTTGCCCAGGCCGGCGCCCAGGAGCCAGGTGAGCGCGATCGCCGGCACGACAGCGGCCAGGCATCCGGCGAGCGCCAGCAGGAGTCCCTCGGCGGCGACGATCCGGCGGACGGTCCGTGGCCGGGCCCCGATGGCGTGCATGATGCCGAACTCGCGGGTGCGGTCGAGCACGTTGGCGCTCATCGTCGAGGCCAGGCCGATGATGCCGATCACTCCCAAGGGGACGGCGATGCCCAGCAGGACCAGCAGCAACGGCCCCATGTGTCCCTCGCCGACCGCTTCGACACGGCTGACCGAGGCCGCCGACCGCACCGTGATCCCGGCGTCGGTCAGCTCGGCACGGACCGCCGCCGCGACCGCGTCGCGCGTGCGCTCGTCGTGCCCGGCGGTGTGAACCCGGAGCCGGTCGACCTGCTGGGGCCGTCCCTGGGCCGCTGCGAGCCCTTCGGCGGTCGCGTACACGTTGTCGCCGCCCCGCTCCTCGACGATCCCGGCCACCCGCCACGACGTGACCCGACCGTCGAGGAACAGCCGCACGCTGTCCCCCGGCGCCAGGCCCGGGATGGTCTTCTTCCTGACCGTCTGGCTGAGCACGACCGCGCCGGTCTCCCCCGGCCTCAGCCCGCGGCCTTCGAGGAGCCCCGGGAGCGTGGTGACGCCGGGGGGCAGCGCGGTCAGCGTGATGCGGCCGTGCCCCTGGTCGGGGTAGGTCCAGGTGACCGGGAACCCGCGCGGTCCCGCCACCCCCACCGGCGTGACGCCGAACCCTTCGGCCCGGGTGACGCCGGGCACCCGCCGGGCCGCCTCGACAGCGGCTTCCCTCGCGGCCGGGGCGCCCAACTGCACGTCCACGTCCCACCTACGCTGCGCCGCCTGTTCCCTGGTGATGGCGTCCACGCCGGTCTCGAGCGACATGCCGGCCACGAACACCGCGCCGGCCGCCGCCAGCAGCCCGGTCGAGAGCCAGAACCGGGCCGGTCGCCGCACCGTGTTGCGCAGCGCCATGAGCAGCCCGCGGTCGAGCCGGGGCGCCCGGCCGAAGCGCACCAGGAGGCGGCCCGGTCCCGACGCGGCCCCGTGATGGTCGATCGCCGCGCGTACGGTCGTCCGGCCGGCTTTGACCAGCGGCGGCAGCGCCATCAAGGGCGGCAGCCCGAGTCCGGCGGCCAGGATCACCGTGTACGCCCACCACGGCGCGGCCAGGCTGACCGGCTGGACGCCGAGGGCGGCCAGCAACGTGCCGAGGAACGTCCGGCCGATCCAGACGGCCGGGCCCAGCGCGACCAGCGTCGCCGCCGCCGCGACCAGCAAGGTCATGACGAGGTAGTAGCGTCCGATGGCGCCGGACCGGGCGCCGATCGCCTTCATGATGCCGATCTGCGGGATCTGCCGGGTGAACAGGGTGTTGAGCATGGTCGCCACCAGGATCGTGCTGAGCAGCAGCGCCGCGGCCCCGCCGGCCATCAGCGACAGCAGCAGCACGTCGGCCTGCCACTGGTGCGGGTGCGCGTACGGCTCGGGCGCCTGGATCTCGGCGACCGTCAGGCCCTGCTCGCTACGCAGCCAGTCGCCGACCTCGGTGGCGACGGCCACCACGCGGTCGCGGTCGCGGCTCGGCTCCCTCCCGCCCGGATCGGCGATCTGCAGTTTGACCTGGTCCAGGGGGATCGGGAGGGCCGTCGTGGCGGCGTAACCGCGCCCCCGCTGCTCCTGGGGCGACGGGGCGAGGCTGGGGTCGTACACGGTGCCGCCCACCCGCAGCCGCACCGGGCCGTCCGGTCCGTGGAGGGTGATCGGGTCGCCGACGGCCACGCCGAGCAGCGCGAGAGAGTCGGCCTCGAGCCGGATCTCCCCGTCAGGCGGCGGCCAGTGCCCCTGCCGCCCGAGGTCGAACCTCACCATCCGCATCGGATCGTCCGCCGCCGCCACGAACACCTGCAGCGGAATGTCCAGCACGTTCCCGCCGACCTCGACCGCGCCCTCGACCTGCGCCCGCCCGGCCGCCTCCAGCACACCCGGCCTGGTGCGCGCCGCGGCGAGGACCGACGCCATCCGCTCGGGGGTGACGCCCCGGTCGAGCACGAGGGTCGCCGAGGCCGGTCCGGTGCTCAGGTACGCTCCGCCGGTCTCCCTGCCGATGGCGGCCCAGGCGCTCAGCATGCCCCCGAACACCGTCAGGCTGACCGCGATCGCCACCACCATCAGCGCGAACCTGGACCAGCTCGCCCGCAGGTCGCGCCGGAGCTTCACCCTCAGCAGCGGGCTCATGCCGTCACCCCCTCGTCGGCGACGACCCGCCCGTCCCTCAGGACGATCTCCCGGCCCACGATGGACCTGATGTCGCGTTCGTGCGAGATCACCACGATCGTGCGCCCTTCGGCGTTCAGATCGGCGAACACCTCCAGGACGGCCTCGGCCGTCTGCGAGTCGAGGTTGCCCGTCGGCTCGTCGGCCAGCAGCAGCGGCGGATCGTTGGCCAGCGCGCGGGCGATCGCCGCCCGCTGCTGCTGCCCCCCGGACAGGGTGGCCGGCAGCTTGCCGGCCTGGTTGCTGATGCCGACCCGCTCCAGCAGCTCCATCGCCCGGTCGCGGCGTCGTACGGCGGGGATCGCGGACGCGAAGTCCATCGGCAGCATCACGTTCTCGGCCACCGTCAGCGTCGGCAGGAGCTGGAAGAACTGGAACACCAGCCCGACGGTGCGCCCCCGCCACTCCGCGAGCGCCGACTCCGACAGCCCGCCGAGATCGGTCCCCGACACCCGTACCGTGCCCGCCGAGGGCCGGTCGATCCCGGCGAGCAGATTGAGCAGCGTCGTCTTGCCGCTGCCGGACCGCCCCACGACCGCGACGAACTCCCCCGCCGCGATCGACAGGCTGAGCCGATCGACGGCGACCACCTCGCCCTCGCCGAGCGGATAAGCCTTCACCACATCAGTGATCTCGATCATTCGGGAGCCCCGTTCCGCGGAGTGTGACCGGCGGGGGACGCGCTCCCGCCATGGTCGGGAATCACATGACCCAGGCCGCCACCGCCGATGAGCATCCCGGCGATGACCAGCAGGACCACGATGGCCGCCGTGATCCCCGCCGCCTTCGCCCAGCGGGCCGGGCCTTCGCCTTCTCCAGCCATGCGCGCTCCTTCCGTACGCCGGTGTCATGACGGGCGATGACGCTACGAGCGCCGCGTACCGCGGCGAATCACCCCGCGAGCGGGTCTTCCGCCTCCCTGTCGCGTGGAGACCGATCCCCCCGCGGGGGGACGTCCGCCGTGAGGGTGCGGCGTTACCCTGGCCATGTCATGTCCTCGCCGGCCACCATCCGCTCGCGGGCGCTCCTCGACGCCGCTCTCGCGGCCGCCGTGTTCGCCGTGTCGCTGCTGCTGCTCGCCCACGACGGCCCCATGGCGATCCGGCCGACCAGCCGCGGGCTCGACCCGTTCAGCATCGGGCTCGTGGCCTGCGCGGCCGTGCCGTTCCTGCTCCGGCGGCGGTTCCCGCTGGTCGTCTACGCGGTGGCGGCGACGGTCAGCCTGGTCCTGGCCTGGTTCGGCTATCCGACCGGCCTGCTGCCCGGGCCCATCGCCGCCCTCTACCTGCTCGCCGCGAACGCGGGGTGGACGCTGCGCAGTGCCGCCGTGACCGCGGGATTGCTGCTCGCCTACCTCGCCGCCTCCGCCGAGGGCACCTTCCCGGTGATCGGGCTCGTGCACACCGCCCTGCCCTGGGCGGCGGCGTGGTTCGCCGGCGAGCGGACCAGGCTGCGCCGCCAGCAGATGGCCGAGCTGCGGCGACGCGCCGTGAATGCCGAGCGCGAGGCGGAGGGCGAACGCCGGCGCGCGGCGCGGGAGGCCGAGCGGGAGCGGCGGCTCGCCGTCGCCGAGGAACGCGCCCGGATCGCCCGCGACCTGCACGACTCGGCCGGCCACGCGATCAGCCTGATCGCCGTGCGGGCGGGCGCGGCCCGGCTGCGCCAGGACGGGGACACGCGGGCTCTGGAGGCGATCGAGGAGCTGGCCAGGCAGACGGTCTCGGACATCGACCGGCTCGTCGGCTCCTTACGCGACGACGACTCCGAACCCGCCACGCCGCCGGGGCTCGCCTCGCTCGACACGCTGCTCGCCCACCACCGCACCGCCGGACTCCGGGTGGAGCTCGACGTCATCGGCACGGCCAGGCCCCTGGGCGGGGCCGCCGACCAGGCCGCCTACCGCATCCTCCAGCAGGCCCTGGCCAACACCGCCCGCCACGGCACCGGTGACGCCCGCGTCGAACTCGACTACACCGGCCCCGACCTCGCGCTCACCGTCACCAACCCCGTTCAGGGCGCGCCCCTGCGAGCCCACGGTCACGGCGTCATCGGCATGCGCGAGCGAGCCGCCCTGGCCGGCGGAACCCTCGACGTCACCAGGCAGGAGGGCGCCTACCGCCTGCACGCCCGGCTCCCCTACGGAGGCTCCCCGCCATGACCCGCGTCCTGATCGCCGACGACGACCACCTCATGCGGGCCGGGCTGATCGAGCTGCTCACCGCCGACCCCGGCATCGAGATCGCCGGCCAGGCGGCCACGGGCCGTGAAGCCGTCGAACGGACCGGCCGGCTCACCCCCGACGTCGTGCTCATGGACGTACGGATGCCCGACCTGGACGGCATCGCCGCCACCCGGCAGCTCTCGCGTACGGCGCCTGAAGTGAAGATCCTCATCCTCACGACGTTCGAGCAGGACGACTACATCTTCGGCGCGCTGCGAGCCGGGGCGTCGGGCTTCCTGCTCAAGCGGGCCCGCCCGGAAGAGCTGATCGCCGCCGTGCACACCGTCGCCGCGGGAGACTCCCTCCTGTCCCCCTCCGTCACCCGGCGGGTGATCGACCGCCTGGCTCAGCAGCCCGTCCCCGACCTCGCCGACCAGTCCCGGCTCGGCACGCTGACCGCGCGGGAACGCGAGACACTCGAACTGATCGCCAAGGGGCTGTCCAACCGCGAGATCGCGGCCACCCTGGTCGTCGAGGAGTCGACCATCAGGACCCACGTGAAGCGCATCCTGATGAAACTCGGCCTCCGCGACCGCGTCCAGGCCGTGATCTTCGCCTACGAGAGCGGCATCAACCGCCCACGGCCTTAGCGGCTTGACCGCCGGCTCGCCCTCGATCCAGCGCGCGTAGCCGGCGGCCATGGCGTCTACTGGTGGGGCGCCTGCGCGAGCGACAGGCTGTTGCCGTCCGGGTCGAGGACCTCCACGTGCCGCACGCCGTTGCCGTAGGTGTCGACGGGCCCGTGCTCGATGCCGTGCGCGACCAGCCGGGCCAGGATGTCGTCGAGGTCGGTCACGCCGAGCGTGATCATGGTGCCGCCGACCCGGTCGGCCCGTACCTGCCGATCGTCGATCACGACCCACGCGTTCTCACCGACCTGCCACAGGTGCTCCTCGCCGATGAGCTCGTCCGCCGGCCGCCCGAAGAACACCTCGAACCACTTCTGCGAGGTCACCCGGTCACTCACGCACACGACGCTGTACAAGTCCACCGCAATCGCTCCTTCCAGTCGTTTCAAGAGTGAGACTTCTCCGGGGACCGAAACTCATCAACGGCCGGGCAGCAACGCGATCGCGGCCTGGCGGGCGTGCTCGGCCGCGGCGGTGCGGTCGTGATAGGCGGCGACGGCGGTCGCGCCTTCGACCAGCATCAGCAGCTGGCGTCCCAGCACGGGGGGATCGGCGGCCCCGGCGCGCTCGGCGATGCGGGTGAAGAGCTCGAGGTAGCGGTCGAGATGGCGTGCGGTGATGGCGCGGACGGGCTCGGCGTGGTGCTGGGCGGCCGCGTTCAGCATCGCGCAGCCGCGGAAGACCGGGTCGTCGTACCACTGCTGGAGGGTGTCGAACACGGCGGTGAGCTGGTCGCGGGGGTCGTCACCGGCGGCTTCCGCGGCGTCGGCCAGCCACCGCGTGACCCGCTCGCTGCGCTCCTGGAGCATGGCTTCGATCAGGCGCTCCTTGGTGCCGAAATGGCGGTAGAGCGTCTCCTTGGAGATGCCGACGCGGGCGCACAGCTCGGCGACGCCGACGCCGTCGAGCCCGCGTGCGTACAGCACCGCCGTGGCCGCTCGGAGGATGGTGGCGCGGGTGCGGGCGGGGTCGATGGTGGAGCCCTTGGGTACCGGCATGACAGTAGATGGTACCGTTCGGTTCGATCGACTGCTCATCGTACCGGACGGTTCTCTTGAGGGGATCTTGCATGTTCGACCCGCTGGCCGCCGACCCTCCGGGCGACCCTGACTTCCCGGCCACCACGCCCGCGCTCACCTTGGACAGCCACGGCACGCCCCTGCTCGGCGTGCTGCACGTGCCGGCCGGCCGAGGGCCGCATCCCGTCGCCGTGCTGCTGCACGGGTTCCCCGGCAACGAACGCAACTTCGACCTCGCGCAGGTGCTGCGCCGCGCCGGCTACGCGTCCCTGGTGTTCCACTACCGGGGTTCGTGGGGCGTCGGCGGCTCATGGTCGTGGGCGCACGTGCTGGAGGACGCCGCGGCCGTGGTGTCCGGGCTGTACGAGGTCGCCGCCGACCACCGGCTCGACATGCGGCGGCTGGTCGCGATCGGCCACAGCCTGGGCGGCTTCGCGGCGCTGATGACCGCGGCGGCCGAGCCGGCCATCAGCGCGGTCGTGTCGGTGGCCGGGTTCGACGTCGGCGCGGCGGCGGCACTCTGCCGTGCCGACCCGAAGGTCCGGGCCGGTTATGCCGAGGCGTTCGACGGCGAGCTGGGGCCCCTCCGCGGGACCAGCGGGGAGGCGCTCGTCGGCGAGATGGAAGCAGCCGGTGACGCGTGGCGGCTGACCAGCCTCGCGCCGCTGCTGGCGGACCGGCGGGTGCTCCTGATCGGCACCGGCCGCGACTCCGTCACCCCGTACGAGCTGCATCACGAACCCGTCGTCACCGCCTACCGGGCGCAACCGGTCGACCACCTCGAACACCACGTCTTCCCGACCGACCACTCCCTGTCGGACCACCGCGTGACCCTGAGCCGCACGATCCTGGACTTCCTGGCCCGGTGCCCCTGAGCCGGGACCTGGGCCAGGCCCTGCGGCTGGCCCTCGGCACCGCCTCGGCGCTCGGGCTGGCGCGCTTCGCCTACGGGCTGCTCCTGCCCGCCATGCGCGACGACCTGCGCTGGAGCATGACCGAGGCCGGGGTCATGAGTGCCGCCAACGGGCTCGGCTACCTGCTGGGCGCGCTGCTGGCCGCCGTCGCCATCCGCCGGCTGGGTGCGGCAGCGACCTTCCGCTGGGGCATGGTCCTCACCGCGGTGTCACTGGCCGCCACCGCCGCCGACGACGGCTTTCCCGCGCTGCTGACCACGCGGGCCGTGTCCGGGGTGGCGGGAGCCGCCGTGTTCGTCGCCGGTGGCGTGCTCGCGGCGCGCCTGGCCGCCCGCGCGGGGTCCGGCTCGCCCGTCACCGTCTACTTCGCCGGGACCGGGCTGGGCATCGTCGTCAGCGGCGCCGCCATCCCGCCGCTGGCCGGCCACTGGCGCCTGGCCTGGCTCGGGCTGGGCGTCGCCGCCGCCGTGGCCACGCTGATCAGCTGGGGCGCCGCCCGTACGAGTGGGAAAGAGGCGGCCACCCGCGCCGGGCGGGCACAGATGCGCCCGTTGTGGGGCATCGCACTGGCCTATCTGCTGTTCGCCACCGGCTACATCACCTACATCACCTTCCTGTCCGCCTACCTCGCCGACCAGCGCGCTCCCCTCGGGCAGGTGGTGCTGACCTGGACGGCGCTGGGTCTGGCCGTCGTGGCGGCGCCCGCGTTGTGGAGCCGCCCGGCCGCCCGCTGGCCGGTCACCCGAGTGCTGACCGTCCTGCTCGGCCTGCTGGCCGCCGGCTCGGCGCTGGCCCTGCTCTCCGCCGCGCCACCGGTCGTCCTCGCCTCCGCGATCGTCTACGGGGCGACGTTCATGGGCGTGCCCGCCGCCGTCACCACGCTCATCAGGGCGCACACCCCGCCCGCCGGCTGGGCGGCCACCTTGGCGGTCTTCACCACGCTGTTCGCGGCCGGCCAGACCGCCGGCCCCTGGCTGGCCGGACTTCTCGCCGATCACACCTCGACCGACGCGACCCTGGCATGGACCGCGGCCCTGTGCGCCGCCGCGGCGCTGATCGCCGCGGCGGCGGGCGCTCGCTCCTGTCCGACGGGCTCAGGCGCGAGGTCACCTCGGCGGAAGCGCGAGTCCACCGGCTGACCGCCTGGCGGAGAGGGATGGCGCACCATGAAGACGTCCACCTCGTCCTCGGTCTCGACCGTGAACCCGTGTCGCTCGTACAGCCGCCGGGCAGAGCTGCCCCGCAGCACGTTCAGCCGGACCACGAGCTCGTCGCACCCTTGCAGCAACCGGCTCAGAACGGCGCTGCCGATGCCCCTGCCCTGCACCCCCGGGTCCAGGTAGAAGTGCTCCAGCCAGTGGGCGTCCTCGGCCGGCCGCAGTGCCACACAGCCGGCCACGGCACCCTCCACCTCGATCATCCAGGTGTGCGCCGGCGCGAACCCGTCCCGCAGCCGCTGCCGCACCCGCTGTTCGTCGTACCGCCCCAGCCGCTCCAGATCCGGCCTCAGCACCACGGCCCGCAACTCGGCCACCGCCTCCACGTCGGTCGCCAACGCCGGCCGAAGCACCCAATCCACCATGATGCGGATGTTATCGATGTGTCGTGGCTGCCCGGGCAGGACCTACTCCTCGATGACGTCGTCGCGTGGACCGCCGTAGACCGGGTTCCGGTCGAAGCGCTTGCCGGTGACGAGCAGGCGGATCAGTCCCGAGTCGCGGACGGACTCCTCCGCCTCCCAGACGATCCAGTCGTCGCCGACAGGCTTGGTCTGCGTGCGCAGCTCGCCGAAGCCGCCCGGGTTGTCCGGCGCCACCGCCATGATCAGATATTCGACCTTGAACCCGCGTCTCTTGATCTCGGGCAGGACCTCGCCGACGGTCTTCTCATCCACCCGGAAGCCGGCCAGCGAGCGGCCCTTCAAGGTCGCCAGCCGGTAGTCGGACGTGTCCACCTTCGGCTCGCGTGACGTATCGGGCACGAGCACGCAGGGGGCGACCGGGCCGCTCATCAGGATCGTGCTGGTGCGGTGGTCGCTGATGGTCCAGACGAACGTCTGGCCGGGCTTGAAGAGCTTGGTGTCGATCCGCATCTGCCAGCCCCGGCCGTGTTCCTCACCGGGGATGTTCTCCGGCACGGAGTACAGGCCGCGGGGGATGTCCCGCACCGGGGTTCCGCGCGGTTCCCGGCACCACTGACCTGGGGGCGCGTAGTCGACGGTGGCCGGGACGTCGAGTTCCTTCAACCGCTTCGCCAGCCCCGCCTTGTCGCGGAAATCCCGGATCTGCACGTACACGACACCGTCCGGTTCCTTGGTGACCGCGTAGGAGGGAGTGCCGCCCTCCTTCAGCAGGCTGGGCCCCACCACGATGCCCACGGCGAGCAGTCCCGCCCCCGCCAGCCCCAGGACCAGCCGCCGGACAGGTCTCGGGCGGGGACGGGGCCGGGCGCCGGACGGGCCGGGCGGCTCGGCGACGATCGCGGCCAGCAGCTTCCGCGCACCCGCGTCGGAGGCGCGCCCACCCGGCTTGCCCGGTTCCACCCGGGCCAGCGCACGCGTGATCTCGTCGATGTCGTCGATGTCGTCGATGTTCCTCATCACAGATGTCCCTCCGCGGGGGCCAACCGGCCTTGCGATGTGACGTGCACGCCCGCCTCGGCGAGCGCGCGGGCGAAGCGCCTGCGGGCGCGGTGGAGTCTGATGCGCACGGCGTTGCGCGACATGCCGAGCACGGAGGCGATCTGCTGCCGGTCCAGCCCCTCCCATGCGACCAGGGACAACAACTCCCGATCGGTGTCCGGCAAGGCCCGGAAGATCTGCGCGATCGCCGTCAGCTCGACCCCGCTGTCGGGCGCGGCCTGGTACAGGTCGGCCATCTCGGCGTCGAGCTCCACGCTGAGGGCCTGGCGGCGCCCCTCGACCCGATAGTGGTTGGCCAGCACCCTGCGCGCCACGCCGTACAGCCACAGGATGGCCCGCTCCCCCTCGGGCACCTCGCCCATCCGCCGCCAGGCGATGGCGAAGGTCTCCGCGACGACGTCCGCCGCGTCCTGCGGCGAGTGACAGCGGCGGGCCGCGTACGCCGTGATCCGGCCGTACGTCTCCCGGTACATGGCCTCGAACCTGACCGGCTCACCACCCACGGGCCGGCCCCGTGTCCGGTCTCCTCGGCGTCCCCATGGCCGTCTCCTTCACTCACGTTGATGTGCGGACATCTGTGCGTATGTAGGGAGTCGGGCCATCATTTCGTTCCGGGACGGAGAACCGTCGAAATACTTCGCCGGAGTCCGGCGCAGGCTGCGCTTGCCGCGTGGCCAGTAGAGTCACCGCATGTACCCGGTCACGATCACGTCCCCGCGGATCGGCCTGCGGGAGTTCACCCCGGATGACGTCGATCCACTCCTGGCCATCTACGGGGATCCGGTCGTCACCGAGTACATGAGCTTCGAGCCGCGCACCCACGACCAGGTGCAGAGGACGATCGAGAGCGTGATCGCCGCGGCGCACGCCGGCGAACGGCTCGATTACTCTCTCGCCGGACTCCTCCCGGACGGACCATTGGTGGCGTTCGCCCGGCTGGCGATCGACCTCGGCCATCCGTTGCAGAGCAGCGGGCAAATCGGCTTCGCGCTCCGGGCGGACCAATGGGGACGCGGACTTGGCGGTGAGGTCGTGCGGCTGCTGCTGCGGCTCGGGTTCGACGAGCTCGGCCTGTACCGCGTCTGGGGAGCCCGCGACCCGCAGAACCAAGCGTCGGCGCGGGTCATGACCAAGGCCGGCATGGTGGAGGAAGGCCGCATCCGCGGGCACCTGCATCTCAAGGACGGGTGGAGGGACTCGGTGGTGCACTCCATCCTCGCCCCGGAATGGGCGAACAAGTCCTGACGAACGTCCATGCAGACCCAGCCGAGTCGTTCTCATCCAGTGGAACGCCTCGCCTGGAAATCACGCCTTCCGTACATTCGATCTTATGACTGATCACCCCTTCGAGGTCATCTGCGAGATCGAGCCGCCGACCCGTCCGGACCTCAAGCACGTCCGTCACCAGATCGGCACCCTCAGCAGGGTCGCCGGGTCCTTCCTGATCCCGGACAACCACATCGGCCGGGCCACGGTCTCCAGCGTCGCCGTCGCCCACGAGGTCCAGGCGATGGGCGGGCGGAGCATCGCCTGCCTCAACTCCCGCGACCGCAACCTGCTGGGCTTCCGGCGGGACCTGCTCACCGCCGCGGCGTACGGGGTGGAACAGTTCTTGTTCGTGTACGGCGACAAACCCACCACGGGTAATCGAACCAGCGACCTGACCGTGCGTTCGATGATCGAGGAGGTCCGCGGACTCGGCGAGGACCCCGCCTTCGCGGACGGTCCCGCGTTCCGGGTCGGCACCGCCGCCGGACTGCGCCCCCTGCCCACCTGGAAACGCGCGGCCGACTTCGTGTTCGTTCAGGTCAGCTTCTCCCTGGAGGCGCTGCTGCGATGGCGGGAGGCCAATCCGGTGGACGTGCCCGTCTATGCCGGCGTGATGGTCATCGCCAGCGAGAACCACGCCCGCCGCCTGGCCGCCGCCATCCCGGACATCGACATCCCCGCCGAACTGGTGGACAGAGTGGCGACCGACCGCCTCGCCGGGGTCGAGGCGGCCTGTGAGCAGGTCCTGGCCATCCGCGACTCGGGTGCTTTCGACGGTGTGCACCTGATTCCCGTGGCTCGCTACCGCGAGGTCGAGTCCCGGCTGGCCGGAACCCTCTGAAGGGTCGCCGGCCACAACGATCAAGAGTCGGGCAGCTCAGCGGGCCCGGTTGCCGCCGACACGCACCTCGCTCGCGCTGCTGCTGGGCGAGACGCCTCCCACCCGCCGCCTGCGCACCCTGAGACAGGCCGCCCCCACCGGAGACGCCGGCCCGCGCCGTGAAAGCGAATCCGGGGATCGGGTGATCAGAGATGACCGTTCGATCCGGGTGAAGGGTTGCGCATGACGGGGGAGAGCATCGCGGCGGCGTTGACGTGGGGTGCTCGCGCGCCGGGGGAAGCCCTCGACGCCGAGCGGTTCGCGGCCGTGTTCGACGCCCACTTCGGGGAGATCCACTCCTATGTCGCCCAGCGCCTCGGCGCGGACGCGGCGGAGGACATCGTCGCCGAGACGTTCCTCACCGCGTTCCGCAAGCGCCGGCAGTACGACCCGGCCAGGGCGGGCGTACGGGCGTGGTTGTACGGCATCGCCACGAACCTCATCGGCAAGCACCGCCGCCTGGAGGCCCGCACCCTGCGCGCGCTCGGCCGCTACGGCCCGGACGCCGACGCGCCGGGGCACGAGGAGACGGTGGCCGTCCGGGTCAGCGCCCAGAGCCTGCGCGCCGACCTGGCCGCCGCGCTGGCGTCGCTGGATCGGCGCGACCGCGACGTCCTGCTGCTGGTGGCCCTGGCCGGGCTGAGTCACGACGAGATCGCCACGGTGCTCGGCATCCCGTACGGAACCGTCGGCTCGCGGCTGAGCCGGGCGCGCAGGAAGCTCCGCGGCCTGCTCGGCGACTCCAACCCGATGCTGGCGGAGGCCGACCATGGATGATCTTCGGCAGCTCCGCGACCTGTACGGCGAGCCGCGGCCGGGCCCGGGTGCGCAGGCGCGGGTGTGGCGGCGGGTGCGGGCCGGGCGGCGCCGCCGGCTGGCGTGGCCGGTGGCGCTCGCCGTCGCCGCGACGGCGTTGCTCCTGTTCGGCATGGTCCTGACGCGGGGCACCCCGCACGACGTCCCTGCGCCTGACGGCCGATCCGTACTGCTCGCGGCGGCCACCACCGCGTCCGTCACCGGCCAGGACGGCGCCTACTGGCACATCAGGAAGCTCCACGACGACACCCGGACGACCGAACTCTGGGCGACCAGAGACGGCCGGGCGTGGAAGAGCGAACGGGCGCGGCAGGGCGTGGACGCGCCGGTCCGTGCCGTCACGGGCGGGTCGCCGTTCAGCATCGCGGGCCGGGACGTGACGTTCGAGCAGATCCAGAACCTGCCCGCCGACCCGGCGGCGTTGACGACCCGGATGGCGTCGATGGCGCCCGCCGACCTGCTCGCCGACGCCCTGGCCGGCCTGCTGTGGAGCAAGCCGTCACCGCCGGCCGTGCGTGCCGCCGCCTACCGGGCGCTCGCCGACCTGCCCGAGGTGCGCTACCTGGGCGGCAGGACGGACCCGGAGGGCCGTGCCGGTGAGGCGTTCTCCTTCGCCCTGGCTGACGGGGGACGGCGGACGCTGATCATCGACCCGGGGACGTCGCAGGTGCTGGCCGCCGTGGACGACCACGGCCGGTCGGAGGTCGTCCTGGACGTCGGCTGGACCGATCGGGCCCCCGGCCGCACCTGACCCGCCTGATCCCTTAGAGCACCCACCATCACCAGTCGGTGCGCGGGTTTCGCGCGCCCGGAAACAGGAGCGACGACGACGTGTTCTGGCGTGCCCGCACCACGTCTGGCAGGGCGATCTGCCTGAGCGACCAGTTCCCGAAGATCGACGTGACCGAGGTGATGGACGGCCGGGTGCGGTTCGTCGGGCTCGCGCCGGTCGAGCTGGGTCCCGACGTCGACTGGGCCGCGAACCCGCACGGCAACCGTTCGTGGGCGCTGAACCTGCACGCCCTGCGCTGGGCAGGCGGGCTCGTGGCCGCGTACGAACACACCGGGGGACGCGCCCACCTGGACCGCGCCGCCGACCTCGTCAGCCATTGGATCTCCGCCAACCCGCGCGGCGGCGAGGTGAGCCCGTGGGCGTGGGCCGAGCACGCGGTCGCGCTGCGCGCCCCGGTGCTGGTCTGCCTCAGCGAGCACGTACGCGAACGTCACCTCTGGGACAGCCTGGCCGAGCACGGCGAGCTCCTCGCCGACCCCGCGCTCTACCGCCCAGGCCACAACCACGGGCTCGACCAGGACATCGCGCTGCTCGTGGTGGGCTGCCGCCTGGGCCGGGCGTCCTGGCGGAACCTGGCCGTGCGCCGGATGGTGAGCTCGGCCGAGCTGGCCATCGACGACCAGGGCGTCCTGCACGAACAGGCCCCTCGCTACGGCCTGTACGTGCACCGCCGCCTCGGCGTCGCCCTGCGCGCCATCGCCGCCACCGGCGCCGAGGCCCCGGAACGCCTCGTCGCCCGGCGGGCCGCCCTGGAAACGTACATCGCGCACGCCACGCAGCCCGACGGCCGCCTCGTCCCGATCGGCGACGGCCCCGCCGACACCCGCGCGGACGGGTTCCCACAGGTGGGGCCGGTGGTGCGGGTGTTCGACGGCGGGTACGTCTTCGGCAGGACCGCCTGGGGTGACCCGGACTCCGCCTACTACTCGATCAGGTTCGGCCCGGGCAGGAGGCTGCACGGTCACGAGGACCACATGGGCGTCACGTACACGGCGCAGGGGCGCAGAATCCTGGTCGAGGCCGGTTTCCACTCGTACGAGCGAACCGACTACGCGGCGTGGACCCGCACCCCGCAGGCGCACAACGTCCCGGTCGTGACCGGCGGGCGCTTCCGCGAGGGCACGGCCACCCGCCTGGTCGGCGCGGACCCGGACCGCCAGGTCTTCGAGCTGGCCGACGACGCCTACGGGGTGACCAGGACCCGCCAGGTCCGGGTCGAGCACGGCCCCGACCGCATGGTCGTGCGCGACCGCGCCGCCGAGGGCACGCTGCGCAGCCTGTGGCACTTCGACCCCGCGCTGCGCCTGGTCTCGCAGCGGGACGGGGTGGTGGTGCTGGAGGACGGCGACGGCTGGCGCGTGACGCTGACACAGCACCCGTACGCCGGGCAGAGCGTCGGCACGGTCAAGGTCTCCCCCGGCTACCTGCGTACCGCCGAGTCCGTGACCGTGACGTCGGGCGAGGCCCCCGAGGTGCTGACCGTGATCGTGCCAGGCACAGGCCGTTCGTAGGGGACATGAACGCGTGGTGGAGAGCACCTCTCGGATTCGGGAAGATCATTTATGACGGAATCATCTGCTATCGCACCTTCCGAGCTCGCGAACATGACGGCTCGAAGGAGGGCCGACTCGGCGGCGATGGTGCGGCCTCCGCCAGGTGGCCGGCCACCTGGCGGAGGTGCGCTCAGTCGAAGAGCGCGGCGTACCGGTTCAGGTAGAGCGGCCAGCCCTGGTCGTCGCCCACGCTGTCGGCGATGGACTGCCAGCCGGGCCCGTGCCGGTCGATGTGCCGGTGCTCCAGCTCCACCCGGGTCCGGCCGGGCGACTCTTGGATGAAGCGGACCTCGACCTCGCTGGCGTTCGCGGTGTCGGCCTCGATCTGCCACTGGACGCCGATGTCCCAGGAGAACACCACGCGAGACGGCGGCTCGTAGGCCAGGACCCGCGCCCACCGGCACTCACTGCCGTCCTCGGCGCGGTCGTAGATGTGCCCGCCGACCCTCGCCTCGAAGACGGTCTCGACGATGGGCGCACCGAGCAGGTTGTGCTCGGCCGGCTTGAAGTCGCCGAACCGCTCGGTGAAGACCTTGAAGGCGTGCTCGATCGGGGCGTCGATCACGACGCTCCGGTTCACGGCCGTCTGTGTCATTGTTGCTCCTCCTGCTGGCCTGGAGCGGCCGGGCCGTCCCGCTGGGCCGCGTCCTGGAAACCGGTCAGCGCCCGGTCCCAGAACCGGTCGAGCTGATCGCGCAGCGCCGCCACGCCCGCCGGGTTCAGCCGGTAGATCCGGCGCGTCCCCGCGGCGGTCTCGTCCACGAGCCCGGCGTCCTTCAGCACCTTCAGATGCTGCGACACCGCGGGCCGACTGACCGGCAGCTCGTCGGCGAGTTCCCTGACCGAGCGCGGACGCTCGGCCAGGGTCGTGACGATCGTCCGCCGCGTCGGATCACCCAGCGCGCTCCATGCGTCGTCGTCGGATCGGTAAGTGGCCACGAACCGTAAGCCTAGACTTACCATAGCCGAGAGGCAAGGCCGTCAGTGGCCGGGCGTGAACCCGTCCGGCCTTCGACGGTCCCGCTATGCCGGTTAGCACTGCCCGTGACGATGATCAGCAGTGTCTGGCCGGGATGACAACGCTCGGCGGCGATCTCCGCGGGCGGCGCCTGGGTTCGTGCCGCTCCGGGCTGATCTTCCTGCTGCCGCGTCCGTGCGTCATGCTCGTAGCCGACACCTGCGAGCCTGGTCGACATCACCTACGCGACGTCGGGCCGTGTCATCAGCGGCGACCGCACATGCAACGCCAGACTGGGGCCGGTCAGGGGCACGGTGCTCCACGTCGCCACCGCTGTCCCCGCGTCGGCGTCGACCACCAGCCGAACCCGGTGCGGGGTGGTGATGACGTAAAGCTCGGCGACGAACGTGTTGCCCTGCCAGGCGCCGGCCGCGACGACAGGGCGGCCGAGCGGCGAACATTCCCGCCAGTCGCCGTGGCCGACCTCGACGTTGAGGAGCGACCCGAGTCGCAGGAGCCATCCGCCGTCCACGGGATCGATGATCACCGTGGTTCCGTCGGGCAGAGCCGAGTCCTCGGCGGAGGCGTCGAGTCTCGCCTTGGCGGAACGCTCCGGGGCGGCCGAACCCGGCACCGGCGCGAGTGACAGCCGCCGCAGCCGATCGGCGAGGATCTCGTCGTCCCGGGTGTTTCCGGCGTGGTCCACGCTGGGCAGCAGGCACTCCCACATGGCGTCGAGCACGTCCTGGGCCTGCCCTTGGGCGGTGACGGCGACCACGAGATCGTGCGACGGGACCACCACGCATTGCTGGCCGAAGGCACCGTGACCGTGGTAACCGTGACGCGACATCCAGAACTGGTAACCGTAACCGCAGCTGAAGTCGACGTCGTCCGACCCGTCCTCGAACGGCAGGCTGTCGATGTGCCGTCTGGTCGCGAGCTCCACCCATGCGCGCGGGACGAGCCGCCGGTCGCCCCAGAGGCCTCCGCGCAGCAGCAGTTCACCGAAGGCGGCGACGGCCTCGGTCGTGAGGTGCAGTCCGTGGAATCCGAAGGCGGCACCGCTCGCCACCCGGTCCCATTCGGCGTGGTCGATGCCCATCGGCTTGAAGAGGCGCTCGTCGAGGAGCTCCGGGAGGCCGCGGCCCGTGACCCGTTCCACCATCCGGGCCAGGATGAAGGTGGTCGGATTGTCGTAGGCGTGCCGTGTTCCCTCGGCCTCGGGAAACGGTACGCGCAGGAAGCCCTTCACCAGGTCGCCCGGTTCCAGTTGCCAGGCCTCGGCGAGGCTGTCCGTACGGTGCCCGCTCGTCATGGACAGCAGGTGGTGAACGGTGAGACGGCGTCCCTGCTCCGAGATGCCGGCCGGAACGTGGTCGGGCAACACGTCCACCACCCGATCGTCCAGCGAGAGCAGCCCGTCGGCGATCGCGAGCCCCACGGCGACCGAGGTGAACGACTTGGTCAGCGAGTAAAGCAGATGCGGGCGCTCGGCCGAATACGGCGCCCACCAGCCTTCGGCGACGACGTGACCGTGGCGTACGACCATGATCGAATGACACTCGACGGATTGCGCTTCGAGCCGGTCCAGCAGCGCGGCGATCGAACGGGACGACACCCCTGACGCGGCCGGTGTCGAGCGCGGCAGCAGGGTGCGCTGAGCAGGCATCCGGACACCCTAACAAGATCGCCACATCCGCTCCATCGAGTTTCGGACAGTGCTGAGGTTCTGCGATGGGGTCGATCGGGGAGTTGAGCCGCGTAGCGGGCCCCGTTGCCACCGGCCTGGGTCCAGGCGGTGGCGGTCTCGGGACTGATTGCCGGCAGTCGGTGGGGATGACGGTCGGGCAGTTGGGTGGAGAGGTTCATGAGGGCGGAGGTCCGCCCGGGGCGGGAGTAGATGCCCAGGCGCGAGCTCGGGTCACGTCCGCGGACGTCACCCTCTGGCAGGCCGCTGACCAGCGAGAACGAGCGACGGGATAAAATCGAGCCACCCCCTCACCGCCGGGGTCCGCGCCAGGGCCCCGCCTACGGAGGTGAGTGCGTCATGGTGATGTTCGACCAGGCAGATCTACGCGAGCTGGCGGCCTTCGGCGACGAAGTCGGTGTGCTGTCGTTCTACACCACGATGGAGCCGGGCACGCAGGCCGGGCGCACCCGGCTGCGCAACGAGATCGCCGCGCTGCGCCAGGAGCTGTCCGCGGACCCCGACCACGAGCGAGCCAGGCTCGTGGGCCTCCGCCTCGACCTGCTGGAGCCGCGGATCGACGAACTGCTCGACCCGGCCGGTCCCGGTCTGGGGCGCGCCCTGTTCGCGCAGGTGGCCGGTGAGGAGGTCCGTACCAAGTGGGTCCAGCTCCCGGTGGGCGACCTCGCCATGCTGCGGGAGCATGCCTATCTGCTGCCGCTCATCACCGCCGTTCAGGCCGACAGGCCTGCCGGGGTGGCCAGGGTGGGGCGTGACGGCGTGCGGCTGTTCGATTGCCGGTACGGCCTGGCCGACGAGCTGGAACCGATCAACTTCAGGCTGGCGACCGCGGGCGGGTCCGCCGAGGGGTCGAAGACGCTGCCCGGCCTCTCCCGGGGTGGTATCCACCCCGACCGCTTCGACCAGCGCGTCGAGGAACACCTGACCAAGTTCCTGCGCGAGTCGGCCCCGCACGTAGCCGGGCAGGCTCGGCAACTGGGCTGGGAGACTCTGTTGTTGGTGGGCGACCCCCGCGACACCTCGGTGCTGAGCGAGGCGCTGCCGGCCGGCACGGAGATCATCCAGGTGGATGCCGTGCTCGATCCCGCCCTGTCGCCGCCGGAGGTGCTGGAGTTCGTGCGTCCCGCTCTCGACGAGGCGCGGGCCCGGCATGACGCCGCGCTGGCCGTACACGCCCGAGACCTGGCCCTGTCGGGCGGCAACGGCGCGGTCGGCCTCGACGACATCCTCTCCCTGCTGCGGCAGGGCCGGGTCGAGCACCTGCTGCTCGATGACGCCGGCGGGTGGAAGGCCGCGCCGCCCAAGCCCGTCGCTCCCGAGGATCTGGAGGAGGAGATGATCGAGCTCGCCCTCGAGCACGGGGGCGAGGTCACCGTGCTGGAGAGCGGGGCGGCGGGCGAGCTGGCCGAGGCGGGCGGAGTGGCGGCGATGCTGCGCTGGTGAGCGGTCGTCGCGATCGTGAGGCACTGCCGGGCGGCGGGCCGCTGTACGCCGCGCTCCGAGGCATCGGCGCACCCTGCGGAAGCGGCGGGCCGGACAGTGTCGGAAATACCGCTCTGAAACAGGAGTGTCCGAGACTGCCGGTCCCCCTACGGTCCCCCAAGGTAGGCGCCATAGGCCGTGGCGCCGCCGATGGGGTGGGGCCGCCCGGCTGTCACGGCGTGGCCGCGGCCGCCGCCTGGTAGGCCTCCTGCTGCTGCGCCTCGAAGTAGGTCCCGACGAGGTGTGGTCCCTCGTACCAGCTTGCGATGATGTCCGGCGCGATGGGGTCGCCGTCGAACCGGCTGGAGACCGCCGTCTGGATCCCCTCGCCCGTGAGCGGGTCGTACTCCTCGAACCAGGGGCCGCCGCTGGAGCCCGCGCTCAGGGCGCTGGCCAGTTGCGGGTCGAGGTACGGCCAGCCGCCCTGCCAGGCCGTCCCAGTGGTCTGGATCATCACCTTGCCGTCGTTCTCCCGCTGGTCCGATGCGGGCACCCCGTGGTTGATCGGGGCCGGCGGTGTCGAGTTGACCGGTACGCCGGGAGTGTTCCTGCTGGGGTGGTACCAGGCCCGGGTGTTGTCCTGGGGATATCCGATGACCGTGCGCTGCCCGGTGCGGGGCCGGTTGAAGGCCACCTGCTGCCCGCCGGTGACGTCCTCGATCCGCTGCGAGCTGCCGGGCTTCCTGACCGTGAGCGCCGCCATGTCCTGCCCGGCGGCGAAGAACGGTGCGGCGTTCCACGCGCCGGTGAGGAACACGTTGGTAACCGCCCAGACCCCGTGGGGCGCGATCTGCGCGTCCGGGTAGCCGTCCGGGTCGGCCGTCGCCTTGGCGTCCAGTGTCGTGCCGTCGAATCCCGGGATGAAGACGCCGTTGAGCATGATCTCCTCGGTGGAGAAGGGGATCTTGACGATGGCGCAGTGGCCCGCGGTCAGCACGACGCTCTTGTTGGCGCTGACCACGACGTTGCCCGAGCAGGTGGTCTTGATCTCCCCTTCGGGGGCCTCGGCGGTGTTGGTGGTCGACTTCAGGATGAACAGCTTGCCGACCGTCTTGGCTGACAGGCCGGTCTTCGGGGTGGGGCTGCTGAGCGCGTCGTCGTGGCCCGACGACACGGCGGACGGGGCATGGCCCTGGTCGTTGGCGAACTTGAGCGCGCCCAGGCCCCAGTAGTCGACGACCTGCTGCGCGGTCGCGGGCTGGCCGCCGACCTTCCAGTCGAGGGGTAACTGCGCGGCCGCCGCCGATGCCGGGGCGGTCATTCCGGCGACGGTCATGGACATGGCTGCGGCCACGACGGCCACCCTGCGTAGTGCTCTCACCCGTGCCTCCCGGAGGCAGAGACGGTGATGTCCGCCTCAGGGTAGGAATCGACGTCGGACGCCCGCTTCGTCGAACCTGACGAGGCGGTCCCTGGGGCTTTGGGCCACCTGCCCAACACGGAGGCGGCCGGCGACGGCCAGGAGCCCGCCAGCGAGCTCGCCCGCGCGACCGCCCGCCGCACCACTTCGGCTGCCTGTTCGTGGCGGGCGGCGAAGAAGGGGTGCAGCGTCTGCGCGGGCCCGGTGCTCTGTACGGCGGCCAACACGAATGCGGCGGAGATCGGCCCGGCGACCGGATCGGCGAACCCCCTTCGCACCAGCCCGACGCTGTAGCCGTGCTCGGCGAGGGTCGCCTGTCGTACGGCGTCGCGCACCCGGGCGCTGCGACCGCCGGGATGTCCGTCCAATGTCTACCTCAGTTGCGTTAGGGGAGATTCTTGTGCTAGCTTAAAGCTACAGCAGTTGCGATTGGAGTTTCCTCTGACCACACAGCTTTCCCTCCGGGCAGTCTCGAAGTCCTACGGCGAGCACCGCGTCCTTGACCAGCTCACCTTCAGCATCCGGCCCGGCGAGCGCGCCGGGATCGTCGGCGAGAACGGTTCCGGCAAGTCAACGCTGCTCAGGCTCATCGCCGGGGTGGACCAGCCAGACGACGGCGAGGTGACGGTGGTGGCCGCCGGCGGCGTCGGCTACCTGGGCCAGACCCTCAACCTGCCCGGCGACCACACCGTCCAGCAGGCCGTCGACGCCGCGCTGGCCGAGTTGCGCGCACTCGAGCGCGACATGCAGCGCGCCGCCGAGGAGCAGGACCTGACCCTGTACGGCGAGCTGCTCACCGCCTTCGAGGCCCGTGACGGATACGAGGCCGACGCCCGCGTCGACAAGGCCATGCACGGGCTCGGCCTGGCCCAGGTCGAGCGCTCGCGCGCGCTGTCGACCCTGTCAGGCGGCGAGCAGGCCCGGCTCGGACTGGCCTGCGTGCTGGCCGCCTCACCAGAGATCCTGCTGCTCGACGAGCCCACCAACCACCTGGACGAGGCGGCGCTCACCTGGCTGGAGGACCGGCTGCGCGCCCACAAGGGCACGGTGCTGGCGATCTCACACGACCGGACCTTCCTGGACCGGGTGGCCACGACGATCCTCGAGGTCGAAGGCGGCACGATCACCAGGTTCGGCGGCGGCTACACCGGATTCCTGACCGACAAGGCGGCCGCCCGGCAGCGCTGGGAGCAGACCTACGCCGCCTGGCGGGAGGAGGTTGAGCAGGTCAAGGAGTTCGCCGCGACCACGGCGCGCCGCGTCGCGCGGGGCCGCGAGATGAAGGACAACAACAAGATGGCCTACGACCGCAACGCCGGCCGCGTGCAGAGCTCGGTCGCCTCGCGGGTACGGCAAGCCACAGAACGCCTGCGCCGCCTGGAAGCCGACCCGGTACCGCGACCGCCCAAGCCTTTGTGTTTCCGCGGCAGGTTCGCGGGCGCCGGCACGCACGTCGACCACGGCAGGCTGCGGATCGAACCGGGCGACCGGTTGCTGATCACCGGGCCGAACGGCGCGGGCAAGTCGACGCTGCTGGCGGCCATCGCGGCCCAGGCCGGTCGGCGGGCAGGGTACCTCGCGCAGGAAGTCACCTTCGACCCCGAAAGAACGGTTATGGAGACCTACGGCAGAGACCCGGAAGCCCTGCTCGCGACGGGCCTGTTCCACCGCGAGGCGCTGCACCTCAAAGTCGGCGCACTGTCCGAGGGCCAGCGGCGGCGACTGGCGCTGGCCGAAGTGCTGGCGGGCGAACACGACCTGCTGCTGCTGGACGAACCCACCAACCACCTCTCGCTCACCCTGGTCGAGGAGCTCGAGCAGGCGCTCGGCGACTACCGGGGCACGCTCGTGGTGGTCACGCACGACCGGGCGCTACGGCGTCGCTTCACCGGTAAGGAGATCGCTCTTTCTTGTTGATCGACGGTCCCATGCGGCATCACCTGCGGCCCCGACGGCGCGCTCTGGTTCACCCTCGTCCATCAGGGCCGCATCCGCCGGGTGGGGAATCCACGCTGTTCCCTCTCGATCCGGCCGACGGTCAGCCCACGGTCATCGCCCCGGGACCGGACGGCGCAGCCTCTTAGGGTGCTGCGGCATGAGTCACCGGCACTCCTGTCCTGATGCCCCGGGCGAGTGTCGCGGCGTGATGCGTCCTGTGTGTCTGTGGAGCAGGGTGACTGCTTGTGTGACCGCGAGATCATGTGCCGTCCGGCCGCTCCGGACGGCCGTGATCGGGCCCGGGGAGACCACCCCCGCGAAGTAGGATCTTGTTCGTGAATCTGGACGACGTCGCCGCGCGGCTCGGCGTCCCCGTTGGGGAGGTCGAGCGCGTGCACCGGCTCGCCGACGACCCACCACCCGCGCCGCTGCCTGCCAAGACCGACGCCCCCGAACTGCTGGAACGGCTCGCCGTCCCGGCCGACGACGCCGCCGAGATCCTGGCCGGCTGGCCCGATCCCGGCTCGGAGCTGTGGACGCCGGAGCTGCGCTGGCTGCTCGACCGGGTCACCGCGCTGATCCGCGCCGACCTCGGCGGCCACGAGTGGCTGCCCCCGGGGCCGGAGCTGCCGCGCGAGCGCGGCCCGGCCTGGCGGCACCTGTACGTGTACGCGTTCCTGGCACTGGTCGACGTCGTCCGCGGCTACCACCGCGACCACGGCATCCCCGACGAGGTGTCGTGGGCGACGCTGGCCGACCTGGGCCGCAACCTGGCCGTCGACCGGCGCATGCGCGGCGAGGGCTGGCCGGTGATGCAGGCGTGGCTGACGCTGCACTGGCGTGGCGGGGTGTACGAGCTCGGCCGTCTGCAGTACCAGCGCGGCGACACGCTCGGCATCCACATCCCCGAGACCGGGCCGCTGGCGCCGGAGGCGGTCGACGCGTCGCTGGAGCAGGCGCGCGCGTTCTTCCCCCGGCACTTCCCCGCCGAGAAGCACACGAGGTTTTCGTGCGGGTCGTGGCTGCTGGACCTGCAGCTGGCGGAGTATCTGCCCGCCGACTCCAACATCGTCCGGTTCCAGCGGCGTTTCGAGCTGGAGCCGTACGAGCCGCCGGAAGGGATCGACCCCGACCTGGAGGCGCTGCGGTTCGTGTTCCGCACGCTGAGCACGCCGGTGGAGGAGCTGCCGCGCCGCACCGTGCTGCAGCGGGCGATCCTCGATCATTGGATGGCGGGCGGGCACTGGCGTTGGCGGCGGGGTTACTTCCCGGTCTGACGGGGTTGCCGTGGCCCGCGCGGCCGCGCCAGGGCGGCCGCGTCTTCACCCGGGAGGACGGCGCAGAACTCAAGCCGGACTGGGTCTCCGAACAATGCGAGCGGTTGGCCTTCGCGGCTGGGGTGCCGCCGATCCGTCTGCATGACCTCCGCCATGGCGCGGCCACCCTGTCTGGCAGCGGGCAACGACTTGAAGACGACGTCTTCGATGCTGCGCCACTCCAGCTTGTCGATCACGCCGGACATCTACACGTCCGTGCTGCCGGAGATGGCCCGGGTGACGGCCGAAGCGAGCGCGGCGCTGGTGCCGCGAAAAGCGTCGCGGAGGGAGTGTCCGCGACTGGCGTTCTCCCCGGCACCGTCTGGCCTCCCGGACCGTACGGCCCATTTTGCTGGCCTTGTCTAGCTTCCGCGGCAGTGATGCCGCGCATATGGTCAGGCATGAGCCATCGAGATCAACCTTCAAAATGAGGAATAAGCGTAACGAATCGATACATGACACCGGCTACCAAACCACACTGGCCAGCACAATAAGAGATCCAGCTGTATTTCTTGCCTTCCTGTCGAGATGCCCTTCCGGGCGCGAAGGAAGATGCTCACGATTCATTGTCCCCACCGTCAACGTTATCCGCCACTTCGCTTCGATCTCTTGATATTACAAAAGATGACGGAGCTTCAAGGCGCGCAATCAGAGCCGGTCGGCCCGCCGCCTGGCATGATCACGTCCATCACGTGCGACCGTGCCCCGGGACGTGTCGCCAGCCCCGGGGCGTTGCAGAGCGGCGGTCAGTGGCCTCGTCTCTTCAGGATCGGGCGCAGGACCTTCTCGTACGCGTCGGCGTACGTCGCCATGCCGAGGTCGCTCGGGTGCGAGCCGTCCACCAGTTCCTCAGGCCCGGGGAGCTTGTCGGCCGAGAGGTAGGAAAGACCTCTGACGCCGGAGCCGCGCAGGTTCGTGTAGGCCGTGTGCAGGGCGGCCGCGTTCTGTGCGTTGCGGGTGCGGCGGAACTCGACGAATTGGCCGTCCCCGTACCGGCGGTCCTCGACGAGCACGATGGGCGTGTCGGGGCGGGCCGCGCGCAGGATGCGGACGAAGGGCTCGGCGCGTTCCGCGATCTGCTGCGGATTCATGTTGGGGGAACTGTCGACCACGTAGACGGACGCGTCGAGTTCGGTGAGCAGTTCGGCGAGCTCGGGTTCCATGCGCGCGTTGCCGGAGAAGCCGAGGTTGATGGTGGGGACGTCGAAGCGGCGGCCCAGGAGCGCGGTGATGGACATGCCGGGTCTGGACGCCACGCCGCCCTGCATGATGGAGCTGCCGTAGAAGATGGCGGGTGGAGTGGTGCGCGGTGCGACTCCGAGGAACTTGGCGCCGGCCTGGACGCCGATCTCCAGCCGCTGCGGGCTGTTGTACAGCGGCAGGTAGGCGGTATAGAGGCGCTCTCCCGGGTCGACCGCGATGCCCATCTGCTGGTCGACGTTCTGCGCGTCCGGGTGCGTGTTGGCGAGCCAGGCGTCGCGTCCTTCCGGGGTGCGCGCGTACAGGTCCACGCCGCTGTGGCCGATGGCGGGCATGTGGTACATCGAGATGGTGGCGAGGCTGAGCTGGTAGCGGGCCCGGAAGATGGTCGAGTCGGTGACGAACCGGGTCAGGAGCCCCGAGGAGTTGCGGCTGCGCACCCAGACCGCGGGGGGTACGACGCCTTCGGCCTTGGCGGGGAGCCGGTCGTAGTAGGCCGCCGTGTCGGACCAACCTTTGCCTTCGACGCCCCAGTGCGAGACGTCGTACCAGGCGATGTCGCCCTCGATGCTGGGCGTCACCTCGACGAACTCGGTGGGCCACGCGGCGGGCGGGGGCGGGGGCGCGGCGTGCGCCGGCGTCGCTAACAGGCCGGGGACCGCGAGGGCGGCGCCGCCGGCGCCCGCGAGCCCGAAGAGATGACGTCGATTGACCGTGTAGTTGCCCATCGGTGCTCCTTTGTCGGAACGGTGCTGTTCAGGGCTGAGGCCGGTCGGGGGAAGGCGCGGGTCGGGCAGGGTGGTCATGCGTCGGCCCTGATGCGACGATGATCGGACCCGGCCTGACGATCGCGGCCAGCCGTGGGACGGAGGAGTGGCGGGGGCGTCGTCGCGCCCCGCCCTGGTTCACCGGGAAGGTCATGATTCTTCGGTGACTGTAAGAGTTGGTATACAAGTCGTCAATACCAATCCGTGGCCGTGACGTAAAATGCGGGAGAAGTGCGGGTGTCGCCGTGAAGGGGTTGGAGGGGGTGGACGTGAGCGACGCGGACGCTCGTCGCGGGCGCAAGCACAACATGGTCCGTGAGCGGATCATGAGCCTGCTCGAAGACCTCAACGTGGGAGATCCGATCCCGCCGGAACGCGTGCTCGAAGAGGACTGCGGCGTCTCCCGGCTCACAGTGCGGCGCGCCGTCGACGACCTGGTCAGGGACGGTCATCTCATCCGCAAGCAGGGCAGCGGCACCTACGTCGCGCGGCCCACGATCACCCAGTCGCCGACGGCGTCGTCGTTCTCGATGGGGCTGCGCCGGCGCGGCATCACGCCCTCGACCCGCGTCGTCGGCGTGGAGCGCTCCGACGCGGGCGTCCGCATGAGCTGGCGGCTGCAGATCGCGCCGTCCGACACGATCGTGACGATCCGCAGGCTGCGGCTGGCCGACGGCGACCCGATCGCGCTCGCCACCACGACGCTCCCCGACGCGCTGGTGCCCGGCCTGCCCGCCGAGGAGCTGGAGGAGAAGTCCCTCTACCAGCTGCTCTCCGACCGCTACGGCCTGAAGGTGGCGGCGGGCACGCAGACCATCGAGCCGACGGTGCTCAGCCAGGAGGAGTCGGTCGTGCTTGAGGCGCCGCCGTACTCTCCCGCGTTCCTCTTCAGGACCGCGACCCGCATGTCGGACGGCGTTCCGATCGAGTTCACCCAGACGTTGTTCCGCGGCGACCGCTACATGATCACATCGGAGCTGGACCTCACGTCGACCTCGGAGGAGGACCTCGGGCACCCCCGCGGAGTGACCCACAAGGCGACGTCTCTGGGATGACCATCGACCAATTGGTCTACAAGAGATATTGACAACTTGCGTCAACACATATCACCATTTCGTGCATCGTGACCTTGCGTCCCTTCCCGTGGGCGCATCGATCCGAAGGCGGTCACTCATGCACAAGTCCCTGTTACGAGTCGCCGCAGGCGCGCTCTCTCTCGCACTCCTCATGTTCGGGTCGGCCTGCGGATCAGGTGGCGACGACTCCGCATCGGGGTCCGGCGGCACGGTGACCTGGTACACGCCGATGCCCGAGGAACCCGCCCGGCGGCTGGCCGAGGCGTTCAAGGCCGAGTCGGGCATCGAGGTCGAGGTGCTGCGACAGAGCGCCGGCGAGCTCCTGGCACGGTTGAAGGCCGAGGCCGGCCGTCCCGCGGCCGACGTGATCGGCCTGGCCAGCGGGGACGCCGGACCGCTCGCCAAGGAGAAACTGATCCGGTCGTTCAAGCCCACGGTCGAGGGCATCGACCAGCGGTTCGTCGACCCCGAGGGCTACTGGCACGCCAACGAGCTCATCCTGATGACCGTCGGCGTCAACGCCGACCGGTGGAAGGAGGAGACCGGCGGCGCCCCGCTCCCGACGACGTGGGACGAGTTGCTGCGCCCCGACCTGAAGGGCCAGCTCGTCATGCCGAACCCCACGCTGTCCGGCACCGGGTACACGTTCGTGGCAACGCAGATCTTCCGCCACGGCGACGAGGCGGGCGCGTGGAAGTTCCTCGACGAGTTCCACAAGCTGATCGGCCAGTACACCGACAGCGGAGGAGCGCCGTCGCAGCTGGTCGCCACCGGCGAGTACGCCGCCGGTGTCTCCTTCGCCCACGACCTGCTCAACGTGCGCGGGGCCGGGTTCCCCATCGAGCTCGTCTACCCCAAGCCCACCGGCGTCGTCATCTCCGGCAACGCGCTCGTCCAGGGGTCGCCGAACCCCCAGGGCGGCGAGAAGTTCATCCAGTGGCTCCAGGGCAGGAAGGCGTCCCAGATGATCGTCGACCTCGTCCACTCCTACCCCGTGCGGAGCGACGTGGACCTGCCCGACGGCGCGCAGGGTCTCGCCGAGCTCGACCTGGTGGACTACGACCCGGTGCGCGCGGGCGAGATGCGCGACGCGGTGTCCAAGGAGTTCGCCAAGCGGTACGGGGTCTGATGCCCGTGCCCTCGACGACCCGGCAGACCGTCGTACCGGAAGTGCGGACGGAGCGGGCCCCCGGGACCGGGCCGGACTGGCAGCGGCGCAGCCGCAGGCGCCTGCTGGCAGACCGGATCACCGTGGGCACGCTCGTCGCCTACGTCGCCGGCCTGCTCCTCCTCCTCGTCCTCGTGCCGACGGTCGCCATGCTGTTCGAGCCCGACGGCGAGGCATGGAGCAGGCTCGCCGAGCCGCGCGTGGCGACGGCCGCGAAGAACACCGCCGTCATCGGCGTGGCCTCGACGCTGAGCGCCACCGTGGTCGGCTTCCTGTTCGCCTACGCCCTCAGCCGGCCCGACATGAAGGGCCGGGCCGTGCTGCGGGTGATGGCCCTGCTCCCGCTGATCTCGCCGCCGTTCGTCGTCGGCCTGGCGGTGCTGTTGCTGTTCGGGCGGCGGGGTCTGATCACGCACGAGCTGCTCGGGCTGGACATCAGCCTCCTCGGCCTCGGCGGGCTCTGGCTCGTCCAGACGCTCGCCTTCTTCCCCATGGCCACGCTGACCCTGCTGCCGACGCTGAAGAACATCGGCTCCACCCTGGAGTGGGCCAGCCGGGACCTCGGCTGGACGTGGTTTCAGACCTTCCGCCGGGTCACGCTGCCGCTGGCGTTCCCCACGATCCTGAACGCGCTGCTGCTCGTCGGCATGTTCGTCATCACCGACTTCGGCAACCCCGTCCTCATCGGCGCCGGGTACCAGGTGCTCTCGGTCGAGGCGTATGTGCAGGCGGTGGGCCGGCAGGACTTCGGGATGGCGGCCGTGCTGTGCGTGCTCTTGTTCGTACCGACGCTGATCCTCTTCCTGATCCAGCGCCGCGTCCTGGCGCGGCGTTCCGCCGTCACCGTGTCGGGGAAGACGGGGAGCCTGCCGCCCGCTCCGCTGCCCGCGGCGGTGCGGCGCGGGCTCCTCACCGTCCTCGGCCTGGTCAGCGTCCTGATGATCCTCATCTACGGGAGCATCATGGCCGGCTCGTTCACCCGGGCGTGGGGCGCGGACTGGAGCCTCACGCTGGACCACTGGCGAACGGCACTCCTGCGCGGTGACGACATCCGCAACTCCGCGCTGTTCTCCGCCACGGCAGCGATCATCACGACGATCAGCACGCTGGTCGCCGCATATGTCGTGCACCGCACGCGGGTCTTCGGCCGAGGCGTGCTGGACGGGCTCGCGGTGCTGCCGTCGGCGATCCCCGGGACGATGATCGGCATCTCGTGGCTGCTCACGTTCAACGAGCCGCCGATCGCCCTGACCGGCACCGCGCTGATCCTGGTGCTGGTCATGGTCGTGCGGGCCATCCCGGTCGGCTACCGCACCGCGGTGACCACCATCAACCAGATCAGCCCGTCGATCGACGAGGCCGCCACCGACCTCGGCGCCTCGCGCGCCCGGGTCATCGTCCAGATCATGTTCCCCCTGCTGGGCGGCGCGTTCACCACGTCGCTCGTGTTCGGGTTCCTCCACGCGATCAACACGCTGAGTGCCGTGATCTTCCTGACCTCGCCGGGCATCGGCCTGGGCGCGCCCACCATCGTCAACCTCGCCGAGTTCGGCCAGTGGGGCGCCGCGACCGGCGTCGCGGCCGGCCTGATGGTGGTCAGCTTCGCCGGGCTGGCCGTCGCGAAGCTCGCCCTCGGCTCCCGGCTGCGGCTCTACGACCTGTGACACCTGCTGACGGAGATTCCATGATCGAACTGAAGTCGTTGTGCAAGTCGTTCGACGGGGTGCCGGCCGTTCGCGACCTCGACCTCGTCGTCGGCCGCGGCGAATTCCTCTGCCTCCTCGGCTCCAGCGGGTGCGGCAAGAGCACCACGTTGCGGATGATCGCCGGGTTCATCCAGCCGGACAGCGGGAGCGTGCTCATCGACGGCGTGGACGTGTCCGGCTACGGGCCCGACGCGCGGCCGACGTCCATGGTGTTCCAGGACTACGCGATCTTCCCGCACCTCACCGTCGCGGAGAACATCGAGTTCGGGCTGAAGGCGCAGAAACTGGCCAAGGACGAGCGGGCCCGCCGTACCGGGGAGGCGCTCGACCTGGTCGGCCTCGCGGGACTCGGCGGCCGGCGACCGAACGAGCTCTCGGGCGGGCAGCAGCAGCGCGTCGCCGTCGCCCGGTCGCTGGCGATCCGGCCGTCGGTGCTGCTCATGGACGAGCCGCTGTCCAACCTCGACGCGAAGACCCGCATCCAGCTGCGCACCCAGCTGCGCGAGATCCAGCGCGACACCGGGACGACGATCGTCTACGTCACCCACGACCAGGAGGAGGCGCTGGCCCTGGGCGACCGGATCGCCGTCATGAAGGACGGCTCGCTCGAACAGCTCGGCAGCGGGCACGAGATCTACCTGGCCCCGTCCAACGGGTACGTCGCCGACTTCGTCGGCATCACGAACTGGCTGGCAGGGGAGTACGCCGGCGGGTCGGACGAGTCGTGGGAGGTGAACGTCGCCGGAGCGGTGCTCCCCACGACGCCCGCGAGCACGTCGTCTCCCGTCTCTCCCGGCGCGCCCGTCGACGTGTCCGTACGTCCCGAGGACGTGTCGCTCAGCTCGCTCGGCGAGGAGGACGCACCCGGTGCGGAGGCGCTGCGCGGGGTCGTCCGCGACGTGCAGTTCCTCGGCCCGGTCGTCCGCACCTACGTCGAGGCCGGAGGCTCCGTGGTGATCGTGCACTCGGCCCAGAGCGGCTGGTCGCCAGGAGCGAACGTCCGGCTGAGCATCGGCAAGGGCGCGGCGCGGGCGTTCCCCAGGGTCGAGGGCGGGTGGCGCCCACCGGAGGCCGCCGCCCGGCCCGTCGCCGCGGCCGCGGCGAGCTGACGGCATGGGCATCGCACACGAAGAGGCGGACCTGCGCGACCTGCTCGTCGAGCGGAGCCTGTCCGGCGGCATCAGGACCGTCCGCCGGCAGTCATTGGCGTACGCGCACAAGATGCTCGAAGGAGACGCCGACAACACCTTCGGCCTGGAGGACTGGCGTACCGCGTCCATCGACGAGGTCGTCACCGCCGTCGAGGCCGGCATCGGCGACCGCATCACGGACGGCGACCCCGAGCTTGGGTACATCGCGCCCGACCACACGCTGGCCGGCATCAGGGCGCACGCCGACGCCCTCGCCCCCTTCCTGCGGGACGGCGGCGGCACGGTGCTGCTGGCCACCGGGCACCCGACCGGGCTGCTCGACCACTACGCCGACCTGGCGCGCGCGTTGCGGAACGCGGGCAACAGGATCGTCCGCGTCCTCGACGACCACCGGCTCGACCGCGCCGTCGGGGCTCACGCCGCCGGCGAGACGGGGATCCGGTTCTTCGGCGGGGTCGCGTGCGCCTTCCACGACGAGGCGATCCTGCACACCCACCGGCCTGACCACATGGAGGCCATGATCGCCGCGGTGATCGCCGGCGGCGTGCGGATCGATCTCGTCATCGCCGACCACGGCATGGCGGGCGCGGCGATCGCGGCCGGCCTGCACACGCTGTCGATCGCCGACGCCAACGACGTCGCTCTGTTCCTGGCGCGCGCCAGGGGACGGCACGAGCACGTCCTGCCGATCGAGGACAACTTCACGCCCGCCGAGTTCGCGCCGGTGACCGCGTACATGCTCCGGCGCGCGACCGGTATCGCTGTTTGAGGAGGATGGTCATGTCCCGTCACGGTTTGATGCGATGGAAAGTCCCCTCTGCCCTGTTATCAGCGGCTCTCGCCCTGGTCCTGACCGGGCCGGCATACGCGGGGACGCCGACGCCCGCCGCCGCGGTGGTCCTCGACGGCCGCACCGAGACCTACCGCGAGACCCAGCCGGTCGCTCCCGGCGTCGAGCTGAGCACGGTCGAGCTGTACGGGCCCGACGGCGCCACCGGGGAGCCCGGCTGGCTGCAGACGTACCAGATGTCCGTCGACCTCAAGGCCGGCGTGCGGATCGGGCGGCTGTTCCCCGGCCAGGTCGCCGCGCGGCGGCCGCTGCTCGACATGGCGCGAGAAGCGGGCGCCATCGCGGCGACGAACGCCGACTACTTCGACATCGCCGCCTCCGGCGCGCCTTGGGGCGTGGCCATCCAGGAGGGAGAGCTGCTGCAGTCGCCGCTGCCCAACACCAAGGCGACCCAGACGGACCAGACCGCGGTGATGTTCTCCGAGGACCAGGTCGGCGCCATCGGCGAGATCGTCTTCGAGGGCACCGTCAAGCTGCCCGGCAGGACCGTCCCGCTGGACGCGCTCAACAAGGCCGAGCTGCTCAAGGACCAGATCGGGATGTTCACCCCGGTCTGGGGCACGTACTGCCGCTGCCATCCGGTCAGGGGCGTCGCGCGGACCATCGAGGTGGTCGTGCGCGACGGCGTCGTGGCCGAGGTGGTGGACGTTCCCCGCGAGGGCGCGATCGCCGACGGCGCGTTCGTGCTGGTGGGACGCGAGGCCGGTGCCGACGCGCTGTCCTCGCTGCGGGTCGGCGACCCGGTCTCCGTGGACTATGCCGTACGGGCTCCCGGCGACATGAAGGTCAAGGCGGCCGTGAGCGGACGTCAGCTCATCGTCGCGGACGGCAAGCCGCTCGAACTGCCGCCGGAGAACAACACGCCGGAGCCCAGGACCGCCGTCGGATTCTCGGCCGACGGGACCAAGATGTGGCTGGTCGCAGTGGATGGCCGGCAACCCGAGTTCTCCCGCGGTATCGGGCTGAACGAGCTGGCCAAGATGATGGCCGACCTGGGCGCCCACAGCGCGCTCAACCTCGACGGCGGCGGCTCGACGACACTCGTCGTGCGCGAACCCGGCCAGAAGCAGGCCGACCTCGTCAACCGGCCGTCCGACGCGGCGGGCACCCGTCCCGTACCGACCGGGCTGGCCATGTTCCTGCCCAAGGGCAGCGGCAAGGCCAAGGGCTTCTGGGTCAGCACGGCGACGGAACGCGACCGATTCCCCGGGCCCGAGGCCGCCGCGTCGTGGCGTACCGAGCGGGTCTTCCCCGGACTGACCCGCCGGCTGACGGCGGCCGCGTACGACGAGACGTACGGTCCCGCCGGCGTGCCGCGCAAGATCAAGCCGCAGTGGCGGGTCAAGAACAGCCGGATCGGCCGGGTAGACCGCGACGGCGTCTTCCGCGCGCTGTCGTCCGGTGAGACGACCGTGACGGCCCGGCACGGCAAGGCCGCCGGAGACATCGACCTCACCGTGCTGGGCCGGCTGGCCCGCCTGGAGACCGACACCCGCCGCATCAACTTGCTGAACCAGGGCGCCCAGGGAACCTTCGAGGTCGACGGCTCGGACTCCGCCGGGTACGCGGCCCCCATCGACCCCGCCGACGTCCACCTCACCTACGACAAGGCGGCGCTGGACTTGACCGCGACCGGCACCGGCGCGTTCACCGTCACCGCGCGGGCCGCCGAGGGCGAGCACGTCGTCACGGTGTCCGCCGGCGGCGTGCGGACCGAGCTGGTCGTCGGCATCGGGACGTCCCAGGACGTCGTGGACACCTTCGACGACACCTCGAACTGGAACTTCTGGAGCCTGCGCGCCGCCGGCACCGCCTCCTCCACCCCTGACGGACACGTCGGGAACGGGCTGAAGCTGGACTACGACTTCACCCAGAGCACCGAGACGCGCGGCGTCGGCATCTGGCCGTCCGCCAACCTCCTCCCGGTGGCCGGCCAGCCGACGGCGTTCAAGCTGTGGGTGAAGTCCGAAGGCCACGACCAGCGGACCCGCCTGGAGGTCGTCGACCGCAACGGCACCCTGCACACGATCGAACCCGCCTTCATCACCGAACCCGGATGGCAGCAGATCACGTACGACCTGCCGGACACCATGGCGTACCCCGTGAGCCTGCGCCGCATATTCTTCAACGAGATCAACCCTGACGCCCGCTACACCGGCACCCTGGTCCTGGACGAACTGACCGCCGTAGCCGCCGGCTGACGTCCGGGCGCGGCACCTCTGGTGCCGCGCCCGGTGACGGCCCGCCATCGGTGCGATAGTCCGAATCAGTGTGCAGGGTAGTGTCAGGGCTTCGCGCGTTCTGACATTCCTGCAGGTAGGTGAGTCGTAGGCAGGCCGGACCGTGTCGAAACTACCGTGCTGAAGCGGTAGTGTCCGGGACTGCCGGTCCCCCACGTGGAGCCTGACGACCAGGCGCCGGACGATCCACGCCGCGAAATACCTGTCTGATCCCTCCTACCGCCGGCGGATCGGACGGCAGCTGAACAAGGGCGAGAGAGCCTGCAAACTGGCTCCGGACCTGTCCTTGTCCGAGGAAGCGCTGCTGCCCGGCCCGGGCGGCTATGCGTTGCTTTACCGGCGGGAGAACGGCAACCGCGTGCTGGACGTCGTCGAGCTCAAGCAGCACGGTCAGGCTGCCCGCGTCCGCGCCTTCTACGAACACCAACAGCGGTAGCGTCAGATAAAACGATCTTTCAGCGCTCTGCGCCGTAGGCACCGACGGCGCACTTCCAGGAATCAGCGATTGAGCGACGGTGTTGTCAGGGCCAGCGCCGTGCCGGGATTGTGCTGCGCGCATGCCATGCGGTGATCAACTGTAGGGCCTTTGAGCAGACCACAGAGGAGATATCACCGATGGTCAGTGTCAGTATGGAGACGCCCGAACAGACCGAAGAGCGTCTGCGCCGTGTGATCGCCCAGGCCGACGTCCTCGTGCACGACGGCGTCTGGTGCTTCGAAGAGTTCCCGGTCGACCAGCCGCCGGCGCTCACCAGCGACACACTGGCCGTGGTCCGCGACGACCAGAGCTGGAGCCGTCTGGTCCCGCTGACCCAAGACCATGAACATGTTGAACACTTCGGGATCTTCTCCTTTCACTTCCCAGCCGAGCTCGACAACAGCGGGTTCGTCGGATGGCTGGCCGGCCGACTCAAGGTGAGGCTGGGGACCGGGGTATTCGTCATCTGCGGGAGCAACCGCGCCCGCGGCGGCATCTATGACTATTGGGGTTGCCCGATCGACCTGCTCGACGAAGCCATCGCCGTCGTCAAGGCACTACGCGCCGGCTGACCCATGGCCCCGGCCGACATCGGTCCATCAACGATGTGGAATCACATGTGCAGGTTCTCTCGCGCTCTCGCGATCGGCTGTCCGTAAGAGGTTCGCTCAACGAGACACGCCGCACTGCCGGTCCGCGAAGACGCGACCTGCGGAAACGCTGTCTCAGATAGGTGGTCCGCGAAACTGTCCGGTGATGGGGGCTGAACGGTCCCTTTCGGGGCGGGAGAACTGATCGGCTACGCCAGATGCTCCACCGTCCTGCAAGATCCCACCGCCCGACGCGAGATCCTCACCGGTCTCGGCGTCGCGGGCGACCGGATCTGTCTCGACGAGGGACTCACCGGAACCAACCGCGCCCGCCCCGGCCTCGACCAAGCCCTCGCGGCCGTACGCGCCGGCGACACCCTGGTGGTCCCGAAACTCGACCGGCTCGCACGCTCGGCCCCCGACGCCCGCGACATCGGCGACACCCTGGTCGCCCAGCGGGTCCGCCTGTCTCTGGGCGGAAGCATGGGCGGCGGCCGAAGCGAGCGCGGCGCTGGTGCCGCGAAAAGCGTCGCGGAGGGAGTGTCCCCGACTGGGGGTCTCCCCTCGGTCCCCCCAGCACCATCCCCAAGGGTGCCGCTGTCGAGCCCGTCGAATACCCGCAGGTCATAGCCTCGGGATAAGCGCGCCCTGCAGGATTCGAACCTGCGACCGTCGGATTAGAAGTCCGGTGCTCTATCCAGCTGAGCTAAGGGCGCTCTCGCCTTATTGTGCATGATCCGGCGACGTGCCATGTACACGATTTCCCCCGTGTCCGCCCGGACCCGTCACGTCCTGGAGCAACGGTGCCCTCGTCGGAGCGGGCCGGCCGGGCGCCGGGGAAGCCGAGATCGTCGGGCGGAGCGCGTATCGGCTGGGTCGGCCGGGAACGGTGCTGGGTGGTCAGGGTTTGCGGGCGAGGACGAGGTGGCATCGGGGGGTGCCGTCGTCGCGGGTGCCCAGTGCCGTCAGGGGGACGGTCGTGACGCTGAAGCCGGTGGTCGTCAGTTCGTCGTGGATCGTGGGAAGGGGGCAGGTGCGGTAGTACATGACGAAGGGCGGGCGCCAGACGGCGTTGCGGACGCGCATGGCGAGGTCGAAGCCGAGCATTCCCCAGTACAGGCCGGAGGTGACGGGCGGCGGGGCGGGGATCGGGAAGGCGAAGAGGCCCTCGGGGCGGAGTGCGCGGTGGACTCCGGCGAAGAGGGCTGGACGCTCGGCGGGCAGGAAGTGGCCGAGCGCGCCGAAGGTGACCGCCAGGTCGAAGGAGGCCGTGAACGGCAGGGCTCGGGCGTCTGCCTGGACCCATGTGGCGTCGGGGTGCGCGTGGCGGGCCTGGGCGAGCATGCCGGTGCTGAAGTCGACGCCGGTGAGCTTTTCCCGGCACAGGGGCCGCAGGACTCGCATGGCGGCGCCGGTGCCGCAGCACACGTCGAGCCCGTGCTCGAAGGGGCCGAGTGGGCGCAGGGCGTCGGCGGTGGCGTCGAGGATGCCGTCGCGGGTGCGGAAGGGCGTGTGGTCGAATTTGGGGGCGAGCAGGTCGTAGCCGCGCTCGACCGAGGACAGCGCCTGCACCATCAGTTCGGGCAGCGACGGGCCATGGGGCGAGAACACCGGTCAAGGCTACGCTCCGATGCCCTTCGCGAACGAGAGTTCTGTTGGGGTCGCGCGTTCCAGGAACCATACGAAGCTCAAGGGGCCGTACGACGCTCAAGGGGCCGTACGAAGAGGTGACGCTGGTTCAGCGGCGCGGGTCGATGTGGATCTTCGGTCCGACACCTGCGGGGCGAGGGTCCACGCCGGTGGGGCGAGGGTCGACACCTGTGGGGCGAGGGTCGATGCCGGTGGGGCGGTCTCCGGTAGCCGTCGTGCCCTCCCCCGCGCCGGTCGGCCGGTCCCCCGCCAGCACCCCCGCCGTGTCCCCCAGCCCGACCGTAGCCGCCACCAGCGGCCCAGGATCCACGGAGCCGTCGGCGTAGGCGGTGATCGCCCCGGCCAGCCCGGCCGAGCCGCCCAGGATCCCCACGGCGGTGACGTCCTTGAGTACGAGGTCGCGGGTGTCGAGGGTGGACGGGGTGCCGGCCAGGCCGATGTAGACGACGCGGCGGCCGGGTTCGACGAGCCGGACCGCGAGGGCGGGGAGGTCGGGTGCGTTGGCGGCGTCGACGACGGCGTCCCAGGGAAGGGACGGCAGGGACGGCAGGGTCCAGGCGCCGGTGACGCCGAGGGTCTCGGCGAGGCGCAGGCCGGGTTCTTCGCGGCCGAGGACGTGGACGTCAATGCCGTACGCCCGCGCGAAGAGCGCCACCAGCAGGCCGATGGTGCCCGTCCCGAGCACCAGGAGGCGTTCGCCGGGCGAGAGGGCGGCGGCGCGGACGGCCCGGAGGGCGTTGCCGCCGGGTTCGACGAGGGCGCCGAGGGTGGGGTCCACGGTGTCGGGCAGCGGGTGCAGGGCGGTGGCGGGCACGGCGAGGCGTTCGGCCAGCGCGCCGGGGCGGCCCCGGCTGATGCCGATCTCGGCCAGGTCGGCGCAGACGTGGTGGCGGCCGGCCCGGCAGCGGTCGCAGTGGCCGCAGCCGAGCATGGTGTCGCCGGTGACGCGGCGGCCGAGCCAGTCGCGGGACACGCCGTCGCCGACGGCGGTGACGCGGCCGCACCATTCGTGGCCGGGGCGTAACGGGTACCAGGACCGGCCGGTGCGCAGGTAGCTCATGTGGCCGGTGAACAGTTCGGCGTCGGTGCCGCACACGCCGGCCCGTTCGACGTCGACGATCACCTCGCCGGGTGCGGCGGTGGGCGGCTCGACCTCCTGGACCTCGGCCGTGCCTGGGCCGGTGAGCACCAGGGCGCGCACTACCGGGGCCCCGCGACCCGCTGGCGCTGGCTGCCGAGGCGGTCGATGCCGAGCTCCATGACGTCGCCCGGCTGGAGCCAGATCTGCGGGTCGTGGCCCATGCCGACGCCGGGCGGGGTGCCGGTGTTGATCAGGTCGCCGGGCTCCAGGACCATGAACTGGCTCAGGTGGTGCACGATGACGTACGGGTCGAAGATCATGGTCCTGGTGGTGCCGGTCTGGCGGCGGACGCCGTTGACGTCCAGCCACATGCCGAGGTCGCGCACGTCGGGGATCTCGTCGGGGGTGACGAGCCACGGTCCGGCCGGGTTGAACGTCTCGGCCGACTTGCCCTTGCTCCACTGGCCGCCGCGTTCCATCTGGAAGGCGCGTTCGCTGACGTCGTTGACGACGCAGTAGCCGGCGATGGCGTCGCGGGCCTCCTCGACCGAGCCGAGGTAGGAGGTGCGGCGGCCGATGACGACGCCGAGCTCGACCTCCCAGTCGGTCTTGGTGGCGCCTCGCGGGATGCGGACGTCGTCGTACGGTCCGACGAGGGTGTTGGGCGACTTGGTGAACAGGATGGGCTCGTCGGGCACGGCCTGGCCGGTCTCGGCAGCGTGGTCGCTGTAGTTGAGCCCGATGCAGAGGATCTGGTGCGGGCGGGCGATCGGGGCGCCGATCCGTTCCCCCGCGAAAGCGCGCGGGCTGCCTTCGGCGACGCGGTCGGCGAGCAGGGCGGCGCCGCCGCGGGCGAAGAACCGTTCGTCGAAGTCGGGGGTGACGTCGGAGACGTCGATGTAGTGGGTCTCGTCCACGCGGACGACGGGCTTCTCGGCGCCTGGCGCGCCGATGCGCATGAGCTGCACGTGTCGTTCTCCGTTGCTGGAGGCGCTCACTGGGGGGCGGGCGCCGGTCGGCCTCTCAGGTATAGCGGATCCCGCCGCCGAACCGGTCAGGGGTCAACGGCAACCCGCGGCCGACATCTCACTGCTCGGGTGAGCCCGATCAGGAACCGTCGTCGGCCGTCGCGCGGCCGTGCTCGCTCAGCCGGGTGGCGAGCTGCTTGCGCACGGGACCGTAGTGGGCCTCGATCGCCGCCTGGAAGGCCGGCACGTCGCGCCGGCGCGCGGCCGTCACGATGGCCGCGTGCGCCTCGACGGTCTCCCTGCCCTCCTCGGTGGACGGCGCGAGCAGCGGCGCGACCATGCTGTGGACGTCCCAGAACGCCCCGGTGAGCTGCTGCACGAGGTCGAGGTTGAGCGGCTCCATGAGCAGCAGGTGGAAGGCCCGGTCCTGCTCGACGAAGCTCTCTCCCCGGTCGGCCAGCTCGCGCATCTCGGTGACCAGCGTGGTCAGGGCCTCGAAGTGGGAGTCGCGCAGGGCCGCCAGGAGGGAGGCGGCCAGGCCTTGCTCGAGGAGCTGGCGGATGCCGATCACCTCGCCGAGCACCGCGAAGTCGTCGTGGCTGCTCAGCTGGGCGCGGAAGGCCAGGCTCTCCACGAGCGCCACCAGCGACAGGTGGCCGACGTACATGCCGTGGCCGTGCCGCACCTCGACGATGTCGAGGGCGCTCAGCGTCTTGATCGCCTCGCGCACGCTGGAGCGGCTCGCGCCCAGCCGTTCGCAGAGCACGGTCTCGGTGGGCAGCGGGTCGCCGGGCTTCAGGTGGTTCTGCAGGATGAACGCCTTGATCTGCTCCGTCACCGCCTGCCGCCGCAACGCATACCGGCCCGGACCGGGGCCAGGGAAATCCAGCGCCATCTCTTGCCTTTCCCGCGATGCCGTCTTAGGCGTTCACCCAAGCATAAGACGTCAGACGTCCTATGCTTTGCGCTCCCTTGGGGTGCGCATGGAACGATTCTGCCCGAACCATGGAGGTCACGCCCCAGCCCTCGTCACCTCGGCCGCGAACCACCGGGTGATCGTGGTCGGGTGGGTGATGGCCGTGCCGACCACCACGGCGTGCGCGCCCGCCTCGACCGCCGCGGCGGCCTGTCCGGCGGTGTGGACGCGCCCCTCGGCGATCACCGGGACGGGCAGCTCGGCGGCCAGCGCGGCGACCAGCTCCAGGTCCGGCTCGGGTCCCGGGCGCGAGTACGGCGTGTATCCCGACAGCGTCGTCCCGACGACGTCCGCACCCGCCTCGGCCGCCACGAGTCCTTCCTCGTACGTGGAGACGTCCGCCATGACCAGCTTGCCGGTGCGGTCGCGCACGGCGCTGACCGTCTCGGCGAGCGTCCGGCCGTCGGGCCGGGGCCTGCCGGTGGCGTCGATGGCCACGACGTCGGCGCCGGTGGCGGCCACGGCCAGCGCGTGCTCCAGGGTCGGCGTGATGAAGACGTCTCCGTCGCCGTCCTTCCACAGGCCGATGAGCGGCAGGTCCAGCGCCGCCCGGATGCGCCGCAGGTCCTCCAGGCCCTGGGCCCGGATGCCGGCGGCGCCGCCCGCCGCGACTGCCTGGGCCATCCGGCACATCGTGTCGGGGTCGCGCATCGGCTCGCCCGGGTAGGCCTGGCACGAGACGATGAGCCGGCCGCGTACGGCGTCCAGCACGGGGTTCACAGGTCCTCCTCGACGGGGTCCGGGGCGGCGGCGCGGGCCAGTCTGGCCGCGCCGAGCAGGGCGGCGGTCCCGCCGAGCGCGGCAGGCTCGACCGGGACGCCGCGCAGGGCCGGCAGCGCGTCGGCGGCGACGGCGGCGCGCAGCGGCCGCCACCACGCCTCACCGCATCCGGCGACACCGCCCCCGATCACCACGATCTCCGGGTCGATGACGTTCATCAGCCCGCCGATGAGCGAGCCGAGCGCGGCCCCGCCCTCGGCCAGCACGCCCGCGGCCACCGGATCCCCGGCCTCGGCCAGCCGGGCCACCTCGGCCAGGTCCGCGGCCGCCGCTCCGCTCCTGCTGCGGTACTCCCGCAGCAGCGCGGGGCCCGAGGCGACCGCCTCCACGTGTCCCTGGCCGCCGCACGGGCAGGGCACGCCGGCCGCCGCGGCCACGGACACGTGACCGGCGTGCCCGGCCACCGCGTGCGCGCCGTGCCGGACCCGGCCGCCGAGCACGACCGAGGCGCCGACGCCGGTGCCGACCGCGACCAGGAGGACGTCCGACCGGCCGGCCGCGGCGCCGCGCCACTGCTCGCCGAGCGCGTGCGCGTGCACGTCGTTGTCGACCGCCACCGGCAGCCCGAGCCTGCGGGATAGCTCGCCGCGCAGGTCCGTCCCGGCCCATCCGGCGAGCGCGTCGGTGGCGGAGACCACCACGCCGCGCCGCGGGTCGATGACCCCGGCGCTGCCCACGCCGACCGCGGTGACGATCCCCCGGCGGCCGTCGAGCGAGCGGACGAGCTCGGCGGCGGTGCCGAGGATCGCCTCAGGGCCGCCGCCGGCGGGAGTGGGCCGGGTCGCGGTGGCCAGCACGGCGCCGGTCCTGTCGACCACGCCGGCCGCGGTCTTCGTACCGCCGATGTCCAGGCCGACGACGAGGCTCACAGCAGCCCGGCCTCCTCCAGGTGGACGGCGACGGCGCGGCTCTCCTCGGCGGTCAGCTCGCGCATGGGCGCGGCGACGGCGGCGTGGCCGATGACGCCGCGCAGCGCGAGCGCGGTCTTGAACGCGCCGACGCCGCGCGTGCTGCCGCCCGCGGTCGCCGGGGACGCGGCGTCCACGATGCGGAAGAGCCGGGTCAGCCGGTCCTGCTCCGCCTTCGCGTCGGCCCAGCGCCCCTCGGCGCAGGCCCGCAGCAGCCGTACGTACCCGTGCGGGTCGACGTTGCCCAGCCCCGGCACGGCGCCGTCGGCCCCGGCGAGCATCATCGCGTCGACCACGACCTCGTGCCCGGTCAGCGCCGAGAACCCGGCGATGCCCTCGGCGCCCAGCACCACCTGGCGGAAGCCGACGTCGTCGCCGCTGGAGTCCTTCAGCCCGTCGACGACCCCGTCGGCGGCCAGCGACAGCACGAGGTCGGTGGTGAGCTTGGTGTGCACCGACACCGGCACGTCGTAGGCCAGGAGCGGCAGGTCCACGGCCGACCTGACGGCGCGGAAGTGCCGGTCCACCTCGACCGGGTGGATGCGGGCGTAGAAGGGGGCGGTCACCACGACGGCGTCCGCGCCGAGCTTCGCGGCGATCTCGGCCCGCTCGATCACCCGGCCGGTGGTCGTCTCGATGCAGCCGGCGAGCACGGGCACCCGGCCCGCGGCCGTCCGGGCCACGACCTCCAGCGCCTTGTCGCGCCGGGCGTCGGTGAGGAAGACCGCCTCGCCGGAGCTGCCGAGGGCGAACAGGCCGCTGACCCCCGCCTCGATCAGGAACTCGACCAGGCGCTCCAGGGACGCGGCGTCGACCTCGCCGTCCGGCGTCAAAGGGGTGACGACCGGAGGGATGACGCCGCCGAAGCGGGGCTCGCGGGGACTCAAAGGAGACTCCTTACGGGTGATTCGGGGTGGATGCAGTGCCAGGAGTGCTCGTCCTCACCCTCCGCACGGGTGGCGGGCGGGAACTCCCGCGCGCACTCGTCGGTGGCCTTCCAGCAGCGGGTGCGGAACGGGCAGCCGGACGGCGGATGGGTGGCCGACGGGACCGGGCCGGTGAGCACGATCCGCTCGGTGTCGTCGAGCAGGCTGGGCGTGGCCGAGAACAGCGCCCGCGTGTACGGGTGACGGGCCTCGCCCGCCACGGCGGCGACGGGGCCTTCCTCCACGACGCGGCCGAGGTACATCACCGCGATCCGGTCGGCGAGGTAGCGGACCGTCTGGATGTCGTGGGAGATGAACACCAGGCCGAGCCCCAGGCTCGTGCGCAGGTCGAGGAGGAGGTTGAGCACCTGGGCGCGGACGGAGACGTCCAGCGCGCTGGTGGGCTCGTCGGCGACGATCACGTCGGGTTCCAGGGTCAGCGCCCGGGCCACGGCGACCCGCTGGCGCTGACCGCCGGACAGCTGGCCCGGCAGCGCCTCGGCCACGTGGCCCGGCAGCCCGACCAGGTCGAGCAGGTCGCGCACGCGTTCCTCGCGCTGCTTGACCGTGCCGCGCCGGTGCACGTCGAGGGGGTCGCGCAGGATGCGGCGCACCGGCAGGCGGGGGTTCAGCGCGGTGGAGGCGTCCTGGAAGACCATGGCCACCCCGGCGCCGAACTCCCGGCGGCGGCGCGCGGCAGGCAGGGACCACAGGTCCTCGCCGCGGAAGCGCACCGTGCCCGAGGTGGGCGCCTGGAGGCCGACCACGACCTTGGCCAGGGTGGACTTGCCGCATCCCGACTCGCCGACCACGCCGAGGATCTCGCCCCGGCCGACGGAGACGGTGGCGTCGGTGAGGGCGTGCACCTTGTCCCGGCGCACCAGCCCGCCGCTGCGGGCGGTGTGCACCACGTGCACGTTCTCGAGGCTGACGACTGGCTCGTTCACAGGTGTCCCCCTCCGGGATGGAAGCAGGCCCGCGCGTGCTTGTGCGAGTCGCCGGTCAGCTGCGGCGGGGCGGTGCGGCAGGTCGCGTCGGCCGCCACGCACCGGCCGGCGAAACGGCAGCCGGGACCGAAGTCCTGCGGCGCCGGGACCACGCCGGGCACCTGGTGGAGCCGCTTGGCCCCGCTCTCCAGGGAGAGCACCGAGCCGAGCAGGCCCCGGGCGTAGCGGTGCTCCGCGCCGGAGAACAGGGAGCCCGTGGTGCCGATCTCGGCGAGCTGTCCCGCGTACATCACGGCGATGCGGTGCACGAGCTGGCCGACGAGGCCGAGGTCGTGGGAGACCAGCAGCATCGCGAAGCCGAGCTCGTCGCGCAGCTTGACCAGCAGCTCCACCACCTGGGCCTGCACGGTCACGTCGAGCGCCGTGGTGGGCTCGTCGGCGACCAGCAGCCGGGGGCCGCGCGAGAGCGCCATGGCGATCAGCACCCGCTGGCGCTGCCCGCCGGACAGCTCGTGCGGGTAGCTGCGCTGGGTGCGGTGGGGGTCCAGGCCCACCAGGTCCAGGAGCTCCTCGGGGGTGCGGGTGCCGCCTCTGCGGGTGAGCTGGCGCAGCTGGGTGCCGACGAGGATCGACGGGTTCAGCGACGACATGGCGTCCTGGTAGACCATGGCGATCTCCGGGCCGGAGATCGCCCGCCGCTCGCGTGGCGGCAGGCGCAGGATGTCGCGGCCGTCGTAGACGATCCGGCCGCTGACCTCGGCGGCCCTGGGCAGCAGGCCCATGATCGCGAGACTGGTCAGGCTCTTGCCGCAGCCGGACTCGCCGACCAGGCCGAGCGTCTCGCCCACCCGTACGTCGAAGGACAGCGACTGGACGACCGGGACGTCACCGTACCGCTGGGGGAAGCGGATGGTCAGGTCCTCGACCGACAGCAGCGGCGCGGCCTCGGGCGGCAGCGGCGGGACGCGGGGCGGGCGCTCGGCCGCCACGGCGGCGAGCCGGGCGAGCGCGTCGCCGGTCTCGGCGCTCTCCTCCGCGAGCACGGCCGCGGCCTGCTCCGCCTCGGCCGGCGCGGCGGTCCGCCGGGCAGAGCGGGGCGCGGCCCAGGCGTCGGTGAGCCCTTCGGCGAGCAGGTTGAGCGCGAGGACGGTGAGCAGGATGGCCAGGCCAGGGAAGAACGTGGCCCACCAGCCGCCCGCCAGGACGATCTGACGTCCGTACGCCAGGACGTTGCCCCAGCTCGGCGCCGGGTCCTGGATGCCGGCCCCGATGAAGGAGAGGCTGGCCTCGAAGATGATCGCGTCGGCGACCAGCACGGTGGCGAACACCATGATGGGCGCGGCGCAGTTGACGGCGACGTGTTTGACGAGGATGTGCCGCTGGGACGCGCCGATGACCTTCTCGGCGGCGACGTAGTCCTCGCCGTACTGCGCCAGGACGTTGGCCCGTACCACCCGGGTGAGCTGCGGCACGTACAGGAAGGCGATGGTGCCGATCAGGACCGGGAGATGGCGGCCGAACACGGCCACCAGCACCGCCGCGAGCGCGATCCCCGGGAACGCCATGATGACGTCGAGGACCCGCATGATGCCCTCGCTGACGGTCTTGCGCGAGGTGGCGGCGAGGCTGCCGAGCACCGCGCCGACCGCGACGGCGAGCGCGGTGGCGCCCAGGCCGATGAGGAGGGAGGATCGCGCGCCGTGCGCGACCCGGGCGAAGACGTCGCGCCCGGCCCGGTCGGTGCCGAGCCAGTGGTCGGCGCCGGGCGGGGTGGCGGGCGTGCCGGTCGCCAGCGGGTCGCCGGTGAACAACGGCGCCAGCACGGCGAAGAGCCCGATCGCCACCAGCACGGCGAGGGAGACGGCGGTGACCGGCGAGAGGCTGCGGAAGCGGATGCCGGGGCGGGACAACCGTGCGGTCAGACCTGATCTGAACATCTCACACCGCCCTGATCCGCGGGTTGACGACGAGGTAGAGCAGGTCGACCACGAGGTTCACGACGAGGAACGCCACCGCGATCGTCAGCACCGCGCCCTGGACCAGGGCGACGTCGCCGTTGGTGACGCCTTCGAGGATGAGCTTGCCCATACCGGGCAGGTCGAAGATCGTCTCGATGACCACGGCGCCGCTGAGCAGGTAGCCGACCCGCAGGCCGAGCACGGTGAGCGGGGTGATGAGCGCGTTGCGCAGCGCGCCGCGGACGACGATCGCGCGGGGCAGGCCGTTGCCGGTGGCGGTGCGGACGTAGTCCTTGTCCAGCTCCTCCACCATCGACGTGCGCACCAGGCGCGACAGCGAGGCGGCCGCCGGGATGGCGATCGCCACCGCCGGCAGCGCCAGCGACAGCAGCCAGCCGGAGACGGAGTCGGCGGGGTTCACGTATCCGCCGGTCGGGAAGATCTTCATGCCCAGCGCGAACTCCTGGATGAGCAGGATGCCCAGCCAGAAGGAGGGCATCGCCACACCCGCGATGGAGAGCACGCGGGCCACCTGGTCGGGCCACCGGTCGCGGTAGAGCGCGCCGGTGACGCCGAAGGCCAGGGCGCCGGCGACGGCGAGCACCAGGCCCAGCACGGTCAGCTGGATCGTGAGGGGGAAGGCCATGACGACCCGGTCGATCACGGGCGCGGCCGGCGGGGCGGTGTAGCCCAGGTCGCCCTGGACCAGTTGCCCCAGGAACCGGACGTACCGGACTGGAAGGGGGTCATCCAGTCCGTGTTCCGCCATGTATGCGGCCCGCGCCTCCGGGCTCGCGCCTTCGCCCAGGGCGTTGTACGCGGGATCGTTGGGCGAGAACTGGAGGACCACGAAGACCAGCAACGTGACCCCCAGCAGCATGAGCGGCAGGGTCACCAGCCGTCTCACGGTCAGCCGTAGGAGTGCGAACATGGTGCTTTCTCGTCGGGGCCGGTCAGACGCGTGAAACGTCGAGGAAGGACAGGCCCGTGGTGGGGATGGGCTTGAAGCCCGACAGGGCCTTCTCGTCCCAGGCGGTGGGCAGCTTGCGGTGCAGGATCGGGTAGAGCGGCACCTCCTCGGAGATGAGGTCGACCGTCTGGCCCCACAGCTTCTTCTGCTCGGCGGGGTCGTCGGTGCGCACCGCGGCGTCGAGCAGCTCCAGCACCTTCTTCGCCTCGGCGCTCTCGCTCCAGCGGAACCGGTTCTCCGGCCAGGTGCCGTCGTAGAACCAGCGCAGCAGCAGGTCCATGTCGTTGCCGAAGACCGAGGGGTCGCCGGGCGCCACGAGGACCTGGAACTTGCCGGGGTCGATCTTGTTGGTGTACTGGCCGCCGGACTGGCCGATGTCGAGCGTGGTGCTCACGCCGACGGCGTCCCAGGACTCCTTGATGATCGGGACGATGTCCTTCACCCAGCCGGTGTCGGTGGTGACCATGGTGACCTGGAGGTTCTCCACCCCGGCCGCCTTCAGCAGTTCCTTGGCCTTGTCCGGGTCGTAGCCGTAGACCTGGGCCGCCTTGGCGTAGGCCGGGTGGGACTCCTGGACGTAGCCGGTCGCCGCGGCGGCGTTGCCCAGCATGCCGGTCTGGATGACCTTGTCCTTGTCGATCGCGTAGTGCAGCGCCTGGCGCACCCGCTTGTCGTCGAAGGGCTTCTCGGCGCAGTTGAACATGAGGAAGAGCAGGCCGAAGGACTGCACCGCCTCCAGCTTGTGCTTCTCGGCGACCTTGGCGGCGTCGAGGTACGGCACGTCCTCGATCGCCGCGACCCGGCCCGACTCCAGCGCGGTGACGCGGGCGGACGGGTCGGACAGCAGCCGCCAGGTCATGTTCTTGACCTTGGCGGGGCGGGGGCCGTTGTACTTGTCCCACTGCTCGAAGACGATCTTGTCTTCCTTGGTGGCCTCGAGCAGGCGGTACGGTCCGGACCCGACGGGCTTGGCGTCGAAGGCGGCCTTGTCCTTCTCCACGATCGCCTTCGGCACAATCTTGACGACCGCGAGCCGCTCCTTGAGCAGCGGGAAGGCGTGCTTGAGCTTGATCTCCACAGTCGCGTCGTCCGGCGCGGTGACGCCCGACACGAACGGGATGAACTGCACCATGAGCGAGGCGTTCGCGGGGTCCATGACGCGCTCGAAGCTGAAGACCACGTCGGCGGCCGTGACCGGGGAGCCGTCGTGGAAGGTGGCGCCCTGGCGCAGGGCGACCTTGTAGGTCGTCTCGTCGACCTGCTCGAGCTCTCCGGCGGCGAGCGCGGCGTACGACTCGCGGGTCACCGGGTCGAGGTCGAACAGCGCCTCGAAGACGTGCATGTTGGCGGCGACGGGGGTGGCGCCGGAGGAGGTCATCGGGTCGAAGCCGGTGGACAGCGCGTACGAGATGCCGGCCTCGATGGTGTCGGCGGCGGCGGCGGGGGCGGCGCTGCCGGTGGAGGCGGGGCCGGAGCACGCGGCGAGCGAGCCGGTGAAAGCGGTGGCGGCGCTGATGGCCCCTACGAGCCGCAGGAAGCCGCGGCGATTGACGGACGGGGCGATATCGGGCATGGCTTACCCCTCTCCTTTGATGGTGACCGTTTGGGGGGTATCGTCACTGACAAGCGTGGACACATGACGTCTGATGTCTGATGCCGATGCGGGGAATGTAGACGACCTCCGGACGAAAGAGCAAGATGCCGACAGCTATCGAGCCCATCTCGCGACATTCGGGCGGGCCCCGACCGCGCCGGGGGGAGGTGGTCGAGCGCCTCAAGCAGTACATCCTGCACAACCGCCTGCGACCCGGTGACGCCCTGCCCACCGAGGCGGAGCTCTGCGCCGCCGTCGGCGCGAGCCGCTCCAGCGTGCGCGAGGCGATCAAGACGCTCACCGCCCTCGACATCGTCGAGGTGCGCCACGGGCACGGCACCTACGTCGGCGGCATGTCGCTCGCCGCGCTGGTCGAGAGCCTGAGCTTCCGCGGGCTGCTCAGCCGGGCCGACGACTTCCGGGTGCTCTCCGAGCTGGTGGAGGTGCGCCAGACGCTGGAGCAGGGGCTGGCCGAGGCGGTCATCGCCGCTCTCGACGAGGGCGTCCTGGACGAGCTGGACAGGCTCGCCGACGAGATGGACGCGCGGGCGCGGGCGGGCGAGGCGTTCATCGAGCAGGACCGCGCGTTCCACCTGACGCTCATGAAGCCCCTCGGCAACGACCTGATCATCCAGCTCACGGCCGCGTTCTGGGACGTGCACGCGATCGTCGCGCCGGCGGTGCCCACCACGCCGGAGTCGGTGCGCGAGACGGTGGCGGCGCACCGGGCGATAGCCCGCGCCGCCCGCGCCCAGGACCCGCCGGCGTTCGCGGCGGCGGTCGCCGCCCACTACGCCCCGGTGCGCGGGCATCTCCGGGAGGACACCGGGCATTGACGGCCCGCTGGGCGGACCTTACAGTACGGGACGTCTGATGTCTGATGCTCCTCGGCTCCACCCCCCGAACCGAAGGAGCGGTTGATCGTGACTCCCATGCCCGGAAGGCTTCCGCGCGCGGCCTTATCCCTCCTCCTGACCCTCGCCGCCTGGGTGATCCTCGCCCCGGCGCCCGCCTCCGCCTCCTCGTCGGCCGCCGTCGCCGGGGTCTCCGCGACCGTCGGCGCCGACTGCCCGCTCAGCCGGCTCCAGCTCACCCTGGACAACAAGTCGGCGCAGACCCAGACGTACACGGTGAACTGGCCCGGCCGCAGCGGCTCGCCGTGGACGCGCACGGTGCCCTCAGGCGGCAGCGTGCTGCTCCACTGGACGATCTCCGCCGGCACCCCGTACACCCTGCGCACCACCACGCCGACCGGCCTCGACACCACCCAGAGCGGCCTGTTCCACTGCGGCAGCGGCATGTCCGCGCTGGTCGCCTTCGACTGCGGTGACAGCCGTCTGCAGCTCATCCTGGAGAACCGCACCACCGTCGCGAAGACGTTCACCGTCACCTGGCCCGGCCGCAGCGGCTCGCCCTGGACGCGCACGGTCCCGGCGGGCGGCAACACCCTGCACTACTGGACGGTCCCGGCCGGCACCCCGTACACCCTGCGGACCACGGCCGAAGGCTTCGACGACACCCGGTCCGGCGTCGCGGGCTGCGGCCTGGCCGCCGGCACGCCCCAACTGAACTCGGCCACCCTGCTCCGCACCAGCACCACGATCCGCGGGCTCAACGGCCCGGGCGGCCGGTACGACGGCACCGTGCGGTCGGTGCGGATCCCCGGCATGGCCGTCACCGGCAACGGCACCGTGATCGCCGTGGCCGACGCCCGCGTCGACGGCTCCTACGACCTGGGCGGCGGCAGCAACAACATCCAGATCGTGCTGATGCGCAGCACCGACCACGGCCTCACCTGGGAGCAGCCGCGCGTCATCCACCACGCGGCCACGACGTCGGAAGGCGTCGGCGACCCGAGCGTGCTCGTCGACCGCTCGACCGGCGCGGTCTACGTCTTCTACACCTATTCACCGCGGCCCGGCATCAGCTTCTGGGCGGGCGCGTCCGGGTCCAACGCCGCCGCCGACCCGAACAGCCTGCACATCCAGTACATCAAGAGCACCGACCACGGCGTCACCTGGAGCGCCCCGGTCGAGCTCAACCCGTCGGTGAAGGACCCGAGCTGGCGGCAGCTCTTCGCGTCGTCCGGGCACGGCATCCAGACCAGCTCCGGCCGGCTGGTGCAGCCCATCGTCTACCGTGACTCCGCCGGCACCAGCCACACGGCCAACATCTACAGCGACGACCACGGGCAGACCTGGCAGCGCGGCTCCTCGGCGGCCGGGAACGTCAACGAGAGCAAGGCGATCGAGCGCAGCGGCGGAGCCGTGGCGCAGAACATGCGGCACAACAGCGTCCGCTCCCGACACCTGGCCACGTCCACCGACGGCGGCCGGACCTTCGGCGCCGCCACGGCCAGCCCGGTGCTGACCGACCCCCTGTGCAACGCCGACGAACTGTCCTATCTCACCCCCGGCCAGCGCGGCGCGAACGGCGCCCCGATCCGCACCGCGACGGCCCTGTACAGCGGCAACGCCCACCCGACCGCCCGCAACGACCTGACCGTCCGGCTCTCCACGAACGACGGGGCGTCCTGGCCGGCCAGGGCGCTGATCAAGCCGGGCGCGGCGGGCTACTCGACCATGGCGGTGCTCGCCAACGGCCAGGTCGGCGTGCTCTACGAGATCGGTGACACCGGCGGGATCGTCTTCGCCCGGTTCACCCTCGACTGGCTCAAGGCCGCCTGACCGCACCTCCCGTCCCCCCCGCCGGATGTCACGCCGGCGGGGGGCACGTCGTCTTTCCCTGCGTGGGCCGTGGAGAGGGGTACGACGTGAGCGTGACCGGAACGGGACGGGACCCCGCCGTGGCGTGGCGGCGGTTCGAGGAGCACCGGGCGCACCTGATGGGCGTCGCCTACCACCTGCTGGGCAGCGTGGGCGAGGCCGAGGACGCCGTGCAGGAGACGTACCTGCGCCTGGCCAGGACCGACCTGGCCGCCATCGGCGACCTGCGGTCGTGGCTGACCACCGTCGTCACCCGGATCTGCCTGGACCAGCTCACCTCGGCCCGCGCCCGCAGGGAGCGGTACGCCGGCCCGTGGCTGCCCGAGCCGGTCGTGGAGCCGGTGGCGGCGCTCGGCCCCGAGGAGCGGATCGCCCTCGTCGACTCGGTCGGCTACGCCATGCTCGTGGTGCTGGAATCGCTCAGCCCGGCCGAGCGGATCGTCTTCGTGCTGCACGAGGCGTTCGGCTTCACCCACGCCGAGATCGCGCGGATCACGGGCCGGCACGAGACCGCCTGCCGGCAACTGCTGGCCCGGGCACGGCGGCACGTGACCGAGCGCGCGCCGCGTTTCACCCCGGACCGCGAGGAGCACCGCACCGCCGTCACCGCCTTTCTCAGGGCGGCGGCACACGGCGATCTCGACGAACTGGCCGGCGTGCTGGACCCGCGCGTGGTCCTGCGCTCCGACGGCGGCGGGCACGCCCCGGCGGCGCGCCGCCCGGTGACCGGGGCCCACAACGTCGCCCGGCTGCTGCTGGGCGCGGCCGCCCGCGACCGCACGGTCTGGTGCCTCACGGCGGTCAACGGCTCGACCGGGGCGATCTTCACCCATGATGGCCGGGTCGTCGGGGTGATGGCGTTCACCGTCCTCGACGGCCGGGTCAGCGCGATCGATTTCGTGATCAACCCGGAGAAGCTGCGTCACCTGGGCCGCGACCGGCGGCCCAGGATCTCACCTCTGAGAAACGGAGTCATCGATCATGACTGACCTGACGTTCACCCGTGGCGGCCGTGGCGAGCCGCTGGTCCTGCTCCACGGCATCGGCGCGTCGAAGAGCGCGTGGCGGCCGGTCCTCGACGGTCTCGCGGAGCGGTTCGACGTCATCGCCGTCGACCTGCCGGGCTTCGGGGACTCCCCCGAGCTGCCCGCCGGCGTCGAGCCCGTGCCGGCCGCGCTCGCCGCGGCCGTGGCGGCGTTCCTCGACCGGCTCGGCATTGGAACGTTCCACATCGCCGGTCACTCGCTCGGCGCCTGGGTGGCGCTGGAGACGGCCAAGTTACGCGAGGCGCGCTCGGTCACCCTGCTCTGCCCGGCCGGGCTGTGGGGCCGCCGATCCCCGTGGTACGCCCAGGCCGGCATCTGGGCGAGCCGATGGCTGACGCGGAAGGCCACCGGCCCGATGCTGCGGGCGGTCTCGACCGCGGCCGGGCGGACGGCCGTGCTCGGCCAGACGCACGGCAGGCCGTGGGCGCTGGACGCCGGGCACGCGCGCGACACGATCCTGGCGATGGCGCGGTGCCCCGGATTCGAGGCCACGATGCGCGCCGCCAGCGGCCGCCGGTTCCTCGACGGCGCCGGCATCACCGCCCCCGTGACCGTCGCGTTCGGCGCCCGCGACCTCATCCTGCCGACACGCGGGTCGCGGCGCCTGGACCAGCTTCCCCCCACGGTCAGGACCGTCACGCTGCGGCGCTGCGGGCACGTGCCGATGAACGACGACCCCGCGGCCGTGATCGACGCGATCGCGTCCAAGGGCTCCTGAACGCCGTCACGCCCCGCCGCCGGCGCATCCGCGCACCATGACCTCCACCAGGTCGCGCACCGCGCCGGCGGTGACGGCCCCGGGCGGCGCGGTGACGAGGGTGAACAGCGCGCCGCCGTAGAGCGCGATCAGCGCGGGGACCTTCTCGGGCGGTACGGCGAGACCGAGCCGGTCGTGGTGACCCGCGGTGATGCGGGCCGCGGTGTCGCCCAGGCCCGCGAGCACCGCGGCCAGCGCCGGTCGGCGCGCGGACTCCAGCTGAAGCTCGAAGATCGCCAGGTAGCGGGCGCGGTGCGTGGTCGCCGCGGTGAGCAGCCCGTCCGTCAGCATCTCGGCCAGGCTCGCGGGCGGATCGACGGCCTGGGCGGTGTCGGCGTGGTGCAGCTCGGCGATCCGCTCGGCGGCGGCCACCAGCAGCGCCTCACGGCTGCGGAAGTAGTTGGACGCCGTGCCCTGCGGCAGGCCCGCCGCCTTCTCCACCGCCCGGTGGGTCAGCCCGTGCACGCCCGACGAGGCCAGCAGCTCGATGGCGGCGTCGGTCAGGGCCCGGCGACGGGCCGGATTGGTGGGCGGCATGCGGCCATGTTACCAATATCCGTACTAGGACGATCGTAGTGAACGGGAGTGCCGATGCGGATCGTGGTGGCCGGGGCCGGGCTCGGCGGGGTGGCGGCGGCGGTGGGGCTGCACCGCGCGGGCCATGAGGTGACACTCTTCGAACGGGCCCCGGAGCTCCGGGAGGCGGGCACCGGGATCGCGATCATGCCCAACGGGCTCCGCGCGCTCGCCGCGCTGGGTCTGGGCGAGGAGCTTCGCGCGTACGAGGTGGCGGCTCTGAGCGGCGGGCTGCGCGACCGGCGCGGACGGCCGCTGCTGGTCACCGACGCGCGGCAGGCCCAGCAGGAGGTCGGCGCGGTGGCCGTCGTCGAACGGGCGGAGCTGCACCGGGCGTTGCGCGCCCCGCTCCCCGCCCGGTGCGTGCGCACCGCGACCCCGGTCGAACGCCTCGACCCCGGCCCCGCCGGGGTGACCGTGATCAGCGGAGGCGCCCCCGTCGCGGAGGCGGACGCGGTGATCGCGGCCGACGGTCTCGGCAGCGGACTGCGCGCCCAGCTCTTCCCCGGACATCCCGGGCTCCGGCGCACCGGCCGGATGGACCTGCGCGGCATGCTGCCCCGCCCGCCCGGCCTCTCCCCCGAGCTGCTCGCCTGCCAGCTGGTCGACCGTCGCAGCGGGGCGATGTTCGGGCTGTTCCCCGTCGGCGCGGACCGCCTCTACTGGTTCACCGACAGCCCGCTGCCCGGCGTGCCGCCCGGCCCCGCCGAGGCGCGCCGGCAGCTGCTCACCCTGACGGCCGACTGGCACCCGCTGGTCACGGCGCTGATCGAGGCCACCCCGCCCGCCGACGTGCACGTCGACGCGATCACCCGGCTGGCGGCGCCCCTGCCCTCGTTCGCCGCCGGCCGGGTCGCGCTCCTCGGCGACGCCGCGCACGCCATGCCGCCCGATCTCGGCCAGGGCGCCAGCCAGGCGTTCGAGGACGCGGCCGCGCTGACCCGCTGCCTGACCGGCGCCGAACCGGCGGACGCCGCCCGGCGGCTGGCGCGCTACGACGCCGAACGCCGGCCCGGTGCCAACCGCGTCATGCGCGCGGCGGCCCGGCAGTCGCGGCTGACCTCGCTGACCGGCCCGCCCGCCTGGCTCCGCGACATGCTGCTGCGCGCCGTACCGACCCGGTTCGCCACCCGGCGGCTCGCCGCACTCTGGAAGGTCTAGTGGCGCGAGTGCGTACTTTTCCACATCCCGACGGTTGAACTCCACGGCGCGGCGGGCCGTACCAGGCCACAGAGACCAGCGAAAGGGTCAAGATGGACAAGCGCACCCTCGTGGTTCCCGGCCTGGCCGCCGCCACTGCTCTGATCGCCACCTCGCTCAGCCCGGTCACCGCCCAGGCGACGACCCCCGTCTACCTGGCCGCGGCGCTCAAGGGCGCCAACGAAGTGCCGGTCAAGGGAGGGAAGGCGGGCGACCGCGACGGCAGCGCCCTCGCGGTGTTCCGCATCCACGGCAACCGGGTCGACTACGCCGTCCGGTGGCACAAGCTGACCGCGCCCAGCGGGTTCCACATCCACCGGGGTCAGGCAGGGCAGAACGGCGAGGTCAAGGTGCCGTTCTTCGGCCAGGCGCTGCCGGGCACGCTGCACGCCGTCAAGGGCACGGTGCAGGTCAAGGACCTCCGGCTGCTGCACCGGATCATCAGCAACCCCGGCAACTGGTACGCCAACCTGCACAACGGGCAGCACGCCGCCGGGGCGGTGCGGGCGCAGCTGTACCGGATCCACCCGGTGGAGCTGGAGTCGGTGCTGGCGCACGGCTTCGGCAAGACGCTCACCACCCGGGCCGACGGCCGCCAGGAGGTGCCGGCGGCCGGCACGAAGGTGGGCGACCGCGACGGGCGGGCCGGCTGGCTGGTGCAGCCGGAGGGCAAGCGCGTGTGGTTCGCCGCCGCGTGGCGGCGGATCGGCTCGCCGGTCGCCGCGCACATCCACCGCGCGCCGAGAGGCGCGAACGGCCCCGTGGTCGTGCCGTTCTTCGAGGCCAAGAAGGGCCTGCCGCCCGGCGTCAACGGCGTCGCCGGCAGCACCCCCACCGCCCCCGCCACGGGCCGCCGCATCTGGAACAACCCCAAGAACTGGTACGTCAACCTGCACACCAAGGCGTTCCCCGGCGGCGCGATCCGCGGCCAGCTCTACCGGGGCGACTGGTAACCCCGCGGGCTGCCCGGGCTCTCAGGCCGGGACGTGTGCCGTGGCGGAGGACTGGGTCATCCGGTAGTGCGACGGCGGGACGCCGTACCGGTCGACGAAGGCCTGGCGCAGCGTCTCGGCGGTGCCGAATCCGCACCGCGCCGCCACCACGGCCACCGGCAGCGACGTGGAGGCCAGCAGGTGGGCGGCGGCTTCCGTACGGGCGTGACGGATGAACCTGCCGGGCGTCAGACCCGCGTGCTTGAGGAACAGCCGGGTCAGGTGACGATCGCTCACGCCCGCCCCGGCGGCGAGCGTGGCCGTGGTCAGATCGCCGTCGAGGTTGGCGACGATGTGCCGCATGACCCGCTCGACCAGGCTGTTGTCGGGCGGCGGCGCCGCCGTGAACATGCTCATCTGGGCCTGGTTGCCGGGCCGTTGCAGGTAGGTGACGAGGTTGCGGGCGACCGTGCGGGCGATGTCGGGCCCGTGGTCCTCCTCGATGAAGGCGAGGGTGAGGTCGATCGCGCTGGTGACCCCGGCCGAGGTGGCGACCTCGCCGTCGCGGATGAAGATGGGGTCGGGATCCACCGAGACCTTCGGATACTTGGTGGCCAGGTGCCGGGCCCACTCCCAGTGCGTGGTGGCGCGCCGCCCGTCGAGCAGCCCGGCCGCGGCCAGCACCTCCGCCCCCGTGCAGACGGACGCCACACGGCGGCTCTCCCTGGCCAGACGGCGGACGTGGGCGAGGATCCGCGGGTTCTCGGCCGCCGCCATGCATCCGATGCCGCCGGTGACGACGATCGTGTCGAGCGGCCCCTTGACCTGTTCGAGCGCCTCGTGGGCCTGCAAGGTCAGGCCGCTGGCACAGGTGATGGGGTGGCCGCCGGGCGTGGCCAGCGAGATCCGGTAGGCGGGGTCGGCCCCGCTGAAGTTGGCGCTCTGCAGGGCGGAGGTCACGCAGGCGATGTCGAGCAACTGCGCGTCCGGGTAGCCGACGACGACGACACGAAACTCGGGCATGGATCGACTGTACGACGTGCCGGGAAGCCGTGCCGGACCGCGGACGCTCCGGGGCGGCCGTGACGGAGGTTCAGGTTCCGGGGTGGACGGGCGCCGGCAGCAGTTTGCCGAACGGGACGGCGCGCAGCACCCGGAGCCGCTCGGCCGCGCCCGGGTGGCCGTGGTCGGCGGCGAGCTTGTAGTAGAACCTGGCGATGTGCTGCTTGGCCTCCCCTTCCCGCTCGTACGCCTGGCCGTAGCCGTGGGAGAGGCGCGCCGCCAGCTCGACCGGGGGCCGGTCACCGGTGAAGGGCTCGGCGCCCGGATGGCGTCGCTGGACCGCGACGTGCGCCCAGTGGCGCGACTGGGCCGGCTCGCCCGTCAGCGCGTGGATGATCGCCAGGCGGAAGGCGGGCTCGGCGTCGCCTTCGGCCGCCCGGCGGACCAGGTAGGCGACGGTCCTGGAGGTGCGCCGCTCGGCCTCGTCGGCGGGTGTCCGGTAGAGGTCGAACGAGCCGGTCACGTACGGCCCCGGCCGCGCGTCCCAGGCGGCACGCCAGCGGCTCTGCCACTCCTCCAGAGTGCCGAGGTTGTCCACCGGCAGACCCGTCTGCGCGGCGTACCGGTGACAGACCATCACGAAGGAGGCGACCAGCTTCCAGTCGGGCAGGCGTTCCCGCTTGCAGTTGAGGATGTCGCTGAGCGTGCTGGCGGGCAGCTCCTTGGGCGTGCCCCGCGACAGCAGGTTCATCTCGGCGTAGCTCGGCTGGCCGGCCGATATCCGCAGCTCCTTGAGCTGGGCTATGAAGGCGGCGTGGGGCTTGCCCGCGTGAGGTTCCGTCATCGTCCTTGGGGGTGTCGAGGATGGGATGTGGAGAAGTTGTCGCCATATTTACAGAAAAAATCTCGCAGTTTGGACAGTTCTCCGATTTTGCTCTCGTTCGGTATCACGGGCCACTCTCATGGGTCTGCGGCCCTGATGTCCCAGAAGCGGCGTCCGCGTCGATCGCGGCTGATCACAGCACCTCTAGTGGGGCGCTTGATCACCTTTATGGCGGCGTTTTCTGACAAATCCGGAAAAGTCCGTACGACGTCGTAAGATCGCGAACGCTTACCCGCGCCACTCCCGCATTTCCGAGCTCCTCCGGTGCCGTCCGAACACGTTTGCGCCGCTGGCCGGGCTCCTTCCCGGGCCCCCAAGGTTGAGGCGTTCACCCGCCGTCCCTGGAGGCCGTCGTCCATGCCGCTGCTCACGGCTCGCCCGCCGAGCTTCGCGTACCGCGCCGACGCCCCCTGCCCGGCCGACGAGCACCTGCTGATCACCCTCCTGACCACCTGGGTGCTCGCGACCGGACGCACCCCGCCCGCCGCGCGCCCGGAAGACCTGACCCCGGACGAGCTCATCGACTTCTGGGCCGACGACCGCGCCTGAGAAAGAGGACCGATGTTCACCACCTGCCAACTGCTCACCCTCACCCTGGCGATCGTGATCGCCGCCATCACCTGCGCCCTCGTCCTCGCCACCGGCACCGCCTGGCCCGGCGCCCTCCTCAGCGGCGGCGCCGCAGGCGGGGCAACCCTCTCCGCCCTCCCCAAACTCCTCAACAGACGCGACCCCTGACCCCAGACCGCGCGGATGACCACCGGCCCCTCACGGGAGCGGGAGCCGACGAGCCCGAAGGCGGAGGAATGGCCGGCCACGCCGACAGCGCAGACGGGCCCGACGTCGCCAACGACCTCGCCCTTCGCGGCGGTGAAGGCCGTGGGTCCGATGACGCAGGAGCGGCCGGCCACGCCGACAGCTCCGAGGGGCCAGGCGTCACCAACGGCCCGCCCCTTGTAGGAGCGGGGCTGCTGGTCCCGATGGCGCAGGAGTGGTCCGCCGCGACGACAACCCCACCTGGGCTGGCGTCACACACGGCCTGCCCCTCGCAGGGGTGAAGGCCGATGGCGCAGGAGCGGGCGGCCCCGGCCGACGCGTGGGTTGATCGGGTATCGCGGTGCAGGGACCGGGTCCGATCGTGCGCGGGAGTGGGGCCGAGCGACTTGATGGCGGAGGGGCGGCGGCAGTGCAGACGGCGCGGGCCGCGAGGGGTTCGGCCTCACTCGGGGGAGGGATGGCGGATAGTCCTGGTGGTGGAGGGGCGGGCAGGGCCGTGGGTGCTAGCGTTGCCCCGCCATATACGTAAAAGGGGACACATGTTCGGCATTGTCCGCCCATGTCAGCACGTCATGTGCAAGGGGCTCTTCGCGGACTGGATGGGGCATCTGTGTGGGCTCTGCCTGGCCCTTCGTGACGAGCACGGCCATCTGTCCCGTGTGGTGACGAACTACGACGGCCTGCTCGTGTCCGTGCTCACCGAGGCGCAGGCCCCCGCCACCGCGCCACGCAGACGCGCGGGCGCGTGCGCGCTGCGCGGGTTCAGGCGCGCCGACGTGGTGGAGGCCGAAGGGGTGCGGCTGGCGGCATCGGTGTCGCTGCTCCTGGCCGCGGGCAAGGTACGCGACCACGTGGCGGACGGGGACGGCCTGTACGCGCGGCGTCCGGTGGCGGCCGGTGCCGCCCGGCTGGCGGAGCGCTGGTCCTCGGCGGGCGCGGCCACGGCCGGGGCGCTGGGGTTCGACCCTGCCCCGCTGAGGGAGGCGGCCCGCCGGCAGGCGGTCCTGGAACGCGCCCCCGCCCGGACCACCGGGCTGCGGGAGCTGACGGAGCCCACCGAGGACGCCGTGGCCGCCGCGTTCGCGCACACCGCCGTGCTCACGGGCAAGCCGCACAACCGGGAGGCGCTGGAGGCCGCCGGGCGCGGGTTCGGCAGGCTGGCCCATCTGATCGACGCGGTGGAGGACCTGGACGCCGACCGGGCGTCCGGGGCGTACAACCCGCTGGCCGCCACCGGCACGACCCTGGTCGAGGCGCGCCGGCACTGCGACGACGCGCTGGCCGGGCTCCGCGCGGCCATGGACGAGCTGGAGATGGAGCGTCCCCGGCTGGCCCGTTCCCTGCTGGTCCGTGAGACGGGCCGGGCCGTCTCACGCGCCTTCGCCGCCGCCGAGGGCCACCCGGCCGAGCCGCACGCCGCCGCGACCCGCACCGCCGGGCGGCACACCGTCGACCTTCGCACCGGCGGGCGTCTGTCCGGGCGGGTGCCCGACGCCCCGCCCGGCGATCCCGACGCCCCGTCCGACGACCCCGGGAAGCCGGGCGGGCGGCCGACGAGGCGGGACCCGGGGGGCATCCTGTCCTTCGCCTGCACCATGCTGACCTGCTGCTCGTGCGGCCTGTACCGGCCGCCGTGGGACGAGGAGCACCAGAGCTCCTGCTGCCAGCGTTTCGACTGCTCGGGCTGGGACCCCTGCGGCAGCTGCTGCGAGTGCGGCAACTGCTGCGGGGACGGCTGCTGCTGCGACGGGTGTTCCTGCGACTGCTGACCGACTGCTGACCGACTGCTGATCTGATCCCGATCACCACCTTGACACTGCATACTGCTCTAATGCATCTTGCAATATAGAAGGAGGCAGTATGAAACTGTTAGTGATCGGCGCGACCGGCCGCACCGGCCTGCACGTCCTGGCCCAGGGCGTCGCCCGCGGCCACGAGATGACGGCGTTCACCCGCAAGCCGGAGCTCCTGCGCGCACGCGACGACCTGCGCGCCGTCGTCCAGGGCGACGCCACCGACCTGCCCACCGTGCGCGAGGCCGTGGCGGGCCAGAACGCCGTCATCGCGGCCGTCGGCGGGAGCGGCATCGCGCGTACGCTGATCGCCGCCATGCGCGAGACGGGCGTGCGCAGGCTGGTGATGACCAGCAGCCGTTCCGTCCCCGCCACCCGGCCGCGGCTCGCGGTCGGCCTGGCGTGGCTGTTCTTCAGATCGGCCTACGCCGACCTGGCGCGGGCCGAGGGCATGCTGGAGATGTCCGGGCTCGACTGGACGGTCGTCCGGGCCACCATGCTGACCGACAAGCCGGGCAAGGGCCGGTCGCACGTCGACTTCGAGGCCAACGCCACCGGCGGCGAGTCGACGCTGCCCCGCGCCGACTACGCCCGCGCGCTGCTGGACGCCGCCGAGGACGACGCCATGATCGGCAGGATGCCGGGCGTGTGCGGCGCCCGGGCCTGACCGCCGCCGGTCGCGGGATCAGCCCAGGTCGGGCTCGGTGCGCAGGTCGAGTTCGGGCGACCCGGCCCGGTCCAGCTCCAGGATCACCACCTCGTTCGCGCCCGCCCGCAGCAGCGGCCCCGGCACGTACAGCGTGCGCTGCGGCCCCCGGTCCCAGTAGCGGCCGAGCAGGAACCCGTTCACCCACACGTACCCCTTGCCCCATCCGGGCAGGGCCAGGAACCCGTCGCCGGGCTCGGCCGCCTGGAGCTCGCCCCGGAAGAAGGCGGGCACCGGCGTGTCCGTCCCGGCCCCGTACGGCAGGTCGGGCAGTTCGTCCAGCGGGATGGGCGTGGCCGTCACGCCGTGCAGGTACTGCCGGTCGTGCATGAGCGGCGCCATCAGGCCCTTGCGCTCGCCGAGCAGGGGCCCGTAGTTCGCCCGGCCCATCGACTCCACCAGCAGCTCCACCGTGGCGGGGCCGGGCACCTCCAGCTCCGGCTCCCCGCCGTCGCGCTCCAGCACCGCCGTCAGCTCGCCGTCCACGTACAGGTGGGCTCGGTCGCGCACGTCACCGACCCGCAGCCGGTACGGTCGGCGCGGCCCGGGGATCTCCGTCCGGTAGAGCGCCAGGCCATGGACGAGGCCGAGTTCCTCGAACGAGGGTGGCAGGGCTGAGGTGACGGGAGATCCCGCCACCTTGCCGAGGACGTCGCGCAGCCGTACGGACTCGGTCAGCGGCACCGTCGCCGGCGGGAGCGCGGGCGGCAGGGCGGGCACCTCCGGCGGCGCGGGGTTGTAGCGGGACAGCACTTCGCGGAAGCGCCAGAACTTCTCCGTGGGCGCGCCGCGCTCGTCGATCGGGGCGTCGTAGTCGTAGGACGTGACCGTCGGCCGGTATTCACCGCTGGCCAGCTCGCCGACCCGGTTGGCGCCGGCGCCGGTGCCGAAGTTGGTGCCGCCGTGCGCCATGTAGAGGTTCACCGACGCGCCGGCGGCCAGGATCCGCTCCAGGACGTCGGCCGCGTCCGCGGGGTCGCGCGTGACGTGCTCCTGGCCCCAGTGGTCGAACCAGCCGCACCAGAACTCCATGCACATCAGCGGGTCGCCGGGCCGGTGCTCGCGCAGCTTGGCGAAGGCCTGCTCGGGGCCGGAGCCGAAGTTCACGGTCGCCAGCACGCCGGGGATGGTGCCGCCGGTCAGGAAGAAGTCGTCGGCGCCGTCGGAGGTGAACAGCGGCACCTCGATCCCGTGCCCGATCAGGTCGTCGGCCAGGTGGCGCAGGTAGACGGCGTCGCTGCCGTACGAGCCGTACTCGTTCTCGACCTGCACCATGATCACATTGCCGCCCTTGGTGACCTGGCGTTCGGCGATCAGCGGGATGACCTCGTCGAAGAAGCGCTCGACGCGGGCCAGGTATTCGGCGTCCCGGGTGCGCACCCGGGGGCCGAGCTCGGCGGTCAGCCACGAGGGGAGGCCGCCGTTGTCCCACTCGGCGCAGATGTACGGTCCCGGCCTGACGATGGCCAGCAGGTCGGCGGCGGCCGCGGCGTCGAGGAAGGCGGCCAGCTCGTCCAGCCGCCGGAACTCGCCCTCGCGGGGCTCGTGCAGGTCCCACGGCACGTAGGTCTCCACCGTGTTGAGTCCCATGGCCCGCAGCATCCTCAGCCGGTGGTCCCACTGCTCGGGCAGGACGCGGAAGTAGTGCAGGGCGCCCGACAGCACCCGGAACTCCTCGCCGTCGAGCCGGAACGCGCCCCCGCTTACCGTGAAATGTCGCATATTGCCCCTTGGGATAGTATTCCGCGCGGAGCAGTCTGCTGATTCCCCAGCTCAGCGGCCATGGACAAACCCGGTTGACGTGTTGGACGGAAGGGCGAGCGGTTGGCCGAGGAGTTCCGGAGCTGGATGCGCTACCTCACCCCGGCCCCCGCGCACCGCAGGCTCGGCCTGGTCTGCCTGGGTGCCGGCCACCTGGAGGGCAGGCTGCCCACGGTCGGCCCGCGCGCCCTCGACCACCACGTCGCCGTCGTCGTCACCCGCGGCACGGGCTGGTTCTCCTCCGGCGAGAGCGAGCCGGTCGAGGTCGTGGCACCGTCCGTGCTGTGGCTGCTGCCCGGCGTCCGGCATCACTACGCGCCCCATGAGACCGGCTGGGCGGAGTGGTTCGTGGACTTCGCCGGGCCCGCCGCCACCGCCTACCAGGACCTCGGCTTCATCGACGCCGCCGCGCCCGTCACCCCGCTGACCACCGCCGAGCCCGCCGTGCACGTCATCGGCCGGATCGCGCACGCCATCCGCAGGGGCAGCCCCTACCTGGAGGTGGAGACGTCCGCGCTGGTGCACGAGGTCCTGGTCGCGCTCCGGCAGTCCAGGGCCGACGAGGACGCCTCGGGCAACCCGGTGCTGGCGCGGCTGGCCAGGGACGCCTGCCTGCCCGTGCCCGTCGCCGAGCACGCCAGGCGTCTCGGCATGCCGGTGAGCGACCTGCGCGCGGTGGTGCGCCGCCTCGCCGGCTGCAGCCCCAAGGAGTATCTGCTGTCGGTCAGGCTCAACCGGGCCAAGGAGTTCCTCGCCGGCTCGGAGCTGCCGATCGCCGCCATCGCCCGGCGGGTCGGGTACGACGATCCCGCCTACTTCACGAGGATCTTCACCCGCAGGACGGGCCTGCCGCCGAGCGAGTTCCGCGCCCAGCAGCACACCCTCCCGCCCACCGTGAACACGGACTCGACCTCCACCTGACAGGTTCTGTACGACGGCTCAAGGGCTTCACCGGACTTCACCCCTTCCCTAACAAGATCGCGCGATGTAGGGTCAGGCCGTTGCCGAAAGAAAGTTTCACCCACGGAGGGTCGATGGGCAAGAAGCTTCACCTGCTGGCAGTTCCGATCGCGGCCGTCGCCATGGCCGCCCTCACCACCCTTCCCGCGCAGGCCGCCACCGGCTATGACCGGTGCCTGCCGGGCAACTACTGCATGTTCTCCGGCCTCGACGGCACGGGAGACATCATCCAGATCACCGCCAACACCGCCGACCTGGCCGCGCTGGGCATGGCGAACCGCGCCAACTCCGACTGGAACCGGACGAGCTCCCGCGTCCACCTGTACTCCGACGCGAACTACGGCGGCTGCACGGCCGTCACCAGCGCCGGCTCCAAGGGCAACTTCTTCGTCACCTACCGCGAGTTCTTCGAGTCGGTCCGCATCGGCGGCCCCAACGGCCCGTCCTGCGGCACCCCGCCCGGCGAGGGCTGAGGAATCCCCCCGGCGGCCTGACACCGGGGTCAGGCCGTCCGGCCGGGGCCGCCGATCAGCGGATGAAGCGGTCGACGTAGTCGGCGCCGAGCCCCACCTCGGCGTAGTGGCGGCGGGCGTTTTCGATCTTGGAGAAGACGTCCTCCACCCCTGTGGGATTGCCGTCGGGGTCGACGTAGATGTACGCGCCCGTGACGTGGAACAGCGTCCGCATCTCCGCCACGCCGTCGGGGACCTCCAGGGTGTGGATGTCGCCCGGCGGCTCGAAGGCGTAGCTGCCCTGCTCGGCCCACCAGTCGTGCTCCAGATAGTGCCAGCGGCCGCGGAGCGTGATGGCGTGGACCGGACCGGCGTGGCGGTGCCGCGAGAGGATGCCTGACTTCCTGACCCGGAGGATGTTGACGAAGTAGCCCTGGCTCGGGCTGAACAGCAGCGGCCTGAAGGTCACGTCGGGCGCCTGCGGCACCCAGAGCCGCTCGTCGCACTCGACGTCCAGCGCGCCCAGCTCGACGAGGTCGTCCAGGGTGTTCGGCAGGAGCGGGCCCCGGTAGGGGATCGCGGCCTCGTCGCGGATCCTGTCGGCGGTCGGAGTCTCCGTCATGACGGTCGGTCCTTTCTCGATCGGCGCAGGCGGGAACGCCGCCGGTGCCCCGTGGACGGAGCCGGCGCCGGAGGGGTCGTGCTTATCGGTGTGTGTCGGACGGCAGCGGCTTGCCCCACCAGGCGGCGGGACGGGCCCAGCCCAGGTCGCGCGAGGCGCGCTCGGCGGCCTCGACGGTGAGCTCGGCCAGCCGGTTGGCGGGATCGAGGATCACGTCGCGCAGGCCGCTCACGGACAGGGCGCCTTCAAGCTCGTTGCGGAAGTTGAACACCGGGGCGCCGACGGCGGCGATGCCCGGCGTCACGTTCTGGTCGGAGATGGCGTAGCCGCGCTGGCGCGTGGCCTTGACCTCTTCGTTGATCTCGGCCGCGGTGGACCCGTCCTTCGAGCCGTTCTCCGCGAAGTCGAGCAGCCACTCGCGGTAGACGTCCTCGGGCGAGAACGCCAGGATCGCCATCGGCCCCGCGCCGAGGTGGAGCGGCATGGCCCCGCCCAGTTGCAGGGCCAGGCTCTGCACCCGGCGGCCGTCGAGGCGCTCCACGCAGACGGCGTCGAGGCCGCGCCGGATGCACAGGAAGACCGTCTCACCGATCTCGTCGTGGAGGTGCTGCATGTGCGGCAGGGCGGCCCTGCGCACGTCCATCCGGCGGACCGCGCCGGAGCCGAGACGGAACAGGTGCAAGCCGATCCCCCACTGACCGCGGGTGCCGGACTCGACCCAGCCGAGGGCGGCGAGGTTGCGCAGCAGCCGGTGGATGGTGCTGCGCGGCTCCCCCAGGGTCTCGGCGAGCTCCGCCGCGCTGACCCACTCGCGCTGGGCGAGGATCTCCAGGATGGCGGACGCCTTGTCGAGCAGACCGACCGGCTCCCCGTCGCTGGTGGAGGGAGTGCTTGGCGAAGCCTGTCCTCTCATGGAACAACCCTATCTTGGCAGTCGCGTGACGATAGTCGGATCAATGATCGGGAAACGTGCCCTCTCGATGGAAGGTCCCGTCGACCGTGATGCCGCCGTCGACGGGCAGCACCACTCCGGTCACGAACGCCGCCTGGGGGGAGACCAGGAAGGCCACGGCGTCGGCCACCTCCTCCGGCCTGCCGAACCTGCCCAGAGGCGTGCGCCGCAGCAGGATCTCCTCGTCGAGGACGCCCGTGACCAGCCCGGAGCGGAACATGTCGGTGTCCATGTAACCCGGCGCCACCGCGTTGACCCGGATGCCGCGCCCGCCCCACTCCACCGCCAGCACCCGGGTGAGCCCCGAGACGCCGGTCTTGGCCGTGGTGTACGCGAGCCGCAGCGGCAGGCCGAAGGTCGACCCCACGGAGGCCAGGTTGACGATCGCGGCCCGGGGGCTGCGCTCCAGCAGCGGGAAAGCGGCGCGGGAGCAGCGCATCGCGCCGCCGAGGTGGACGTCGAGCTCCCTCATGAAGCTCTCGGTCGGGAAGCCCTCGGCCGCCGCCCGCGTGATCACGCCGGCGTTGTTGATCAGCGCGTCCAGCCGCCCGAAGCGGGAGCGCACCTCCTCCAGCAACCGCTCGACGCTGTCGTCGTCGGTGACGTCGGCGCGCAGCCCGACGGCCACGCCTCCCGCCCCGGCCACCGCGTCGGCCGCGGCCGCGGCGCCTTCGCCGTTCAGGTCGGCGATCACCAGGTCGAAGCCGTCGGCGGCGAGCTTGGCCGCGATGGCGGCGCCCAGCCCCCGGGCGGCGCCCGTGACGAGCGCGACGGGTCGGTCAGCGGACATCGGCGGCGATCCTTCCCGACTTCAGGAACAGGCGGGCCTCTTCGGCGATGCCGGGCCCGTCCAGGCGGTAGTGGCGGTAGAGATGGGTCGGCGGGCCGATGAGGGCGTACTCGTCGCGGATGCCGTGGCGCAGCAGGGGCACGCCGATCCCGTGGTCGGTGAGCGTCTCGGCGACCGCGCCGCCGAGCCCGCCGTGGACGTTGTGCTCCTCGACCGTCATCAGCGCGCGTGACTGCCCGGCGGCGGCCCGGATGGCGGCCACGTCCAGCGGTTTGATCGTGTGCAGGTCGATCACGCCCACGCTGTGGCCCTCGGCGCGCAGCTCCTGCGCCGCCACCAGCGACGGATGCACGGTCGTGCCGGTGGCGATGATGGTGAGGTCGTCGCCGGTGCCGTGCACGATCGCCCGCCCCGGCCGGATCCGCTCGTCGCCCGGCTCGTACACGAGCGGCTCGCGACCGCGGCCCATCCGGAAGTAGACGGGCAGCGGGTGGTCGGCGTACGCCTTCAGCAGGGCGCCCATCGCCACGTGGTCGGCCGGCGCGACGACCGTCATGTTCGCGATCGAACGCATGATCGCGATGTCCTCGGTCGCGTGGTGCGAGGTGCCGTAGAAGCCGAAGGTGATGCCCGAGTGGTGGCCGATGAGCCGGACCGGCTGCTGGGTGTAGGCGATGTCGGTGCGGATCTGCTCGCAGCACAGCAGCGCCAGGAAGGAGGCGAAGCCGGTGACGTACGGCCGCAGGCCGGTGGTGGCCAGGCCGGCGGCGACGGACACCGAGTTCTGCTCGCTCACGCCCAGCTGCAGGTAGCGGTCGGGATGGCGCTCGCGGAAGGCCCACAGTCCGTTGGAGTACGACAGGTCGGGGGTGAGCACGACGACCGGCTCGCCGTCGTCGACCAGGGCGCCCAGCTGCTCTCCGAGCGCGAGCAGCCCCGGCGACTTGAGCAGCATGCTGGGGATGTGCCAGGAGCCCTCCGCGAGCGGCTGCCCGTCGGCCCCGCGGGGGACGAGGCTGTCGGTGTTCAGGTTCACTTCTCGTCCTTCAGTTCCCGGATGACCGCGGCCTCGTCCTGCTCGGCGAGCCAGCCCAGATGCCAGCCGAAGTCACGTTCCATGAAGCCCACGCCCTTGCCCTTGACGGTGTGCGCGATGACGGCCGTGGGCTTGGCGGGCGCGCCGTCGCGGATGCGCAGCAGGGTGTCGAGCAGCGCCGGCACGTCGTGGCCGTCGACCTCCACGACGTCCCAGCCGAAGGCCCGCCAGCGGTCGGCAAGCGGCTCGATCGTGATGATGTCGTCGACCTTGCCGTCGAGGCAGTAGCCGTTGCGGTCGACGATCGCGACCAGGTTGCCGACGCCGTAGTGGCCGGCCGCCGCGGCGGCCTCCCAGATCTGGCCCTCGTGCAGCTCGCCGTCGCCGAGCAGGGCGTAGACGTTGAAGTCACGCCCGGTCATGCGGGCGCCGAGCGCCATGCCGAGGCCGACGGAGAGGTTGTGGCCCAGCGAGCCGGAGCTGAAGTCGCAGCCGGGCACCTTGGTCATGTCGGGGTGGTCGCCGAGCGGGTTGCCGAGGCGCGTGTAACCGTCGAGCAGCTCGGGGTCGAAGAACCCGTGGTCGGCCAGGATCGGGTAGAGCCCGACGGCGGCGTGGCCCTTGCCCATGACGAAGCGGTCGCGGTCCATCCAGTCAGGATCTCCGCGCCGCAGGCGCAGCACCCCGTAGTAGAGGGTCGCGAGGATCTCCGCGCACGAGAACGTCGACGAATAGTGACCCGTCTTCGCGATCGAGATCAGGCGGACGGTCTCAAGCCGGACGAACTGGGCGCGCTCGCGGATCCGCTCGACCACCTCCGATGAGGTCGTGAGGGAGGCGCCTTCACTTGCGGGCATGCAGTCGATTCCTTTTCCATGAGGTCAGACCATCGGCGTAGCCATCCAGAGCTGCCTGGTCCCACTATGAACGATGACCAAGACTCAGTCAATGACACATACTCTCAAGAAGTGAGAGAAGACAACGAGTACGTCTCATTCAGCGAATGTGTGTCCTACTCATTGACATAACACGTTCTGGTTGCAACGCTCTCGTCATCGCCCCGACTCACGGAGGGAACACCATGGAGGCGCTGGTCTACGCCGGTCCCGGCGCGGTCGAGATCCGCGACGTGCCCGAGCCCGAGCCTGGCCCGGGCGAGGTCGTCGTGGAGACCGGCCACGTCGGCGTCTGCGGCACCGACCACCTCCTGGTCCGCGGCGGCCTGGCCCGTGTCCGGCCGGGGGTGGTGATCGGCCACGAGATGGCCGGCCGCGCCGTCGGCGGGGATCTGGCCCTGGCCGGGCTCCGTCAGGGCGACCCGGTCGCGGTCGAGCCGCTCATCAGCTGCGGCGCCTGCCGCACCTGCCGCCGGGGACACCGGCACATCTGCGAGACGCTCGGGCTGTACGGCATCGACCGCGACGGCGGAGCGGCGAGCCGCGTCGTGGTCGCGGCCGACCGTCTGCACCGGCTGCCGGACGGCGTCCCGCCCCGCGTCGCCGCGCTCGCCGAGCCGCTCTCGGTGGCGGTCCACATGGTCTCCCGCGCCGGCGTGACGGTCGGCGACGTCGTCATGATCTTCGGCGGCGGCCCCATCGGCGCGCTCCTGGGCCTGGTGGCCCGGCTGTCCGGCGCCGCCGCGGTGCTGGTCGCCGAGCCGCGCGCGGACCGGCGCGCTCTGCTGGCGGAGCTCGGCATGACCGTCACCGACCCGCTCGCGGCCGACGTGGCCTCCTGGTGCGCGCGCCGCGCGCCCGGCGGGGTGGACGTGAGCTTCGAGGTGTCGGGCGCCGACTCCTCGTACGCGGCAGCGGTCGAGGTCACCAGGCCCCGGGGCACCGTCCTCGTGGGCGCGCTCACCGACAGGCCGGCCCGGGTGCCCATGTCCCAGGTGATGTTCAAGGAGCAGCGGCTGGTGGGCTCCCGCGTCTACACCGGCGACCACATGGCCCGCGCCGTCAGCTTCATGGGGACCGCGGGGCTGCCCTTGGAAGCGCTGGTCAGCGACGTGGTGCCGCTCCGCGAGGCGCCCGCGCGCGTCTTCGGCGACGGGCCCGCGGGCCTGATGAAGACCCTGATCACGGCGGGGGACCCGGCATGACCACGCTCGTGGCGGGCGCCTCGGGCGTCATCGGGCAGGCCGCCGTCGAACGCCTCCTGGCCGACGGGACCGACGTGGTCGCCCTGTCGCGGCGGCCCCCCGACGTCGACCCCCACCCCCGGCTCCGGCACGTCGCCGTCGACCTGACGGACGCCGCCGCGTGCCGGGACGTCCTCGGGCGGCTGCCGGACGTGACGCACGTCGTCTACGCGGCGCTGTTCGAGAAGCCGGGGCTCATGGCCGGTTGGCTGCAAGAGGATCAGATGCGGACCAACCTGGCCATGCTCACGAACCTCGTCGAAGCGCTCGTCCAGGCGCCCCGGCCGGCCCTGCGCCACGTGAGCCTCATGCAGGGCGCCAAGGCGTACGGCGGCCACGTCCACCCGCCCCGCAGGATCCCGTCCCGCGAGCGGGAGCCGCGCGACCCGCACCCGAACTTCTACTGGCTGCAGGAGGACCACCTCCGGCAGGCCGCCGCCCTGCACGGCTTCGAGATCACGATCTTCCGCCCGCAGATGCTGGTCGGCGGCGCCACCGGTTCGGCGATGAACGTGGTCCCCGTGATCGGCGTCTACGCGGCGCTGTGCGCGCGGCTGGGCCTCCCCTTCGGCTTCCCCGGCGGGCGGTCGTACGTGTGGGAGGCGGTCGACGCGCGCATCGTGGCCTCGGCCCTGTCATGGGCCCGCTCGTCGCCCGCCGCCTGGGGAGAGACCTTCAACATCACGAACGGCGACGTCTTCGAGTGGCGCGACCTGTGGCCCGCCCTCGCGGACGAGCTCGGCGTGGAGCCGGCGGACGACCTGCCCCGGTCGCTCGCGGACTTCCTGCCCCGGCACGAACAGGTCTGGGCGGAGATCGTCCGTGAACACAGGCTGCGCCCGACTCCTTTGCCGGCCTTACTCGGCGAGTCCCATCACTACGCGGACAAGTGCTTCGCGTACGGGTCGTCAGAGCCGATGCCGCCGAAGTTCCTGAGCACGGTCAAGCTGCGTCAGGCGGGGTTCCACGACTGCGTGGACACCGAGGACTCCTTCCGCCATTGGCTCGCTCACCTGCGCAAACGCCATATCTTGCCGATGTAACACCCTTGAAATCCGATTCTCACTCTGATGTCATGTGTCCACTGAGTTGGACAAACACCTCTAGCAAACGGTCCACGTCCCGCCCAGCGCTACGTCGGGATCGGATGCGACGCCATCTCTTCGTACGACTCCATGAGACAGGAGAAGACGTGATCGCTCAGTCGACCCGTCGGTTCAGCAGGATCCGCTCGATCGCCGCCGTGGGCGCCCTGGCGGCCGTGGTGGCCGCGTGCGGCTCCACCCCCGCCGCCGACCAGTCGGGCGCGCCCGCCGAGGGCGAGCCTTTCAAGGTGGGCATCGTCGCCCTGGACGCGACGCAGATCACGGCGCTCAACGAGCGCACCGCCGCCCAGAAGAAGATGAAGGAGATCGGCTGGGAGGCCACGGAGATCAACTCCGACGGCGACCCCGCCAAGGCCATCTCCGCGATGCAGAACCTCGTGCAGAGCGGCGTCAACGCCATCATCGTGCAGACCTACACCCCCGACCAGCTGTCCGCCGGCCTCGCCGCCGCGAAGGCCGCCGACATCCCGGTCTTCTCGACCGCGGGCGGGCTGGCCGGCGGCGGGGAGGCGGGCGCGGTCGAGCTCGTGGCCGCGGCCAACGTCAACGACAAGGTCGTCGAGGCGGTCAAGGACAAGCCGAAGGTGGAGCTCCTCCAGCTGCGCTACACCCCCGGCGCCCCGTGCCGGTCCAGGGCCGAGGACCTCGACGCCAAGCTCGAAGGGCTGTCCAACGTCAACGTCACCCGCCAGGAAGTGAAGATCCCCGGCGGCGAGCAGTCGGCGCAGGAGGCCACCTCCGCCTGGCTGCAGGCGCACCCTGACGACGGGCAGACGGAGTTCGTGATCTGGCCGTGCTTCTCCGAGGCCGCCATCGGCGCCGTGTCCGCCGAGAAGCAGGCCGGCCGCGGCCCCTACACGCTCTACACCTGGGACATCTCGAAGCCCGCGATCCAGGCCATCCAGGACGGCTACGCGACCGGCGTGCTGTGGATCCAGGTCGACAAGGCCGGCGAGCAGATCGTGGAGATGATCCAGGACTGGCGTGACTCCGCCGGATCGTGGCAGGTCAAGGACGTGACCGCGCCGAGCGTCCTGCTGACCAAGGACAACATCGAGCAGACGCTCCAGGAGAACCCGGGTCTCCTCGACTGACGGACAGGAACCACCACACCAAGGCCTGACGAGGGAGGCGAGTCACACGTGAAGGCGACAGAGCACGCGGCCGCGCGGGCGGCAGGAAACGATCCGGCGCCCCTGCTGTCGGTGCGGGGCGCGGTGAAGAACTACGGCCTCGTCCAGGCCCTGCGTGGGGCCGACCTCACCGTCCAGCGCGGCGAGGTGCACGGGCTGCTCGGCGCCAACGGCGCCGGGAAGTCCACCCTGGTCAAGATCCTCGCCGGCCTCGCCAGGCCGGACGAGGGCGCCTTCGAGCTGGGCGGCACTCCGTTCCGCCCGGCGAACATCCGCGAGGCGGCGGCGGCCGGCGTGCGCCTGGCCCACCAGGAGCTCGCCATCGTCCCGGCGCTCTCCGTGCGGCAGAACCTCCACCTCGGCCGCTACCTCCACCCCGAGCTGGCCGGCGCCAAGGACCGCGAGCGCGCGTACGAGGAACTGTTCGCCGAATGGGGGCTGGACCTCTCGCTGGACGCCGTCATGCGGGACCTGTCCCCCGCCCATCAGGCGACCGTGGCGCTGGCCAAGACGCTGGTCGGCGACGGGCGCCTGCTCATCCTCGACGAGCCGACCGCCTCGCTCGGCCCGAAGGAGGTGAGCGGGCTGTTCTCCATCATCCGCCGCCGCGTCGAGGCCGGCGCGGGCGTCATCTTCGTGAGCCACCGGCTGGGCGAGGTCAGCCGGCTCTGCGACGCCATCACCGTGCTGCGCAACGGCCAGCGGGTGCACGACGGCCCGATCGAGGGCGTCGACGAGCACGCGCTCGCCGACCTCATCGCCCACGACGCGGGCGGTGACCGGCGCCGCGCCGAACGCACCACGACGGCCCCGGCCGCCCAGGTCAGGAAGAGCGCGAGCCCCGACGGGCCGCTGCTCTCGGTCCGCGGCCTGCAGTTGCAGAGCCGGGTGGCGGACGTCTCGTTCGAGGTGAACCCCGGCGAGATCGTCGGCATCGCGGGCCTCGTCGGCGCCGGCCGGACCGAGGTGCTGGAGTCGCTGGTCGGGCTCCGCCGGATCGTCTCCGGCGAGCTCCGCCTCGACGGCCAGGCCTACCAGCCCCGCGACCCGGCCAGAGCGCTGAAGCAGGGCGTCGTCCTGGTGCCGGAGGAACGCCTGGCCCAGGCGATCTTCACCCAGCGGGACATCGTCTTCAACTTCTCCAGCTCCCGGCTGCGCACGCTGGGCGCCGGGCCGGGAGGCATGGTGAGCAGGCGGTCCCGCTACCGGGAGTCCGCTCAGCGGCTCGCCGAGTCGCTGCGGCTCAAAGCGGGCTCGCTGAACGACTCGATCATGTCGCTCAGCGGCGGCAACCAGCAGAAGGTGGTGCTCGGCCGGGCGACCGTCGACGGCCTGCGCCTGCTCCTGCTGGACGAGCCCACCCGCGGCGTGGACGTCGGGGCGCGCTACGACTTCCAGCAGATGGTGCGCGGCCTCGCCGACCAGGGCGTCGGCGTCGTCTACGTCTCCTCCGAGCTGGCCGAGCTGGAGTACTGCGACCGCATCGTGGTCATGGTCGAGGGCCGCGCCACGGTGCAGTTCGACAACCACGACGGGTTCGACGAGGACGAGCTGACCCGCCTCTGCTTCCTGCGCGCCGACGCCGCCGGCGAGCAGGCATAGAAGACCAACCAGGAGAGTCCATGAACACCGTGCGTCACACAGCGGCCGGAGGGCAGGCAGCCGTCCCGCCACCCGGCCCGCATCAGGCTGAGCAGGCGGCGGGCGCGAGCTCGTTGACGCTGAAGGCCGTCAAGTTCCTCGGCCGTTACGGCACGCTGCTCGTCCTCGTCCTGCTCGTGCTCGTCTTCTCCTTCCTGGACGGCAGCCGCTTCCTGTCGTTCACCAACTTCCAGAACATCCTCCTGCAGTCGACGATCTCGGTCGTGATCGCGCTCGGGCTCACGGTGGTGCTGGTCGTGGGCGAGTTCGACCTGAGCATCGGCTACACGGCCAGCCTCGCCGGGGTGCTCACCGCGGGCCTGTACGCGGGCTCGGCCGGGGGCAAGCTCGGCGCCATCGGGCTGGTGCTCGCCGTGGGGGCGCTGATCGGCCTGGTCAACGGCCTGATCGTGACCAAGCTCGGGGTCAACGCGCTGGTCGGGACACTGGGCATAGGCAGCGTCGTCATGGGCGCCACCTACATCGTCACCGCCGGCGTGCCGCAGAGCCTGGACGCATCCGGCATGGACCTGATCCAGGTCTACCTGGGCAAGCTCGGCCCGATCCCGTGGCCGATCGTCATCCTCTTCGTGATCGCCGGGGTGCTCTGGCTGGTGCTCAACCGCACCTCGCTCGGCCTGGAGTGGCAGGCCGTCGGCGGCAACAGGACCGCCGCCGAGCTGAGCGGCATCCGGGTGCACCGGGTGGTCATCTTCGCGTTCGTGATGTGCGGCGTGCTGGCCGCCGCCGGCGGCGTGCTGATCACGGCGAACGTCGGCAGCGGGCAGATCGCGGGCGGCCAGGGCTACCTGCTGTCGTCGTTCGCGGCGGCCTTCCTCGGCTCCGCCTGCCTGCGCGACGGCGAGTTCCACGTCGTCGGCACCGTCATCGGCGTGGTCACCGTGGCCGTCGGCTTCAACGGCATGGCCATCCACGGCGTGTCGACGTCCGCGCAGTTCATCTTCCAGGGTCTGCTGCTCATCGCGGCCGTCGGCATGAGCACCAGCGCCCGGCGGATGGTGTCCGGAAGGAGAGTGGGCCACTGATGAGCGTTCCCGCAGGACGCAGGCTGATCGTCGGCATCGACAAGGGGACGACCGTCACCAAGGCGGCCGTCTTCGACGAGACCGGCAACGAGCTGGCCCGCGCGGCCCGCTTCATCCAGGCGCTCAGCCCTCGCCGGGGCTGGCACGAGGAAGATCCGCAGGTCAGTCTGCGCAGCACGATGGACGCGGTGGCCGAGGCCGTCGCCGCGCTGCCCGGCCGCGCCGCCGACATCGCCGCGGTGAGCGTGTCCGGCCACATGACCGGCGCCTGGCTGCTCGACGAGGCGGGCCGGCCGGTGCGCAACGCGATCGCCTGGCCGGACGCGCGCACGCTGGACATGCTGACGGCTTTCGAGGCGAGCCCGCCGTACGAGGAGTACCTCGACATCTCGGCCACCAGCGCGCTGCCCGGCATGACGATGCTCCTCCTCGGGCACCTGGCCAGGCACGAGCCGGAGGTGATCGCCAGGACCCGTTACTTCGCCTGCGCCAAGGACTACGTCCAGTCGTTCCTGACCGGGCGGATCGTCACCGACCCGACCGACGTGTCCCTGATGCCCGGCGACATCGCCACCGGCCGCATCTCGCCGCGGCTCATGGAGCTGGTCGGGGCGGAGGCGTTCCTCTCCCGGGCGCCCGAGGTGCGCCCGTCCGGGGAGATCATCGGCACGGTCACCCGGGAGGCGTCCCTTGCCACCGGCATCCCCGAGGGCACGCCGGTCGCCAACGGGCTGGGCGACGCCATCTCCGCCATGCTCGGCACCGGTGTCGTCATGCCCGGCCAGGCCGTCTCGGTCCTGGGCACGAGCTGGCTGAACCAGCTGGTCACCAGATACCTGGACGACGACCTGCGCGGGGTCGGCTGGGTGTACCCGTCGCCCGACGGCGAGCACTGGATCCGCTGCCTGGCCCACACCGCGGGGGCGGGCACGTTCGACTGGGCCGTGCGCACGTTCTGCCGCGACCTCACGACCGGCGGCGACTCCGACTTCGCCGCCGTCGAGGCCGAGGCGCTGGCGTCGGAGGAGGCCGGCCACGGGCTCACGTTCCTGCCGTACCTCTCCCCCGCCGGGGTGCAGGCGCCCTTCAAGGACGGCAACGTACGCGGGGTGATGCTCGGCCTGGAGCACAGCTCGACCCGGGGCGACATCCTGCGCGCCGTCTACGAGGGCCAGGTGTACGCCGCGATGGACTGCTACCGGCGGCAGAGCGACGACCTGAGCCTGCTCAGGCTGACCGGCGGCGGCGCGCGCAGCCGGGTGTGGCGGCAGACCTTCAGCAACGCACTCCAGGTGCCGGTGGAACTGGTGACGACCAGCGAGTCGGCCGCGCTCGGCGTCGCCATCCTCGCGTCGGTGAACGTCGGCATCTGGAAGGACCTGGAGACCGCGGTGTCGGAGATGGTCCGCACCGTGGGCCGGGTCGAGCCCGACCCCGCCCTGGCGGAGCCGCACCGGGAGGCGTTCGACCGCTTCCTCCGCGCCCAGGCGGCCGCCCGCGAGCTGTTCGCCGGCTTCGGCCGCGCAGGCACCCAAGGAGAGGACTGATCGTGTACACCGCAGAACCGGCCGGGCTGGTCCGCACGGTGCTCGGCGACGTGTCGCCGGACACCCTGGGAGCGATGCTCATCCACGAGCACCTGCTCACGGCGCCGCCGGCCTACGCCGTCCACCAGGACCCCGACCTGGAGTTCGGCACGCCGGCGGGCGCCGAGGCCGAGGTCGCCGACCTCGTCGCGGCCGGCGGCGGCGGACTGGTCGAGCTCACCACGGCCGACTACGGCCGCGACGTCACCGCCGCACTGGCCGCCGCCAGGGCCACCGGTGCCCGCATCGTCCAGAGCACCGGTCTGCAGAAGGGCATCTACTACCCGGCCGGCACGTCCAGGCGGACGAGCGAGGAGCTGGCCGCGGGCTTCGTCGGCGACATCGTGACCGGGTTCGGCCCGGAGAACACCCGGGCCGGCGCCATCAAGGCCGGCACCTGCTCCACCGAGGAGCTGTGGGACGTGGAGCGCAAGGTCCTCACAGCGGCGGCACTCGCCGCCAAGGAGACCGGGGCGCCGATCCTGACCCACACCCAGGCGGGCCGGCTCGGCCACCAGCAGCTCGACGTCTTCGAGGCCGCCGGGCTCGACCTGGGGCAGGTGTGCGTCGGCCACCTCGACCGCAACCTCGAAGCCGACTACCTCGTCTCACTGGCCCGCCGCGGCGCCTGGCTCGGCCTCGACCAGTGGACCAAGGACAAGTACGGCCACGACGCCGACCGGGCCGCGATGGTCCGGCGGCTCGTGGACGCCGGCCACACCCGGGTGATGGTCTCCGGCGATCTCGGCCGCGGCTCCTACCAGCGGGCCTACGGCGGCTCGCCCGGACTCGGCGCCTGCCTCGACGCCATCAGGAAGGCCCTGGGCGACGAGCTGGCCGAGCTGACCCTCGTGGCCAACCCCGCCAGGTTCCTCGCCTTCAGGGAGGTCGCCCGATGACCCGGGCCGTGCTCTTCGACCTCGACGGCACGCTCGTCGACTCCCGTCCCGCGATCCTGGACTGCTACCGGGCGGCGCTCGCGCCCCTGCCCGGCGGCTGGGAGTCCCTGCTGGCGCTCGGTCTCGGCCGGATGATGCGCTGGCGGATGCGCGAGGTGATGGCGGAGGTCGCGGGCGAGCGCGCCGCCGAGTGCGAGTCCCGGTACGAGCGCCACTACCTGGAGGAGGGGCACCGGAAGGTCACCCTCTACCCGGGCGCGGCCGACATGCTCGACGCGCTGCGCGGGCAGGGGCTGCGGCTCGGCATCGTGACGAACAAGGGCCGGGTGCGGACCGAGCACGACCTGCGCACCGTGCACGGCGCCCGTGACCTGCTGCCGCTGTTCGACGTGGTGGTCACCACCGAGGACACCGTCGAGCGCAAGCCGTCGCCCGAGCCGATCCTGCACGGCCTGCGCCGCGCGGGATGGGCGGCCGGCGACTGCGCCTACGTGGGCGACGGCCCGCACGACGCCGAGGCGGCCGTCGCGGCCGGCACCGGGTTCGTCGGCGCGGGCTGGGGCTACTACCCGGAGGAGCTCTCGGCGGCCCGGCCCGCGCTGGCGGTCGCCGCCGCCCCGGGTGATCTGGCCGGGCTCCTGCCCGGCCGCCGGTGAGGAGAGCCATGGCACCGTTCACGTTCACCCCCCTCACGCCGTCCGCCTTCCTGGAACGGTCCGGGACCGTCTTCCGCGACCGGATCGCGGTGATCGACGGGACCAGGCGGTTCACGTACGGGGAGTTCCTCGATCGGGCGCGGCGGCTCACCGGGGCGCTGGCGGACCTCGGCGTCGGGCCCGGCGACCGGGTGGCGGCGCTCTGCGTCAACAGCCACGTGATGCTGGAGCTGCACAACGGGGTGCCGATGCGCGGCGCGGTGCTGGTGCCGCTCAACATCCGGCTGTCCGCCGGGGAGCTGGCCCACATCGTCGAGCACTCCGGCGCGCGCGTCCTGGTCGCGACGGCCGAGCTGGCCGTACGGGCCCGCGAGGTCGCCGCGGCGACCGGGGTCCGGCTCGTGGTGGCGGACGGCCCGGAGGACGCGTACGAACGGCTGCTCGCCGCCGCCGAGCCCAGGCCCGTGGCCTGCGAGGACGAGCGCGGGCTGCTGGCGATCAACTACACCAGCGGCACGACCGGCCTGCCCAAGGGGGTCATGTACCACCACCGGGGCGCCTACCTGCAGACGCTGGCCATGGCGTTCCACGCCGGGCTCGGCCCCGCCAGCGCCTACCTGTGGACGCTGCCGATGTTCCACTGCGACGGCTGGTGCTTCACCTGGGCCGTCACGGCGGCCGGCGGCACCCACGTCTGCCTGCGGGCCGTCGACCCGGCCGAGATCTGGCGGCTGCTGCGCGAGGAGGACGTCTCCCACTTCAGCGCCGCGCCGACTGTACTGACCATGATCGCCAACGCGCCCGAGGCGCGGGCCGGAGAGCCGCTCGCGCACACCGTGCGGGTGCAGACGGGCGGCGCGCCGCCGACCCCCACCCTGCTCGCCCGCATGGCCGGACTGCGCATGGAGGTCACCCACCTGTACGGGCTCACCGAGACGTTCGGGCCGGTGGCCGTCAACCAGTGGCAGCCGCAGTGGGACGCGCTGCCCGCCCGCGAGCAGGCCGAGCTGAAGGCCCGCCAGGGCGTCGGCAACGTGATCGCGGAGCGGGTCCGCGTCCTGGACGGGTCCGGCGCGGACGTGCCGGCCGACGGCGAGACCGTGGGCGAGATCGTGGTCCGGGGCAACGACGCGATGCTCGGCTACTACCGCGACGAGCGAGCCACCGCCGAGGTGGACGCCGGCGGCTGGCTGCGCACCGGCGACCTGGCCGTCCGGCACCCCGACGGCTATCTGGAGATCCGCGACCGGTCGAAGGACATCATCATCTCCGGCGGCGAGAACATCGCCTCCGTCGAGGTGGAGCGGGTCCTCGACGGTCACCCGGACGTGCTGGAGTCGGCCGTCGTCGGCGTGCCCGACGAGAAGTGGGGGCAGGTGCCGGTCGCCTTCGTCGCGCTCAGGCCGGAGGCGGGCCCGGTGAGCGAGGACGACATCGTGGCGTACGTGCGCGAGCGGATCGCCCGCTTCAAGGCGCCCCGGAAAGTGATCTTCGGGGAGCTGCCCAAGACGTCGACGGGAAAGATCCAGAAGAACGTCCTCCGCGCGAGCGGGGAGCGTCTGTGAGTTCAGTCATGCCGAAAGGTGGATCACGTGTCCATTGAGCTGTCGCACGACCCCCGGGTCGTGGATCTCGCGGAGCGGACGGCGCGGTTCGTCCGCGAGGTGGTCGTGCCCGAGGAGGAGCGGCACGGCGGGGTCGCCGCCGCGGGCGGGGAGGAGCTGCGGCTGCGGTTGCAGGCCGCGGCCAGGCAGGCCGGGCTGTTCGCGCCGCACGTCTCACCCGAGTACGGCGGGCACGGCCTGGACATGCGCGGCCGGGCGGCGGTCTTCGAGGAGGCGGGCTGGTCGCTGTTCGGGCCGCTCGCACTCAACGTCGCGGCGCCGGACGAGGGCAACATGCACTTGCTGGAAGCCGTGGCGAGCGACGCCCAGAAGGAGCGCTACCTGCGGCCGCTGGCCACGGGCGAGGTGCGTTCGTGCTTCGCGATGACCGAGCCGGCGCCCGGCGCGGGCTCCGACCCGGCCGCGCTGACCACCCGCGCCACCAAGGTCTCCGGCGGCTGGCGGATCGACGGCCGCAAGTGGTTCATCACCGGCGCCGACGGGGCCGCGTTCGCCATCTGCATGGCCCGCACCAGCGGCGAGCCGGGTGACCGGGGCGGGGCGACGATGTTCCTGGTCGAGGCGGACAACCCGGGCATGAAGGTGGTCCGGCACATCGACACGCTGGACGAGAGCCTGTACGGCGGACACTGCGAGATGGTGTTCGACGACTGCGTGGTGCCGGACGAGGCGGTGCTCGGCGAGGTGGACGAGGGGTACGCCTACGCGCAGGTGCGTCTCGGCCCGGCGCGGATGACCCACTGCATGCGCTGGCTGGGCATCGCCAGGCGGGCGCAGCACATCGCGCTGTCGCGGGCCGACGAGCGGCGGCTCTTCGGGTCCCGGCTGGGCGACCTGGGCATGGTGCAGGGGATGATCGCCGACTCGGAGATCGACATCGCGGCGGCGCGGGCGCTGACGCTGCAGGCGTGCTGGGAGCTGGACCAGGGCCGCTCGGGCGCGCAGTCCACCTCGATCGCCAAGACGTTCACGGCCGAGGCGGTGTGGCGGGTGGTGGACCGGGCGGTGCAGATCTGCGGGTCCCTCGGCATCTCCGGTGACATCCTGCTGGGCCGGTTCCTGCGTGAGGTGCGGCCGTTCCGCATCTACGACGGCCCGTCGGAGACCCACCGGTGGGCCATCGCCCGCCGCGCGCTGCGCCGGAACGCCCAGGCATGACCACCGCCGTGGAAGGTCTCGACCTGGCCCGCCTGGAGCGGTACGTGCACGGGCACGTGCCGGGAGCGGCCGGCCCGCTCACCGCCGAACTCGTGCACGGCGGCCGGTCCAACCTCACCTACCTGATCACCGACGGCAGGCACGCCTGGGTGCTGCGCCGGCCGCCGCTCGGCGGCCTCACCCCGTCGGCCCACGACATGGCCCGCGAGTACCGCGTGGTCGAGGCCCTGCACGGCACCGGGGTGCCGGTCGCCGCGCCGGTGGCGCTGTGCACCGACGAGTCGGTGCTGGGCTGCTCCTTCTCCCTGGTCGAGTACGTGCCGGGGGAAGTGGTCAGGACCCGCGAGGACCTCGACGACCATGACGCGGCCGAGCTGGCCACCTGCGCCTACCGGCTGGTCGACGTGCTCGCCGACCTGCACGCCGTCCCGTACGCGGAGGTGGGTCTGGGGGACTTCGGCCGGCCCGAGGGGTTCCTGGCCCGGCAGGTCCGGCGCTGGCACGACCAGTGGCGGCGGGTGATGACGCGGGACCTCGACGACATCGAGACCCTGCACGCCCGGCTGGCCGCGTCCGTCCCCGCCGAGAGCGGCGCCGCGATCGTGCACGGTGACTTCCGGCTGGACAACGCCATCCTCGACCCCAGAAACCTGGGCACCGTGCGGGCGCTGGTCGACTGGGAGATGGCCACGATCGGCGACCCGCTCGCCGACCTCGGCCTGCACCTGGTCTACCGTGACCCGGCGTTCGAGCCGGTGCTGGGCGGCTCGGCGGCCTCGGTCAGCGACCGGCTGCCCGGCGCCGGTGACCTCGCGGAGCGGTACGCGGCGGCGTCCGGGCGCGATCTGGGGCGGCTCCCGTTCTATCTGGGGCTGGGCTACTTCAAGATCGCGGTGATCGCCGAGGGCATCCATGCCCGGCATCGGAACGGGCTCACGGTCGGACGCGGGTTCGACACGGTGGGCGAGGCGGTCCCGCTCCTGGCCGCGGCCGGGCTGCGCGCGCTGAAGGAGAGCGTTCTCCCATGACCCCGACGACCCCGACGACCCCGACCACCCCGGCGACTCCGGCGGTTCCGGCTGCCAGGCCCGCGGCGCTGGTGACCGGCGCCTCCCGGGGCATCGGCCTCGCCATCGCCGAGCGCCTCGCCGCCGCCGGGCACGACCTGACCATCTGCGCCCGCGGCGGCGACGCGCTCGCCGCCGCGGGTGAACGGCTCGCCGCGCTCGGGGCCGCCGTACGCGCCGAGCCCGCCGACATGGCGGCCGAGGACGACGTGCGGCGGCTCGCCGGGGCGCACGCCGACGCCTACGGGCGGCTGGACGTGCTGGTGGTCGCGGCCGGGGTCGGCACGGCCGGGCCGGTGGACACCGCACCCCTGCACCGGTTCGACAAGCAGTTCGCGGTCAACGTGCGGGCCCCGTACACGCTGGTGCAGGCGCTGCTGCCGACGCTCAGGGCGACCGCGGCGACGCGGCCGGACCAGGGCGTGAAGATCATCATGTTGTCGTCGCTCACCGGGGTCTTCCCCGAGCCCGGCCTGGCCGCGTACGGGGCGTCGAAGGCGGCCCTCATCTCGCTGTGCCGGTCGCTGAACGCCGAACTGTCCGCCGACGGCATCACGGCCACCGCGATCTGCCCCGGTTACGTCGACACCGACATGTCCGCGTGGGTGCACGACCGGATCGGCCCCGATGACATGATCCGCACGGCGGACGTGGCCGAGCTGGCGATGAGTCTGACACGGCTCTCCCCCAGGGCCGTCGTGTCCGAACTGGTGATCACCAGGCCAGGGGGACAGCTTCACCGGGCATGAGAAGATTCGTCCGTTATCCAGCTATGGAGGGCGGAATGTTCGCAGTTTCCCTTGGTGACGGCGCGGAACTACGGCCGCTGGAGCCGTGGCACGCCGAGGAGTTCCTCAGCCACATGGAGCGGGGGCGGGAGTTCATCGGGCAGTACGTCGGCCTCCCCGACCGGGTCACCGACCTGGAGTCCAGCCGCTCGTTCCTGCGGACGTACGCGGACAAGGCCACGGCGGACACCGGGCGGATCTACGGCATCTGGACCGGCGGCAAGCTGGTCGGCGGCGTCATGTTCAGGACGATGGACATCCCCAACGCCAGCGCCGAGGCCGGCTGCTGGCTGGAGCCCTCGGCGGCCGGCCGGGGCCTGGTGACCAGGGCGGTGCGGACGATCATCGACTGGGCCGTCGAGGAGCGCGGCATCCACCGGGTGGAGTGGGTGGTCGCGTCGGAGAACGAGCCCAGCATCGCCGTCGCGCGGCGGCTCGGGATGACCAGGGACGGCGTGCTGCGCGAGAGCTTCCTCTATCGCGGCCGGCGGTACGACATGGAGATCTGGTCGGTGCTCGCCCCCGAGTGGCGGGCGGCCCGGTCCGCCTGAGCCGCGCGCCGTCCGGGAGTGGATCCTTTCCGTTCGAGCCTGTCCGCAGCCCTGTTGGACACCTCGGCCGACGGGCTTCGCTGATTCCTGCCACGCCGGCGGAACGACCGCCGGATCGCCGAGGGAGGAATCCAGAGATGAACATCCGCACACGCACCGCACAGCGCATGGGCGGCTCCGCGGCCAAGGGGCTTCTCGCGGGAGCGGCGCTCCTGTCGGGGCTGCTCGGCGGCGCCCAGGCCGCGCACGCCGACCACCAGTCGTGCAGCAACCGGACCGACATTCCGGGCGTATGCCTGAAAGTGGTGAACGAGGGGCTGCGCGTCACCTACGCCGAGGCGTACCACGACGGCCGCACCGGCGCCTGGACCGGGCACATCGACCTGCACCGTGAGGGCCGGGCGACGATCCAGCGGCCGGACCACTCGCCGCCCCAGGCGGCGATCTGGAGCGGGGTGGACGACTACGTGGCCGGGGCGCGGATCTGCGCCCAGGGGTGGGAGAAGGCCGGATCCGGCTGGCGTCCCAAGGGCCGCACCTGTGTCGTCCTGCGCTAGGCACGCGACACCCGCCGGCGGCCGCAGGGCCGTCGGCGGGTGACACGAAAACCCCACGAAAGTGGATCACTCCGCCGATAAAGTGCAGGCGTGAGCGACTTAGAGGCCCTCGTCATCGCCCGTCGGCTGCGCGTCCCCATCGGCGACCCCGCGGCCACCGCCCCCGGCTGGGGGGAGGCGGCCGCGCGTCAGCTCGACGCGGCGCTGCTGACCGTCGGCTTCACCTGCTCTCCCGCGCTGCTCGGACGGCTGTCCGCGCTGCCCGGCGAGACCGTGCTCGACCTCGGGGTGCGGGTCCTCGCCGCGGTCAGAACCCTGGTCGGCGACCACGTCCAGCACAACGCCTACTTCATCGACTTCCCCAGGAACGTGCCCGACACCCTGGAGTTCTGGGCCGGGCTGCTCCGCCAGGCGCTGCTCGACCCGGTGGCCGTCGAGCGCACCCGGCCGGAGACGCTCAACCTGCTCACCCTGCCCGGCTACGGCCGCTACCAGCACGCCTACACCGACCTGCTGGCCGCGCACGCCGAGCTGATCCCGCTGGCCGGCGACCGGGTCACCGTGCTGGAACTCGGCGAGGACCTGGAGTCGGAGGCCGGGGCGCTGTTCCGGTCGCTGGCCGGCTCGGAGATCCCGCTGGCCGAGGAGGACCTGGCGGCGCTGCGCCTGCTGGCCGCGCACTGCGCCGACGAGCCGGAGCGCATCCCGGTGCGGGAGAACCGCGCCGTGCTCAACGAGGCCCGGCTGGCCGCCGGCCGGCCGCTGCTCGTGGACACGGTGACCGACGTGCTCCGGCTCGCCTGCGGCCTCTCCGGCGGCGACGTCACGCTGGCCACCCCGACCCGGTTCCGGTCCCTCCGCCGCGCCGAGCGCCGCGCGCTCCTGCGGGCGCTGGACGCGGTGGCCACCCCCGCCAAGCTCGGCGACGTGCCGCGCCACCGCGAGCAGTGGAAGCGCCTCGGCGAGCGGCTGCACCCGCACGAGTATCCAGGGCTCCCGCGCGCCGCCCAGGTCTTCGAGGTGGCCAGGGGTACGCGCGAGGCCCGGAGCCTCGACAGCCGGGTGGAGGCCGCGCTGTCGGATGGCCGCGCCGGCGACGCCGTCACCCTCCTCGCCCACGCCCCCGGCGCCCTCCTCCGCCGCCTGGACCACCTCCTCCGCCTCGCCCCGCCGGACCCGCTGGACACCCCGTCGGATCCGGCGGATGCGGCCGGGGTGCTGGGGGCGGCGGGGCAGGCTGTGGCCGGGGCGTCCGGCCGGGTGTTGCTGTCGCTGCGCGAGCATCTGCAGAACCGCCTGTCCCCCGGCCCCGGCCGGGTCTTCGTCAACCGGCACGGCCGGGCCTGGACGACGCCCGACGCGCGCCCGCCGCTCGAGCGCGAGGTGCTGTCCAGCGCGCTGGCGCTCCTGGACGAGGAGATCACCCGCCGCCTCCCCGACCTCGGGGAGCTGATCGTCGATCCCGACGTGCTGGACGTCGCCCTGCCGCTGTCGGGCAAGGCCGCCGCGCCCGGCCTCGGCATGCTGCCCCGCGGCTCACTCTCCTCGGTGGACGGCGAGGTGCTGCGGTTCTTCGTCCACTGGCGCCAGGCCGAGCGGCGCACCGACTACGACCTGTCCGCCCTCATGCTGGACGACGCGTACGGCAGTCCGGAGCAGGTGTCGTGGACCAACTACACCAACAGCTTCGCCACGTACTCCGGCGACCTCACGGAGGCGCCGCAGGGCGCGTCGGAGTTCATCGACCTCCGGCTCGCCGCCGCCACCCGGTCGATCATCATCCCGCAGGTCAACGTGTACTCCGGGGAGCCGTTCGACGAGGCCGCCGAGGCGTTCTTCGGCTACATGACCAGGACGGCCAAGCAGAAGGGCCGCCCGTTCGAGCCGCGCACCGTACGGATGAAGTCGGATCTGCGCGGCTCCGGGCGGGTCGCGCTGCCGCTGGCCTTCCTGCGTGACCGCGACGGCGGGTGGCGGGTGAAGTGGCTTCACCTCTACCTGAAGGGACGACCGAACTTCAACCAGGTGGAGGGCAACCGGGTGAGCACCTCGCTGCTGGTGCGCTCGATCGTCGAACGCGAGTATCTGACGGTCGCCTACCTGGCCGACCGGCTGCGCGCCAGGAGCACCCCGGCCGGGGGCACCACCTATCTCGGGCTCGCGGCGCCGGACGGCCTGCCCACGGGGAGCCGGGTGATCACTCCCGCGACCCTGCACGAGCTGATCCCCGCCTGATACGGTGGGGATCGCGAGGCCATGGGAGGGCTTCCTTCTCAATCTTCCATTGAAAACCAGCTTTCCCGCTTTCCTCGCACCCCGGCCGTGAGGCCATCCGAGGGCTTCCTCCTAACTATTGGACCAGGCCCGCCCGTAAGGGCACCTGGCAGCCAGCTCCCGGGCCCTCCTCACGGCCGCCTCCGGGCTCCCCGGTGAGCGCCCGGGCCGCCCCGCCCTTTCCCCTGGTCGGGAGCGCGTTGCATACTGCAAGAGAGACGTGCAGGGCGGCACTGGAGGCGCCATGCCGAAGACGATGCCTCGCGCACGATCCGGCGGCCGGCTCGCGACGCCGCGGCCGGAGATCGCCGCGACGCCCGAGTGCTCGCGGGCCACGCGCCCGTGGGCCCGTTGCGACCTGAGGGGGCGGCTGCGGGCCGCGTGACCGCCATGAGTCTTTCCCGTGAGGAACGTCAGGCACTCGACGAGATCGAGGAGCGGCTCGCCTTCGACGACCCCGACCTCGACGCCCTGTTGTCCGGCTCGCTGCCCGAGCGCCGGCGCGAGATGCCGGCGGTCGTCTGGTGGACGGTGGCCATCGTGGCCTACGTGGTGTTCCTGATCGGCGTCGTCATGACCGTGGCCACGCCGGAGGACGCCTGCCGCGGCACCGGCGACGGGCGCTGCGAGCCCCCGATCCGCACGTCCCAGAACGAACACGGCCAGAACCGGCAGCAGCCCGGCCAGGAGCGCGCCCCGGAGCCGACCTCGACGAGGTGAGCGCGTCAGCCGGGGTCGTAGGTGAGGACCTTGACCCGGCGCAGGACGAGCGTGGTCTCCATCGACTGCACGCCGGAGAGCGCCCCGATCCGCTCGCTCAGGTAGGCGTAGAGGTCGGCGGTGGTGCGGCAGAGCAGCGAGACGGCGAGGTTGGCCCGGCCGGTGATGGCCGCCGCGAACCGCACCTCGGGGTGGCCCGCCACCGCCTCCCCCACCGCGGCCAGCGCGTGCGGGGCGACGGCCAGCCAGCACATCGCCTCGACCCCGTGGCCCAGCGGCTCGTGGTCGTACTCGACGGCGAGATACAGCACTCCCGTGGTACGCAGCCGCTCCAGCCGCCGCCTGACCACCGTCTCGGACTGGCCGGTGGCCGCCTGCAGCTCGGCGAGCGTGGCGCGGCCGTCGCGGCGCAGCGTGGCCAGCATCGCCTCGTCGACGTCGTCCAGCACGACCGGCTCCGCGGCGGGGACGGCGACCGGCGGGCGCAGCGCGGCTTCCTGGTCCGGGTCCAGCCCGCTGGACTTGCGCAGCCACCCGACCGGGCCGCCGTAGAAGGAGTGCAGGATGCAGTGGGCGCTGACCCCGATGATGCGCGGGGTGCGCTGGAGTCGTTCCAGCAGCAGTTCGTCGCGTTCCCTGCGGCTGCGCGGGCGCATCGCGCAGAGCACCTCGGTGCCGCCGGAGATCAGGTCGACGTACTGGGTGTCGGGACGCCTGGCCAGCGCCGAGGCGAGCCGGACCGCCACGTCGGGGGTGCAGCGGAGCCGGGCGATCCAGCTGTCACGGCCCAGCCGGCTGTCGTCGGTCACGCCGGTGATCCGCAGCCGCACGGTGGTGCGCAGCCGCCTGAACCGGCGCGCGACGGTCTGGTCGGAGACGCCCAGCACCTGCGCGATCCGGCTGAACGACGCCCGCCCGTCGAGCTCCAGCGCCTGCAGCAGCTTCAGGTCCAGCGGGTCGAGCGTCCGGGGCGGCACCGCGTCTCTCCTGTAGGTGAACACCGGCAGGCCGGTCGCTTGTCATCGTAGGCGTCCGCGACCGCCCCGCCGGGTAACCGGCCTCAAGGACGCGCCGCCACACCAGGCGTCGGACGGGCGGTCTCCCGTACGGCGGGCGCCGGGCGGCGGCGCAGCAGGACGACGGTGGCCAGCGCGGCCAGCGCCAGCAGGGCCGCCGAGACGACCAGGCCCAGCCGCATGCCGCCGAGGAACGCCTCCGAGACGGCGGCCAGCACCCGCCCGGCGTCACCGCCGAGGTCGAGCCGCGCCACCGCGCCGAGACCGCTCGCCTCGGCCGCGCCGACGACCTGCCGCGCCCGCTCGTCCGCCACGCCCGCCGCGGCGAGCCGGCCGGGCAGGTCGCCCAGCGCCTTGATCGACAGCAGCGTGCCCAGGACGGCCGGTCCCAGCGCGCTGCCGACCTGCCGGAAGGCGTTGTTGCCCGCGGCGGCCATGCCGGCCTGGTGCGGCGGCACGCTGGCGACGGCGGTGCCGGTGATGCACGGGAAGGCGACGCCGAGGCCCAGTCCCAGCAGGGCCAGGCGCCAGGCCAGCGACCAGAACGACGTGCCGCCGTCGACCGTGGTCATGGCCAGCAGCGCGACAGCCGCCACGACCAGGCCGGCCGTGATGAGCACGCGGGGCGGCACCCTCCGCATCACATGACCCATCACCAGGCCGAGCAGCATGGACACGACGTTGACGATCACCATGCGCACCCCGGCCGCCAGCGTGTCGAGCTGCTGGACCAGGCCGAGGTAGAGGCTCAGGACGAAGAAGAAGCCGATCAGCCCCAGGAAGCTGATCATGGCGACCAGCGTCGAGGCGGTGAAGCCCGGGCTGCGGAAGAGCGACAGGTCCAGCATCGGCGACGCGCTGCGCCTCTCCACGACGACGAAGGCGACGCCGCTCACCGCGGCCAGGGCGAAGGCCACGAGCGCGGTGGGGTGGGTGAACGACTCCGCGCCTCCCTCGATCACGCCGTAGACCAGCGCCGTGATCGCCACGGCGGCGGTGACCTGGCCGGGCCGGTCGAGCTTGCGCGCGCCGGGCGCCCGGGACTCGCCGAGCCACCGGCCGGCCACCGCCATCGTGACCAGCGCCACGGGCAGCGGCAGCAGGAAGATCCACCGCCAGCCGACGTGGCCGACGAGCGCGCCGGCGATCAGCGGCCCCAGCGCCATGGCGCCCATCATGCAGGTGGTCCACATGCCGATGTACGTGCCGCGCTCGCGATGGTCGGGCACCGCGTGGCTGATCAGCGCCAGCGTCACCGGCAGCAGCGCGGCGGCGCCCGCACCGGCCAGCGCCTGCCCCAGCCAGATGAGCTGGACCGAGGTCGCGCACAGCGACACCAGAGCGCCCAGCGCGCACAGGGCCAGGCCCACCTGGTAGACCTTCTTGCGTCCGATCACGTCACCGAAGACGCCCGCGGTCAGGATCAGCGCGGCCACCGGCAGGACGAACGCGTCGGAGACCCACGACAGCTGCGCGGTGGTCGCGCCCAGCGCCTGCTGGATGGCGGGCAGGCTGGTCAGGACGGAGGTCACGGGCAGATAGGCGACGAAGACGCCCGCGCAGGCCAGCGCGACGGTGGCGCGCCGGGTGCGGGCGGTGTCCGTCGCCTCGGTCGGAACGTTCAACGACTCTCTCCTTGCGGCGCGGACGCACCGCGATCGACGGCGACCGCGTCAGTCTGCTGCGCGCCCGCCGCCCTCGCCAGCCGGCGGCCCCGGATCGCGGAAATCCGACATCCAGGCCGGGGCTATCGCGGATTTCCGTGATCGGGCCGGTACGTGGAGGCGCGGAACAGGAACGAGGCCCAGGAGCGGTAGGGCCGCCAGTGGTCGGCGAGCTTGCGGTACGCGGCGGCGGGCGCGTCCTCCGGCAGCCCGTACACCTCGCGCAGGATCGCGAACAGGCGGGGCTCGTCGCCGGGGAAGGCGTCGGGGGCGCCCGCGCCGCGGATCAGGATCAACCCGGCGGAGAACGGTCCCACGCCGGGCAGGGCGCGCAGCTCGGCCAGGGCCTCCTCAGGGGAGAGCGAGCGCAGGTGCTCGGTGGTCAGCACGCCGTCGAGCGCGGCCCTGGCCAGGGCGTGGATCCACTCCTCCTTCTGCGCGGGCACGCCGAGGCCGCCGGCCTCCAGGAGGGTCACGGGCGGCGGGAAGACCGGGAACGCCCGGCCGTCGATCTCGACCCTGGCGCCGTGCCGTTCGGCGATGCGCTGCTTGATGCGCGAGGCGATGAGCATCGACGAGCGCTGCACGATCACCGCCCAGCACGCCGACTCCCACGGGCTCCAGAAGCAGACGGGCCGCAGGCCGGGGGTGGCGCGCTGCAGGTCGCCGAGCACCGGGTCGGCCTCCCCCAGCGCGGCGAAGCCGGAGCCGTCGACGTCGAGGGAGAGGATGCGCGCCACCTCGCCCCGGATGCCGGGGCTCGCGGGTCTGGTCGTGGTCACGGCGACCCCGCCGGGCGCGGCGGTCACGGACACGCCGATCGGCAGCCAGTCGGTCTCCGGGCAGAACCCGAACCGCAGCGTCCGCCCGTCGGAGGGCAGCGCGCTGGTGGCCGGCCAGTCCTCGACGAAGCGCAGCGAGGCGCCGAAGTCGAACGGACCGGCGGCGTTGATCGTGAATCCGAACGTGGCCATGCGCCGTATCGTAGGAGCCCGCCGCCGATGCGGAGGACGGGCGGGCCCGCCCCCCGCGTCCGGGGAGGTCAGCGGCAGAGCGTGCCGTTCTTCGGCGGCACCCGGGTGATCAGGTAGCGGTCGACCGCGCTGTTCACGCAGGCCGACGACTTGCCGTAGGCGGTGTGGCCGTCGCCGTCGTAGCCGAGCAGCACGCCCGACGACAGCTGCGCGGCCAGTCTGCGCGCCGACCGGTACGGGGTGGCCGGGTCGCGGGTGGTGCCCACGACCAGGATCGGCGGGGCCCCCTCGGCACGCAGCGCGCGCCCGTACGCGGGACCCGCCTTGCCCTTGACCGGCCAGAAGGCGCACGGCGAGAGCAGCCCGTCGGAGAAGTAGGCGCCGAAGTACCGGGCGCCGGGCGCCTCGGTCACCACCGAGGCGTCAGCCGTGGTGACCTGGGGCTGGTCGGCGCAGGAGATGGCGGTGAACGCCTCGCCGGAGTTGTCGTACGTCCCGTCGAAGCGGCGGCCCGTGTAGTTGTCGGACAGCGCCAGCAGGGCGGTGCCGTCTCCGCGGAACCCGGCGGCGAGCGCCGCGCGCAGCCGCGGCCACAGCTCCTTGGCGTAGAGCGCCTGGACCACGCCGCGGAACACGATGGCCTCGTTGACCTGCCGCCCGTCGGCGGTGTTGCGCAGGGGGCTCCGGTCGGCCCGCTTGAGCAGGCCGGTCAGCTTCTTGAACGAGGCGCTCGTCGCGCCGGTCCTGAACGGGCAGCCCCGGGTCTTGGCGCAGTCGCGCAGGAACGCCGTGAACGCCTTCTCGAACCCGCGGGCCTGGCCGGCGGCCTCGGTCCCCCAGGTCACCGGGTCCACCGCGCCGTCGAGCACCAGCGCCCGCACCCGCTCGGGGTACATCTCGGCGTAGTGGGCGCCGATCACCGTCCCGTACGAGAAGCCCAGGTACGTCAGCCGCCGGTCGCCCAGCGCGGCCCTGAGCACGTCCAGGTCGCGGACCACGTTGCGGGTGCCGAGGTGGGCCAGCAGCCCGCGGGCGTTCTGGTGGCAGGCCTGGGCGTAGATCTTCTGGTACGCGTCGCCGACGCGGACCTCGGTCGGCGTGTCGGGGGTGGGGTCGAGCGCGTGGTAGGTGTCCATCAGGCCGGGCGGCAGGCAGCGCACGGGCGCGGAGAGCCCGACGCCGCGCGGGTCGAACCCGACGATGTCGAAGCGTGAGCGGATGGCGGCGGGGAAGATCGCCTTGGCCGCCCTGGCCAGATCGACGCCGGAGCCACCGGGGCCACCGGGGTTCAGCACGAGCGAGCCGATCTTCTTGCCGCCGGTGGCGGGCAGCCGGATGACGGCGATCTCGATCCGCTTGCCCCTGGGCTTGCGGTAGTCGACCGGCACCTTCAGCTTGGCGCACTCGAAGCCGCCGCCGCAGCCGGTCCAGTCCAGCCGCTGGCGGTGGTGGTCGGTCTCGGCCGCGGCCGAGGTCGAGACCGAGGTCGCGGTGGCGCCGGCCGGCGCGGTGATGCCGAGGCCCGCCAGCAGCAGGCCCGTGATCAGGGGTGCGATGACCCCACGTAGGCGTCGCATGTTCCCGTCCTCATCTGGCGGCCTCGGTCGTGTCGGTGTCCCGATGGTGCGGGCGCGCGGTTGCGGCCCCCTTTACACCGGCTGGCGAGCCGCATGACGGGCCGGTCAGGCGGGGGATTTCTTTCCGGGTGACGTGTTTGACCGGTCCGCTCCTCGGAAGGGGCTCAAGGTGAGACGCATAGCGATCGTGGGCACCGGCTTCGGCGGTTACGCCTGCGCGAGACATCTGGAGCGTTGGCTCAGGCCCGGCGAGGCGGAGATCGTGCTGATCACGCCCAAGGACTACACGTTGTATCTCCCGCTGCTGCCGCAGGTGGCGGCGGGGGTGCTGCAACCCCGTTCCATCGTCACGCCGCTGCACACCCGGCTGCGGCGCAGCAAGCTGCTGCCCGGGGTGGCGCTCGACGTCGACCTGGACGGGCGGGCGGTGAACGTGCTCAAGATCGACGGTGAGCCGGTGCGGGTGCCGTACGACGTGCTGGTGCTCGCCCCGGGCAGCATGACCAGGACGTTCGACATCCCGGGGCTGCGGGAGCACGCCCGCGGCATGAAGACGCTGGCCGAGGCCGTCTACCTGCGCGACCGGTCGATCGCCCAGCTGGAGCTGGCGGCGGCCACCCATGATCCGGACGAGCAGGCCGCGCGGTGCGGGTTCGTGGTGGTGGGCGCCGGATACTCGGGCGTGGAGACGGCCGCGACGCTGCAGCTCGTCACCCGCCGGGCGATGGCCCGCTTCCCGCACCTGGACCCCGGCCTGCTGCGCTGGACCCTGATCGACATCGCCCACGCGGTGATGCCGGAGCTCGGCCCCGAGCTGGGCGAGAGCGCGCGGCGGCTGCTGGAGCGGCGCGGCATCGACGTGCGCCTGGGCACCACGCTGGAGCGAGTCACCGAGGACACCGCGACGCTGACCGACGGCACCCGGCTGCCCGCGCGCACGGTCATCTGGACGGCCGGGGTGACGCCGCGGCCGGTGGTGGCCAGCCTCGGCACCGAGACGGTCAAGGGCCGCCTGGTGGTGGGCGCGGACCTGCGGGTGCCCGGCTGCGAGGGCGTGTTCGGGCTGGGCGACGCGGCGGCGGTGCCCGACCTGACGGCCGCGCCCGGCACGCCGTGCGCGCCGACCGCCCAGCACGCGCACCGGCAGGCGAAGACAGCGGCGCGGAACGTGCTGGCGGCGCTGCGCGGCGGCGAGATGCGCGAGTACCGTCACCGCGACCTCGGCCTGGTGGTGGACCTGGGCGGCTCGGACGCGGTGGCCAGGCCGCTCGGGATCGACCTGAGCGGGCCGCCGGCGCAGCTCGTCACCCGCGGCTATCACCTGCTGACGACGCCGTCGGGCCGCTCCCGGCTGCGGGTGAGCGGCGACTGGCTGCTCAACATGATCGCCCCGGACGACCTGATCAGGCTCGACTTCCTCAAGGACAGCCTCGGCACGCTGGAGGAGCTGGAGCACATGCCGATCAGGCCGCGCGCGCGGCGGATCAGCGTGACCGAGCCAGCGGGATCCCGACCGTGATCTCCCTGCCGAGCTTGTGGTCGCCGAGCAGGTCGAGGTCGTCGCCGCTCCAGAACCTGCCCGGGTCGTACCAGTTGGGCCGGCGGCCGGCGGGCAGCAGCCCCATCTCCTGGTAGGTGACGGCCACCACCTCGGCGCAGTAGGCGTTCTCCAGCGCCCGCTCCCCCGCGGCCCGGCGCAGGCGGGCCAGCCGCCCGGTCAGCCAGCGGCCGGCCAGCCGCGCGGTGGACGGGAACGGGGTGCCGTCGAGCCTGGCCACCGCGCGCAGCGCGGCGTCCTCCATCTCGGGGGTGGCCTGCGGCTCCAGCTGGCGCAGCCAGGCGCGCTGGCCGTAGCGGTCGGCCCAGACGGTCACCGCGTCGCGCAGGTCGTGCAGCTGCACGCCTCGCTGGTGGCTGCCGGACCACAGGTCGGGCAGCGACCGGCCCAGCTCGGCGTGCCACATCATGGGCGGCAGGTCCTCGATGACGATCGCCATGCCGACGTGGTTGACCGGACTGTTGGTCATGGTCTGGATGGCCCGGTCGGGGACGGTGCGGCCCCGGAAGATCCACACGTCGCCGGTCCTGGTGAGCTCAACCGCCTCGTCGAGAGTCAGCACAGGGCTAGCCTAGGCACATGCGCTGGTGGAAGATACTCGGCCTGGCAGGGGTCGCGGGCGTCGCGGCCACGGGTGTGGCGATCGCGCGCGCGGAGCGCCGCCGACGGGCCTACACGCCCGAGGAGATCCGCGCCCGGCTGCGCGAGCGGGTCGAGGGTCAGCCCGAGGGCCGCAGCTCGTAGACGAAGACCACGTCAGGATAGGCCGGGTTGTCCACGTAGCCCTGCACGCTGCCCAGGTAGGCCCGCCGGTAGTTGACCACCCACGGCATGGCCGCCGCGGCCTGCTGGTCCAGCACCCTGCGGGTGGCCCGGACGAACGCCTGCTGCGCCGTGGCGCTGTCCGTCACGGTCAGCTCGGGCAGCGAGTCGAGCAGCGTGTCGGTGGTCGGGTCGTCCAGATAGGCGAGGTTGAACACCGGCGGGTCGGCGCTGTGGAAGACGTTGCCGAACCACGAGTAGCCGTCGGCGTAGTCGGGCCACCAGTACATGACGAAGATGTCCTGGCCGCGCTTCTTGCCCAGCTCCCACTGGTCCGGCCAGGGCATGGCCCGGGCCCGGAGCGTGACGTTGAGCGACTTGAGGTCCCGGCGCAGCCGGTCGACCAGGACCTGCTGGTCGCTGTCGCCCTCGGTGAAGGTGAGGGTCAGCTGGAGCGGTTCGCCCTGCGGCCCGTACCCGGCCTTGGCGAGCAGTTCGGCCGCGCCCGCCAGGTCCTGCCGGGGCACCCGGCCGGGCACGTGGCCGAGCAGCCCTTCCGGCACCACCCCGCTGTGCGACATGACGCCGCCGCGCAGCGCCCGGATCACGCCCCGGTAGTCGACGGCCTTCTGCACCGCGCGCCGCACCCGCTGGTCGGTCATCGGGCCGGTGGCGGTGTTGAACAGGAGCATGGCCGTCTGGAACGAGGACCGCTCGGAGGTGCGCAGGCCCGGCCGGGTCTCCGCCCTGGCGAACAGCTTCGGGTCCAGCCGGTAGAGGAAGCTGACCTCGCCGCGCAGCAGCTGCCGCCAGGCCTGCCGCTGGTCGGGCAGCACCCGGAACTTGACCGTGCGGTAGTGCGGCCGGTCCCAGCCTCCCCAGTACCCGTCGTACGCCTTGAGCGTCAGCTCGTCCTGGGCCCCCTTCTTCCAGGTGCCCACCGTGTACGGCCCGGTCCCGGCGTCCCGGCCGGCCGAGAACCACTGCGCCAGGTCGGGGGCCGCCCGGGTGTCGTAGATGTAGGCCGCGTAGGCGGACGAGGCCACCACGTCGAGCGGCACCGGGTACCGCAGCGCGAACGTGATCGTGTACGGGTCCTCGACCCTGATCGACGAGACGGAGTCCCAGATGTAGTAGGCGCCGGCCTTGGTGGCCATGGTCCGCTCGATCGCCTGTTTGACCGCGGTGGCGTCCATGGGCCGGCCGGTGTGGAAGGTGACGTCCCGGCGGAGCGTGAAGGTCCAGGAGCGGCCGTCTGCGGTGCTGCGCCAGGCGGTGGCCAGGCGCGGGGCGCTCTTCTTGGTGACCGGGTTCCACAGGGTGAGCGTCTCGTAGACGTTCTGCAGGGCGACGATCTCGTTGGAGTAGGACGTGCCGGGGTCCCAGTCGGTGACCACGTCCGTGCTCTCGACGTAGACGAACGCCGACTCCCCCAGCCGCGGCTGCCGCACCGCCGCCGGCGCCGAGCACGCCGTGGCGAGCAGCACCAGCGCGGCGACCGCTGCGAGACAACGGCGCAACGCATCTCCCTCTACGACCGGTCTACCGGGAAAACGTACTAGACGATCATGGCCGATGTCCGAAACCGCCGAAAAATTGGGCAATCCGGAGATCGTATTGCTATCCTCATGGCTTGTCCCGTCCGGGGTTGCCAGCAGGGGACCGACCGGAGTGAGGTGCCATGGGTCGTAGCCGAACGATCCGCATGAAGATCATCGGCCTACTGCTGGTTCCGATCGCCTCGATGGTGGTGTTGTGGGGAGTCATCACCGCCGTGACGGCGAGCGAGAGTCTGGAGCTGAGGCAGTATCAGACGCTCTGGACGAACTTGCGACACCCGGCGTACAAGCTCGGCAACGAGCTGCAACGCGAGCGCCTCGCCTCCGTCCAGTTCCTGCGCGCGGGCCCGTCGGCCGACCGGCCGGCGCTCGCCAAGCAGCGATCCCGCAGCGACAGGGCGAAAGAGGAGTTCCAGCGGCTCTCGGGTGCGTCCCGGGATACATCGGAGGCGATCCGCACACAGGTGGACGCGGTGTACACACAGCTCGACAGGCTCGACGCGGTCAGGGGAGAGATCGACACGGGCCTGTCCGACCGTCTGCGCACGGTGGAGTCGTACAGCGCGATCCTCGACAGCCTCTTCGACCTGCACCGGCGGGTCGGCTTCATCGGCGACCTGCCGATCTACGAGCAGTCCAGGGTCGTGATCGACCTCGGCTACGCCAAGGAACTCCTCACCCGCGAGCAGGCGCTCGGCCTGGGCCCCACCACGACGGCCGAGCGCAGGCTGTTCACCCGGCTGGCCGGAAACCGGCGCTTCCTCATCGACCACGCGCTCGGCCAGCTCGACTCCAGCCTGCGCGAGACCCAGGTGTCGATCATCACCTCGCCCGCCTACCAGCGGATGCGGCTGATGGAGGACCAGATCATCGCGGGCGGCTCGCCCAGCGCGTGGCTCAGCACCACCGAGTCGCTGGCGAAGTCTTTTCAAGAGGCCCAGATGCGCGCGAGCATGATCCTGCAGGATCGCTCGAAGCCCGTGGCCGACGCCGTGCTGATGCGGGCGTTCCTGCTGGCCGGGACCTGCCTCGTGCTGATCCTGGTCTCGATCGCGTTCTCGCTGCGGATGGGCAACCGCCTGTCCAGGGAGCTGGGCAATCTGCGCGAGGCGGCGCTCGAGGTGGCCCAGGAGCGGCTGCCCGAGGTCGTCGCCAAGCTCAGGAAAGGGGAGGAGGTCGCCGTGCCGGAGCTCATGGTCACGAGCACGACCGTCGAGATCGACGACGTCGGCCAGGCCTTCTCCACGGTCCAGCAGACGGCGGTCGAGGCGGCCGTCGGCCAGGCGCAGCTGCGTGACGGCGTGGGGCACGTGTTCCGCAACCTCGCCCGGCGCAGCCAGGCGCTGCTGCACCGCCAGCGCATCCAGCTGGAGGGCATGCAGCACCGCGCCACCGACCCGGACGACCTGGACGACCTGTTCCGGCTGGACCACCTGGCCACCCGGATGCGCCGGCACGCCGAGGGCCTGATCATCCTGTCGGGCGCGACCCCCGGCCGCGGCTGGAGCAAGCCGGTGCCGATGCTCGACGTGGCCCGGGGCGCCGCCGCCGAGGTGGAGGACTACCAGCGGGTCGTGGTCGAGCCGATGCCGGCCCAGCGCCTGGCCGGCCCGGTGGTCGGCGACGTGATCCACCTGGTGGCCGAGCTCATCGAGAACGCCACCGTCTACTCTCCCCCGCACACCACGGTGATCGTGCGCGGCGAGGTGGCGGCCCGCGGCTTCGCCTTCCACGTGGAGGACCGCGGGCTGGGGATGAGCGAGGAGCAGCTGGCCGAGTACAACGAGCGGCTGGCCAGCCCGCCCGAGTTCGACCTGGCCGACAGCGAGCGCCTCGGTCTCTTCGTCGTTTCCCGCCTGGCCGCCAGGCATGACATTCGCGTGATGTTACGCGATTCACCATATGGAGGGACCACCGCCATCGTGCTGATCCCGGCAGAACAAGTAACAGACCCTCCGGACGAGCCGGAGGAACCCACCAGGGCCCCGGCCCGCCCGATCCGGGTGGTGCAAGGTGAGTAGAGACGAGCGCTGGCTGGACGAGGACGCGGGTCCGATCGTCCCTGCCTACCTGCTGACCCGGGGCCGCACGGTGCCCGCGAGCGAGGCCATCGACCTCATCGCGGTCATCATCACCTCCGGTGGCCTGACGCCGCCGGTCGGGCTCGGCCCCGAACACTTGATCATCCTGCAGAAGTGCACCAAACCGACGCGGCTGGTGGACGTCGCGGCGGAGCTGAACCTGCCCATCGGCGTGGTCCGGGTCCTCGTGGGCGACCTGCACCAGCAGAAGCTCGTCCAGGTGGAGTCGCCGCCGCCGGCGCCCGACGCCACGGTGCTCCTGGAGGTCATCGACGGGCTGAAGGCTCTCTGAGCACGTCCTCGGCCCGGTGGCAGGCGACCTGCCGCCCTTCGGGCTGACCGCCGATGTCACGGAGCGCGGGTTCCCGTTCGCACTCCGTCACCGCCATCGGGCAGCGCAGCCGGAACGGGCAGCCCGTCCCCGCCGGCCGCGCCTCCGCCCGCCCCCGGGCCGCGGGCGGCTCTCCCCCGAGCCTCGGCACGGCGTCGCGCAGCGCCAGCGTGTACGGGTGAGCGGGCCGGCTCAGCAGGTCGGCCGTGGGGCCCGACTCGACCACGCGGCCCGCGAACAGCACGTGCGAGGTGCGGCAGAGCTTCCCGACCACGGCCAGGTTGTGCGTGATGAGCAGCCGCTCGGCCGGCAGCCCGGCGAGCAGGTCGAGGATCCTGGCCTGGACCGTCACGTCCAGGGCGCTGGTGGGCTCGTCGAGGATGAGCAGCCGGGGGCCGACCGCGAGTGCGCGGGCGATCACCACGCGCTGGCGCTGGCCGCCGGAGAGCTCGTGCGGGCGGCGGGCGGCCAGCGCGGGGTCGAGTCCGACCTGTTCGAGGAGCTCGGGGACGCGGTGGCGGGCGTGGCGGGGCAGCGCCTCGGCGATCGAGCTGCCGGCGCGCATCCGGGGGTCGAGGGCCTCGGCCTGGAAGACGGGCTGGACGTCGCCGCGGAAGCGCCTCATGTCCACTTTTTTCAGGTCTTGATCCCCGTACCAGATATTTCCGGACATGGGGGTGAGGAGACCGAGGAAGGCCCGCGCCAGCGTCGTCTTGCCCGACCCGCTCTCGCCGATCAGGCCCACGCCGCCCTCGGTGATGTCCAGGGTGACCTCGTGGACCACGGGCGTGCGCCCGTACCCGAGCGTCACGCGCTCCGCCCTCAGCAGGCTCACGGCAGCGCCTCCAGCAGCTCGCGGGTGTAGGGGTGGGACGGTTCGGCCAGCACGCGGGCGGCCGGGCCGCTCTCCACGACCTCGCCCTCCCGCATGACCAGCACCCGGTCGGCGACGGTGGACACCAGGGCCAGGTCGTGCGAGACCAGCAGCAGCGCCAGCCCGCGCTCCGCGCACAGCCCGCGCAGCACGGCCACCACCTCGGCCTGCACGGTCACGTCCAGGGCGCTGGTCGGCTCGTCGGCCAGGATCGCCTCCGCGCCCAGCGCGATGGCCAGCGCGATGGCGAACCGCTGCGCCTGCCCGCCGGAGACCTCGTGCGGGTAGCGGCGCAGGATGGCCGGGTCGAGCAGCACCGCCTCGGCAGCCTCGGTCATCACCCGCTCCGCGTCGCCGACGCCGTGCAGCTTGAGCGCCCGGCGCATCAGCGTGCCGAGCCGGGTGGTGGGGCTGAGCGCGGCCTGCGGCGACTGCATGACGAGCGCCACCCGCGCTCCCCTGATAGCGCGGAGCTGGGCCGGCGAGGCGTTCGGCACGTCCACCCCGGCCACCCGGATCCGCCCGCTGACCTCGGCGCCCTCGGTGAGCCCGAGCAGCGACATGAGCGTGGTCGACTTGCCCGACCCGCTCTCCCCCACGATCGCCACGCACTCGCCGGGCGCCACGTCCAGCTCCGGCACCCTGGCCACGACCCGATCGCCGTACCTCACCTGGAGGTCGCGTACCTCGATCACTTCACGATCCTCCGCGGGTCCAGCGCGTTGCGCAGCCCTTCGCCCAGCACGTTGAACGCGAACGCCGTCAGCAGGATCGCCAGTCCGGGGAAGGTGACGACCCACCAGTTCGTGGTGAACAGCGTCTGCCCCTGCTCCACCATCAGCCCCCACTCCGCCGTCGGCTCCTGCGCGCCCAGCCCCAGGTACGAGAGCGCGGCCGCGGTGAGGATGACCCCGCCCGCGTCGAGCGAGACCTGGACCAGGACGGGCGTCAGCGAGTTCGGCAGCACGTGCCGCACGATGATCATGATGGCCGGCACGCCCAGGCAGCGCGCGGCGTCCACGTACGGCCGGGTGGCGATCGAGGCGGCCGTCGCCGCCGACAGCCGCGCGTACCAGGGCCACCAGGTCACCGCGATGGCCACGATCACGGTGGTGACGCTCGGCTCCAGCACGATCGCCAGGGCCACCGACAGGAGCAGCGCGGGGAAGGCCAGGAAGATGTCCGTGATCCGCATGATCACGTCTCTGACCCAGCCGCCCGCGTACCCCGCCACCACCCCGAGCAGGACGCCTGCGGTGGCCGAGACGGCCAGCACGGCCACGGCGATGAACAGCGAGGTCCGCCCGCCGTGCAGCACCCGGGAGAACACGTCGCGACCGGCCGCGTCGGTGCCGAACCAGTGCCCGTCGCCCGGCGGCCGAAGCGCGTTGACCGGGTCGACCGCGTCCGGTGGGTACGGGGCGAGCCACGGCGCCAGCACGGCGGCCAGCGCGATGAGGACGATCAGCACGGCCCCGGCGAAGGCGAACCGGTCGGTGATCCTGGGCAGGGTGCGGCGCAGCGGCGCCTCGGGCGGCGCGCTCACCGGGCCCTCGCCCTCGGGTCGATGACGCCCTGCAGCAGGTCGACGACCAGGTTGGCGAGCACGTACATGAGCGCGACCAGCAGGGTGACGCCCGCGACGGCGGGCGTGTCGGAGCTGGAGATGGCGTTGACCGCGTAGCGGCCCAGGCCGGGCCAGTTGAAGACGGCCTCGACCAGGAACCCGTTCACGATCGCGTACGCGAACACCAGCGCGATCAGCGACAGCACCGGGTTGAGCGCGGGCCGCAGCGCGAACCGGGTCAGGATCGTCGTCTCGCGGAAGCCGAGCGCCCGCTCCAGCCTGGCGTGGTCCTGCGAGGCCTCCTCGATGAGCGTGGCGCGCACCATCTGCGCGATCACCCCCGCCGGGTAGGCGGCCACGACCAGGGCCGGGAGCACCAGGTGCGCCGCCGTGCTGGTGAAGATCGGCCAGTTGCCGGTGATGAGCGCGTCCACGATGGTGATGTTCGTCCAGAGTGTCAGCGGGCTGGTGGTGTCGAGGGCGCTGTCGTACTCCCCGGCGACCGGGAACCAGCCCAGGTTGCTGCCGAAGACCGTCTGCAGGGCCAGCGCCAGCCAGAACACCGGCAGCGACACCGCGAGCATGCTGGTCAGCCGGACCGAGAAGTCCGGGAAGCGGCCCTTGAACCGGGCGGCCAGCACGCCGACAGGGATGCCCGTGACGACGGCGATCAGCAGACCCGCCCCGACCAGCTCCAGGCTGGCCGGGAACGCGTTGTAGAGGTCCTGCAGCACCGGTTGCCGGGTGTGCAGGCTGGTCTGCCAGTCGCCGGTGGCCAGGTCCCTGAGGTAGTTGCCGAGCTGCGCCCAGAGCGGGTCGTCCAGCCCGAACCGCTCGCGCACCTGCGCGAGCTGCTCGGGCGTGGCCTTGGGCCCGGCGTAGGCGACCGCCGGATCGCCGGGCACCATCCTCGTGATCACGAACGTGAGGACGACCACGCCGGCCATGACCAGGAGCGCCTGGCCCAGCCGGCGGATCAGGTAACGCGGCATCGCTCAGCCGGTGGGCTTGAGGTCGTAGAAGAAGACCACGTTCGGGTAGGCCGGGTTGTCGACGTACCCGAGCACGTCCGCGGTGAGCGCGCGCTGGTAGGTCTGCACGTACGGCACGGCGACCGCCGCCTTCTCCTGGATGATCTGCTTCTGCAGGTCGGCGTAGGCCTGGTCGGCCGCCAGCGGGTCGGTGGCCGTCAGCTCGGGCAGCTTGTCGATCGCGGCGTCGACCCCGGCGTCCTTCAGGTACGACAGGTTGAAGGAGACCTCGTCGGCGCTGCGGAAGACATTGAAGAACCACGAGTACGGGTCGGCGTAGTCGGGGTACCAGTACATGACGAAGATGTCCTGGTCGCCCTTCTTGCCGCGGTCCCACTGCGCGTTCCAGGCCATCGCCCGCGCCCGCAGGGTGACGTTGACCTCCTTCAGCGCGGCGGTGAGCAGCGTGACCAGCAGCTTCTGGTCCTCGTCGCCCTGCGCGTAGGTGAGCGTGAGCTCCAGCTCGGGGTTGTCCGGGCCGTACCCGGCCTCCTGCAGCAGCGCCCTGGCCTTGTCCAGGTCCTGCTTGGGCTCCAGGCCGGTGGTGTGACCGAGCAGGCCGGGCGGCACCAGCCCGCCGGCCTTCTGCCCGGCGCCCTTGAGCGCCGCCACCAGGCCGTCGTAGTCGATCGCGTGCTGCAGCGCCTGCCGGACGCGGACGTCCTTCGTCGGCCCCTCGGCCGTGTTGAACAGCACCAGCAGGTTCTGGAACGACGGCGCCTGCTTGGCCTGCACGCCCTCGGTCATGCCCGCCTGCTGGAACAGCTGCGGGTTGAGCCGCTGCACGAAGTTGACCTCGCCGCGCTGGACGAGCTGCCAGGCCGTGGTGATCTCCGGGGTGACCCGGAAGGCGACCTTCTTGTACTGCTCGGGCTGCCAGCCGCCCCAGTAGTCCTCGAACGCCTTCAGCGTCAGCTCGGTCTCCTGGCCCTTGCGCCACGTGTCGATCGTGTACGGGCCGGTGCCGACGTCCAGTTTGCCGTTCTTGAGGTCGTCCTCGTTCTTCTCCAGCGCCTCGGTGTCGTAGATGTAGGCGGCGTAGCCGGAGGAGGCGATGAGGTCCATCGGGGACGCGTACTTGAGCGTGAACTTCAGCGTCGCGGCGTCCGGGGTCTCGATCTTGTCGACCGCGCCCCAGATGTAGGCGGCGCCGCCGTCGGACTTCATCGTGCGCTCGATGGCCTTCTTGGCGGCCTCGGCGTCGAGCGTCGCACCGGTGTGGAACTTGACGCCTTCACGCAGCTTGAACGTCCACTCCTTGCCGTCCTTGGCCGACGACCACTCGGTGGCCAGGCGCGGCTCGGCCTCCTTGGTCTTGGCGTTGTAGCGGGTCAGGCCCTCGTAGATGTTAGACATGGCGATGATCTCGTTGGAGTACGAGGTCGCCGGGTCCCAGTCGGTCACCACGTCCAGGTTGGGGGCGTAGACGAAGGTGGCGTCGTTCTCCGTGGTCTGGGCGGTCGACGGCTGGTCGGCGGGGGTTCCGCCGGTGCTCGGCTGCGGGCTGCCGCCCGCGCCGCGCACCTGGCCGCCCGCGCACGCGGATGCGGCCATGACCACGACACCGGCGACCCCGGCGACGAGCAGACGCTTGTGCCAGCGCATGGGGGGATCCTTTCGAGTTGTCACCGGGTGAGAGGACCGGCGGCTTTGGCGTGGATCCGCACGGCCGGCTCAGCGAAATAGCTGAGCGGCACCTCGAGCAGGTCGACGATCTGGACCCGGGCCGGATCCGCGCCCGCGGCCACGGCACGGGCCATGGCCTCCTGCCTTACCCTTTCGATCGCCTCTGTCCGGCTTTCACCCGCAGGCATGATCGTATCGACTCTGCCGCTCGCCAGCGCGATCGCGGCGCCGACGGCGTTGGCCACCTCGGCGTGCTCGGGGCGGATGACGCGGCTCACGCCGGGGATGCGCTCCGGCAGCAGGAAGGCCCCGCCACCCACCGCCACCAGCGGACGGCCGGTCCGGCCCAGGGTCATGCGGTCCACCGCGTCGGCGGCCAGCTCGTCCGTGGCGGCGATCACCCTTTGCAATGTGTCGCGGAAATCTTCCGATATGTCGCCCAAGTCCCAAGTGACTCCCGGCGGGCGCCGCCCGGCCGCGACCGCCGCGTCCGTGAGCGTCACCGTGCCGCCCCCGAACACCAGCGCCTCCTCCGCGATCCGGTAGCCGACCGAGTCCGGCCCGGCCTCGGTCCCGCGCACGACGGTGCCGCCCCCGAGCGCGATGGCCAGGATGTCCGGCATGCGGAAGTTGGTGAGCACGCCGCCGATCTCCACGGCCGCCGCCGACTCGCGCGGGAACCCGCCGGTCAGCACGCCGAGGTCGGTGGAGGTGCCGCCGACGTCCGCGACGATCGCGTCCGGCACGCCCGACAGGAACGCGGCGCCGCGCAGCGAGTTGGCCGGACCCGAGCCGATGGTCGACACCGGCAGCCGCGCCGCGTGCTCCAGCGTCATCAGCGTGCCGTCGTTCTGCGCCAGATACGGGGTCGCCGCCAGCCCGCGCTCGGCCAGCGCGGCGGTCAGCGCCCTCGTGACGTGCCCGGCGACCCCGTACAGCGCGGCGTTGAGCACGGTCGCGTTCTCCCGCTCCAGCAGCCCGAGCGAGCCGAGCTCGTGGCTGACCGAGACCGGCAGCCCGTACTCGCTCCTGATCAGCTCCTCGACCGCCCGCTCGTGGTCGGCCGTGGCCGGGCTGAAGACGGCGGTGACCGCGACCGCGTCGGCCTCCACCCCGTCCAGGAAGCGGCGGATCGCGCCGGGGTCGATCCGGCCGATCTCCCGGCCGTCCACGTAGTGGCCGCCGGGCACCACGGCCTCCCCTGCCGAGACGACCTTGCGCAGGTCGGCGGGCCAGTCGGAGAGCGGCGGCACGGCCGTGGTGGCGGGCGCGCCCAGCCGCAGCACCGCCACCCGGCCCAGGTTCCTGCGCTCCAGGATGGCGTTCGTGGCGTGCGTGGTGCCCAGCATCACCCGGCCGACCCGGCCGTGGGCCTGGGGCCCCAGCTCGTCCAGCACCGCGTCCAGCGCGGCGCGCAGGCCGCCGGTCACGTCCAGGCTGGTCGGCCGCTTGGCCTTGGCGATCACCCGGTCGCCCGGGTCGAGCACCACCGCGTCGGTGTTGGTGCCGCCGACGTCCACGCCGATCCGCAGGTCCGGCTCAGCCATGCGTCAGCTCCTCCACGGACACGTAGTCCAGGTCGTAGCCGAACGCCCGCGGCCCGGCCGTGTCCAGCCCCTTCCCGGTCCGCCAGAGCGGGTCGCACGGCCAGGCGAGCACGGTGACGCGCTGGCCGTAGCGCAGGCCCTCGGTCTGCACGGCGGCCGCGGTCTCGGTGTCGACCACCGTGATCAGATCCGGCACCATGGCCCTGACCTGGTTGTCCTCGACGGCGACCAGGTTCTCGTTCTGCAGCTCCAGGACGAGCCTGCGGCCCCGGTCGTCGCCGGTGCCCTCGATCGTGGCCGTGCCCCTGACGAACCCGCCGGCGGTGCGCCGCTCCACGTCGGTCAGCTTGCCGGTGATCAGCCTGGCCGCGCCCAGCTCCGTCGTGAGGGCGGCCAGCGGGTCGGCCGCGTTCTCGGTGGCCCGGCCGATCTCCAGCGCGCGGGTGACCGTGCCCTCGATCACCGCGCCCGCGGCCCGCTCCGCCGTGAGCACGTAGTCGGCCATCAGCGCCGAGGAGCCCGCGGCCACGCAGACCGCCCGCGCCAGCCGTTCCGACCACAGGCCGTCGACCGGCCGGATCGTCACCACGTTGCCCGCCACGTCCGACATGATCACCAGGTCGGCGGGGAGCCCCGCGACATACATGGAGACCATCTGGACCTCGGGGAACGCCCGGCCCATGCCGTCGGCGTCGAGCAGCGGCAGCCCGAGCTGCGCGGCCCAGGCCACCGGCGCGACCCCGTTCGAGCCGCCGATCTCGGACGACATGACGGCCGCGGGCGGCCGGCCGAAGAGGCGCTCGACCTCCTCGGCGACGCGTTTCGGCTCGTCCTCGCTGTGGATCATCTCGTGGCTCACGGTCGGCGCCCCGATCCCGGAGAGCGGGACGACCAGCGCGTCGGGGGGAAGATCGGCCAGCCGCACGAGCGGGACCGGCCCGTACTCCCTGATGGCCCGCACGGCGGCCAGCGACCCCGTCCGCACGTCGCCGCCGCCACCCGTGCCGAGCACGGCACAGCCCCGGGCCAGAGCCGGTATGTCAGTTTCGCGGATGCTCATAGGGAGCCCCAACCAAGCACATACCGCGCCATAACGCCAGTCACGCGTTCCCTCCGCCCGGCTTCGACTGGTAGACCTGAGGCAGCGCCGACAGCCGGAGGAGGGCACGATGCGGATCTCGGTGGCGGCCGACAGCCTCGACGGGGTGGCGGAGCGGGTGGTGACCGCCCTGCGCCAGCGCGGCCACGAGGTGATCAGACACGGCGCGCTCGGCCACGACGAGCGCGACGACTGGGCGTGGGCGTCCGAGTCGGCGGCCCGCGACGTCGCCGAAGGCCGCGCCGACCAGGCGGTGGTGTGCTGCTGGACCGGCACCGGCGCGTCCATCGCGGCCAACAAGGTGCCCGGCGTCCGGGCGGCGCTCTGCGTCGACGCCTACACGGCCGACGGCGCCCGCAAGTGGAACGACGCCAACGTCCTCGCCCTCAGCCTCCGCCTCACCTCGGACGTCGTCCTCGACGAGATCCTGGACGCCTGGCTGGAAGGCGCCCCGAGCACCGACGAGTCCGACCGGGCCAACGTCTCCCACCTCGACGAGATCTGACCCACCCCGACCGTCGCCGCCGCACCCCGAACCGCACACGCCCAAGACCGACCCGACACCCCCCGCCCTCCCAAAACCCCCCATATGACCTGATCCGGACTTGACGAAGGTCCGCGAATCGTCGGTGCCGCGCTTTAGGGTGCTGGGCATGAACGACGTCATCCTCCGCGGCGGACGCCCCTGGGGTGTCGACGGTCCCGCCGACATCCTCGTCCGCGGCGGCCTGATCGAGCTGGTCGCCCCCACCATCGAGACGCCCGGCGCGCAGGTCGTCGACGTCGCCGACCGGTTGGTGCTGCCCGGCCTGGTCGACGCCCATTGCCACCTCGACAAGACCCTCTTCGGCGGCCCGTGGGTGCCTCACTCCGCCGACGACACGCTCGCCGGCCGCATCGGCAACGACCTGTCCCGCCGCGGCGAGCTGGGCGTGCCCAGCGTGTCGCGCATCGTGTCCCTCTTACGGGCCATGAGCTCGTACGGGACCACCAGCGTGCGCAGCCACACCGACATCGACCCCGAGGTGGGGCTGCGCGGCGTGGAGGCGGTCCGGGAGGCGGCCGCGCAGGTGCCGGTCGACGTGACGCAGGTGGCGTTCCCGCAACACGGCATGCTGACCAACCCCGGCACCGCCGAGCTGCTGGAGGAGGCGCTCAAGAGCGGTGTGGAGGCGGTCGGCGGCCTCGACCCGGCGGGCATCGACCGCGACCCCGTACGCCACCTCGACCTGATCTTCGGGCTGGCCGACCGCTACGGCGTCCACATCGACATCCACCTGCACGACGGCGGCTCCCTGGGCGCGTGGGAGGTGGAGCTGATCACCGAGCGCACACGCGTGCTGGGCCTGTCGGGCCGGGTCACGATCAGCCACGCCTACGCGCTCGGCCAGATCGACGCCGCCCAGGTGGGCAAGCTGGCCGAGGGGATGGCCGGGGCGGGCGTGGCGGTCTGCACCGCCGCCGTCTACAGCTTCCCGGTGCCGCCGGTCAAGATCCTCCGGGCGGCCGGGGTGACGGTGGCGTGCGGCCACGACGGCATCCGCGACCTGTGGGGCCCGTTCGGCAGCGGCGACATGCTGGAGCGGGCCATGCACCTGGCCTACCGGAGCACGTTCCGCCGCGACGAGGACATCGAGCTGGCTCTGGAGGCCGCCACCTACGGCGGCGCCCGCGCCCTCGGGCTGCGCGGCTACGGCCTCGCGCCCGGCGATCGGGCCGATCTCGTGGTGGTCGAGGCGAGCGGCCCGGCGGAGGCCGTGGTCGTTCGCCCGGCGCGGACCCTGGTCATGAAAGACGGCGTCGTCCTGCACAATTGACCGGCGGGACCATCGAAAGGCAGGGCAAGTGCTCTCTATTCACCAGCGGATCGCCGAAGAGCTCGGAGTGCGCGAGGGGCAGGTGCGGGCCGCGGTCGAGCTGCTCGACGGCGGCGCGACCGTGCCGTTCATCGCGCGCTACCGCAAGGAGGTCACCGGCGCCCTCGACGACGCCCAGCTGCGCACCCTTGAGGAGCGGCTGCGCTACCTGCGCGAGCTCGACGAGCGCCGGGCCGCGATCCTGGAGTCGATCGAGTCTCAGGGCAAGCTCGACGACGAGCTGCGCGCCCAGATCATGGCGGCCGAGACCAAGGCCCGCCTCGAAGACATCTACCTGCCCTACAAGCCGAAGCGGCGCACGAAAGCGCAGATCGCCCGCGAGCTGGGGCTGGAGCCGCTGGCCGACAAGCTGCTCGGCGACCCGTCGCTCGACCCGGCCGAGACGGCGGCGGCCTTCGTCACCGAGGGCGTGGCCGACGCCGGGGCGGCGCTCGAAGGCGCCAGGGCGATCCTCATCGAGCGGTTCGCCGAGGACGCCGACCTGATCGGCTCGCTCCGCGAGCGGCTGTGGGAGCGCGGCACGCTGGCCTCCAAGGTGCGCGAGGGCAAGGAGGAGGCGGGGGCGAAGTTCTCCGACTACTTCGACTTCTCCGAGCCCTTCACCAAGCTGCCCTCCCACCGCATCCTCGCCATCTTCCGCGGCGAGAAGGAGGAGATCCTCACCGTCGCGCTCGAGCCCGACGAGAGCGCCGACTACGAGCAGCGGGTCGCCGCCCGGTTCGGCGTCTCCGACCAGGGCCGGCCGGCCGACGCGTGGCTGGCCGAGACGGTCCGCTGGGCGTGGCGCACCCGCATCCTCGTCCACCTGGGCATCGACCTGCGGATGCGGCTGTGGCAGGCGGCCGAGGACGAGGCGGTGCGGGTGTTCGCGGCCAACCTGCGCGACCTGCTGCTGGCCGCGCCCGCCGGCAGCCGCGCCACGATGGGCCTCGACCCGGGCCTGCGCACCGGCGTCAAGGTCGCCGTGGTCGACGCCACCGGCAAGGTGGTCGAGACCGCGACGATCTACCCCCACGAGCCCAAGCGGCAATGGGACCAGTCGCTGGCCGTGCTGGGGGCGCTGGCCCAGCGCCACGGCGTCGAGCTGATCGCCATCGGCAACGGCACCGCCTCCCGTGAGACCGACAAGCTGGCGGGCGAGCTCGTCAAGCACATGCCGTCGATCACCAAGGTGGTCGTGTCGGAGGCGGGCGCGTCCGTCTACTCCGCCTCCGCGTACGCCTCGCAGGAGCTGCCCGAGCTCGACGTGTCGCTGCGCGGCGCGGTGTCGATCGCCCGCCGCCTGCAGGACCCGCTGGCCGAGCTGGTCAAGATCGACCCGAAGTCGATCGGGGTCGGCCAGTACCAGCACGACATCGCCGAGTCCAAGCTGTCCCGCTCGCTCGACGCGGTGGTCGAAGACTGTGTGAACGGCGTGGGCGTCGACGTCAACACCGCCTCCGCGCCGCTGCTGACCCGGGTCTCCGGCATCGGCTCCACGCTGGCCGAGAGCATCGTCCGCCACCGCGACGCCAACGGCCCGTTCCGCGCCCGCACCGCGCTCAAGGACGTGCCGCGGCTGGGCCCGAAGGCGTTCGAGCAGTGCGCGGGCTTCCTGCGCATCCAGGGCGGCGACGACCCGCTCGACGCCTCCAGCGTGCACCCCGAGTCCTACCCCGTGGTCCGCCGCATCCTCGACTCGGTCGGCACCGACCTCAAGTCGCTGATCGGCAACACGGCCACGCTGCGGTCCCTCGACCCGCCCAAGTTCACCGACGACACGTTCGGCCTGCCGACGGTCACCGACATCCTGCGCGAGCTGGAGAAGCCGGGCCGCGACCCGCGCCCCGCCTTCCGCACGGCCACCTTCAAGGAGGGCGTCGAGAAGCTGTCCGACCTGCAGCAGGGCATGATCCTGGAGGGCGTGGTCACCAACGTGGCGGCGTTCGGCGCCTTCGTCGACGTCGGCGTCCACCAAGACGGGCTGGTCCACGTGTCGGCCATGTCCCGCACGTTCGTCAAGGACCCGCGCGACGTCGTCAAGCCCGGCGACATCGTGCGCGTCAAGGTGCTCGACGTCGACATCCCGCGCAAGCGCATCTCCCTCACGCTCCGCCTCGACGACGACGCCGCCCAGCCCGCGGCGCCCGGTTCCCGCGGCGACGGCAGACGCGGCGACGGCCCCCGCCGCGGCAACGCCGGCAAGGGCGGCGCCCCCCGCGGAGACGGCCGAGGGGCCGGCTCTCGCGGAGACGGCCCTCGCGGCGACGGCCCTCGCGGAGACGGCTCTCGCGGCGACAACCCGCGCGGCAACGGTGGCGACGCCTCCAAGAACGACCGCCGCGGCCGGACCGAAGGCAACCAGCGCACCAACAACCAGCGCGACCGCCGCGGCCAACCCCAGCGCCGGGCCGAGCCCACAGGCGCCATGGCCGAGGCCCTCCGCAAGGCAGGCCTCACCGACAAGTAACCCCCGCCTCCCGGGCCACCCAGCCCGGGAGGCGAACACCCCGCCCCCCGGGCACCACGGCCTCAGGTGTCACGAGGGTCCAGAAGCAGGTACGAGCAGCCAGAGCCAGCCCACAGCGAGGCAGCCGGGAAGTCCCGACGCCCAGAAGCAGGAACGAAGGTCCGCGGCAGTCGCAGGCACGCCCGGTGCGCGACAACGAAGTGAGCGCAGCCAGCCCACAGGCGTAGGCCACCCGCAGCATGACGGTCGGAACGCCCTGGCGACCCCAGAAGCAGGGACGCCCGCCCGCGCAGCTGCAGGTGGGCAAAGGCGGAACGGACGGGGAGGCTCCGGGGCGCGCGACAACGCAGAAGTGGGGGAAGCCAGCCCACACAGGCCCAGGTAACCCGCAGCGTGGCAGCCCGGGAGCCCTGGGAGCCACGACGTCGAAGAACGCTTTCCTCGGCGGGCGCCCGGGAGTCGTGACGACCCCGGAGGTAGAGACGACCAGCCCGTGCCGACCCGTCGGCGTAACGGCCGGTAAGGAACCCAGGGAGCCGTAGGTGATTCCTGGCCATAGCCAGTGGGTGACCGAGAGTCACGATGACCTGATCTCGTGTGCCGCTCGGTAAGTGGAGACGGCCGGTTTCCGTACCGGGCGATACGGTCGGAGGGTGACCACGTACGACCGCGCGATCGAGCAGGCCCGCGACCTCCTCCGGTGGCGTTCACCGCTGCGCACCGAGCTCTGGGCGGCCCGCCTGGCAGCCGAGGAAGATCATGATCTGCTGGACAGGCTCACCGGTTCCGAGCGTCCCGAGGCGAAGCTCGCGATCGCGGCCCTGGCGGCGCTCGGAGCCGAGGCCATCCTCCCAGCACCCGGCCCCGAGACTGACGACCTCACCACGACGCCCCACGAACCACCCGCCTCCCGCCGCCCAGGCGAGGCCACGACACCGTCCTACGCCCCACCCTCGGACACCTCGGACACCTCGGACGAGCTGACCCCGCCCACCCCGCCCACCTCGGACCACTCTCCCAGCACCGACGACGAAGCCCGCCGGGGGCCGGGAGACCTCACGGCACCCACACCGAACGGGCCGGACCACCCCACCCCTACCCACCACGAAGCCCCCAGCAGGTCGGACGCGCTTGCCGCTGTCGGCCGGGAGGCGTTGGAGTGGTTGCCGGCGTGGGCTGCTCGCATGGGGCAGGTCGTGTGCGAGGGGGCCTGGTACGGCAGGGGTGACCGGCACGGCGAGCAGGTGCTGGCGGCGCTCGCGTTCCGGTATGCCAACGGCAAGGAGCCGCACCTGCTGGTGGTGGGCATCGACCAGGCGCACGGCGGGCTGGCGGTGGACGCGGTGGTGGAGGAGCCGAAGTTCCTCGATGATCTCGATCTGGCGGCGGCGCCGGAAGGCGTGGTGGCGGGGCGGGTGCTGGACGCGTTCGAGGTGACCGACATGCTCATGGGCGCGGAGGTCGCCGACGGCCTGCCCGCCGTCCGTACGCTCGCGCTGTCACGCGCCCGGTCCGTTCCCGACCCGGTACGGCACGCGCCCGATGAGCTGTTCACCGCCTTCGACGCCCTGCCCGAGCTGCCCGGGGCGGAGGAGGCGTTCGGCGCGCTGGTGGACTTCCTGGGCGAGCGGCCGTTGTGGTGGAGCCCGGCGAGGGTGTCGGCGTTCCTCACGTCGTGGTTGCCCCGCGAGGCGATCCTGAGCGACGCGGCGATCACCGCGATGCCCGAGGTCCTCCGGGCCTGGACCCGCCACCTGGGCGACTACCAGGAGGTCCACGACCGGATCGCGGCGGAGGCGCCCCGCCTGCCCGCCCTCATGGCCGACCCGTCCCTGGCCGGCCTCGCCAAGCGCATGGCGAACCACCGACCGGAGTGACCAGCGGCAACCGCCATGCCGAAGCCCCTGCCGGTCCAGGGCACTGCCCGTAGCCGACGCGAGCCCCGCCCGAACCTCGGACGCCGCCCCCGACTTCGGGCATCGCTCCCCGGCAGCCGGCCAACCTGGGCGAGAAAGGTGGTGCGCAACGGCGGTCGGCCGTCGATAGCAAGATCTACCGCTCCGGAGGTCCGGATCGAGTCACTCGGCTGCGCATGCCCCGCCGGCGAGGACGTGATGACTCGGTCCCGGTGATGACACCCCGGGCAAGATCCGGCCACGGGAGGATGGGAACATGACGCACTACAGCAGGCTCCACAAGATCGTGATTGATGTGCCGGAGGGCGATCACGACAAGGAACTGACGTTCTGGCAGGAAGCAACCGGTCAGACGTTGACCCCGTTCCAGCGGTACCCGGAATATCACGGCGCCTTCTTATCCGGCGACGTCTTCGCCCTGCTCATCCAGCGACTCGGGACAGGCCCCGCGCGTGTCCATCTCGACATCCACACCGACGACCTGGAGGCGGAGACCGCGCGCCTGGAGGCCCTCGGCGCCCGACGTCTGCGGCTGGTGAACGACCATTGGTGGGTCATGGAGGACCCTGCCGGGCTGCCCTTCTGCGTCATCCCCCAGGCCCCGGGTTCCCTGAACGAGCACAATGCCCAACGCTGGGACGACTGACGGCGTTCTGTGAGGCTCGGAGATCGTCGGCGTGATCCATCTGCTGGTCGGCGGTTGCGGTGAAGAGCCTGCGCCCGCATCTGTCGACCAGTGATCTGGCCCAGTTGTTCGCCGACGGCGGCCGGTCGACGGGGCCGTCGCCGCTGCCGCGGGCGGAGAACGACGCGACGGCCATCGACTTCACGATCGACATGCTCGCGAGACCCGCGACCTGACCGGCCGCCGGATCCCGGCGGCCCGCTCCTCACGCCCCGCAGCGGAAAGTGACCACTGCGGGCCGGCGGGGCTGAGTCATCGGGGAGGGGCGGCTATGCTGCGCTTTGACGTTCACGCTGCCCTGCCCCGGGCGTTGAGAGGGAGATCTACGCGATGTACAAGGAGTTCGCTGCCGAGGCGGTCGTCTGGCTCGTGCCGGTCGTGGTCCTCATCGGTCTCGCCGTGCTGATTACCGCCTGACAGCCAGGGGCGCTTCGCCCCTGGCCTTCACTCTCAAGGCGCGCAGGTCGAAGGCGATCTCGCCGTCGAGCCAGCGTCGCCACAGCCTCGCAAGCGTCCCGGTGCGATTTCCGGCACGGTGTCTGCGCAATGGTGCCCCCATGACTGCCCGGACCGCCGCCTCCCCCTGTTGAGTGCGGCACTCCGATTAACCATCGGAACGGGAGTGACGTCAACGTTCAGATTTGCCGAAAAATCCGGGTCAGGACGCCCAGGCGAGCAGCGGCCCACCCTCCCGCAGGCGTTTGAGCGCCTGCTTCTCCAACTGCCTGATGCGTTCCCTGGTCAGCCCCAGATGGGTGGCGATCTCGGTATAAGTCCGGATCTCTTGGCCGGCCAGCCCGAACCGCAGCCTGATGATGTACGCCTCCCGCGGCGGCAGCGACGTGACCAACTCGTTCAGCTCGGCGCTGAGCGCCCGGCGCTCGGTGAGCTCCTGCACCTCCAGCCCGTCCTCGTCGGCGATCAGGTCGCCGATGTTGCCCTCGCCGTTCTCCCCGACGGGCATGTCGAGGCTGACCGTCTCCTGGGCGAACACCCGTAACTTGGCGACCTGCCGGATCGTGCGCCCGCTGGCCTCGGCCAGCTCGTCGAGGTCGGGGTCGCGGCCGAGCGTGGCGGCGAGCTGCCGCTCCACCCGGAGCAGCCGGGAGAGCTCCTCGGCGACGTGGATCGGCAGCCGGACCGTGCGGCTCTTGTCGTGGATGCCGCGTTCGATGGCCTGCCTGATCCACCACATGCCGTAGGTGGAGAACTTGTAGCCGCGCCGGTAGTCGAACTTCTCCACGGCCCTGATCAGCCCGAGGTTGCCCTCCTGGATGACGTCGGTCATGGGCAGCCCGCGGTGGGCGTACTTGCGCGCGGCGGCCACGACCAGCCGCAGGTTGGATCTGATGAGCAGCTCTTTGGCGCGCTCGCCGTCGCTGCGGACCTCTTCCAGCTCCGCGGAGTCAGCTCCCCGGCCGATCAGGTGGTCGGCGTACAGGCCCGCCTCGATCCTCCTGGCCAGGTCGACTTCGTCCGCGGCGGAGAGCAAGGGGGTCTTGCCGATCTGCTGGAGGTAAACCCCGAGCAGATCGGGCTCTTCGGCCGACATGCCGGGGCAACTACCCGGTAAACGGCGGCAAATGCCCCTCGTCGTTCAGCTCGGCGATGGCCAGTTCGGCGGTGGGCCTGATGTCGAAGAACTTGTCGAGCGCGGTGATCGCGAACAGGTGCTTGCACCGGCCGTTGAGCCCGGACAGCAGCAGTTTGCCGCCGGACGCGGTCACGGCCTTGTGGAGGTAGACCAGCACGGACAGGCCGGAGGAGTCGCAGACGCTGACGGCCTGCATGTCGATGACGAGCATCGGCGGCTGGGTGAGGTCGAGAGCTTTGGTGACGCGGTCGCGAACCTCGGCGGCGGAGCCGAAGTCGAAGTCGCCCGTCAGCCTCGCGATGACGCACGGCCCCTGGAGACCGAGGCTGATCGACAAGGCTTGGTCCGAAGTCACCCAGCTCCACCTACCCGCGTTGCGTCTGACTTCCCCTTACCTTACGAGAAGTATCGGCGCGGGTTGAACAACAGCATCTGCTGAATCTGAGCATCTGTCACACCTGCCTCAAGAAGGGCAGGAAGAACATCATCGTGAATATGGTCATAACGCCAGTTGGGAGCGATGACGCCGACCATGTCCCATTCGTTGGGGAAGTAGTCCATGAAGCAGGCGGCGTCGTGGCTGAGCACCATCCGGTCGGCGTACCCGCCCTCGCACAGTGCCGCGATCGTGGCCACCCGCTCCGGCGTCGGGTTGTAGAGGTCGAGCCCGAACCGGTCCATGCCGAGCGTCGCCCCGGTGTCGGCGAGCTGCCGCAAGTAGTCCAGATCGTTACTGTCGCCGGCGTGGCCGACCACGACCTTCGTCAGGTCGACGCCCTCCTTGGCGAACAGGTCGAGCGCGATGATGCCGGTCCGGGCGGGCGAGTTCGTGTGCACGGTGATCGGCGCCCCGGTGCGTACGTGCGCCTGGGCGACGGCCCGGCAGATGCGCTCCACGCCGGGCGTCAGCCCCTGCCGGTCGACCACGCACTTGAGGAAGGCCGCCTTGACGCCGGTGTCGGCGATGCCCTCGGTGAGGTCGCGGACGAAGTCGTCGATCATCGGGTCGGGCATGTCGAGGAGCAGCCCGGGACCGCGGTGCTCGTACTGGTGAGGCAGCTCCTCGAAGCTGTAGATGCCGGTGGCGACGATGATGTTGAGGTCCGGCACCTCGGCGGCGATGCGCTGGATGCGCGGGATGTACCGGCCGAGCCCCCACACGGTCGGGTCGGCGATGGTCCGCACCCCCTTGGCCGCCAGCGCGTTCAGCTTGGTGATCGCGTCGGCGACCCGGGCCTCCTCGTCCCACCAGGCGCCCTTGCCGTAGTTGTCGAGGTGCTCGGTCGAGGTGACGAAGACGTGCTCGTGCATGAGGGTCTGGCCGAGCTCCGCGGCGTCGACCGGGCCGCGGACGGTGCTGACGACGGGCATGGCCACCTCCGTACCGGCTGGTCTGTCGGCGCAACCGTAAGCGGCTGCTGACAAGCCGTCAACACCTTCCCAGCCGGGGGAAGAGGGGTGCGGGGGCGGGCAGCCGCCCGCCGTCCTCGCGCACGGCCGCGCCCACCCGGCCCGCCGCCGTGGGCAGGAAGGGCTCCAGGTGTACGGCGAGCGCCCGGCAGGCGTGCAGCAGCGTCGCCAGCGAGGAGTCCCGCCCGTCGGCGTCCTGCTTCCAGGGCCGCGTCCGCTCGACGTACCGGTTGGCCTCCTCGACGATCGCCCACACCGCCCCCGCCGCGCGGCGGAAGTCGAACGCCTCCAGCGCCTCGTGCACCCGCTCCCCCACCCGCTCGACCGCCTCCAGCGGCTCCGGCGGGGCCTGCGGCACCCGCCCGTCCCGGAACCGGTGCACCATCGTGACCACCCGGTTGACCAGGTTGCCGACGCCGTGGGCGAGGTCCTCGTCGGCGCGGGCGATCAGCCGTTCCTCGGTGAAGTCGGCGTCCCCCACGCGCGGCACCTCGCGCAGCAGCCACCACCGCACCGCGTCCACCCCGTACGCGGCCGAGAGCGCCACCGGGTCGGCCGTCGCGCCGCCCGACTTGCTGATCTTGCGCCCGCCCGCGGTCACGTAGTCGTGCACGAACAGCCGCGTGGGCAGCGGCAGCCCGGCGGAGAGCAGCATGGCCGGCCAGTACACGGCGTGGAAGCGGATCACGCCCTTGCCCATGAGGTGGACCTTGCGGGGCTCGCGCTCCCACCAGCGCGCGTAGTCGTCGCCCTCCAGGGCGGTGATGTAGTTGGCCAGCGCGTCCCACCACACGTAGACGACCTGGCCGGGGTCGCCGGGCACCGGGATGCCCCAGCCGCGCGAGCGCGCCGCCGACCGCGAGATGCTGATGTCCTCCAGCCCGGACGCGAGGAACGCCAGCACCTCGTTCCTGCGGCTGACCGGCTCGATCGCGAGCCCGCCGCTCCTGATCAGCTCCAGCAGCGGCGTCCGGTAACGGGACAACCGGAAGAACCAGTTGTTCTCCGACACCCGCTGCAGCGGCGCCTCGTGCCCCTCGGGACAGGGGCCCGCCTGGTAGAACTGCTCGCAGCCGACGCAGTAGAGCCCCTCGTAGTGCTTGCGGTAGAGGTCGTGCGCGGTCGCCCGCCACAGCCGCTCCACCCCGGCCCGGTGGCCCGGGTCCGCGCTGGTCCGGATGAACGCGTCGAACGACAGGTCCAGCGGCCCGCGCAGGCCCTCGAACGCGGCGGCGTTGCGGTCGACCAGCTCGCGCACCGGCACACCCACCGCCTCGGCGGCCAGCACGTTCTTCAGCGAGTTGTCGTCGGTGCCGGTCTGGAACCGCACCGGCTCGCCGCGCCGCCGATGGTGGCGGGCCAGCACGTCGCCCTGCACGATCTCCAGCGCGAACCCGAGATGGGGGCGGGCGTTCACATAGGGGATGGTCGTCGTGATGTACATCGGGTGCCTCCCAGGGGCCCCGGACACGACGAGAGGCCCCGCTCGCAGGGCCTCATCGACAAGGACGTCGTCCGGTGAACCCCGCTAGGGGGCCATCATCACCGAGAACGCCGTCATGCCCCTCACTGTACCGACCGGCCTCGCCCGTCTCCTGCGGTTTTCTCCCGTACGAGGAAGCGACGCGTCAGGCGAGCCGGCGGCGCACGGCCCACAGCGCCGCGCCGACCGCGAACACGACCAGCCCCGCGACCACCGACGGCAGCGGCAGGGTGGCGGCGAGCAGCAGGCAGAGCGCCAGCCCGAGCACCGGCACCGCCTTCGGCGGGGCGCCCTCGTCGCGGCCCAGCCTGAGGGCGGCGGCGTTCGCGATCGCGTAGTAGACCAGCACCCCGAACGACGAGAACCCGATCGCCTCCCGCAGGTCGGCGACGAGCACCAGCACCACCACCGCCGCCCCCACCGCGAGCTCGGCCCGGCGCGGCACCTGGTGGACGGGGTCGACGGCGGCGAACGCGCCGGGCAGGTCGCGCTCGCGGGCCATGGCGAGCACCGTGCGCGAGACGCCGAGCAGCAGCGCGAGCAGCGCGCCGAGCGCGGCCACCGCGGCGCCGGCCCGCACCACGGGCCCCAGCCCCGTCGCGCCGACGGTCTCCACGACGTCCACCAGCGGCTCGGCCGACATGGCGAGCCAGCCCGGCCCGAGCGTCTCCAGCGCGGCGGCGGCGACCAGCGCGTACACCACCAGCGCGAGGCCGAGCGCGATGCCGATGGCGCGCGGGATGGTCCGGCCCGGGTCGCGGACCTCCTCGCCCATCGTGGCGATGCGGGCATACCCGGCGAACGCGAAGAACAGCAGCCCGGCCCCCTGGAGCACCCCCCACCCGGTCACCTCGGGATCGAGGACGTAGTGGAGCCCGGGCGGCAGGTCGTCCAGGGACCCGAGCTCGATCACCTGCTCCTTGTCGACGATGGAGGCGCCGGCCGGGCGCTCCGCGCGCTCGTCCACGATCAGGGCCGGGTCGTCGGCTGGCATGCCGGTCACCGGGCCGACGTCCGGACGCTGCAGGAACGCCACTGTCACCACGGCGGCGAGGACCAGGAGCACGAAGCCCACCATGATCATCGCGGCCCGCGCCGACCGCCGCACCCCGAACAGGTTGAGCACCGTCAGCACGACCACCGCGCCGACGGCCAGCGGCCTGGCCAGCTCGGGGATCACGTACGCGCCGAACGTCAGCGCCATGGCCGCGCAGGAGGCCGTCTTGCCGACGGTGAACCCCCACCCCGCGAGGTAGCCCCAGAAGGGCCCCAGCCGGCGGCGCCCGTACACGTAGGTACCGCCCGACTCCGGGTGGCGGGCCGCCAGCCGGGCGGAGGAGGTGGCGTTGCAGTAGGCGACGACGGCGGCCAGCGCGAGCGCGGCGAGCAGCCACGACCCGGCCGCCCCGGCCGCGGGCGCGAACACGGCGAACACCCCGGCGCCGATCATCGCGCTCAGCCCCACGACGACGGCGTCGCGGGTCCCCAGCCGCCGCTCCAGTTCCTCGGTCACCCGCGTTCTCCCCTCGCCGCCGGGAGCACTCTCCCGTACCGGCCGGGCGCGGGCAACCCGGCGGGACGGCTATTCCTCGGCCCGCGGCCCCGGCACGACCAGCACCGGCCGGCCCGCGTGGTGCAGCACCCGGTCGGAGGTGCTGCCGAGCAGCAGCGACTTCACCCCGCCGAGCCCCCGGGTGCCCGTCACGATGAGCTCGGCGTCCAGGTCGTCGGCCACGTCCACGATCGTCGCCCACACGGCCAGGGCGTCCGGCTCGGGTCGCGCCCGGGCCTCCAGACCCGCCGAGCGTGCCAGCTCCGCTCCCTGGTCGGCCAGCTCGTTCATGGCCCGGTCGATCGCCTCTTCCTCCACGGGCGAGGGGTCGACCGTCATCACCAGCCCCGCCGAGGCTCTCGCGGTGGCCATCGCCAGCCGTTCCCACACGGTCAGCACCACGGCGTCATGCCCGGGGAACATCCGCCCGGTGAACGCGATGGCCGCCTTGGCGTCGTCGGATCCGTCGTACGCGATCAGAATCGTCATGCCGGTCCCCTACCGAGAACCGGGGCGATTACGCCAGGGCCGGCGCGCCGGCCCGGCGCACGGGCGGGCGCAGCATCGACAGCCCGACCAGCGCGAGCACGCCCAGCTCGGTGACCACCACGGTGCGCTGGACCAATCCGGCGGGGAAGTCGTCGTTGGACAGCGGGATGCCGAACATCCGCACCACGTACGGGATCACGACCATCACCAGCGCGACCACGGCGACCGCGCTGAGCGCCCGCATCCACCCGGCGTACCGGATCCGCGCCCTGGCCAGCAGCAATCCCGCCAGCGGCATCACCAGGAACGCGACGAAGGCGGCGTAGCGGTGGATGCCCCCCGACACCGACAGCGGCAGCCCGGGCGGGTCGGTCGGGAAGGCGCCGACCAGGAACATGCTCATCCCCCACACGACCAGCAGTCCCACCACCCAGCGGTGCGCGCCGGACCGGCGCAGCGCCTCGGCGATCAGGGCCGCGCCGGCCGCGAAGAGCGTCAGCGACATCGGGAGCAACCAGCCGGCCGCCTGGAAGGCGTACTCGCTGATGACGGTGTGCATCGGGTCGAGCCCCGCCTCGGCGTGCAGGGTCACCATGGCTCCGGTGCCGGTGCCGATGGCCGCGAATCCAGTGACAAGCAATCCCTTCATGCTTCAAAAGTCGTGGAACGCGGCCTCGCGGAGTATCGGAGAAGAGCCCCAGCGGCCCCTGGTCCGTCCCTTAGTACCTAAGTCGCACGCCCCTGAGGACCCGCCTGTGACCTGCGCGGACCCGACCCGGGGTGGGGTTCGCCCGATCAGGGAGGGTGGGGCCCGCGTCAGCCCGCGGCGGGGGGTGCGTCGAAGTAGGCGCGCACCACGGTGGCCCCGGCGCGGGTGTGGACCCGGACCAGGTCGCTGAGCAGGTTGACGATGAGCAGCCCGCGCGAGCCGGGGACGTGCGCGGGGACCGGCTTGCGGCCGGCGAGCGGGTCGGTGATGTGGCCGGCGTCGCTGACCTCGCACACCAGGCGGCCGGCCTCGCGCCACACCCGGATGAGACCGGCGCCGCCGCCGTGGTCGAGGCTGTTGGCGCCCAGTTCGGCGATCACCAGGCGGATGTCGTCGAGCCGGTCGCCGCGGAAGCCCATCGCGGCGGCCTCGGCGGCCGCGAGCGCGCGGGCGGCGGCGAGGTTGTCGGCGTCGAAGCGGAGCGCGGCGTGCTCGGCGGGGTCGCCGAGCGGCCGGTTGTGGCCGTCGACGACGACCTGCGGGGCGTAGCGGGCGCTCGGGCGCTCACCTGCGGCGTCGCGCAGCACCGGGTGGGTGAGCTCCGCCTCCAGGAGCACCTCCGGGTCGAGCCCCTCGGCGTCGTACGGGCACAGGATGGTGAGGCGGCGGCCCGAGAACGCGAAGTTGATCAGGGCCTCGTGCTGGGCGCACGCGGGGTATTCGGTGGCGCTGCGGCCCGGCCAGATCGGCTCGCCGACGACGCGGACGTGGTCGTCGCGGTGGCGGTCGGCGAAGTCGAGCAGCACGCCGGGGATGATGCGGCCGGGGTTGCGGCCCGCGCGGGTCATGTCGAGCATGAGGACGCGCGCGGCGTCGGCGCCCAGCTCGCGCTCCAGCAGCTCCAGCTTGGGGCCGGGCACGGCGACGGCGACGGGCTCACCCGCGGCCAGACCCTCGCGGACGAAGCCCGTGACGGCATCCGCGTAATCCCGGTCGCCTCGGTAGAAGAGGGCCGGATGTATGAACGGCTCTGCGAACATCGTCTTTCAAGTTACCCGGCATCGACGCCTTTAAGGCCCGTCGTTGACTACCTCTTCGAGTGAGGAGATATTGGCACGCGGCTGGGTATCCCTTCCTCGTGAAGAGATATCAGATCGTACGACCCCCCCGGCGGCCCCGCCCCGCGTACTCCCTCGATCTGCGTACCCCGGCCGGACGTCACCTCCCGTTCTAGTCCTCCTATCCCTATGCTCGGTATATGTCGGAATTGCAGATGCGCGCCTCGGACGAGGACCGGGAGCGCATCGCCCAGCAGCTTCAGCAGGCGTTCACCGAGGGCAGGCTCGACCAGTTCGAGCTGGAGGAGCGCCTCGAACGGGCGCTGAGCGCCAAGGTCCACGGTGACCTGGCCGGGCTGGTGGCGGACCTGCCCGCGGCGGCGCCCGCGGTGCAGGACGTGGTCAACCTGGAGAGCGTCCACGACCACATCCGGCGCACCGGCGACTGGGCGGTCCCCCGCCGCATGCGGATCGCCACCAAGCACGGCAGCGTCCATCTCGACTTCTCCGAGGCGGTCGTCCCGCACCGGGTGGTCGAGATCGAGCTCGATCTCAAGTACGGGGCAGCAAAGATCATCCTGCCTCCCGGGGCGTCCGCCGACATCGACCGCTACCGGAGCGACTGGGGCAACACCAGCGTGACCGACGTGCCGGGCCGCCGGCAGCCCGGCGCCCTGCACGTGGTGATCACCGGGCACAACAAGTACGGCGGTCTGACCGTCCGCTATCCCCGCAAGCGCTGGTTCACCCAGTCGTGAAAGGCGGAGATGTGGTGCTCGCTGGGCACCAGCACGCCGCCTGACCGGTAGGCCCGCGAGTACATGCCGGGCTGGGTCCGCTCACAGGCGTCGAAGTCCTGCTCGTTGACCCGGTGGAAGAGCTCGACCGACCGCGACAGGTCGGCCCCCGAGGCCACCACGTCCGGGTGGTAGAGCCAGTCGCACTCCACCACCGTGCGGTCCACGGCCAGCGGGAACATCCGGTGCAGGATGACGTGATCGGGCACCAGGTTGACGAACACCTGCGGCTTGACGGTGATCGCGTAGTAGCGCCGGTCCTGCTCCGCGGAGACCTCGGGCAGCTTGCCGAAGCCGGGGCCGCCGTCGACGGTGAAGCCCTGCACCCGGTCGGCGAACTCGGCGCCGTGGCCGACGTAGTACTGCGCGGCGTAACCCCCGGCGAACTCCGGCAGCACGGCCGTGAGCTCGGGGTGGATGGTCGCGCAGTGGTAGCACTCCATGAAGTTCTCGACGATCAGCTTCCAGTTGGCCCGCACGTCGTAGCGGATGCGCCGGCCCAGGGCGAGCTTGTCGGTCTGGTAGTGGTCGATGGCGGCCTGGTCGCCGAGCCGTTCGGTGGCCGCGTGCATGACCGTGTCCTCGAACGAGGGCGGCTCGTCGGCCAGGCAGACCCAGGCGTAGCCGAGCCATTCGCGCAGCGCGACCGGGATCAGGCCGTGCTCGACGCGGTCCACGTCGGGCATCTTGACCAGGTTGGGCGCGGCGGCCAGGCGGCCGTCGAGGTCGTACGCCCAGGCGTGGTACGGGCACTTGAGCGTCCGCTTGACCTCGCCCGTCTCCTCCACGCAGAGGCGGGCGCCGCGGTGCCTGCAGACGTTCAGGAACGCGCGCAGCGCCCCGTCGCGGCCGCGTACGACGATCACGTTCTCCCGGCCGACCTGGACCGTGCGGAACGCGCCCGGCTTGGCGAGCTCGTCGGATCGGAGCGCGCAGAACCACAGCGCCTCGAAGATCCTGGCCTGCTCCTCCTCGAACAGCGCCGGATCGGTGTAGGAGCGTCCGGGCAGCGTGGAGATCAGACTCGATGTGCTGGTCAACCGACACTCCTTGTTGCGTAATACGCACCGAGTTGCTCTATATGCGACATAGTCCGGTCGGCCCATGAGCGTGTCAAGAGGGTGCGGGCGGCGCGCCACGGCGCCGAGCGTCCGCGCTGGTCAGGCCCCCGTGACCCGGCGATACGCAGCGCCGGCTTTACATCGACTTGATATCGATGGTGTTAGTGCGGTGCAAGCGACGGTCAAGAAAGGCCCCATACTGTGCCTTCGTCTCTGAACCTACGAAAGGCACAACCATGACACCCCCTCGCCGTCGCCTCGCCATCGCGATCGCGACGTTCGCGTTCGCCGGTATGACGATCACCGGTTGCGGTGCCCTGGGCCAGGCTGTCGACTGCCAGACCGCGGCCAAGGAAGTCACCACGATCATGACCGAGTTCAACACCGCGATGGCGTCGGCCGCCACCGACCCGAAGGCCGTCGAGACGGCGGGCCAGGATGCCGCCGCCAAGGTGAAGTCGCTCGCCGGCAACTATGATGGAGAGGTCGGCGCCGCGCTCAACGACCTCGCGTCCGGCCTCGAAGGCATCAAGATCGACGGCTCCGACCCGCAGGGCTCGATGGAGTCGGTCAACAAGCTGCAGGGCTTCATCACCAAGATCCAGGCGGCCTGCAGCTAGTCGCGCACGTGTCGGGGGCAGCGCTCGACTGCCCCCGATGTCAGGTGGGAGTGGCCGCGTTCGGCGGGCGGGAGGCGATCCGCGCGGCGATGGACTCCTGCCACGACCTGAGAAAGTCCCCGTAGCCCTCGGCGAACCCGCGCAGCTCCCGCGCGCCCTGCGGGGACAGCGCCGTCAGCACGTAGGTGACCTCGACCGTCGTGCCGCCGTGGCCGTCGTCCACGGCGGTGACCGTCACCGTGCCGGCCCGCGAGCCGGGGATCACCCGGGCGTAACTGATGCGGTGGCCCTCCTGCCGGTCGACCACCACCCAGATCGTGCGCTCGCCGTGGGAGTCGGTCTCGAAGACCGTGCCGGGCCGCGCGTCGTCGGCGGCCGGGACGGGGAAGCGGGGGCGCCAGCCCTTGACCCACTCCTCCTCCCCGCGCGGGGTGAACAAGCGCAGCGCCTCTATCGGCGGCAGCGGGACCGGCACGTGGCCGGTCAGCGCGTAGTGCGCGCTCACCGGTCGACCAGCTTGTGCGCGTCGTCGGCGGTGAGGGTCAGGCCGTAGACGGACTTCAGTTGGGCGATCTTGCCGAGGGTCTCGTCCGAGAACGGCGTCCGCCCTTCGAAGGCGTGCAGCGTGATGCCCTCGACGAGGTCGCCGAGCGACATGTCGAGATATTCGGCCAGCCCCTTGAGGACCTTGAGCAGGTTCTTCTCGACCCGGAGGCCGGTCTGGGTGCGCTCGGTTGGTACCACGGTAACAAGATACCACTCAGACGTTCCTGGCCGCCTCCGCATAGGCCCGTTCGAACCCGGCGAGCACGGCGGGCCACGAGCCCGCCACGGGCGGGTTGTCGCGGTTGTGGCGGGTGATCCGCTCCCGCAGCTCCCGGTCCGCGCACAGCCGCGCGACCGCGTCGGCGAGGGCGTCGGGGTCGCGGCCGAGCAGCCCCTCCGTGCCGTGCTCGACGAAGTCGGCCACCCCGCTCTGCGTCCGCGCCACCACCGGCAGCCCGGCGGTCCTGGCCTCCAGCGCGGCGATGCCGAACGACTCGCGCGGCGCCGGCGCCACGAACAGGTCGGCCGACTCCAGCACCTTCGCGATCCGCTCCCTGCTGTAGCGGCCGGGCAGCGACACCCATCCGCCCATGCCGCGCCTGGCCAGATAGCGCTCCATGGCGGACCTGGCCGGGCCGTCGCCGACCACCGTGACCCGCAGCGGGATCGAGGCGGGCACCCGCGCCCGCGCCTTCTCCAGGATCCGCAGCAGGCCCACCGGCTGCTTGCGCGGCGCCAACCGGCCGACCGCCACCACGTGCACCTCGTCCCTGGCCTCCGGGCTGCCCCCGGCGGGGAAGAGCCGCCAGCCCGACAGGTCGAGGCCGTTGGACACCACCCGCACCGGCACCCCCGGCCCGGCGACCCCGCGGATCGGCGCCGCCGCCGCGCTGCTCACCGTGGTGGCCACCAACCCCCAGCGCTGCCACCCGTACAGGACCTTGAGCAGCCGGTAGAGAGCCCGGGTGACCGGGTCCCACATGCTGTGCACGGTCACCACGCACGGCAGCCCGCAGCGTCTCGCGGCGCGCACCCCCATCCAGGCGAACGGCGAGACCGCGCCCATGTGCACGTGCACCACGTCGGGCCGCGACCGTGCCAGCCGCCTGGTCAGCCCGCGCACGCCGCGCGGGTGGACCGGCAGGTCGAAGGGCATCCTGGCGACGATGCGATGCACCCCCTCCAGCGGCTCCCCCCGGGTGGCGGTGGCCACCTCGACGGCGTGGCCGGACTCGCGCTGCATCCGCACGAGATCGGCGACCTGCACCTCGATCCCCCCGAGCCGAGGCAGATAACAGTCGCTCACGTGAAAGATCCGCACCTCCCCCAGACTAATCTGGGGCCTGTGCCTCCACGTACCGCAGTCTTCTTCCACGCGCATCCCGACGACGAGGCCCTGCTGACGGCGGGCACGATGGCGATGCTGGCGGCCGAGGGGCACCGCGTGGTGCTCGTGGTGGCCACCGCCGGCGAGCGCGGCCTGGCCGACGTGCGGCCGGGCGAGGCGCTCGGCGAGACCCGGATGAAAGAGCTCTACCAGTCGGCCGCCGTGCTCGGCTGCGCCCGCGTCGAGTGCCTGGGCTACGGCGACTCGGGGCTGAGCCCGCAGGGCGGCGTCGCCGACGAGCGCCCCGACGACGCGTTCATCGACGCCGACACCGAGAAGGCCGCCACCGCGCTCGCCGAGATCCTCCGCGAGGAGCAGGCCGAGCTGCTCACCATCTACGACCCGGCCGGCGGCTACGGCCATCCCGACCACGTGCAGGTCCACCGGGTGGGCAAGCGGGCGGCGGAGATCGCCGGCACGCCGATCGTGCTGGAGGCGACGGTCAACCGCGACCCGCTGCTGCGGCTGCTGCGCCTGGCGGGCAAGGTCTACCGGTTCCCGCCGGAGTTCGACGTGCGCACCTTCGAGAGCGCCTACTCGGCCGGCGAGACCATCACCCACCGGGTCAACGTGCGCCGCTACGCCCGCCAGAAACGCGCCGCGATGGCGGCGCACGCCTCCCAGGCGACCGGCGGCGACAGCGACCGCACGCTCGCCGTGATGCTCAAGGTGCCCGGCCCGCTCTACCGCCTGGTCTTCGGCACCGAGTGGTACGTCCGGCGCGACCTGCCGCCCGGCACCCGTGTGCGTCACCCTTTCGATCCGGGGCCGAAATAGTACGTCCGGGGGATCCGGCCGCGCCCCGCACCCGACAGACTGGCATCCGATGAAGAACAAGTGGCTCCAGATCGCGCTGTCCGCCCTGTCGCTGGGCCTGGCGGTGGCCCTCGTCGTCTACCTGCCCCAGATCGTCCGGGCGCTGACCGGCAAGGACGTCTCCTGGCGGGAGATCTGGGCCGTGTTCGGCTCGCTCGGGGCCGGCACGATCGCGCTGATGACCGCGCTGTGGCTGCTCAGCCTGCTGGCGTACACGTTCGTGCTGACCGGCTCCCTGCCGGGGCTGGGGCGCCTGCAGGCGCTCACGCTGAACGCGGCCGGCAGCGCGGTCAGCAACCTGCTGCCGTTCGGCGGCGCGGCCGGGGTGGCGCTGACCTTCGCGATGGCCAGGGGCTGGGGCTTCGGCAACCGCGCGATCGTGGTCATGACGCTGGTCAGCGGCGTGTGGAACACCTTGTTCAGGTTCATCCTGCCCGCCGTGGGCATCATCGCGCTGCTGATCGCGGGCCGGGCGCCCAACGCGACGGTGGCCAACGCGGGCTGGGTGGGCGCGGTGTCGATCCTGGTCCTGGTCACGGTGGTCGCGGTGGCGCTCTACTGGGACCGCGCCGCGGTGGCGCTGGGCCGGGGGCTCGACGCCGTGGTACGGGTGATCCGGCTGCGGGTGCGGCCCTCGGAGGCGTTCCACCGGCTGCGGGCCGACACCGCCGGGATCGTCAGGACCCGGTGGCTGCCGCTGTCGGGCGGCATGATCGCGTTTCTCGGCATGCAGTGGGCGATCATGGCGGCCTGCCTGGTCGCCACGGGCGCCTACCCCGGCCCGGCCGAGTCGATCGCGGTGTTCGCGCTGTCGCGGGTGCTGACGACCGCCCTGGTCACGCCCAGCGGGGCGGGCATCATGGAGGCGGGCGTGGTGGTGCTTCTCACCAGCGCGTTCGGGGTGCCGCTCGCTCCCGCGACGGCCGCCGCACTGCTTTTCGGCTTCTGGACTTACACTATCGAGATCCCGTTCGGTGGCCTCGCGCTCGGCGCGTGGGCGCTTCTGCGCCGGCGCGACAGCCGTGACGCCGCCGCGGAGCCCCCGTCCACGATCTCGAAGGCCCCCAGGTGACGATCAGAAACATAACGCTCGATTATCAACCACGGGCCTTGTGCGTGATTCGGAAGCCCGCATAGCGTGGCGGCTGAAATGGTGGCGTTCCGAGTTCTGGGGCCAGTCGAGGCGTACGAACACGACGACGAACTCGACCTCGGCGGGTTGCGGCAGCGGGCCGTCCTCGCCCGGCTCCTCGTGGCCAGGGGTCAGGTCGTGCCCGTTGACACCCTGCTCTACGACCTGTGGGCCGATGACACGGCCAAGGGCGCCCAGTCGGGGCTGCAGGTCTACATCTCGCGGCTGCGCCGCGTGCTCGAGCCCGGCCGCCCGCGCGGCGGGCCCAACCGGCTGCTGGTGACGGTCGCCTCCGGCTACGCCCTGCGGGTGGCGCCCGACCAGGTCGACGCGCTCCGCTTCGAGCAGCTCGTCCGCGCGGCGGGCGAGCACCTGGAGGAGGGTGACCCGCAGTCGGCGCGCGGGCGTCTGGAGAAGGCGCTCGGCCTGTGGCGCGGCACCCCCTACTCCGACTTCGCCGACCAGCAGTGGGCCGAGGCCGAGGTCAACCGGCTGACCGAGCTGCGGCTGGTGGCCCGCGAGCGGCACGCCGACACCGGCCTGCGCCTGGGCCTGCCCGCCGAGACCGTGCCCGACCTGGAGGCGCTCACCACCGAGCACCCGCTGCGCGAGGAGGGCTGGCGGCTGCTGGCGCTCGGCCTCTACCGCTGCGGCCGGCAGGGCGACTCGCTGGCCGCGCTGCGCCGGGCCCGCGGCATTCTCGCCGACGAGCTGGGCATCGACCCCGGCCCGGCGCTGCGCAAGCTGGAGTCCGACATCCTGGCCCAGTCGCCCGAGCTCGACCTGGCCCCGCCGCCGCGGCCGTCCAGGGCGGTCCCGGTGGCCGACACGTGGCCGCCCCGCCCGGCCACGCCGGTGGAGCCGCCGCCGCTGGAGCCGGAGCCGTTCGTCGGCCGCGACGCCGAGCTGTCCAGGCTGACCACGGCCGCCGCCCGCACCGGCCGCTTCCAGGTGGCGATCGTCACCGGCGTCGCCGGGGCCGGCAAGACCACGCTGCTGCGCCAGCTCCAGAGCAGGCTCACCGCCGACGGCTGGATGACCGCCTCCGGCGCCTGCCCCGACTCCAGCGCCACCCCGCCGGGCTGGGCGTGGGTGGAGATCCTGCGCACGCTGGTCGGCGTGACCGGCGCCGGCGAGTACGCCCAGCTGCTCGCCCCGCTGCTCGACGACGCGGCCCCCGATCCCGAGGACGACGAGGTGACGGGCGGCTTCCGGCTGCACCGAGCCGTCGGCGGCTATCTCGCGGGCGTGGCCGGCCGCTCCCCCGTCCTGCTCACCCTCGAGGACCTGCACTGGGCCGACGACCAGACGCTGGCGCTGCTGCGCGCGCTGCCCAGCCTGCTGGCCACCAGCCGGGTGCTGCTCGTGGTCACCTGCCGCGAGAGCGAGCTCGACGACAGCCAGGCCGACGTGCTCGCCGCCCTGGCCCGGCTCGGGCCGGTGCGGGTGAGCCTGTCCGGGCTCGACCCGAAGGCCGTCGCGCAGCTCGTCCGAGCCACCTGCGTGCGCGACATCGAGGACGACGCGGTCGAGTCGATCGTGGAGCGCACCGCGGGCAACCCGTTCTTCGTGCGCGAGACCGTACGCCTCCTCGACGCCGAGGGCGCGGCCGACCGGGCCAGCGCGGCCGAGGTGCTGTCGCAGGTGCCGTCAGGGGTGCGCGACGTGCTGCGGCGGCGCATCTCCCGGCTGCCCGCCGGGGCGCAGCAGATCCTGCTGCAGGCCGCCGTGATCGGCCGCGACGTGGACGTGGACGTGCTGGTCGACGTGGCCGGCGACGAGGACGCGGTGGTGGAGGCCGTGGAGGCGGCGCTGCTGGCCGGGCTGGTGACCGAGCCGGGGCCCGGCATGCTGCGGTTCGACCACGACCTGGTGCGCGACACGATCTACTCCGACGCCTCGCGGCTGCGCCGCACCCGGCTGCACGCGGCGGTGGCGGCCGTGATCGAGCGGCGCACCCCGTCCGACGTGGCGGCGCTGGCCCACCACTACTACCTGGCCGACGCCGCCGAGAAGGCGGTCCACTACTCCGGGCTGGCGGCCGAGCAGGCCGAGCGGCGCTTCGCCCACCGCGAGGCGGCCACGCTGTGGGAGCAGGCCATCGCCGCGTTCGACCGCACCGGCGGCGACACCAAGCAGCGCCTGCAGCTCATGCTGCGCCGCATCAAGGCGCTGGCGCTGTGCGGCGACATGACGGCGGCCCGGCTGCTGCGGCGCGAGGCGATGGACGCCGCGCTGCCGCTCGGCGACCTGGAGCTGACGGCCCGGGTGGCCGCCTCGCTGGCGGTGCCGCACAAGGGCATGGCCCGCGACTTCACCCGTACCGCGTGGGAGATCGTCGACATCACCGAGCGGGCACTGTCGGAGCTGCCGGAGGGCGAGCAGTCGCTGCGCGCCAGCCTGCTCACCACGCTGGCGCTGGAGCTGGAGGGCTCCTCCTCGCCGGAGCGGGGCCGCCAGGCGTCGCTGGAGGCGCTGGAGGTGGCCAGGGAGAGCGGCGACCCGGCGCTGATCGCGGTGGCGCTGAGCGCGCGGCTGCGGCAGTCCTACGACATCCCCGCCGTCGACACCCGCGAGAGCATCGGGCGCGAGCTGCTGGACGTGGCGCAGCGTTCCGGGCAGATCGCCACCCAGGCGCTGGCCCATCTGGTGCTGCTGGAGTGCGCGGCCGCGCGCGGCGAGTTCACGGTGGCCGACGAGCACGCCGCCGCCGCCGACCAGCTGGCCCGCCAGTACGACCTGCCGGCCCCGGCCGCGGTGCACGCGTGGTACGTCGGGCAGCGGCGCATGATCGCCGGCGACTACGCGGCGGCCGAGCGGGCCTACCGCGAGGCCGCCCGGCTGACCGGCCGGGCGGGCATGCTGGAGGGCCGCCAGGACCTGCCGCTGATCACCGCGTTCTGCCTCCACCTGGTCGACGGCCGGGCGGCGGAGATGGTCGACATGCTGGCCGACGCCCACCAGCGCGGCGCCAAGTGGACCCTCGACGCCTACGCGCTGGCGCTGGCCTCGGCGGGTCACCTGGCCGACGCCAAGGCCGTGGCGGCGGTGCGCCCGCCGGTCCGGCCCGACTTCCTGTACGAGCTCGCGATGACGTGGCGGGCGCTGGCCGGGATGCTCCTCGACGACCGGGAGCGGATGGTCGACTGCTACGACAAGCTCAAGCCGTTCGCCGACCGGGTCGCGGGCGCCGGCACCGGCGTGGTGGCGCTGTGGCCGGTGGCGCTGACGCTCGGCGACCTGGCGATCCGGGTCGGCCAGCCGGAGGCCGCCCGCGCCCACTACCTGAAGGCGCTGGAGGTGGCCCGCCGGGTCGGTGTGCCGCGCTGGGTGGAGGCGGCGGAGCGCTCGGTCAGCAACTCACCTGGAAACGGTCGCTCTTGATGGTCTCGGCGCCCTCGGCGGCCAGCTCGACGCGATACCAGCCGGGGTTGCCGGAGACCGTGGCCTCCCACTCGGCGGTGTCGCGCGCCCCGGCGAAGCCGGAGTAGTCGACGAGATAGGTGCGCCAGGTCTTGGCCGACGGGCTCCAGCGGGCCAGCTTCCAGCTGTAGGAGAGGGTCTTGCCCGCCTCCGGGTTGACCAGGACGGTACGGGCGACGTACGTCTTCAGGCAGCCGGGCTCGGTGGGCAGCGCGTCGACCGTGACCGTGCCGGCGGCCAGCGCCCGCGCGGTCGCCTCGGTGGTGACCGGCATCTCCTGCGCCGACAGGCTCACGTTGGTGGCCGGCGCGGGGGCGGGGGCGGAGCTGGCGGTGCCGTAGGCCGACAGTCCGGCGTAGGCGGCGGTGAAGGCCAGGGCCGCCACCACGAACTTGGCCGCGCTCGCCGTGCCGCCGGCCAGAACCGCTCCGCTTCTCGTCGCCATGGTCACACACCTCTTTCGCTCAGTTCAGGTGTACTGGGAGGTGGTTGACCGCGGCTTGCAGCCCGATATGGCAGCCACTTGCAAGGTGAATTAAGGTAAGGCTGACCTAACGATTGGGGGTGTGGAGTCCGCCATGAGGCACCTCCCGCTCGTCCTGGACTCCGTGGCTGATCCCTTCTGGCTGGGTCTGCCGTACTGGCTCGTGGGCGTCATCCTCATGTTCGCCCTCTTCGTGGTGTTCCAGGTCTACTACTGGGCGGGCCGCCGGCTGGGCGAGAAGCTGTACGAGTCCCGCGTCGGCGAGCGGATGGGCCGCGAGCGGATCGCCAAGGTCGAGCGCGTCGTGGAGAAGTGGGGTGCGCTGGCCGTCTACGGCTGCTTCTGGGTGCCGATGCTGCGCCACACGCTGCCGTGGGTGGCGGGGGCGCTGCGGGTGTCCTATCCCTGGTACGTGGTGGCGAGCGCGCTCGGGTGCCTGACCTGGGCCCCGCTGTGGTGGTTCGGCGGCATGGTCGCGCTCGGGGCGTGGTTGCGGCTCGCCGCCCAGTCGCCGCTCGCGGCCGGGCTCGTGGCGGTGGCCGTGGTGGCCGGAGTGGTGTACTACATCACCTGGCGGCGCAGGAAGCGGGCGAGGGCGGAAGAGCAGCTCGCCGCCTGACACTCCCCATTCGGCATGTTTCGCCGGATCGGCGGCCCGGAAATGTCACCATGGTGCTCATGCGTATCGCCGTTCTCGCAGGTTCCGCCATGCTCGCCCTCACGGTGGGGGTCTCCGCCGCGCCGCCGGCCGTGGCCGCCGAGGCGCCGCCGGTGGCCGCCAAACAGGCTTACGTGGTCGACTCCTTCGGAACGATCCACTTCGGCAAGCGCGAGACCGCCCGGGTGCCGGTGGCCAGCCTGGTCAAGGTGATGACCGCGTACGTCGTGCTGCGCGAGGCGAAGCTGTCCGAGATCGTCACCGTCACCGCGGAGGACGTCCGCTACGCCGCCAAGGGCGGCGCGGCGACGGCGGGCCTGCGCGCGGGCGAGCGGCTCACGGTCAGGGACATGCTGTACGCGCTCATGCTGCCCTCCGGCGCCGACGCGGCGAACGCGCTGGCCCGCACCTACGGGCCGGGCAAGCCGGCCTTCATCGCCAAGATGAACGCCACCGCCCGCCGGCTCGGCCTCGACGGCACCCTCTACACCAACGCCGACGGCATGCCGACCCCGCGCAACGGCGGCTACTCCACCGCCGCCGACCAGGTGGAGCTGGCGCGGCAGGCGCTGGCCAACCCGGTCTTCAAGACTGTCGTGAGCCGGGCGACCCACAAGGTGACCAAGACGTCCCTGCACCGGGCCCACACCTGGCGCAACACCAACAAGCTGCTCGGCCGGGCCCCCGGCGTCATCGGGGTCAAGACCGGCTACACCCAGAAGGCCGGGTTCTGCCTGCTGTTCGCGGCCCGGGTCAACGGGCGCGACGTGGTCGGGGTGCTGCTCGGCGACCGCGACGAGCGGCGCTTCACGACGGCGGAGCGGCTGCTGGAGCACGTCGCCGGGGAGATCGCCCTCCGCTGAGGGCTCAGCACTCCATGATCGGGTCGAGCCGGTCGGCGGTCCAGCGCAGCGTGTGCGCCAGGCGGACCCTGGCCCGGGCCCGGTCGCGATGCGGCAGCACCGGCGCGTCCGGCAGCGCCGCGTGCGGCGACTCCCGGTGCGCCATCGCGATCTGGTACGCGAGAACCTGCATGGCGTCCATCACACCCTCCTTCTTAATCCATTAAGATCTTAATCGATTAAGATTCGTCAGGCAAGAGATCCGCTACGGTGGGAAGATGGCCAAGGTCACACTGCAGACGATCGCCGATCGGCTGGGCGTGTCCAGGGCGACGGTGTCCTACGCCTTCTCCCGGCCCGACCAGCTCAGCGACGACCTGCGGCGGCGCGTCCTCCAGGTCGCCGACGAGCTGGGCTACGCCGGCCCCAACGCGGCCGCGCGCTCGCTGCGCCTGGGCCGGGCCGGTGCGGTGGGGCTGCTGTTCAGCGAGACCCTCGCCTACGCCTTCGCCGACCCGTACGCGCTCGGCTTCTTCCAGGGGCTGGCCACCGCCGCCGAGGAGGCCGGGGTGGGGTTGCTGATCCTGCCGCTCCCGCGCGGCGAGCAGCACACGCCGCCGGTGCGCGACGCCGTGGTCGACGCCTTCTGCGTGATGTCCCTGCCCGACGGCCACCCGGCGCTGGCCGAGGTGCTGTCCCGCCGGCTGCCCGTGGTGGTGGTCGACGAGCCGTACGTGCCGGGTCACCCGTTCCTGGGCATCGACGAGCCGGCCGCCGGGGCGCGGGCCGCGCGCCACCTCATCGAGCTGGGCCACCGGCGCATCGGGGTGGCCATGGTGGGCCTGCACGCCGACGGCCGCACGGGCTGGGCCGATCCCGACCGTCAGCGCGGCGCGGTGTTCGAGGCGATGCGGGAGCGGCGCTCCGGCTACGAGTCCGCCTGTGTCTCGGCGGGCGTCGACTGGGCGTCCGTGCCGTTCTACGAGCTGGGCAGGAACTCGCGAGCGGCCGGTAGGGAGGCCGGTCACGCGTTGCTGCAGCGCACGCCGCGTCCGACGGCCATCCTGGCCAACACCGACGTGCTGGCGCTCGGCATCCTCGACGCCGCCGCCGACCTGGGGCTGGACGTCCCCGGTGAGCTGTCGGTGGTGGGGTTCTCCGACAGCGCCGCCGAGGAGGCGGGGCTGACCACGATCCGTCAGGCGAAGCAGGAGATCGGGGCGGCGGCGGGACGTTTGCTGCTGGAGCCGCCGGACGAGCCCGAACGGTTGCTGTTCCCGCACGAGCTGATCGTCCGCGCCTCGACCGCGCCGCCGCCTCCGTAGCCGGCCGTCTCCCTGGCCAGGGTGAATCGACACCAGTCAAGTCGCGTAAAGGGTAGCTTTTCAGCTCATTGCCCGTGATTGACCCTCCTTGTGCGGTACGCGTAGTTTCGGTGATCGAAGTGCCGAACCGCGAAGCTCTAGGGAGACGTGCGATGGGGACGACGGGGGTGGCGATCGTCGGTTGCGGCAACATCGCCAAGAGATACGCCGAACACCTGGCCGACTACCCGGAGCTGGACTTCCTCGGCGTGCAGGACGTCGACCCGGCGCGGGCCGAAGCGCTCGCCGCCGCGCACGGCGTCCGCGCGTACGAGACGCTGGACGAGCTGCTGGCCGACCCCGGCGTCGAGATCGTGGTCAACCTGACCGCGCACAAGGCCCACTACGAGGTCATCCGCCGCTGCCTGGAGTCGGGCCGCCACGTGCACAGCGAGAAGCCGCTCGCGCTGCGGTACGAGGAGGCCGCCGAGCTGGTGGCGCTGGCCGGCGAGCGCGGGCTGCGGCTCGGCGGCGCGCCCGCCACCTTCCTCGGCGAGTCCCAGCAGACGGCGCTCAAGCTGCTGCGCGAGGAGGCGATCGGCCGCGTCCGGCTGGTGTACGCCGAGGTCAACTGGGGCCGGATCGAGGTGTGGCACCCGGAGCCGGTCGGCTTCTACGAGGTCGGCGCGCTGTTCGACGTGGGGGTCTACCCGCTGACGATCGCCACGGCCGCGCTCGGCCCGGCCCGGCGGGTGACGGCCTTCGCCTCGACCCTGCACCCGCAGCGGACGCGCCTCGACGGGCTGCCGTTCACGCTCAGCACGCCGGACTACGTGGTGGCCAACATCGAGTTCGAGGGCGGCGTGCTGCTCCGGCTGACCTGCGACTTCTACGTGGAGCAGGGCAACACCCACCAGAAGGGCATGGAGTTCCACGGCGACGACGGATCGTTGCTGCTGCGCGGCTGGCACGACTTCGACGCGCCGCTGGAGATCGCCGCCTTCCGCGAGAAGCCCCGGCCGGTGACGCCGGTGCGGGAACCGTACCGGGGCGTCGAATGGGGCCGGGCCGTGCGTGACCTCGCCGCCGCGATCCGCGAGCGGCGGCCGCACCGCGCCACCGGGCAGCAGGCGGCGCACGTGGTGGAGATCCTCTGCGCCGCGCGCACCTCGTACGAGAAGGGCGGGCCGGTCGAGCTGACCAGTTCCTTCGAGCCGCCCGCGCCGATGAGCTGGGCCGAATGACGGGTAGGCCCTCCGGGTAGGCGGCGACGAGGGGGACACGATGCCGATCAAGGTCACGGTCTGGGGCGAGAACCGTCACGAGCGGCAGGAGGAGGACGTGCGCCGGCGCTACCCCGAGGGGATGCACGGCGCGATCGCGGCGGCGCTGACCGAGCACCTGGGCGCGCGGGCCCGCGTCCGTACCGCCGTGCTGGACGACCCCGAGCACGGGCTGTCGGACAAGGAGCTCGCCGAGACCGACGTGCTCACCTGGTGGGGCCACATGTCCCACGACGAGGTCGCCGACGAGGTGGTGGAGAGGGTGCGGCGGCGGGTGCTCGGCGGCATGGGGCTGCTGGTGCTGCACTCCGGCCACTACTCGAAGCTCTTCCGCGCCCTGATGGGCACCACGTGCAGCCTGAACTGGCGCGACGCCGGCGAACGCGAGCTGGTGTGGACCGTGGCGCCCGGCCATCCGATCGCCGAGGGGGTGCCGCGCCCGATCGTCATCGACGCGCACGAGACCTACGGCGAGCCGTTCGGCGTCCCGGAACCGGACGAGCTGGTGTTCATCAGCTCGTTCGGCGGCGGCGAGGCGTTCCGCAGCGGCTGCTGCTACCGGCGGGGGCTGGGCCGGATCTTCTATTTCAGCCCCGGCGACCAGAAATATCCCGTCTACCACCACCCCGACGTGCGCCGCGTGCTGGCCAACGCCGTGCTGTGGGCGGCCCCGCCGGGCGGCGTCGGCGAGCCGCTCGACAACGCGCACACGCCCGTCCGGTGGTAGTCACAGGGGTGATTTACAGGGAAATTTCGGAAATATCGCTTTCCTTGTATTCCGGTTGCCGCCCGCACAGCGCGACCCTAGGGTCCGCATGTGAAGATCCACATGATCGCCGCGCTGGCGGCCGTCACCCTCCCGCTGTCGGGCACCGCGGCGAACGCCGCGGTGGATCCGATCGACAGCCCCGAGCTGACCAAGAACGAGCTCTACGCCGCGGGGCCGCTCCCCCGTACGAAGTGCGCGGAGAAGCGCCTCAGGCCGGGCGACAAGAAGCAGGCCCGCGCCTACGTCAGCGCCGTCGTCGCCTGCCTCGACAAGACCTGGGGCCGGCACCTGGCCAAGGCCGGCGTCGACTTCGCCAAGCTGCGCGTCAAGCACTACAGCCGGATCCCGAAGAAGTACTGCGGGATGGACGTGGGCAAGGAGGACGCGCAGATCTGGTACTGCGACAGGACCAAGACGCTCGCCGTCCAGGTCGGCAAGTCCTGGCTGGAGGAGACCGACGACCTCTGGCTGTTCCAGCTGACCTCCGCCATGTACGGCATGCACGTCCAGCAGCTCACCGGCATCACCGACGCCCACAACGATGAGCCCTACGACGGCGAGGCCGAGCTGCGTGAGCAGTCGCGCCGGGCCAACCTGCAGACCGAGTGCCTCGCCGGAGCCTTCCTCAAGAGCGTGTGGCCGCTCAAGGGCAGGAACTCGCGTGACTTCCGCGAGCTGCTGAGCCTGATGCGGGGCGACGGCCGCAAGGACGAGCGCTGGCTGGGGAAGACGGCCAACGTGCGCGCCTGGATCAAGCGCGGCTTCGCCACCGGCGACCCCAAGTCGTGCAACACGTGGAGCGCGTCGTCCTCCAGGGTCGCCTGACGGCGTCGCTCAGGAGGGCCCACCGGCGCGCATCAGGCCGTGGCAGGCGATGGCGGCGGCGGCCACGACGTTCAGGGAGTCGACGCCCGCGGCCATCGCCGCCGGGCTCATCGGGATGCAGACCGGCTCGTCGGCCTCCTGCAGCCACCTGGACGACAGGCCGTCGCCCTCGGCGCCGAGCAGCAGCGCCACCCGCTCGGCGAGCTTGACCTCGTCGAGCGGGGTGACCGACTGGTCGGGGGTCAGCGCCAGGGTCCGGAAGCCGGCGGCGCGCAGCTCGTCCAGGCCGGTGTACCAGTTGTCCATCCGGGCGTACGGGATCGAGAAGACCGCCCCCATGGACACCTTCACCGCGCGCCGGTAGAGAGGGTCGGCGCAGCGCGGCGACAGGACGACCCCGCCCACGCCCAGCGCCGCCGCGCAGCGGAAGATGGCGCCGACGTTGGCGTGGTCGACGATGTCTTCGAGGACCACGAGGCGGGTGGCCGACTCCATGACCGAGGCGGTGGAGGGCAGTGCGCGGCGGGCCATGGAGGCGAGGGCGCCGCGGTGGACCTGGAAACCGGCGACGGCCGACATGATCTCGTCGCTGACCACGTACACGGTGGCGTCGCCGAGGACGTCGGCGAGCGGCTGGAGCCAGCGGCGGGTGGTGAGGACGGAGCGGATCGGGTGGCCCGCGCCGATGGCGCGCCTGATCACCTTCTCGCCCTCGGCCAGGAACAGGCCTCGCTCGGCCTCCAGGCTCTTGCGCAGCTCGACGTCGCGCAGCCGGGTGTAGTCGGTCAGGCGGGGGTCGGCGGCGTCGGTGACGTACTCAAGCACCTTCCGATACTGCCACGACTCGCCTGACCTGCCAGACCAGCGCGTAGCACGCGAGGACGAGGCAGAGCCCGACGACGGTGCCGGCGCCGACCTTGGTGATGACGCCGGGGAGGCCGAAGGCCGGGTTGGGCTCGTCCAGCCGGGGCCAGGCGAACGCGCCGGCGAGGATGCCCGCCGCGCCCCAGGCCAGGACCGTCCAGCGGACCCGGGCGGAGGTACGCAGGCCGGCGGGCACCGGCACGGGCGCCATCCGGGACAGGCCGCGCCAGGCCCACCACACGACGACGGCCAGGCCGACCGCGGACGAGCAGTACTGCAGCACCCGGAACAGCGGCAGCACGCCGAGCACGGGGGCCGCCAGCCAGGCTCCCCACTCCCCCGGGCCGGTGGAGTGGGTGAAGGAGTCCCACGCGACGTGGGTGGCGGCGCCGATCAGGCCGCCGGCCACGATGGCGGGGACGCCCCGGACGAGCTGCGGCCAGGCGGGCCGCAGGGTGGCGGCGCGGCCGGCCAGCGCGGGCGGCAGCAGGGCCAGGAGCGGGTCGCGGAGCAGGCCGTGGAAGAGCACGAGCAGGATCAGCACCGCCGCCAGGTCCACGGTCACCACGCCCTGCCAGGAGTGCCAGTCGCTGTAGTCGGGCAAGAAGGGCAGGAAGATCGGCAGGTCGGGCACCATCGCCCCCAGCGCCAGCGCCCACGGGTCGGCCAGGCGGCGCACCCTGGGCGACGAGATGAGCGGCAGCACCGCCGCCATGTGACTGGGTGTGAACGGCACCGGCTCCCCCTCCGAGTCGCTCCTTGATCATGACATTACCCGCGCGTGTGGCCATTCCCCGCCCCGAACCTCTAGGGTCACGCTCAGCAATGGAGAAGGTACGCAACGTCGTCGGCGGCCGGGGGCCGGGAATACGGGGGTTCAAGATGCCTGACCAGCGGGTTCATGAGCATCCTGCGGCGTCGCCCGAGTGGCTGCGGGCGGCGCGGCAGGCGCGGTCGCTCTCGGTGGTCACCCTGGTCTGGCTCGGCGTGGAGAGCACTCTGGGGCTGGCGGCCGGGTTCGGGGCGCACTCGGTCGCGCTGATCGGCTGGGGGCTGTCGGCCCTGGTGGAGGCCCTGGCGAGCCTGATCGTGGTGTGGCGGTTCACCGGCGCGCGCACGCTGTCGGCGACGGCCGAGCACCGGGCGCGGCGGGCCGTGGCGGTGAGCTTCTGGCTGCTCGCGCCGTACCTGATCGTGCACGTGGGCCATGACCTGGACGCCGGGCACCGCGCGGAGGTGAGCGTGCTCGGCATCGCGGTGACGGCGGTGAGCCTGATCAGCATGCCGGTGCTGGGCGTGGTCAAGCGGCGGCTCGGGGTGCGGCTGGCGTCCGGGGCCACCGCGGGCGAGGGCACCCAGAACATCATCTGCGGCGCGACGGCCGCGGGCGTGCTCGTGGGCCTGTGGCTCAACACCGAGGGCGTGTGGTGGGTCGATCCGATCGTGGCGCTGGCCCTGGCCGTGGTCGCCGTGCGGGAAGGGATCCGGGCCTGGCGCGGTCACATTTGCTGCCACTGACATGACGCCGGGTGATTACTGCACCAAAAGAGGTGTTTTGCCCCGGCAAGCGTACCGAGTATCGTTCCCCGGGTACCGCGGAGTACCACCCGCCAGGGTCTCCGAAAGGTCCAGGCCAACAGGCGATCAAGAACACCAAGAGGACAGCCGTGGGGCGACACCGCACAGACGACTTCGACGGCGGCTACCGAGCCCAGGATCCATCACCCCGCACCACGCGCAGACGGGCGCGTGGCGGGCGAGGGCGAGTGCTCGTGCCGCTCGCGGGAGCCGTGGCGCTGGCGGTGTTGCTCGGCGTCGCGGCTTTCGTCATCTTCAACCGCGAGCACGACTGCTCCGACGGCACGATCCCGCTCCGGGTGGTGGCCAGCCCGGACGTCCAGCCGGCGCTGAACAAGATCGCGGGCACGTACACCAAGGCCCTGCACTCGATCGACAGCAAGTGCGTCGAGGTCACGGTGGCCAAGGAGTCCTCGGCGAAGACCGCGAGCGCGGTCGCGGCCGGGAAGTTCTCCGGTGACGTCTGGGTGCCCGACTCCAGCCTGATCCTCAGCCGGCTGGAGTCGGCGAGCCGGCCGGAGGGGGCCGTGGCGCCGCAGCCGGCCGGTTCGATCGCCAGCTCGCCAGTGGTGCTGGCGACGGCCAAGGCGTCGGCGGCCAAGCTGGCGGGCGCGCTGGAGCCGAGCTGGGCGAGCATGGTCGCGGCGGCGAACGCGGCCGATCCTGACGGTCCCGGCAAGAAGGTGCGCGTGGTCGCGCTCGACCCGCAGAAGAGCTCGGCGGGCCTCGCGGCCCTGATGGCCGCCTCCGGCGTGGCCAGGGAGGCGGGCCAGACCAAGGCGCTGGTGGGCGCGCTCAAGAAGCTGTCCAGCCAGGTCGCGGCCGACTCGCCCGCGCTGCTGGCCAGCCTCACGGTCAAGAGCGGCGGCAAGGTGCCGATCGGCGTCGCCTCCGAGCAGGCCATCCACGTCCACAACACCAACAAGCCGGAGACGCCGGCCGTGGCGCTCTACCCCGCCGAGGGCACGCTGAGCCTGGACTACCCGTTCACCGTCCTGACCAAGGACCTGGCCGCGCAGAAGGCGGCGGCCGACTTCCGCCAGGAGCTGTCCAAGGACTCGGCGCTCAAGGTGCTGCGCGCGCAGGGCTTCCGCGGCCCCGACGGCAAGGCGGGCGAGGCGCTCTCGGAGGACAAGGGCTTCGCCAAGGCCGCCCCGAAGGCGCTGCCTGCCCCCGACGCCAAGACGGTGGCCTCCGCCGCCCAGACCTGGAGCCGGCTCAACCTCGGCACCCGCCTGCTCACCCTGCTCGACGTCTCGGGCACCATGGCGCTGCCGGTCCCCGGCACGAACCTGACGCGGATGCAGGCCATCAGCAAGATCGCCACGGAGGGCCTGACGCTGTTCCCGCCGGACTCGGAGATGGGCGTGTGGATGTTCTCCACCCACCTCGACGGCCGGGGCAAGGACTGGAAGGAAGTCGTCACGGTCGGCCCGCTGACCGAGAGCGTCGACGGCGTGCTGCGCAAGGACGTGCTGGCCAAGGAGCTGTCCACGGTGCAGGCCAAGGCCACCGGCGACACCGGGCTGAACGACACGCTCAAGGCCGCCTACACGCACATGACCAAGACGTACGCGCGAGACAGGATCAACACGCTGCTGATCCTGACCGACGGCGCAGGCAACGACGACCCCGACGGCGGCGTCAGCAACGCGGAGATCCTCCAGTTCCTGAAGGAGACCTACAACCCGCAGCGGCCCGTCAGCATCCTGCTGATCGCGTTCGGCCCCGAGGCGCAGGCCGGGAAGAAGCAGATGGACGCGGTGGCGCAGGCCACCGGTGGCGAGGCGTACATCGCCAAGGACCCGCTCCAGGTGCGTGACTTCTTCCTCCAGGGAATGGAACGCCGCCTCTGCACTCCCGACTGCGACGGCTGACCCATCAGTCACATCTGACCCTGTTTTACCTGGTTAAGGCCACTTAGGCGTGATCTGGCAACCCGCCGGGTGACAGGGGCGTCCTCTACGCCGGGGATGTCCTTGTTACCCGCGGGGAGGTACGAGTGCCCGGATGGCCGATGGTCGACCGCGCCCATGATCTGGAACTGGTGGCGGCGTTGCGTCGCGGCGACCGGGGTGCGCCGGAGCGCCTGTACGACGCGTACGGCGACCGGCTGCACGACTACGCCGCCTCGCTGCTGGGCGACCGGCGCGCGGCCGACGCGGTGCACGACGCCGTGGTCACCGCGCAGGGAAGCGCCGATCGGTTACGCGAGCCGGCCAGGTTACGCGCCTGGCTGTACGCGCTGGTGCGGTTCCAGGCCATGGCGCGGCTCGGATCCGGGCGGGTGGCGGCGGCGCCGCCGGACGACCAGGACGACGCCGAGCTGGCCGAGGTGGTCTCGGTCACGCTGGGCGAGCTGCGCAGGAGCGAGCGCGAGATCCTGGAGCTGTCGCTGCGGCACGGGCTCAAGCCGGCCGAGACCGCCGCGGTGCTGGGGCTGACCTCGCGGCAGGCGGCCAACAGGCTGCGCCGGTCGCGCGACCTCCTGGAGAACGCGGCCGCGGCGGTGGTGCTGGCCAGGACCGGCCGGGCGCACTGCCCGGAGCTGTCGGCGCTGGTTGACTCGTGGGAGGGCCCGCTGACGCCGCCGCTCCGGCGGCGCCTGGCCGCGCACGTCGCCGGCTGCGAGGTCTGCACCGACCGGCGCCGCCGCCAGGTGTCGGCGGCGCGGCTGCTGGAGATGCTCCCGGTGGCGTACGCGCCGTTCTCGCTGCGCGAGCGGGTGATCGGCACGTGCGGGGACCCGGGGCTGGGCGACACCCGCACGATGATCGTCGACCGGGGCGAAGGCTTCGACCGTGCGGGCTTCCCGGTGCTGCCCGGCCGGTCGAGCCGCCGGCGGCGCGGGCGGTTCGGGCTGGCCCCGGCGTTGCTGACGGCCGCGGCGCTGCTGGGGGGCACGACCGTGGTGGTCGCGATGACCGGTCACGAGGGCGCGGGGACGTCCTTGAACCTGCCCCCCGCCGCGTCGGACACCCTCCCGGAAACCGTGCCGGAGAGCCCGTCGCCGGAGAGCCCCTCAGCCGAGTCCGAGGGGGAGCCGGACCCCACGCCGAGCCCGGACGAGCGCGAGCGGACGCCCTCGCCGGAGCCGACCCGGCGGCCCGCCGCCGAGGTGGCGACCACCAGGCCCCCGGTCGTCAGCACCCCCACCCGGCGGCGGGCCGCCCGTCCCGCCAGGCTCACCGCGACCTGCCCGGCGCGGACGGCGAGCACCGCCACGATCGGGTTGCGCGCGCGCAACCGAAACGTCTCCTGGAAGGCGGTGGCGTCGGAGGGCCTGGACGTGGTGCCGGCCAAGGGCTCGATCAAGGCGGGCGGCACGGCGGTGATCTGGGTCACCGTCCAGGACCCCGACACGGCGGGCAGCGGCACCGTGACGATCACGTCCAACGGCGGCGGCTCGACCTGCGGGCTGAGCTGGGACGATCCGGCAACGCCCGAGCCGACGGGCCTGCCGGGCGACGGCGTCACCGAGACCCCCGAGCCGACCGGTACCCCGGCCCCGGAAGCGGCCGCACCACCAGCCTGATTTTCTCCTCATGACAAAGTGTGACAAGTTGGACGCTAGGTCGATACATGTGTGACAGATAGGGCATCCTGGTGTGCTTGGGGAACACGACAGCCCGAGGCGGTTCCTTACCCATGTGGTGAATCCCACATGGGAAGGGGGCGAGCTGCGGTAAACCTGACGTGATTGCCAAGCGTCGGCGTTGACGTGCGCGTGCGCGATTGGTCCCATGGAGCGATCAAACGTGGCCCCTCGCAGCGGAACGAACCAGGAGAGATACGGCAATGGTGAAGCAGCACCGCAGAGCGCTCACATGGCTGCTCTCGCTGGCCTGCATAGCCGGGGCGGCGATCGCCCTGCTCGACATCGACACCCCGCTGCGGCCGTTCCTGATCTCCCTGTTCCTGCTCGTCGTCCCCGGCACCGCGGTGGTCGGGCTGTTGCGTGATCGTGATCCGCTTGCAGCACTATCAGTGGGAGCCGCCGCAAGCCTCGTACTCAACGTGCTGCTGGCCCAGGCCATGCTGCTGTTCGACGCGTGGTCACCCCGAGCAGGCGTGGCGACGGTCGCCGTGCTCGGTGGGTTCATGTACGTGCTGCGCGTGTTGTACCGGGGGAAGAACATGCAGACCGAACAGGGGGCCAGGGCAAGGTGAAGATCAGCGTCGTACGCCCGCGCGAGCTGGGCGACTCGGAGCGGACTCGATGGCGGGAGATCCAGAAGGCCGACCCGAGCCTGGACAACCCGTTTCTTTCAGTGGAGTTCGCGGGCGCCATGGACCAGCTGCGCAATTATGTGCGCGTTGCGGTGATCGAGAATGAAGACCAGATTGTCGGGTTTTTTCCCTATGAGCGGCACAGTTTCGGGATTGGTAAGCCCCTGGGGGGCTTTCTCACTACTTGTCATGGTTTGATCGCGACGCCCGACCTGGAGATCGACGCCCGCACCCTCCTGCGCGCGTGCAAGCTGACCGTTTACGACTTCGATCACCTGGTCGCCGGCCAGCCGGCGTTCGCCCCGTACGAGAACGACGTCCGCCCGGCGCCCGTCATGGACTTCACCGCCGGCTTCGACGCCTGGCTCGACCAGGTCAAGGTCAACTCCCCGAAGAACCTCAAGACGGTCCGCTACAAGGAGCGCAAGCTCGGCAGGGAGCACGGCGAGCTGCGCCTCTCCTGGGCCTCCGGCGACGCCGACGAGCTCCGCACCCTCCTGACCTGGAAGTCCGACCAGTACCGGCGCACCGGACGGGTCGACAGGTTCGCCCAGCCGTGGATCGTCGAACTGACCGACCTGATGCACGCCTCCAGGACGCCCGACTTCTCCGGCGTGCTCACCATGCTGTACGCGGGAGACGTCCCGGTGGCCGGCCATTTCGGCCTGATGACGGCCACCACGCTGGTCGGCTGGTTCCCGGCGTACGACACCGAGTACGCCCGCTACTCCCCCGGCATCGTCCACCACATGCAGATGGCCGAGGCCGCCGCGAGGAGCGGCCTGCACGTCATCGACATGGGCAAGGGCGGCAAGGAGTACAAGGACTGGCTCAAGAGCGGCACCCTCTACGTCGCCGAGGGCCGGGTGTCCAGGCCCACCCCCGCGGCGGCCGTCCACTGGATCGGCCGAACTCCTGTGAACAAGGCCCGAACAATCGTGCTCGACCGGCCGTCTCTCTATAAGGCAGCCGACCGAGTCCTGAAGGGTTTCGGACGGGTGCGTAGTTCCTTACAGCACGATCCGAACGCAGTACCGAAAGAAGTACCGGGAGCGCACTAGCCGGCGGTCCCGTAGCACCACAGCAGCACAACCCCGAGCACAGCCCGCACCTCTGGACCAGCCGATGCACCACTGTCTCGTCAGCTATTCCCTCAGCACCGGGGGATCACTGACGCCGGCACGCTGCGGCGGGTCCCGGAAGGAACAACGTCGCCATGAGTCCCGAGACTGTCAAGCACAACGGCAAGTCCCCCGTCAAGCCGTTGCGTTCGATGCCCCCCATTGAGCGGTTCACGCCTATCACCCCCCATCTGGCCATCTCACCCACGGTGAGCGTGGTGGTGCCGGCGATGAACGAAGCCGAGAACCTGCCCCATGTGTTCGCCACGCTCCCGCAGTGGATCGACGAGATCGTGCTCGTCGACGGCAACTCCGTCGACGACACGGTGGCCGTGGCGCGGCGTCTCCGGCCGAATGTGAAGATCGTCCACCAGACCGGGCGCGGCAAGGGCAACGCCCTGGCCGAGGGCTTCGCCGCCTGCACCGGCGACATCATCGTGATGATCGACGCCGACGGCTCGACCGACGGCCACGAGATCATCTCCTTCGTGGGCGCCCTCATGACCGGGGCCGACTTCGTGAAGGGCTCGCGCTACGCCTCCGGTGGCGGCAGCGACGACCTGACCTTCAGCCGCCGCCTCGGCAACAAGGTCCTCACCGGCATCGTCAACAAGATGTACGGCACGCAGTACACCGACCTGTGCTACGGCTACAACGCCTTCTGGTCGCGTCACCTCGACGTGCTCGACCTCGACTGCGACGGCTTCGAGGTGGAGACCCTGATGAACATCCGCGCCGCCAAGGGCGGGCTCAAGGTGCACGAGGTGCCCAGCCACGAGCGCGACCGCATCCACGGCGAGAGCAACCTGCACGTCGTCCGCGACGGCCTGCGGGTGTTCAGGACGATCCTGCGCGAGTGGCGCCGCCAGCCCGCTCCGCCCAGGCCCGAGCCGGCCGCCGCCCCCGCCGCGGACCGGGGTGTCGCGTAAGCGCGCTCGAACGCCCGAAGGAATCGCCGTGAACACGTCTGTCGTCATCTGCGTCTACACCGAGGAACGGTGGGAGGACATCAGGCAGGCCGTGGAGTCGGTGGAGCGCCAGACGCGCCCGCCCCACGAGCTCATCCTGGTCGTCGACCACAACCCCGATCTCCACCTGAAGCTCAAGCGGGCCTATCCGGACGCGATCGTCCTGGAGAACTCCCACGAGCAGGGCCTGTCCGGTGGCAAGAACACCGGCGTGGCCGCCGCCAAGGGTGAGATCGTCGCGTTCCTCGACGACGACGCGGTCGCCGATCCCGGCTGGCTGGAGGCTTTGGAGGAGGGCTTCCAGGAGCCGGGCGTCGTCGGCGTGGGCGGGCGCACCGACCCGATCTGGGCGTCGGGGCGCCGGCCGCGCTGGTTCCCGCACGAGTTCGACTGGACGGTCGGCTGCACCTACCGCGGCATGCCCGCGGTGAAGGCGCCGATCCGCAACGTGATGGGCGGCAACGCGGCCTTCCTGCGCGACGCGGTGTCCGAGGTGGGCGGCTTCCACAGCGGCATCGGCCGGAGCGTGCAGGGCCGCAAGAGCCGCCCTCTGGGCTGCGAGGAGACCGAGTTCTGCATCCGGCTCAGCCAGCGGAAGCCGGGCTCGGTCATGATCTTCCAGCCCGCGGCGGTCATCGGTCACAAGGTGTCCAGGCAACGCGAGACGTTCGCCTACTTCCGCTCCCGCTGCTACGCGGAGGGCCTGTCGAAGGCCCTGGTGACCCGTGAGGTGGGCACGCAGGACGGGCTGTCCAGCGAGCGGGCGCACGCGATGAAGACGCTGCCCCTCGGCGCGCTGCGCGGGCTCGGCGAGGCGGTCAAGGGCGACGTGGGCGGGCTGGGCCGGGCCTTCGCGATCGTGATCGGGCTGGCCTGGACGGCCTGGGGCTACCTGGTCGGCTCGATCCGGCTGAAGGCGGTGCGCTCATGATCCGGGTGCCCATCCTGATGTACCACTCCGTCACCGACACGCCCAACGACGAGACCAAGCCGCACTCGGTGCGCCCGTCCGACCTGGACGAGCAGCTCGCCTATCTGGCGGAGAGCGGGTTCACGCCGCTGACGCTGGGCGACCTGGTGGCCAGGCTCAACAAGATCAACGGCAAGGAACTGCCCGGCAAGCCGATCGTGCTCACCTTCGACGACGGCTACGCCGACTTCCACGCCAAGGCGCTGCCGCTGCTGGAGCGGCACGCCTTCCCCGCCACGGTCTTCCTGACCAGCGGCTGGGTGGCCGACGCCGGTGAGGACGCCGCGGGCCGGCCGCTCGACGACATGCTGAGCTGGGGTCAGGCCCGCGAGGCCGCCCAGTCCGGCATCGAGATCGGCGGCCACAGCCACAGCCACCCGCAGCTCGACCAGCTTCCCGTGGAGGAGCTCCGCCAGGAGTTGCGCCGCAACAAGGGCCTGCTCGAAGACAAGCTCGGCACGCCGGTCGCCACCATGGCCTACCCGTACGGGTACTCCAGCGCGCGGGTGCGCCGCGAGGTCCGCAAGGCGGGCTACTTCGCCGCCTGCGCGGTGAACAACACGATCGCGGCCGACCGTCACGACGTGCTCGCCATCCCGCGGCTGACCGTCTCCCGCCACACCACCATCAGCATGTTCAAGAAGGCCGTCGAGGGCACCGCGGTGCCCCTGATCTATCTGCGCGAGCGCATGCTCACCAAGGGCTACGCGGTCGTCAGAAGGACGCGATACGGGCTGCGGCGGGTTCGCGGCCATGTCTGAGCTCTGGCGGAGGGTGCGGCGCGACCTCCGCAACCCGCTCTTCCGCAACGGTTACGCCCTGATGGCCAACACCGGCATCACCGCGGTGCTCGGCATGGGCTACTGGCTGCTGGCCGCCCACTACTTCTCCGAGGAGGAGTTCGGCCGGGGCCAGGCGGTCATCACGCTCATGCGGCTGTTCGCGTCGCTGACGGCGCTGGGCCTGGTGGGGGCGCTGGCGCGCTACCTGCCGCTGGCCGGCCGCCGCACGCCGGGCCTCATCCTGCGCGGGTACGGGATCGCCGCCCTCACGGGCATGACCGCGGCGCTCGGCTTCCTGCTGACCCTGCCGCTGTGGGGCGAGACGTACGCGGTGCTCGCCGGGTTCGGGCCCGGGCTGTTCTTCCTCGCCGCGGTCGTGGTCTGGGCCGTCTTCACGCTCCAGGACGTGGTGCTGACCGGGCTGCGCAACGCCGTCTGGGTGCCGCTCAACAGCATCGTGTTCGGCCTGATGAAGATGGGGCTGCTGGTCGCGCTCGCCGGGGCGCTGCCCGACGGCGGGATCTTCGTCTCCTGGATGGTGCCGACCGCGATCGCGCTGATCCCGATCAACTGGCTGATCTTCGGCGTGGTGGTGCCGCGGCACGTGCGGGACACCGCCGACCTGAACCCCCACCCACCGGGTACGCGCGAGATCGCCCGGTTCCTGTCCGGCGACTTCCCCGGCACGCTCTCCGTCCTGGCGATCGTCTATCTCGTGCCGGTGGCCGTCGCCACACAGGTGGGCGAGGCGACGTTCGGACGCTTCTCGATGGCTCACACGCTGGGCTGCATGATCGAGCTGCTGGCCATGAACATGGCCGTGTCGCTGACCGTCGAGGGCTCCTTCGACCGGTCGCAGCTGGCCGCCAACTGCCGCAACGCGCTGCGCCGGGCCCTGATGATCATCGTGCCGATCATCGTGGTGGCGATCCTCGCGGCCCCGCTCATCCTCCGGGTGTTCGGTGACGTCTTCGCCGCCGAAGGGACGCTGCTGCTGCGGCTCATGGCGCTGGCGGTGCTGCCGCGGGTGCTGATCGAGATCTACCTGAGCGCGTTGCGCGCGATGGGCGAGGTGCGCAAGCTCGCGGCCCTGCAGATCGGGCTGGCGGCGCTGGTGCTGACCGCGATCGCCGTCTTGTTCCCGTTGGCGAACGTGGAGGCGGTCGGGTACGGCATGCTGATCAGTCAGACTCTCATCGCGTTGGTGATCTTCGGGAAACTACGTAAAATTCTCAGGCCTGCCGAAAAGCGGCAGCTCAGCGTCGCTCAGGGGTCGCCCGGGGGCCCATGATGGTCAACGTGAGGCAACGGGACGGCGATGGTATGACAGCGGGTTTCACCGGCTCTTCCGGCGTACGGGGGGACACGGGAGAGGAGTCAGAGGTGCCCTTCGATCCGGAGGCTACGGGGATCATCCCGCGGCTGGACCTCGAGGCCGCCAAGACCCCTCCGGGCCCCGCAGACCCCGCCGGCAAGGCCGCCGGCACACCCGCCGATGAGGCCGCCGCGAAGCCCGCTGACGAGGCCGCCGGCAAGGCCCCCGCCGGTGAGGGTTCTGCTGATGAGGCCCCCGCTGACGAGACTCCCGGCGACGAGGCTCCCGGCGACCAGGTCGCCGACGACCGTCCCACCGCCACCGCCACCGCCACCGACGCCACCGTCGACGCCGACGCCGACGCCGACGAGCGTCGGGCTGACGGCGGCGCTGACGGCGGCGCGCGGGGCGCGGAGCGGGACGGCGAGGACGCTGAGGACGCGAGCCAGACCATGACGTTCCGCATCCCCGGCACTCCGGCGGCGCGCATCGGCCGCCCGCCGACCGCCGAGGAAGCGGAGGCCGCGGCCGCCCCCGTCTCCCCCCGCCGTCCGTCCCCTGAGCCTCCCGCCTCCGAGGAGTCCGGCCCCACGGCGAAGGCCCCGGGCGAGGCCGGGAAGCCCCGTTCCGTCCCGGGACCCAAGGCCGAGGACGTCTCGGCCACCACGCCGTTCCCCGTCCAGCAGGCCCCCAAGAAGACCGAGCCCACCTCACAGCCGTCCGGCTCGGACGCCCCGGAGCCCGCCAAGGGCAGGCCCGGATCGCCAGAGGACACGCAAGCGGCGGCCTTCCGTCAGGACGCCGATGCCCGTGAGGACGCGAAGGCCCCGGCGAAGCCCGCCGCCCTCAGGCAGGGCCCGAAGACCCCCACGATCCCCGCCGCGCCCGAACAGGGCACGAAGGCGCCCACGGCCCCTGCCGCGCCCGAACAGGGCACGAAGACCCCCACGGCCCCTGCCGCGCCCGAACAGGGCACGAAGGCCCGCAAGACCTCCTCAACGCCCGAACAGACCACAGAGGCCCTCAAGGTCCCCACCGGGCTCACCCATGGCTCAGAGCCTCCCAAGGCTCCCACCGCGCTCACCCAGGGCTCAGAGCTCCCTAAAGCTCCCACCGCGCCCGAACAGGGCGCGGCGCCCGCCCAGGCCCCCGAGGCGCCCGCCGCGCCTCAGGCGGGCAAGGCGGCCGGGAAGCCGATGGGGCTCGGGGCACGGCTGCTGGCCAGCGCGCCCAAGTGGCTGCCCGTGCTGCTCGTGCTCGAAGGCCTGATCATGTACGTGCTGGCGGTCAAGGCGCCGCCCGGCCCGTACTGGGGCGTCGACCCCGAGGACATCAACGGCCTCGGCCTGATCGCGGCGCTGCCCGCCACCGCCTTCGCGGCCATCCTCATCATGATCGTGTCGTTCTTCGTCACGGTCGCCCAGAGCACCGACCGCAAGTTCCTGCTGCTGTTCCAGATCGCCGCCATCACGTTCGCCCTGCACGGGGTCGGGGCGCTGGTGGCCGAGGAGCCGAGGTTCCCGACCGCGTACATCCACGCCGGTTTCGTGGAGTTCATCGGCAGGACCGGCGAGACGGCCATCGGCATCGACGCCCGGATGGGCTGGCCGGGGTTCTTCGCGTTGTTCGCGTTCGTGACGAAGGCCGCCGGGATCGACGACCTGACGCCGATCCTCAACTGGTCGCCGCTGCTGTCGAACCTGCTCTACCTGCTGCCGTTCGTGCTCATCCTGCGTCAGGTGGTGGCCACCACGCGCGCGCGCTGGTTCGCGGCGCTGCTGTTCATCCTGGTGCAGTGGATCGGGCAGGACTACTTCTCGCCACAGGGTTTCACGTTCGCCCTCTATCTGGCGTTCGTGGCGATCCTGTTGCGATGGTTCGGCCGGGTGGAGCCGCGTACCAAGCCGATCCCGCCCAAGGGGCTGCGCAGGCTGCTGGCCCGGCTGGACGCGATGACGCCGGGCGAGCTGGCCAACACGGGCATGTTCCGGGCCGACAAGCTGCTCATGCTCATGCTGCTGCTGGCGCTGTTCGTGGCCTCGACGGCGTCCCACCAGATCACGCCGTTCATGATGCTGGGCGTGCTGACGGCGTTCCTGCTGTTCAAGCGGACCTCGCTGACGTGGGGGCTGCCGTTCTTCCTCGGCCTGGTGGTGCTGACCTGGATCAGCTACATGGCCGTCGGCTTCTGGGTCGGCCAGATCGACACGATCTTCGGCGGCCTCGGCCGGGTGTTCGACAACCTGCAGACCAACACCGGCGACCGCATCGAGGGCAGCGACCCGCTGCACTCGCTGGTGCTGCAGGCGCGGCTGGGCATCCTGGTGGTGATCCTGGCGCTGGCGGCGGTGGGCCTCTACCGGCGGCTGCACCGCGGCGTGTTCGACCGGGCGGGCCTGATCCTGCTCTGCGTGCCGGCGCTGGCGCTGGCGATGCAGAGCTACGGCGGCGAGATGGGGCTGCGCATCTACATGTTCGCGCTGCCGGGCGCGTGCCTGCTGGCCGCGTACGCGTTCTTCCCGAACATGCCGGCCGACAGCGCCGACGTGCGCGAGGAGACCGTCCCGATCCGCAAGCGGAACGTGCGCTTCAACCCCGATCTGACCAGGAAGATCTCGCTCGTGCTCGCCGCGTGCATCGCGGTGGGGCTCGCCGGCGCCTTCCTGGTGGCCAGGTACGGCAACGAGAAGTTCGAGCGGGTGACCTCGGGCGAGGTCGCGGCCATGCACTACGTGTACGAGCACGACAAGCCGAGTGCCCGGGTCGTCTATCTGGTGCCGAAGCTGGGCCCGGAGGTCACGCCGACGCTCCCGTGGGGCGAGCGCGACATCGAGCTGGTCAACTTCGCCGGCCAGGCGCAGGTGTTCAAGGACCCGTCGAACATCACCGGCGTGCTCGACCGGCTGCGCCCGAGCCCCGACAACCCGCGCAACACCTACGTGGTGGTCAGCCGCGGCCAGGTCAGCTATCTCCAGCTCAACGAGGGGTTCCCGGAGGGCTGGGGCGAGAAGTTCCGGGCCTCCTTGGACGCCGCGCCGGAGCTGAAGCGGGTCTTCGCCAACGACGACGCCGCGCTCTACACCTGGGGCAAGTTCGTGCGCGGCACGGAGATCCCCGATCCGCGACCGTACGAGAGCGGCCGGGGCGACCCGACCTCGCCGTGGACGCCCGTCGGCATCGGGGCGCTGGCCGTGACCTGGATCACCCTCTTCAGCTACGAGGTGATCCGGCTCAACGGCCCGCGCCGCGCGCCGCGCGCCCGCCGGTGGCTGCTGGGGGTGGCCATCCCGGCCTTCCTGGTGGCACTCGGGGTGATCATCGAACGGTTCGTCTACATCGCCGGCCTCAACTGAGGCTCAGGTGCCGCGACCGCTCCACTGGACCTCGTACGGCTTGAGCGTGACCTGCTTGCCGTCGACGGTGGCGGTCACGGCGGTCTCGGCGGTGTTGACCATGACGAGCTGGCGCTCCTGAGCGAGCACGCGCACCCGCGGGTCGGAGGACTCGACCTGCTCCAGCCGCGCGTTCGCGGGGAACCACTTGGTGAAGCCGCTGAGCAGGCCGGCCATGGGCATCTCCTCGCCGGTGCCGGGCCGCCACAGGCAGCCCGCGCACTGCTTGCCGCCCCTGGCCTGCGGGTTCCAGTAGAGAGCCGTGGTGACGCCGCTCCTGGCGAACTCCATGAGGGCGGTGGCCTGGACGGCCACCCGCTTGTCCTCCGACCAGCCGGAGTCGTCGGGCTCGACGTACCACTCGGCCCACCAGACCGGCAGGTTGCCGCTCTTCTGCCGCAGCCAGGTGCTGATCGCGCTGAACTTGGCGGTGGCGGCGAAGTCGTCGGGGACGTTGTCGGCGTCGGTGGTCATGGAGGCGCCGTCGACCACGATGAAGTCGGCGCCCTTCTTGTGCTCGATCCAGTATTCGATCGCGTCCAGCGCGCGCTGGTCGACGCTGCCGTACGGGCCCTGAAGCTCGGAGGGGCGCTGGGCCTTGGTGCTCTCGATCGGCACGTAAGGCCCGCCGACCTTGATCTTCGGGTTCACCTTCTTGAGCGCGTCGTAGACCTTGTTGTAGAGCTCGGTGTAGCCCTCGGCGTCCCACCGGTTGGTGCTGGAGTTCCAGAAGCCCTTGAACTCGTTCCACACCATGTAGTACTCGACCGTCGGGTACTGCTTGGCGACGCGGGCGGCGAGCTTGGCGTAGTCGTCGAAGTGCTCGGGTTTGACGGCGACCGTGTGGTTCTTGCTCCAGTCGGTGCGGCCGGCCTGGCCGCCCTTCATCCAGTCGGGCGCGCAGCACAGGGTGATCACCGGGATGGCCCGCGACGCCGCCATGAACTTCAGCCGCCGGTTGAGGTCGATGAAGTTGTACTGCCCGGGCCGCGGCTCGGGGTTGTTGGCGCCCCAGCCCATGATGTGCTGGTTCTGCAGCATGGGCACCCGGCCGAGGATGCCCCGGGCCTGGTCCTGCACCTCGGGGCCCTCGTTGTCGGCGCTGTACTGGGTGTGGGTGACGCCCCAGCGCGGCCAGTCGTCGACCACGGGCGGCGGCTCCAGCTCGGGCACGGGCTCGGTGGGGGCGGCCGAGGCGACCTCGCCGCCGACGAACGTGGTCGGCCCGTCGTCGGGCGCGGAGCGCATGCTCGCGTAGGTCATGATGCCGGCGACCAGCAGCACCGCGAGGGCGCCCGCGCCCACGGCCAGCGGCCAGGGGGACCGCCTGCGGGCATGACGACCGTCCGTCGGAATCACCGAACCCACCCTTCACGAACATCTCGGAAATAAGGTCGAGCGATAACGCCCGACCTTGTTCACCGTAACCGTCCGGCTTGCGAGTGGCTTGCGGACGGTCAGGACGATGGTGGCCGTTGCCCGGTCGCGGGTCCAGGAACTCCCGCATAACGGTACGGCACCGGTTGCCTACCCGGTTGCACGACGAGCAGGCTACCGGTGTCCACGGTGTAGAAAGCCGATTCGACGGCGGCCGCCACCTCGTCCGCCTCCAGCAACGGGAAGCCGGCGCTGACGAACAGCTCGCGCGCGTGGGCGACCAGCGGGGTGTCGGTGAAGCCGGGGCAGACGGCGGAGATGCGGATGTGCTCCTTGGCCAGCGGCGGGGCGAGCGCGCGGACGAGCCCGACGACGGCGTGCTTGGTCATCGTGTAGATCGGGTCCCCGTCGTAGCCGACCAGCCCGGCCAGCGACGCGGTGACCACGATCGCCCCGCCGCCGGAGCTCCGCAGCAGCGGCAGGGCGGCGGTCACGCCGAAGACGACGCCGTCCACGTTGACCCCGACGGTCTTGCGGTACTGGGCCAGGTCGAAGGCGTTCAGGTCGACGCCGCTGGAGATGCCGGCGTTGAGGTGGACCAGGTCGAGCCGGCCGTAGGTGCTCGCGGCCAGTTCGACGGCCTGCCTGGACGCCTCCTCGGTGCTCACGTCGGCGGCCATGGCGACGCCGCCGACCTCCTTGGCGAGCCGTTCGGCCCCGTCGCCGTCCAGGTCGACGAGTACGCACCTGGCGCCGCCCGCTGACAGGCGGCGGGCCACCGCGGCGCCGATGCCGCTGGCCGCTCCGGTGATCAGTGCAACAGTGCTCATGACGCTCCTCGTGGAGGTGGGTGTGACCGGCGGATCTCGGAGGCGGGCAGTCGTCAGAGGTGGCGGACGGGTCAGGACGGGCCGAGCAGGCGGTGCGCGCGGGCGATCAGGGCAGGCACGGCGGCGCCGATCCGCTCGAACCCCTCCCCCACGGTCTTACCCTGGCGGAACCGGGCGTGGATACCCTCGACGATGACCGCGAGTTTGAAGTTGCCGAGCGCGATGTAGAAGCCGAGCTCGGTGGTGTCGCGGCCGGACACCTCGGCGTAGTGGGCGGCGAACTCGGCGGCGGTCATGAAGCCGGGCGCGACCGTCACGTCACCGGCGACCGGGATCCCGGCCCGTTCCTCGTCCCCGGCCTCCTGCCAGTAGGTGAGCGTGAGCCCGAGGTCGGCGAGCGGGTCGCCGAGCGTGGACATCTCCCAGTCGACGACGGCGCGGATCTCCGGGTCGGGGCCGAGCCGGACGAGCGTGTTGTCGAGCCGGTAGTCGCCGTGCACGAGGGTGCCGTCCGACCGTGCCGGCAGCCGCTCGCGCAGCCGGTCCACCAGCCGGTCGAAGTCGGGCAGGTCACCGGTCTTCGACCGCTCCCACTGCTTGCACCAGCGATCGATCTGCCGGGTTAGGTACCCGTCGGGGCGGCCGAAGTCCGCCAGCCCCGCCTCCCGGTGGTCGACGGCGTGGATGGCGGCCAGCACCTCGGCCAGGCGCTCGCTCAGCCGCCTGGTCGGCCCTTCGGCCAGGTCGCCGAGTTCGTCGCGGGTGCGCACCGAGGCGCCTTCCACGTACTCCATGAGGTAGAACGGCGCGCCGATGACGTCCTCGTCCGCGCAGAAGGCGACCGGTCCCGGCACGGGGACCGGCGTCGGCGCCAGCGCGGAGATGACCCGCCACTCTCGTCCCATGTCGTGGGCGGTGGGCAGCACGTGGCCGAGCGGGGGGCGCCGCAGTACGACACGGCGCTCGCGGGTCTCGATGAGGTAAGTCAGGTTGGACTTGCCCCCGGAGATGAGCGAGACGGACAGCGGCTCACCGGCGTCGGGCGCGTGGCGGCCCATCCAGGAGAAGAGCCGGGGCCGGTCGATCCCAGGTACGGTCATGGTCAGATATTAGAACGTTATTCGGTCCTGAATGCCACCTGGGAGTTGTGTAACGTTCCGGACCTGCGAGAACGAGCCCTGACCTGGGACGATAAAGTGAGCATCCACATGTCTGCCGCCTGAGGCATGTCGACCGTAGGAGCACAGTGCAGGTCACCCTCGCTCATCCCAGAGAGCTGGGAGACGCCGAAGTAAGCCGCTGGCGCGCGTTGCAAGACAGCGATCCGGCGTTCGACAACCCGTTTCTTTCTCCCGAGTTCACGCTGACCGTGGGCACGCTTCGCGACACCGTACGGGTGGCGGTGCTGCAGGACGGGCCCGACATCGTGGGGTTCTTCCCGTTCGAGCGTCACCCGCTGGGCATCGGGAAGCCCGTGGCCGCCGGGCTGACCGACGCGCAGGGCATGGTCTACGCCAAGGATCTCGACCTCGCCCCCTACCGGCTGCTGCGGCAGGCGGGGCTCAGCGTCTACGAGTTCGACCACCTGGTGATGGGCCAGCCCCTGCTGGGCGCCCGTTACGAGACCTACCCTTCGCCGATCATCGACCTGCGCGCCGGCTTCGGCCCCTACACCGACTACCTGCGGGCCAACTCCGGCAAGACCTACAAGACGACCCTGGCCAAGTCGCGCAAGCTGGGACGCGAGGCCGGCGAGGTGCGCCACGAGTACGCGATCACCGACCCGGCGCCGCTCCACACGCTGCTCGGCTGGAAGACCGACCAGTACCGCCGCACCGGCCGCACCGACCGGTTCTCCCAGCGGTGGATCGTCGAGCTGGTCGAGCGGCTGCAGGCGACCCGGTCCGAGAGCTTCGCCGGGGTGCTCGACATGGTGTACGTCGGCGACCGGCCGGTGGCCGGCCACTTCGGCGTCCGCACCCGCACCACCCTGGCCGGCTGGTTCCCCGCCTACGACACCGACTTCGCCAAGTACTCCCCCGGCCTCATCCACCACCTGGCGATGGCCGAGAAGGCCGCGGCCGCCGGCATCCAGGTGATCGACATGGGCCGGGGCCCGAAGGAGTACAAGGAGAAGCTGAAGAACGGCGAGTTCACGGTCGCCGAGGGCCGCCTCGCCCGGCCGGGCCCCTCGGCCGGCGTCCACTGGATGATGCGGGTGCCCGCGCGCAAGGCGAGGGCCACCGTGCTGGCTCATCCGGTGCTCCACAAGACCGCTGACAAGGCGCTCAAGACGTTCGGAAGATTGCGGGCGACCCTGGCAGGATGAGCCCGCCATGAAGCTGATCGAGGAGCGCACCGGACGCCACTGCCTGTGCCTGCCGTCCAACCGCCTCGGCCTCTACCTGGCGCTGCGCCACTGGTGCGCGCCGGGTCAGCGGCTCCTCATGTCGCCGGTCTCCGCCGACGAGATCCTCTTCCTCGTGCTCGCCGCCGGCCTGCGCCCGGTGATCGCGCCGCTGTCGCCGCGTGACGGCAACATCGACGCCGCCCGCGCCGACCTCTCGGCGGTGGACGCGGTCCTGACGACCAACCTGTACGGGCTGCCCGACCAGGTGACGGCGTTCACCGGGAAGGTGCTCGTCGAGGACGTCGCCCACGCCATGGAGACCTCGGTCGGCGGCCGGCCGCTCGGCACGTTCGGGGCGGCCGGGGTGTTCAGCCTGTCCAAGCACGCCGGGGCGGGCGCCGGCGGGGTGCTGGCCGTGGCGGACCTCGCCGACCTGAAGGCGCTGGAGCGGGCCCGCGACGCCCTGCTGCAGCCGGGGTCGTGGCGGGCGGAGCTGGTCTCCGTGGCCACCTCGATGGCCCGCCAGGCGGCGCTCCGGCTCGACCTGGTGCGGCCCGCGCTGTGGCTCATGCGGGCGCTGCGCCTGCAGGAGGAGCGCGACGGCTACCGCATCGCGCTGCTGGCCCGCGAGCTGGCCGAGGCGCTGCCGTACGCCCCCTCCCTGCCGACCTTCGACCCGTGGGTCCGCGCCGACCTGCATGATTACCGGGCCGCGCGGGGCCGCCTGTCCCGGTGGTACCAGACCAGGCGGGTGGCCAAGGTGCCGCGCGAACGCGAGCGCCGGCTGGCCGGGGTCGCGCTGCTGGCCGACCTGCCGATCGCCGCCCCCGCCGTGCGCGAGCACCTGGACCAGCCGTTGTTCAGGGTGCCGATGCTGGTGGACGACCGCGACGCGGCCATCGCCGGGCTGGAGAGGCAGGGGGTGGCGACCGGCTACCTCTACGACCCGCCGTACGACGACTACGCGCCCGGGGTCACCGTGCCGTCGCCCGACCCGGAGCCGGCCCGCTGGTGGGCCCGCCACGTGCTCCCGGTCGATCCGCTCTACGCGCGCCGGGCGCTGCCGGTGCTGCGCGAGCTGGAGCCGGCGCCCGCGCTCAGCCTTCCTTGATCATCTCTGCCAGGATCCGGCAGCCCCGCCGCACCTGCGCGAGCGACGCGGACCCGTACCCGATGACCAGGCCGTGCACCCGCTCGGGCCCGTGATGGTGGCGCTCGGCCGTGTCGAGCAGCACCCCACGCTCCCGCGCCCGCTCCATGATCCGCGGGGCCAGGCCAGGCGGCAGCTCGGCCAGCACGTGCAGCCCGGCGGTGTCGCCGCGCAGCCGGCAGACCGCGCCGAGCACCTCCACCACCACGGCGCGCCTGCGCGCGTACTCCAGCCGCATCCTGCGCAGATGGCGATCCAGGTCGCCCTGCTCCAGCAGGTTGACCACGGCCTGCTGGACCGGCCCGCTGGTGCGGTCGGAGACGGCCCGGCGGATGGCGGCGATCCGGTCGAGCAGCTCGGGCGTGCCGACCAGCCAGCCGACGCCGACGTCGGGGGCCAGTGACTTCGAGAGGGTGCCCAGCAGCACCACCCGCGACGGGTCGAGGCCGTACAGCGCGGGCAGCGGGGCGACGTCGTAGCGGAACTCGGCGTCGTAGTCGTCCTCCACGACCGTCGCGCCGGTGCGCCTGGCCCACGACAGCAGCCGCTCGCGGCGCGGGATCGGCAGCCGCCCGCCCAGCGGGTACTGGTGGGCGGGGGTGGTGTAGAGGACGCGCAGGCCGTCGGGCAGGCCGTCGACGATCACCCCGTCCTCGTCGACGGGGCACGGCAGCACCTCCGCTCCCCTGGCGGCGAACACGGTGCGCGCCACCTGGTAGCCGGGGTCCTCGACGCCCGCGCGGGTGCCGGGGCCGAGCAGCGCCTGCGCGCACAGGTCGAGGCCGTTGCCGGTGCCGCGGGTGACCAGGATGTTCTCCGGTCCGACGGCCACCGCCCGGGTGCGGCGCAGGTGGCCGGCGAGCAGCTCCCTGAGCCTGGGCAGGCCGTAGGGGTCGGGGTAGTCGCCGGGCGGCAGGTCGGCGGCCTTGCGCCAGGCCCGTCTCCAGGCGGCCACGTCGTAGTCGCGCACCCAGGGGTGACCGGGGGTCAGGTTGATCACCTCGTCGCCGGGCCGCTCCCTGCGCGCCATCTTCGGGGCGGACGGCTCCGGCGCGGCCGGGGCGGCCGGCGGCGTCTCCAGCGAGGCCACGAAGGTGCCCGAGCCGTGCCGGCCCTCCAGCCAGCCCTCGGCGTAGAGCTGCTGGTAGGCCTCCGTCACCACGGTGCGGCTGACCCCGAGCTGGACGGCCAGCCCGCGTGACGACGGCAGCCGCTCACCGGCCGAGAGCGCGCCGGACAGCATGGCCTCGCGCAGCCGCGCGGCGAGCTGGACGATCAGCGGCACCTCGGACTCCCGGCACAGGGAGATGGGGAGATCGACGAGAGCGCGCAAGTGGTCTCCGGGAAGGGACTGATAGTGGCTCTCCAGGATAGGTCCACTTCACGGTTACGGTCGCGTCATGCTCTCCACCACCGCACGCACCCGGCTGGGCCGCTCCAAGGAGCGCGCCAGCGCGGACAGGGACGATCTGTACGAGGTCCTCGACACGGGCCTGATCTGCCATCTGGGCGTGGTGGCGGACGGCTACCCCATGGTGGTGCCCACCGGCTACGGGCGCGTCGGCGACACCCTTTACCTGCACGGCTCGACCGGCGCCCGGTCGCTCCGGGCCGCCGCGGGCAACGAGGTCTGCGTGACGGTGACCCACCTCGACGGCATCGTGCTGGCCAGGTCGGTCTTCCACCACTCGGTGAACTACCGCTCCGCGCTCGTCTTCGGCCGGGCCAGGCTGGTGACGGACGAGGAGGAGCGGCTCACCGGGCTGCGGGCGCTGAGCGAGCAGCTGGCTCCGGGCCAGTGGGACTACGCCCGGCGTCCGGACCGCAAGGAGCTGGCCGGCACCGCCGTGCTGGCCCTGTCGCTGGAGGAGGCGTCGGTCAAGATCCGCCGCGGGCCGCCCTCCGACGAGGACGACGACTACGCGCTTCCCGTGTGGGCCGGGGTGCTTCCCGTGGTCACCGCCTGGGGCGACCCGGTGCCGGATCCGGTGCTCCCCGACGGAATCGGCATACCTGTTCACATAAGTGACAGAAAGTAGTTCCATGAACCAGGGCGAACCTGGCAAACTCGCTCTCTAGATCACGCGTCTCATCAGGTGGGCCACCCTGTCAACGAGGCGGACATATGGAGTGGAGCGCACCCGGCTACACGGAGATCAGGCAGCTTGGCGCCGGCGCCAGCGGCCGGGTCGTGCTGGCCGTGCACGAGGAGACCGGCGTCAAGGTCGCGATCAAGTACCTCTCCGAGAGGTGGCGACGCGACCCGGCCGCGCTGGGCAGGTTCCGCTCCGAGGCGCGGATGCTGACCACCTTGCGCGACCCGAACGTCGCCACCCTGTGGGAGTACATCCAGGACCCGCAGGGCGCCGCCATCGTCATGGAGCTGGTCAACGGCGTCCCGCTGCGCGCGCTGCTGCGTGAGAGCGGCGCCACCGGGCCCGAGGCGGCGCTGGTGGTGCTCAAGGGCTCGCTGCTCGGCCTGGCCCGGGCGCACGCGCTCGGCCTGGTGCACCGCGACTACAAGCCGGAGAACGTGATCGTCCGTGAGGACGGCCACAGCAAGCTGGTCGACTTCGGCATCGCCGTCAAGCAGGGGCAGGCGACCCGGGCCGAGGGCACGCCGCCGTACATGGCCCCGGAGCTGTGGTCCGGCGGGCCCGCCACCCCGGCGACCGACGTGTACGCGGCCACGGCCGTGTTCTTCGAGTGCCTGACGGGCCACCGGCCCTACCGCTCGTCCGAGCCCAGCGTGCTGGGCTACCAGCACCTCCACGCCCCGGTCCCGGCGCACGACGTGCCGGAGCCGGTCCGCGAGCTGATCCAGCGCGGCCTGGCCAAGAACCCCGCCGACCGGCCGGCGGGCGCCGAGCCGTTCGTCGCCGAGCTGGAGGCGGTCGCCAGGGCGGCCTACGGCGACGACTGGGAGGAGCGCGGCCGCCGGCGGCTGGCGGCGCTGGTGCTGCTGCTCGGGCTGCTGCTGCCCGAGCCGCCCGAGCCCGCCCCGCAGGTGACCACCACCCTGGCCCACACGGCGTTCAGGGGAGCGCGGAGCAAGGCGCTGCGCGTCGCCATGGCCGGCGGGCTGGCCGCCGTGGTGAGCGCCGCCGTGGTGGTCGTGGCCGTCAACAGGGAGACGCCCACCCGGCTGAACCCGGTGGCCGCCGCGCCCACGGACCCGCCCTCGCTGACGCCGTCCCTGCCTCCGGCGCAGACGCCCGAGCCGACCCTCGGCCCGGTCTCGGATCCGACCGCCGAGCGGGACCCGGTGCTCGGCCGGCTGCCGACCGTCGGCGAGCCCACGCGGACCCCGCCCAGCACGAGCGACATCCCGGCCGTCGTCACCAGCGGCTTCTCCGACCCGCGCACGACCGGCCCCGGCGCCCCGCGCACCGACCCGCCGGAAACAGGCAGCACCTCGGCGCCGCCCACGACGTCCGAGCCGCCGACCAGCTCTCCGCCGACCACGCCGACGGAGACCCCCACCACGAGCCCCCCGACCACGAGCACGCCGACCACGGGCACGCCCACCGCGAGCACGCCCACCACGGGCACGCCCACGCCGAGCGACCCCGTCACCAGCGCGCCGCCCGAGACCGCGGTGTCCTCGCTGACCGTGAGCGGGTTCGTCGTCCGGGGCGCCGTGGCCGCCGGAGCCTTCACCGTCGACGCCACCGGCACCGGCCCGATCACCGCCCGCGCCACCTGGCGCGTCGCAGGAAAGGCCGTGCACACCGAGCGGTTACGGCTCGGCGACGCCCGTACCTACACCCGCACCGTCTCGCACGACCTGGGCGAGCGCCCCTGCGGCAAGGACGTCACCCTCACCGTCGTCTCCGACCCGCCCGCACGCGGCGGCGACGCGACGGCCGCCGTGAGCGTGCCGCCCTGCCCGACCGAGGTGACGGGGCTGCGGGTGAGACTGGCCATGGCGGGCGCCACCGCCCGGGCCACCGTGTCCGTGCGCACCGACGGCACCGGCGGGGTGCCGGTGGCGGCCGCCTTCGCGGTCAACGGCGACCAAGTCGCCACCCGGTCGGCGAACGCGTCCGGGCGCACCTCGTACGTGAGGACCTTCCGGCACGCGTTCCGTAGCCGCCCGTGCGGCTCCACCGTCACCGTGCGGGTGACCGCCGGGGGCCGCTCCGCCACCGGCCGCGCCGCCGTCGTCTGCCCCGTCGAGGTGAAGAGCGTCTCCGTCGTGCGCGCCGTGGCGGGCCGGGGCGGGATGACCGCCACGGTCGCGGTGACCACCGGCGACCAGCGGCCGGTCCGCCTCGTCGTGGGGTTCTACCAGGGCGGACGGCTCGCCGGCACCAGGCAGCTCACCCTGTCCGGCGCGACCTCGTACTCCAGGACGCTCAGGGTCGCGGTGAAGACCGCCTGCGGGTCGTCCTGGCTGGTACGGGCGAGCACCCGGCCCGGCGCGGGCAACGGCGTCTCGCAGCGCGGCGGCGAGCTGCCGGCCTGCGAACCGGAGGTCACGGAGACTCCGCAACCGCAGATCGACTGACCTGCGCTGTTCCGATTTCGGATAACTGCTGCCGGTGATAGCGAAACGCCAGTTAAGCTACGCTCCGTCTGTTGAGGGTGGGGGCCCGGAAAACCGTAGAGGAGACCGCTATGTACGGCGATGAGCGGTGGGGGGTCCCCGGTTACACCGAGGTCCGTGAGCTGGGCACCGGCGCCGCCGGCCGGGTGGTCCTGGCCACGCGCGATCACGACGGGGCCGAGGTCGCCATCAAGTACCTGTCCGACCGGCTCAGGGACGACGTCAGCTTCGTGGCCAGGTTCCGTCAGGAGGCCAGGCTGCTGGGCGCGATGCGCAGCCCGCACAACGCCAGGCTGATCGACTACGTCGAGACCGGCAACGGCGCGGCCATCGTCATGGAGCTGGTCAACGGCGTCTCCCTGCGCGAGCTGCTCCGCTCGGAGGGGCCGACCGGCCCCGAGGCGGCGCTGACCGTGCTGAAGGGCTCGTTACAGGGCCTTGCCGCGGCGCACGCCATGGGCATCGTGCACCGCGACTACAAGCCGGAGAACGTGATCGTCCAGGGCGACGGCCAGAGCAAGCTGGTCGACTTCGGCATCGCCGTGGCCGCCGGCGTCGGGGCCAGCGCGGCCGGCACGCCGCCGTACATGGCGCCGGAGCAGTGGTCGGGCGCGCCCGCCTCTCCGACGACCGACGTGTACGCGGCCACCGTGGTCTTCTTCGAGTGCCTCACCGGCGCCCGACCGTACCGCGCGACCAACCTCGCCGCCCTGGCGCGGCAGCACCAGGCCACCCCGCCGCCCGTCGAGGAGGTGCCGCCGGCTCTGCAGGGCCTGGTGGAACGGGGGCTGGCCAAGCACACCATCGACCGGCCCGAGTCCGCCGACGCGTTCCTGGTGGAGCTGGAGACCGTCGCCCGCGAGGCGTACGGCGACGACTGGGAGGAGCGCGGCAGGCGGCGGCTGGCGTCGCTGGCGGGCCTGCTCCTGCTCCTGTGGCCGATGCCGCCGGAGGCGCCGGCGGAGGCGATCACCACGCTGGCCGAGACCCGGTTCGGCGGCCCGGCCAAGCTGCTGAGCAAGGTGTCCGCCAAGGCCGCGGTCACCACGGCCTGTGTCGGCGTGGCCATCGCCGTGGCGGTCGTCCTGGTCAACCCGTGGAAGGGCGACACCGCCCTGCGCGCGCAGACCAGCACCACCTCGCCCACCGTCGCGCCGCCCACCCCGACGGCCGAACCGGAGGAGACCGAGTCGCTCGACCCGGTCGAGACCGAGACGCCCGAGGAGCCGACGCCCACGCCTGAGGAGACGACGCCGCCGCAGACCCAGACGGCCGCGCCCATCGCCCAGCCGACCACCCGCAGCCCCACGGCCAGGCCCAGCAAGACGCGCAAGCCCACGCCGCGGCCGACCAGGACCAGGGTGCGCACCCCCTCGGCCACGCCGACCGAGACGCCGGAGCCGCAGCTCACCGGTAAGGCCGGCACCGACAACCAGGGCACCGCCCAGCCGACGCGGACCACGGCCGCGCCCACCCAGGCGCCGACCCGCCGGCCGACCAGGCAGCCGACGCGTACCCCGTCCTCGGAGCCGACGCCCACGCCGAGCGAGACCTCGACCGACGAGGAGCCGCCGAGGATCACCAGGACGCCCGAGCCGGAGATCACCGAAGGAGCCGCGTTGCTGGGGCTCGGACTGGTGACGTCCGGCGCGGTACCCGTCACACTGGCGGTGAGGCGACGCATGGCGGGGCGTCACCGCAGGAAGCGCTGACGCTCCGGGGGGCAGACGGCGATGAGCCAACCGAGACACGGGATCGCGGGGTTCCGGCTGACCGAGCACACGTGGATCACCGAGCTGGGCAACTGGATCGACGCGATCTCGCCCGACGGCCGCAGGGCCGGGGCACTGCTGTTCGACTCGCGGATCATCGAGCTGCCGGGGGTGCGTGACCGCGTGGTCGCGGCGGTGCTCACCGACCGGCAGCTCGTCATGGGCGGCCTGGGCGGGCTGATCCCGGTCGCCGACGTGGTGGCGGCCGGTGACCAGGTGTGGCTGCTCACCGGCCAGGCGGTCACCCCCACCCTGTCGAGCCTGCTGGCGTCCGGCGCGGTGGAGGCGTCAGGCGCGGCGGCGGTGCTGGCCGACACGGCCCAGACCCTGCTCGCGCTGCACGCGTCGGGGGTGGCGCACGGCTCGGTGCACCCGGGCACGGTGGTCGTCACGGCCGACGGCGCCGCGCTGCTGTCGGAGCGCGGGCTGGCCGACGCCATCCGGGGGGAGAACTCGCCGCCGGACCGCGACGTGTCCGGCTGGGCGGCCCTGGCGCGCGGCCTCGCCGGCGCCTGCCAGCGCCAGGCGCCGCAGGCCGCCGCGATGTTCGAGCGGGCCGCCGCCACGGCGACCACCCACGGGCTGGCGGCCGCCAGGAGCGGCCTGCTCGCCGAGTCGCACGCGCTGCCCGGCGGCATGCTCACCCGTGACCGGCTGGCGCAGGCGGCACGCGGCCAGTCGGTGTTCGCGCAGCCGCCCGCGTACGCCAGGTCCGCCGAGATCGAGCAGGAGCGCGACGAGGGCGACATCGTCACCCTGCTGCACGTCCCGCAGGGCCGTGAGAGCGCGCGCCACACCGCGCACGCCGGCCGGGCGACCACCCATCCCAGTCCCGGCCGCGGGGAGGCGATGCGGTTCGGCCCCGGCGTCGAGGCGGCCCCGCCGCAGACCGCGGCCGAACGGATCTGGCGCGACGGCGCTCCCTCCGGCCGGGGCGGGCGCAAGGCGGCCGTCCGCGCGCGACGCCGCCGGACGATCGTGTCGGCGCTGGTGTTCGCGGCCGTCATGGCCGGGGCGATCCTGGCCTGGCTGCGGCTCAGCGGCGGCGACGCCCCGCCCGTCACGGTGGAGCGGCTGGCCGTCAGCGCGTCGGAGAAGACGGTGGGCTGCGACGGCGACGCGTTCGTCTCCGGCACGATCACCACCAACGGCGGGGTCGGCGACATCCGCTACGAGTGGCGGATGAACCTCGACAAGGACGTCGAGGAAGGCACCCTGCGCGCCACCTCCGGCACCACCTCCTACGACGTCGACCTGACGTGGCGGCTCCAGGGCGAACGCACCGCCAAGGCCACGGTCACGCTGAAGGTGCTCTCGCCCGGTCCGGCCCGCAGCGCGAAGACGACCTTCACCTACAAGTGCTGAATGCACATCAAAGCGGTTGTTTACTACGCTGACGTGCATGACCTCGCAGACCCCCGCGGGCTGGTACCCCGACCCGTACGGCTCTCCCCAACTGCGGTGGTGGGACGGCGACGAGTGGACCGACGCCACCCACCCGATGGAGCAGGGCCCGACGGATCAGGGGCCGGCGCCGCAGCAGCCTTCCGGACCCCAGCAGCCGTCCGGCCCGCACCAGCAGCACGGCGACCAGCAGCCCGACTGGCCCTCGGCGGGGGCCAACCCCACGCTCGCCTACGGCCAGCCGCCGGTGCAGGGCGGGCCGCCGGCGCCGGCACAGCCGGGCCCGTACGGACCCTCGGGCCCGCAGCAGGCCCCGTACGGCCAGCCGGGCGCCTCCGGTCCCCAGCAGCCCTCCTTCACCCCGCCCGGCGGCTCCGGTCCGCAGCCGTACGGACAGCCCGGCCCCTACGGTCAGTCCGGCCCCTACGGTCAGTCCGGCCCCTACGGTCAGTCCGGCCCTTACGGTCAGTCCGGTCCGCAGCAGGCCCCGTACGGCCAGCAGCCGCCCTATGGCCAGCAGGCTCCGTACGGGCAGCAACCGCCGCATGGCCAGCAGACCCCGTACGGGCAGCAGGCGCCGTGGGGCGGGGCCGGTTACGGCGCCCCGCCCAAGAAGAGCAACCCGACGCCGTGGATCATCGGCGGGGCGGCGGCGGTGCTCGTGCTGGCGATCCTGGTCGTGGCCGGCATCGTCTTCGTCAACAACGCCGCCGACCCGGTCGCCGCGCCGACGCCGACGACCCAGGCCCCGACGGAGGATCCGCCGCAGACCGAGGAGCCCGACCCGGACCCGGTGCCCTCCACCGACCCGCCGCAGTCCTCCGGCGAGCTCCCGCAGCCGGTGGACGGGCGGGTCACCGATCCCCAGCTCAAGGTCTCGTACGAGGTGCCCGAGGGCTGGGAGGCGTCGAAGTCCGCGGAGATCAACAGCACCCAGCCGGGGGCCCAGCTGTGGAGCAGCGGCGTGCAGAAGACGTCGCAGGAGCGGTTCGACGGCCAGTCCGACTGGATCGGCAACGTCTACACCGGGCTGCTCAGCGAGCGCTACCCCTATCAGGGGGTCGACGGGATCGGCCTGTCGGCCAAGGCGGTCTACACCGACTTCAACAACAGGTTCTACTCGCTCAAGCACACCAGCAAGATCGTCAAGGACGAGGCGATCAAGATCGGCGACCGTGACGCGTGGCTGGTGCAGTACGAGCTCGACTTCACCGAGATCTCGGAGGAGAAGGGCTTCGAATGGAAGAAGGAGAACGGCGCCGTCGTGCTCATGGACCGCGGTGAGGGCGAGCGGCCGGCCCTCGTCTTCGTGTCGGTGCCCGACAACCTCGGCACCGATGTCGTGGACAAGGTGGTGAGCTCGCTCAAGCCCGCCTGAGCGGTGGCACTAGGCTGGTGGCACAAGCAAGCGGGCGGGTCACTCCGAGCCGCTGCGGCGAGGAGAACGCATGAGTGATTCGCTGGTCTGGATCGACTGCGAGATGACGGGTCTCGACCTCGGGCGCGACGCGCTCGTCGAGGTGGCGTGCGTCGTCACCGACAGCGAGCTCAACGAGCTCGACAAGGGCGTCGACGTGATCATCAAACCGCCGCCGGAGTCGCTGGAGCAGATGTCCGAGGTCGTCCGCGAGATGCACACCGCGTCGGGGCTGCTGCCGGAGCTGGCGACCGGGGTCACGCTGGCAGAGGCCGAGTCGCTGGTGCTCGACTACATCCGCCGCCACGTGCCGGAGCCGAAGAAGGCCCCGCTGTGCGGCAACTCGATCGGCACCGACCGCACGTTCCTGGCCAGGGACATGCCGGCGGTCGACGCCTATCTCCACTACCGGATGGTCGACGTGTCGTCGATCAAGGAGCTGGCGCGGCGCTGGTATCCACGGGTCTACTTCGCCGCGCCCGGCAAGCAGGGCGGCCACAGGGCTCTCGCCGACATCCTGGAGAGCATCAGGGAGCTGCGTTACTATCGTGCCGCGGTGTTCGTCGGTCAGCCCGGGCCCGACTCGGCGACGGCTCGGACACTCGCGGAGCGTGTCAGCGGTTAATCGGTGGCGTGAAGAGTCCCGAACACCGCTACACTTTTCCTGTGCCGTCCACGCGGGCGGCACCAATGGTGGGTGTAGCTCAGTTGGCAGAGCGCCAGGTTGTGGTCCTGGATGTCGAGGGTTCAAGTCCCTTCACTCACCCCAGGTGCTGACGGCCGGTCCTTCGGGACCGGCCGTTGCCGTTTTCTTCCGGCAACTCCCCAAAAACATGTCAATGCGAGTTATGCTCGCTGTCTACCGCTAACGCCGGTTGGTCGGGGGGACTCGGCGATCTGACCGTCTGCCGCCCCGGAGGCCGGATGAGAGTCGACGACGCAGCGTTCGATAGCGTGTTCACGTCCTTGAGCAAACGTGAAGCCGAGGTCATGGACCTGATCGCGACAGGACAGTCCAACAGCCAGATCGCCCAGCGGCTGTTCCTCAGCGAGAAAACGGTCAAGAACCACGTCAACCGCATCTATGCCAAGCTCGGCGTGGACTCCCGCGTCCGCGCCATCGGCCTCTGGCGTTCCCGCTCCACCGAGTGATCCCGGCGCGCCGGCCCTGAGCCGCGCCTGGGCGCCCGCTCCGGGCCCTAGCCGAACACCGCGGGCGGGGGCACCGGAGCGAGCACCGCGTCGCCTTCCTTGATCGGGGCGGCGCCGGCGACGAACTTCGCCAGCGCTTCCCCGTGCACGCATCTGGCCTGGGTGAGGCCGCCGGCGGCGCGGCGGGTGAGCGCGTCGAGCGGCAGTTCGGCGCGCGAGGCCGCGACGATCAGGTTGCCGAACCTGCGTCCGCGCATCACGCCGGGCTCGGCCATGAGCGCGACGTGGCGGAAGGCGCCGGTGACGGTGGCGAGCAGGCGCCTGGCGAAGGCCAGGCCCTTGCCGTCGGCCAGGTTGATCAACAGCGTGCCGGTGGGGCGCAGGACGCGGGCGATGTCGCCGAGATACTCCACCGTGGCCAGCTCGACGGGCATGGTGGCGCCGGTGAACGCGTCGAGCACCACCAGGTCGGCCGAGGCGTCCCAGACCTTGGCGGTGCCCTCGCGGCCGCCGGCGATGATCATCTTCAGCTTGGGCACGGAGCGCAGGTCGAGCTGCTCGCGGACCAGGTTGACCAGCAGGCCGTCGGGCTCGATCACGATGTGCCGGGAGCCCGGCCGGGTGGCGGCGACGTAGCGGGGGATGGTGCAGGCGCCGCCGCCCACGTGCACGCAGCTGAGCGGGCCCTCGTCGAGCAGGTCGATGACGTCGGCCATGAGCCGGACATATTCGAATTCCAGAAATGTCGGGTCTTGTAGGTCCACGTAGGACTGAGGTACGCCATCCTTGGACAGCACCCAGCCGTCCTGCCTGTCCAGATCCCGCAGCAGCTCCACCTCGCCGAAGCTCACGGGGTACTGGCCGGGCATCGGTTCCCTCTGTCCACGTGCCACGTTCATCTCCTCCTGGGAGAAACCGTATGCGACGCAGAAGGCTGATTGTGGTCGTAGGCGCGGTTCTGGCCGTCATCGCGGCGGCCACCTTCGCGGTCTGGGCCTCGGGCGGCGTGGAGGGCAGCCCCGCCGAGACCGCGGCCGCGTACTTCCAGGCGTGGGAGGACGGTGACGTGGCCGCCATGTCGCGCCTGGTCGACCAGCCCCCCGCCGACTTCCGCGCCCGGCACGACGCGATGAGCGGGGCCCTCGGGGTGGAGCGGCTGCGGCTGGAGCCGGGAGAGGTCAGGAGCACCGGCGAGGAGACGGCCGAGGTGGCGTTCAGCGGCGTCAGGGAGCTGGAGGAGCTGGGCGAGTGGCCGTTCAGCGGCACCCTCCGGCTGGCCGTGCGCGCCCATGCGTGGAAGGTGCTCTGGCAGCCCGACGTCCTGCACCCGCTGCTCAAGGACGGCGGCACCGTCCACCTCGCCGAGGTGTTCGCGTCCCCGTCCGAGCTGGTCACCCGGGAAGGCGACAAGATCCCGCACAACAGCTACGCCGACGCCCACCTGGTGCCGCTGCGCGACGACCGGGAGGACACCGAGGCGATCGGCTGGGTGCTGGTGGCCAAGGCGCCGGGCAAACCGGACCAGGAGTTGCTGCGCGCGGTGCCGGAGGCGAAGAGCCAGAAGACCACGCTGGCGCGCGCGACCCAGGCGGCGGCCGCGCGGGCGCTGGACGCCCGGACGGACGCGGCCATCGTGGCGGTGCAGCCCAGCACCGGGGAGATCCTCGCGGTGGCGGACCGGCTGCGCGACAACTACAGCGCCTTCAAGGACGTCTTCCCGCCCGGCTCCACCTTCAAGGTCATCACGGCGGCGGCCCTGCTGAGCTCCGGGCTCGGTCCCGGTGACCGGGTGCCGTGTCCCGGCACGTACACCGTCCCGGGCCACAGCGTCTTCCGGAACGACGGCGAGGTGGCGCGCGGGACCGTCTCCTTCATCGACGCGTTCGCCTACTCGTGCAACACCACGTTCATCGAGCAGGCGCTCGGCCGGCTGGACGGCTCGGACCTGCGCGAGACGGCCGAGCAGTGGGGGTTCGGGCGCCCGCTGCCCACCGGGGCGGACGGGTTCTGCGGCAAGATCGAGGAGACCGACGACCCCGATCAGCGGGCCATCGACGCCATCGGGCAGGGCACGGTCATGGCCAGCCCGCTCTGCATGGCCTCGGTGGCCGCCGCCGTGCAGAGCGGCACCTGGCGGTCGCCCAGGCTGGTCCCTGAACGGACCGCTCGGATGCTCGACGGCCCCGCGCCCGACCCGGTGGAGCTGGACCCGGGGGTGGTGGACGGGTTGCGCGCGATGATGCGCGCGGTCGTCGACCACGGCACGGCCGGCGGCGGAGGGCTGCCGGCCGACCTCTTCGGCAAGACCGGCACGGCGGAGGTCCCGGACGGGGCCCCGCACGCGTGGTTCATCGGCTATCGGGGCGATCTGGCCTTCTGCGTCTTCGTCAGGCACGGCGGATCCGGCGGGACGGCGGCGGTGCCGATCGCCGCCCGGTTCCTGAACGGGCTCTAACCTACGGTACCGTAGGTTATATGACCACGATCTCCATAAAGCCCGTTCTGCGGGGGTGGTTGCACGCGGGAGCCCTGCCCGTGACGCTGGTCGCCGGGATCCTGCTCGTGGCGCTGGGCCCGACCCTCCAGGCCCGGCTCGCCTCGGCCATCTACGCGATCACCTCGGGGCTGCTCTTCGGCATCTCGGCCACCTACCACCGCGGCACGCTCGGCCCCAGGCTGGCCGAGTGGCTGCGCCGGTTCGACCATGCCAACATCTATCTGATCATCGCGGGCACCTACACGCCGTTCGCGCTGCTCGCGCTCGACGGCCCCGCACAGGCCGCCGTGCTCGGCGTCACCTGGGGCGGCGCGCTGGCGGGCGTGCTGTTCAGGGTGCTGTGGATGGGCGCGCCGCGCTGGCTCTACACCGTCCTTTATCTCGCGCTCGGCTGGACCGCGATCTTCGTGATGCCCCAGCTCCTGGAGGGCGCCGGGGTGGCCGCCGTGGTGCTGGTCGCCGTCGGCGGCGTCTTCTACAGCGCCGGGGCCGTCGTGTACGGGCTGCGCCGGCCCGACCCGTCGCCCCGGTGGTTCGGCTATCACGAGGTTTTCCACGCCTTCACCCTGGCCGCCTACCTCGTGCAGTACATCGCGGTGTCGATCGTGGTCTACTCCCAATGATCGCCCATTCTTGACCGTGCCGGGAGGTGCCCCGACGGCAAGCGGGGACATCAGGGAGGAATGGAACACCTCGCACGCACCTGGTGGCTGCCGCTCGTCCGGGGCATCGCGGCCGTCATCTTCGGCGTCCTGGCGATGATCTGGCCGGGCATCACCCTGCTGGTGCTGGTCACGTTCTTCGGCGCGTGGGCCATCGTGAACGGCGTCATCGCGATCTTCAGCGCGTTCCGCCACGAGGTGCGTTCGCGGGTCTGGGCGGTGGTGGTCGGCGTCCTCGGGATCGCGGCCGGCCTCATCACCTTCGCCTGGCCGGGGATCACCTCGCTCGCCCTGCTCTACGTCATCGCCTTCTGGGCGATCTTCTCGGGGATCGCGGAGATCGTGGACGGGATCCAGCTCCGCAAGGTCATCGCCAACGAGTGGATGCTCATCGTGGGCGGCGCGCTGTCCGTCCTCCTCGGCGTGCTGCTCCTGATCTGGCCCGCCGCGGGGATGCTCAGCCTCGTCTGGCTGATCGGGCTTTTTGCGATCTTGTACGGGATCGCGCTGATCGTGCTGGCCATGCACTTGAAGAAAATCGCCCCATCGAGTGCGAATCCGTAAATTTTACGGATACATCGGCGTTACGGTGGGGAATATACGGTCTGCACGGCTCAACGCGGAGGAGACATGGACGTTCACGCCCGCCTTGCCCGCCACCTGCTCGTCGACGGATACCGACTCGTCCTCGATCTCGAGCTCAGCCAGGGCGCCTGGCTCGTCGACGCTCGCGACGGGCGCCGTTACCTGGACTTCTACACGTTCTTCGCCTCCGCGCCGCTCGGCGTGAACCCGCCGTTCGACCCCGACTTCACCCGGCTGCTCGGCCAGGTCGCCAGGAACAAGCCGGCCAACCCCGACATGTACACCGAGCACCTGGCCGACTTCGTCGACACCTTCACCCGAGTGCTCGGCGACCCCGAACTGCCCCACCTGTTCTTCGTCGAGGGCGGCGCGCTGGCCGTGGAGAACGCGCTCAAGACCGCGTTCGACTGGAAGAGCCGCCGCAACGAGGCCGCCGGCCGCTCGCCCGCGCTCGGTGCCAAGGTGCTCCACCTCACCAAGGCCTTCCACGGCCGCAGCGGCTACACACTGAGCCTGACCAACACCGACCCGGTCAAGACCGAACGGTTCCCCACCTTCGACTGGCCGCGCATCGACGTGCCCGCCATCCACGCCGGCGACGTCGAGGCGGCCGAGGAACACGCACTGGCCCAGGCCCGCGCCGCCTTCGAACGGCACCCGCACGACATCGCCTGCTTCATCGCCGAACCCATCCAGGGCGAAGGCGGCGACAACCACATGCGGCCGGAGTTCCTGCAGGCCATGCAGCGGCTGTGCCACGAGCACGACGCGTTGTTCGTCCTCGACGAGGTGCAGACCGGCGGCGGCACCACCGGCACCGCGTGGGCCTATCAGCAGCTCGGGCTGCAGCCTGACATCGTCGCCTTCGCCAAGAAGGTGCAGGTCGGCGGCATCATGGCGGGCCGTCGGGTGGACGAGGTGCCCGGCAACGTCTTCGAGCGGAGCGGCCGGATCAACTCCACCTGGGGAGGCGGCCTGGTCGACATGGTCCGCAGCCGCGGCATCCTGGAGATCGTCGAGCGTGACGGGCTCATCCCGCGGGCCGGCGCCCTCGGCGCCACCATCCTGGAGCGGCTGGCCAAGCTGGAGGCCGAACATCCGCAGACCGTGTCGAGCGTGCGGGGACGCGGGCTGATGTGCGCCTTCGACCTGCCGACCCCGGCGGACCGGGACGCCTTGATCACCCGGCTGCGCGAGGACGCGGGAGTGCTGGTGCTGCCGTGCGGGCCCCGGTCGGTCCGCCTGCGCCCGGCGCTCAACATCCCCGAGTCGGACGTCGACCACGGCCTCGACGCCCTCGCCACCCTGCTGGAGACCGCGCCCTGACCGGGCGGAGACGGAGTGATCAGGCCCGCGTGTGCGCGTCCTCGTGGGCCTGATCGAGAGAGGCTCCCGCCCGTCGCCTGCGTGATCGCCGGCGACCCGACCGGCGACGGCTGACGCTAGCTGATCGTCAGGCAGGCGATGCGGTCGCCCGCGTCGCCCGCGTCGGGGCCGCTCGTCTCGGTCGGCTTGGCGTGCAGGACCAGGGAGCGCGGCGGCGCGGCCGGGTCGAAGCCCCACGGGTGGCGGGCGGTGGCCCGGCCGGTGCCGGAGGTGTCGGTCTTGAGGTCGAGCCAGATCTCGTTGTCGGCGCTGGCCGGGCCTGGCCGGTGCTGGTAGTGCGGCCCGGCGTCGGTGGCCGCCTTGCCGCACGGCGCGGTGTGCAGGTGAGCGCCGTAGGCGCGGCGCGGCAGGAAGCCCTCGACCACGAGCGAGGTGATCGTCTGGCCGCCGGACGACTCGGCGGTGACGCTGGCCTGGGCGCCGCCGGGCACGAGCTTGCGGTCGTAGCGGATCGCGGAGTCGCCGTCGGCGGTGAACTCGCCGCCGCCGTTGAGCGTCGTGGCGGGCGGGCCGGCCGGCTGGGCGAGCTGGGGCGGGCTCGCCCCACAGCCGGCGGCGAGCAGGACGAGCAGCAGGACGGGCAGGCGTGTCGGCATGCCCCACTCATATCAGTAACCGACCGGCTACGCACCGTGTTTCGCGGCGATGGCGTCGATCCGCGCCGCGAGCGTGAAGTCGAGCTCGGTCAGACCGCCCTGGTCGTGCGTGGTCAGCGCCAGGTGGAGGGTGCGCCACCGGATGTCGATGTCGGGGTGGTGGTTGAGCGCCTCGGCCTCGGCCGCGATCTCGTCGACGACGCGGATGGCGGCGGGGAAGTCGGGAGCGGTGATCGTGCGCCGGATCTCGTCTCCCTCGCGCCGCCAGGCCGGCAGCTCGCGGAGTTTCTGCTCGACGTCCATGTTCCTACTGTAGAGACCCGGATCCGCCTGTCAGCCGAAGTGGGCCCGGGTCTCGGCGAAGGCCCGGTCGGTGCCTTCCAGGGCGCGGGCCACGTCCTGTTCGGTGTGGGCCGCCGACATGAACCAGTTGTGCCAGGGGTGCAGGTAGACGCCGTGCCTGAGGCAGGCGTCGCTCCAGTGCAGGGCCACCGACAGGTCGGCGTCGCCGTCGAAGCTGAGCCACGGGATCGTCACCGGGCCCGTCTGGTTGATCACGAAACCGTGCGCCTTGGCCTGCGCCGCCAGCCCCTCCCTGAGCCGGGTGCCGGCCCGCTCCATCGCCGCGATGCCGTCCGTGTCGCGCAGCGTCTCGATGGTCGCCTTGGCCGCCGCCATGGCCACCGCGGAGAACCAGAACGACCCGGTCGTGTAGAGCGTCTGGGCCGCGCCCCGCAGCGCGTCCGTGCCGGTGACGGCGGCGATCGGGTAGCCGTTGGCCATGGCCTTGGACCAGGCGGTCAGATCGGGCCGCACCCCGTACTGCTCCCACGATCCGCGCAGGTCGACGCGGAACCCCGCGCGCACGTCGTCGATCACCAGCGCCGCGCCGATCCGGTCCGCCAGCGCCCGCGCGCCCCGGGCGAAGGCGGGCTCGGCGAGCTCCTGGTCCTCGAACGAGTCGTGCTTGAACGGCGTCACGATGATCGCCGCCACGTCGCCGTCGGCGCCCGCCGCGGCGGCCTCCAGCGACTCCAGCGAGTTGTAGTCGAACTCGACCAGGTCGGCCCGCTCGTTGGGGGTGGTGCCCGCCGTGGAGGGCGTGCACCAGGGGTCGGCGCCGTGGTAGGCGCCGTGCGCGCGGAGCACCTTGGTACGGCCGGTGGCGGCGCGGGCGACCATGAGCGCCTGGGTGGTGGCGTCGGTGCCGTTCTTGGAGAACATCGCCCAGTCGGCGCTCGGGATGGTGTCCACCAGCAGCTCGGCCAGCTCCACCATGATCGCGCCGGGACCGTTGAGACAGTCGCCGAGCGCGGCCTGGCGGGCCGCGGCCGCCTCGACCCGGGGGTCGTGGTGGCCCAGGACGACCGGGCCCCAGCTGCACATGAAGTCGATGTACTCGCGCCCGTCCGCGTCCCACTGCCGGCACCCCTCGGCCCGCTCGAAGAACTGGGGGTAGCCGGGGGCGAAGATGGCCGCGTTGAGGTGTCCGTACATGCCGCCGGGGACGACCTTGGCGGCCCGCGCGCGGAGTTCGGCGTCTGTCATCGGAGGACTCCTGGGTGTGGATCGGTCAGTCGAGGAGGGCGAGCGCGGCGTCGAGACTGGTCAGCCCGGCGTCGGAGCCGAGCCCGGTGGCCACCAGGGAGGCGGCGGCGGTGCCCCAGCGGGCGGCGGCCGGCACGTCCTGGCCGTGCAGCAGCCCGGTGACGAACCCGGCGCAGTACGCGTCGCCGCAGCCGGTGGTGTCGGCCACCTCGGTCTTGATCGCGGGCACCTGCTCGGCGCCCGCGCCGGTCACCACGAGGCTGCCGGCCTCGCCGAGGGTGACGAGCACGCCGCGCGGCCCGTCGGCCAGCAGCGCCTCGGCGGCCTCCCGTACCCCGTCGGCGCCCGCCATCAGCCGGGCCTGGCTCTCGTTGGGCAGCACGTAGTCGACGTGCGGCAGGAAGGCCCGCGCCATGCCGAGCAGGTCCGGCATCTCCGACAGCAGGTCCATCGTGACCACCGTGCCGGCGGCCCTGACCTCGTCGAGCAGCGCGAAGAACGCGGGGTCGGCGAGCGCGAAGGTGACGTCCATGCCGCCCAGGTGGATCGCCCGCGCCCGGCGCAGCACCTCGGGGTCCAGGTCGGCGAGCGTGACGCCGAGGTTGGCGCCTGGGACGTGGAAGCTGGGACGCCCGCCGTCCGGCCGGATCGGCAGGATCGAGGCGGCGGTGCGCTCCCCCGCCCTGCGGGCCAGGCGGGAGACGTCCACCCCGTGCTTGGCCAGCACCGCGACGAGGAAGTCGCCGAGCTCGTCGTCGCCCGCGGCGCCCATGGTGACGACCTCGTTGCCCAGCTTGACCAGGTCGACGGCGGTGCCCGCGGCGGAGCCCGCCGCGGTGAGCCGGATCTCGTCGACGAGGACGGTGTCCTGCCCGTCGGGGATGTGCGAGACGGGCCTGGCGAGGATGTCGACGATGTGCACGCCGACGGTGACGACGGTCATGGGTTTAAATAGACAGACGTCCGACTAAAAAGTCAATATGCTGGAGCGAACGCGAAAGGGGGCATGCCGGTGCCGAAGATCGTGGACCACGACGAGCGCAGGCGCGAGGTGCTGTCGGCCGCCCGCCGGGTGATCGTCAGGGACGGCATCGACGCCGCCACCACCCGCGCCATCGCCAAGGAGGCGGGCTACTCCAACGGCGTGCTGGCCCACTACTTCACCGACAAGGACGAGATCCTGCTGTCGGCGCTGCGCCAGTCTCACCAGCGCATCCGCGACCGGCTGGCCCGCAAGGTCGACGGCGTCTCAGGGCTGGCCGCCCTGCGCGAGCTGCTCCTCGACAACCTGCCGCTCGACGCCGAGCGCACTCAGGAGACCCGGCTGGAGGTCAGCTTCTGGAGCCGCAGCCTGGCCTCCGAGCGGCTGGCCGAGGTGCAGCGGTCGGAGGCGGGCGAGCTGCGCGCGGCCGTGCGCGACCTGCTCGGCCAGGCCAAGGAGGCGGGCGAGCTGACCACCGGGCAGAACCTCGACGACGTCACCGAGCACCTGCTCGCCCTGGTCGACGGCCTGAGCCTGCACCTGCTGCTCTACCCCGACCGCCTGCGCCGCGTCGACCTGGAGCGCCTCCTGCTGCAACACCTCGACGGGCTCTGAAGCACCGGCCCGGCAGCACCTCGACGGGCTCTGGAGCGTCAGCTCGACGGGCCTCTAGAGCGTCAGCTCGAAGGCGCCCAGCGCCGCCATCCGGCGCAGGAACGGCTCGGCCTCGAACGCCTCCGCCGTGGCCAGCACGCCCGCCTTGCCGGGGCCCTCGCCGCGGAGGAGGCGCACCGCCGCATCGGCCGAGGCCAGCGCGCCCACCCACCAGATGTCGCCGCCCCGCAGGTGGGCGGTGCGCCCGCCGCCACCCTCGGCGACGACCTGGACGGCCACCATGAACGCGGTCCGGGCACGTTCCTCCGGCGCGGCGTCCTGGCTGGTGAAGATCTGCTCCTCCTCGAACGTGCTCGCCGTGAGCTGGGACTCGACCGTACGGGCGGGCACGTGGCGGGGGATGGTGACCATCTCGCCCGACGGGAACGGCGCGATCATGGAGCGCGGCCCGACGGGCGGCGGGAACGGGTAGACGGTGTTGCGGATGTCGACCGGGCCCACGCGGAGCGCGCCGCCGGTGTAGGTGACACGGTCGATCTCGCCGATGAGCAGCTCGGCCGTCTTGACCGCGGCGGGCGTCATCCGCCAGCCGGTGATCGAGTAGCCGACCGTCACCCGGTCCACGGCGGGCAGCCCGGCGGCCGCGGCGGCGGCGAGCAGGTCGGCCAGGCCGCCGTAGAAGCTGAGCTGCGGGATCATCACCACGCCCGCCTCGCCGGCCGGGCCCTGCATGGTCTCGAACAGCCACTTGACCGGCTTGGGCTCGATGGCGTGGTCGATGTAGTGGCATCTGCCCGCCACGGCGGCCAGGGCCAGCGGCTCGCAGGTGCGGGTGAACGGGCCCGCGCAGTGGATCAGCACCTCGCTGCCGGCCGTCAGCTCGCGCAGCGCGTCGGGGTCGTCGAGCGCCGCCCGGTGGACGCGTACGCGGGGCGAGTCCAGCTCGCCGGCCAGCGCGTGCAGGGCGTCGGCGTCGCGCCCGGCGAGGACGATGTCCTGGTCGCGGGCGAGCAGCTCGGCGGCGACCAGGCGGCCGGTGTGGCCGTTGGCCCCGTAGATCGCGATGGTCATGCGCGTTCCTTCCAGGAGTGGAGTTTCGAACTTAGGTTCGATTCCGCCTCTCGTCAACATCGTTGCCGCATTTCGGACGACCGACTACATTGCCGCCATGAGCCTCCGCGAGCAGCTGTGCGCGTACGGCCGGCGCGCCGTCGAGCTGGGCCTGGTCATCGGTACGTCCGGCAACCTCAGCGTCCGCGAGGGCGACCGGGTCACGGTGACACCGTCCGGGGTGGCTCTCGACCGGCTGACCCCGGAGCTCTGCCCGGTCGTCGACCTCGACGGCCACCTCGTGGAGGGCGACGCGCGGCCGTCCTCCGAGACGCCGATGCACCTGGCGATCTACCGCACCACCGACGCCCGGGCGGTGGTGCACACGCATTCGGTGTTCGGCACGGTCGTGGCCACGACCAAGACCGAGCTGCCCCCGATCCACTACAACGCGCTGCTGCTGGGCGGGGTGGTCAAGGTCGCCGAGTACGCCACGTACGGCACCGACGAGCTGGCCGCGAGCGTGCGGGTGGCGCTGGAGGGCAAGCGGGCGGCGCTGATGGCCAACCACGGCGGGGTGACCATCGGGGCCACGCTGGAGGAGGCGTTCGAGGCCACCCGGCTGCTGGAGTGGCTGTGCGAGGTGTACGTGCGCGCGCTCGGCGTGGGCGAGCCGGCCGTGCTCACCGACGAGCAGCTCGCCGCCGTGGTGGAGCGCGCCTTCAACCCGCCGGAGTTCCCCCGCCGTTGAGCGCCGCCTCGGCCAGCCCGAGCGGGAGCCCGCCGGAGCCGGCGAGCCGGTCGTGGAAGGACTTCAGCGAGCCCGTGTACGCGTCGCGGATCCGCTCGATCTCGATCGCGCCGGTGAGGTACGAGGGAGCCTGGGTGGGCCAGGCGCAGTAGCGGCTGACCTCGCCCTGCGCGGTGCCGGGCGACAGCGACGCCTTGGTGGCCATGAACGTCTCGGCCTCCTCGATCGTCATCTCGCCGCAGTGCAGCGCGGTGTCCACGACGATGCGGGCCGCGCGGAAGATCCGGAAGTCCAGGTGGGCCAGCTCGGCGGCGGGGGTGTCGAAATAGCCCTGCTCATGCAGGAGCTTCTCCACGTACAGGGCCCAGCCCTCGGTGAAGTACGGGGTGCGGAACACCTTGCGGACCGGGTGCGGGTTGACGGCGAGGGTGGCCAGGTGCCAGTGGTGCCCCGGGTAGGCCTCGTGGACCGCGATCGACGGCATCTGGGCCCTGCTGTTGGTGCGCAGCCGCTGCCGCACCTGCTCGGGGGTGAAGTGGCCGGGCGTGTACGGCACGAAGAACACGCCGGTGCGCGAGCCGCTGAGCGGCGGCGGCGCCAGGTAGTGGGCCACCGCCACGACCGGCCGGCTGTAGACCGCCGACGGCAGCACCAGGCACTCCTCCCCCTCGGGGAACGTCACCAGGTCCCGCTCGCGGACGAACGCGCGGGCCCGCTCGGTCTCCGTCTCGTACTCGGCCCGCATCTGCTCCAGGGTGTCGGGGTGGTCGTCCATGAGGGTCTCCATGGCGGCCCGCCAGTCGGGTGAGCCGCTCACCCGCACCGCGACCTCGCGCATCCGCCCGTCGAGCTCGTCCCAGGCGGCCCGGCCGCGCTCGTGCAGCCCGTCCGCCCCGTACCCGAGCAGTTCGCGCTCGCGCAGCAGGCGGGAGTAGAGCCGCTCCCCCATCCGCCAGGTGCCGCCGCAGCGGAAGCCCGTCAGGAACGCGACCAGCTCGTCGAACGCGGCGGCGGCCGGTTCCGCGGCCTCGGCGAGCCGGGCCCGCAGGTCCGGGTCTTCGACCATGCCGGGGACGGTCTCGGTGAGGAAGCCGCGCCCGGTGCGCGCCTGCCCGAGCCCGCGCGTCACGAGCAGCGGCGCGGCCAGCTCGGGGTCGAGGTTGGCCCGGCAGGCGGCCAGCACGCCCGGCACCTCGGCCAGCCGGGAGATCGCGGCGGCCACCAGCTCCGGCTCGGGCCTGAGCCGGTGCTGGAACGGCGTGAACAAGGCGGCGAAGACCGCCGACAGGTAGACGGCCGGGTCGCGCCGCCAGTCGGGCCACTCGGCCAGCGCGACGGCGCCGCGGAGCTGGGAGAGCACGAGGCCGCGGTCGATCGGGTCGCCGGACGGGGCGGCTTCGAGCCGCGCGAGCCACTGGGCCTCCTCCCGCTCGCGCTCGGCGAACGCGACGGCGGAGAAGTCGCCCAGCGTGTGGTCGTAGCCTTCGGCGCCCAAGGTGCTCGCCACGACCGGACGCCGGGAAAAGTACCACCTGAGAAACTCGTCCACCGACGCACCATATCCTGGTCGAATGCCCCTTCAGATCACCGGCGCGTTAGGCGATCCCGACCTGATCCGGCTCCCCTGGGAGCTGCCGCTCGCGGAATGGCCGCAGCACCACCTCGTCGACCTCCCCCGCGGCATCTCTCGGCACGTCGTCCGGTTCGCCCGGCTGGGCGGCAAGGTCTACGCGATCAAGGAGATCAGCGAGCGGTACGCCAAGCGGGAGTACCAGCTCCTGTGGGACCTGGCCCGGCTGGACGCGCCCTCCGTGGAGCCGGTCGCCTACGTCACCGGCCGCGAGGAAGGGCTGGACGCGGCGCTGATCACCCGGCACCTGCAGTTCTCGCTCCCGTACCGGGCCGTGATGTCCGGGACGCTGCGGCCCGACACGCTCACCCGGCTGATGGACGCCCTGGTCGTGCTGCTCGTGCGGCTGCACCTGGCCGGGTTCTACTGGGGCGACTGCTCGCTGTCGAACACCCTTTTCCGGCGCGACGCCGGGGCGTTCGCCGCCTACCTGGTCGACGCCGAGACGGGCGAGATGCACCCGATGATCAGCGAGGGGCAGCGGCTCGGCGACATCGACGCCGCGCACACCAACATCTTCGGGGAGATGCTCGACCTGGAGGCCGGCGGCCTGCTGCACCCGTCGATCGACCCCATGGACACCGCCGAGGACATCGTCGCCCGCTACCACCGGCTGTGGGCCGAGCTGACCCAGGACGAGATCATCGAGGAGGTCGACTGGCACCGGGTGGAGCAGCGGATCCGGCGGCTGAACCTGCTCGGGTTCGACGTGGCCGAGATGATGGTGCGGCGCAAGGTCGGCACCGGCCGGCTGATCGTCCGGCCCAAGGTGGTCGACTCCGGTCACCATCAGCGCCGCCTGCTCCGGCTGACCGGCCTGGACGCGGAGGAGAACCAGGCCCGCCGGCTGCTGAACGACCTCGACGGGTTCCGGGTGGCCAAGGGCCTGCGGCACGAGGACGAGGCGATCGTGGCGCACCGCTGGCTGGCGGAGGTGTTCCAGCCGACGATCGCGGCCATCCCGGCGGGGCTGCGCGGCAAGCTGGAGACGCCCCAGCTGTTCCACGAGATCCTCGACCACCGGTGGTACCTGTCGGAGGCGGCCGGGGCCGATGTGGGGCTGGCCGCGGCGGTGAAGTCCTATGTGGACAAGGTGCTGGTTTTCAAACCCGACGAAAAGGCGCTCCTGCCGGACGAGGCCACGGAACAGAACGCGAATCACCTTTCCTGATTCGGCCCGTAACCTGCATAAATCACGGAATTCTCCGCCTCGGTGGGGTTTTTCTTCGCCTCAGCCATAAACAACTTCATCTCAGTACGGCTCCCGTTATCGCGGTCAATTTCCGCCCCTTGCGTCGCTCCTAAGCTGTCGACGTCCTCATGACGGCGAGGGAGGCCACCGTGCTCGCACTCGATAGTTGCCTGACCGAGGTCATGGCCATCCCGGGAGCGCTCGACGCGATGCTCGTGGACCATACGAGCGGGATGGCCGTGTCCTTCAGCGGGCAACCGCACGGCGTGGACGCCGACAAGGCCGCCGCGGCGCTGACCGAGATGCTGCGGGCCAGCATGGACGGGCTGTCGCGAGCCTGCCCCGGCGACACCGTGCGCCTCGGCGACCTGCTCATCAGCACCGACCAGGGACACCACCTGATCAGGCTGATGGACACCCTGTTCGAGGGGCCACTGGTGATCTACGTCCGGCTGGACGCGGAACGGTCGAACATCGCGCTGGCCCGGCACCGGCTGCGCGCCATCTCCGAGCAGCTGCTGGCGTGACCGATGCCCTCGCTGGACACGCTCCTGGCCGGCCTCGCCAAAGAACGGGCCACCGGCGCCCTGCGCGTGGGCCGCGCGGGCGCCGTCTACTTCGACGACGGGCGCATCACGTACATGACCTGCGCGCAGGTGCCCGGGGCCGAACGGCTGCTCGCGGCGCACGGCCGGGTCTCGGAGTCCGCGCTGCGCCGGGTGCAGGCCGACGGCGGCACCGAGCGCCTGCTGGAGGAGGGCCGGGTCACGCTCGGCGAGCTGCAGTACTGCGTGCTCGGCGCGGTGCTGGACGCGGCGTTCTTCCTGCTGCCGGTGACCGGCACCCGGCCGAAGTTCCGGCCCGGCGAGACCCACTGGCTCGGCGGGCGGTGGTACTTCGACGTGCCCGGCCTGGTGCGGGAGTGCGCGCGCCGGCGGGCGCAGCTCGCCGACGCCTGGCCGCGCGCCGACCTGGACACCTCCCCCGTACGGGTCGCGCGGCGGCTGCCCGGCCAGAGCGTGACGCTCAGCGACGTGCAGTGGGACGTGGTGGTCCGGGCCGACGGCGAGGCCGTGCCCCTGGAGCTGGCCAAGCGGATGGGCCGGTCCGGGTACGCGGTCCTGCTGGCGGTGCGCAGGCTGGCGGCGGCGGGCCTGCTCGTCACCGCCGAGGACACGCCGCCCTTGCCCAAACGGGTCAAACGACTCGACGTCACCCGGGCCAAGGCGGCGGCCCCGGCCGGCGGCGGCCCGCTCGGCCCGGTCGTCACCGGGGACCCCACGGACATCGAGCTGCTGCTGCGGCTCAGGAAGGCGCTGGAGGAGCTGTCGTGAGGTTCCCCTCACGCAGGAGGAGGCCATCGGTGGAACTGCGTCATGAGGTGCTCAAGGAGATGGTTCTCCTGCGCGAACGCACGCCCGACATCAAGGGGAGCGTCGCCTCCACGATCGACGGGCTGACGATCGCCTGCGACCTGGCCGAAGACACCAGCGAGCACGTGTCCGCGCTGGCCGCGGCGCTGGTCGCGATGAGCCGGCGCATGCTGATCCTGGCCGGGCGGGGCGACCTGGAGGAGACGCTCGTCTCCGGCAGCGCGGGCTTCGCCGCCTTCTACTCCGCCGGCCCCACCGTCGTCCTCACAGTCCTGGCAGAGCCCGGGGCCAACCTCGGGCTGCTCCGACTGGAGGGCCGCAAGACCGCCGCCGCGGTGGCCGCGGTGGCAGCAGGCAACAAATGATCACTTCTGATCGGAGGAAGACATGGCCAGCATGGACATCTCGCTCAAGGAAATGATGGCGATCGACGGCTCCATCGGCGCCGCCATCGTGGACCACGGCAGCGGCATGGCGCTCGGCGCCCTCGGCGGATCCAAGGACCTGGACCTCCAGGTCGCCGCCGCGGGCAACACCGAGGTCGTCAAGGCGAAGCTGCGCACGATGGACTCGCTCGGGCTCAACGAGGCGATCGAGGACATCCTCATCACGCTCAGCGGCCAGTACCACCTCATCCGGCCGATCTCCGGACGCGGCGGCAAGGGCCTGTTCCTCTACCTCGCACTGGACCGCGGCCGGGCCAACCTGGCCCTGGCCAGGCATCATCTCAAGGGCATAGAGGAGAAGCTGGAGGTCTGACCTCCGGCTCCTCCTCCTACGACCCGGTGGCTCGCGCTCGGGCGCGGCGAACGCGTGCCGCCGCCGGGGCGCGTCTCGCGAGGCAGCTGCCTCCCGGCAACCCGCGAGACGCGCCCTTTCCACCCCTCGCACCTTCGTACGACCCGTCGGCGCCCCTTACACCGGGGCTTCGCCGCACGGCCCTTTCCGGGGTCTTACGTCGTATGCCTTCCAGGGTCTTCCGCCGCACGGCCCTGCCAGGCTCTTACGTCGCACGGCCGGCCCTTTCGGGTTTCTTCGTCGTACGGTCCTTCCGAAGTTTTCCTCGTACGGCGGGATGTCACCTCGTCGGGCTGGGATGGCCGGCGGTCAGCTTGGTGACGGCCTCGACGATCTCCGGCCAGAGGGCACGGGGCAGATCGTGTCCCATACCGGGGAAGACCTTGAGCTCCGCGCCCGGGATCGCCGCCGCCGTGGCCTGCCCGCCCGCGAGCGGGATGAGCTGGTCGTCGGCGCCGTGGATGACCAGTGTGGGGATGTTGAGCCGGGAAAGGGCCTCGGTCCGCTCGGGGGAGTTGACGATCGCCGCGAGCTGCCGGGCCACGCCCGCCGGGTCGAAACACCGGTCGAACGCCAGCTTGGCCAGCCGCTCGACGCGCTCGCGGTCGAGTTCGTACCCCGGAGAGCCGATCACCGACTGCGTGGCCAGCGCCTGTGTGACCGCGCCTTCCCGGGTGGTCACCGGCTTGGCGAACAGGACCGCGCGGGCGGCCTCGGTGGGCGGGGCCACCGAGCCGCCGGGGGTGGACATGATCGAGGTCAGGGTGAGCACCCGCTCGGGATGCCGGATGGCGAGCGTCTGGGCGATCATCCCGCCCATCGAGGCGCCCACCAGGTGCGCGGCCGGCCAGCCGAGCGCGTCCAGCAGCCCGGCGACGTCCTCGGCCATGTCGTCCAGCAGGTACGCGGGCTTGCCCGGCTGAGGCACGCCCGCGTCGTGGAGGTGGGTGGACAGACCGGCGTCGCGGTTGTCGAACCTGACGACGTGGTGTCCCTGCTCGGCGAGTTGCTCGCAGAACTCGTCGTCCCAGTGAATGAGCTGGGCGCCCAGCCCCATGATCAACAGGAGCGGGCGCCCGTCAGGAGAGCCGAAGCTCTCGTACGCGATGTCGATGCCATGAGCCGATGCAGTCGAGGTCACGGCACCAGAATGACATTCTGATCAGGGTGACGCCAAGGTCAGCGGCGCACGAGCTTGCGGATGCGCTCGCGGCCCAGCACCAGGGCACCGCCGATGAGCACCGCGCCGCCGACCGCCGCGGCGCCGGCCACGTTGCTCTGCTCGGTGGCAGCGGCCGCCTGAGCAGCGCCGGAGGCGGCCTTCGACTCGGCCACCGGCGCGGCGGCGAGGGTCTTCTCGACCTTCTTCTCGACCTTCCGGGCCTCGTCCTTCGCGCCGCCGGCCAGGGTCTTCTCGTCCTTCTCGGCCTTCTTCTCCGCCTTGTCCTCGGCCAGCACCGGCGGGTTCGCCGGGTTGCGGTCGATGCGCTTCCAGGCGCCGGTGGAGAAGGCCACCGGGTGGTTCTTCAGGCCCACGCCGTCACCCCACTTGGTGATGACGTACTCGACCTCGATGTGGCCCTTGCCGCCATTGCCGTCCACCATCAGCGTGCGCGGGTTGAACCTGCCGCCGGTCAGGTCGGCGAAAGTCTTGGAGTCCAGGTCGAGCATGATGCCGTTGCTGGACGGGTTGCCCGGGCCGCGGTCACCGACGAAGAACGGCATCTTCTTGCCGTTGTAGACCACGTAACCCTCGGTCAGCAGGGGCCAGCTGGGGCTTGCCGCCAGGCCCTTCTGCATGGGCTTGCCACTGGCCGGCATGCCGGTGTCACCAGCGCGGCCGGAGCCGTCGTCCCAGAAGTAGGAGGCCGTGGTCTTGCCCTTGAGCAGGACCTTCTCCGTGCCCTTGTCGATGTCGGCGTGAGCGGCGGTACCGGCCCCGGCGCCGAAGGCGAGCGTGCCGGCGGCGGCGGCGATCACGGCGAAGGAGCGCATGCTGAAGCGAGCAGACATGAAAAGCAGAAGTCCTTTGTGAGGCAACAGTGAGAAAGCGCTCGCAACAAGGCGCAGCCGGGCATCAAGCCGTGCGGACGCTACGCGTGGAGCGCGAAAAGAAGATCAGGAATCAGCCGCTGCTCAATGGCGGCCGGTGACATCCCGCGATAGGGGGGAACTGACGCGGCGATCGATCACGAGAAGATGTCCTCTCCATCTCGCCTACCGGGTTAGCTGACGGGTTCGGGCGTGGAGATGCCCTACCGGCCGCGAAGGTCGGATTCACCCCAAGGAGATGGGTCCCCGGTTCCCGCGTGGTGCGGGATTCGGCGCCAGGCAGCCGCCTCTTCCTGGTGAAGAGTCAAGGTCACCGCCTGGTAACGCTCACCAATCTAGCGAGCAAACTGGACAAACGCAAAGGTAAGCCCATGATTCGGGCGAAGATCTACCTAGAAAAAGGGGGTACGGCATGCCGTACCCCCTTGAAACACCCGGCTTTCAGCCGCCGCTCTTGCGCCTGAAGGACCGCTTACCGGCAGCCGGACCGTGCGCTCCGTGGATCTTGGAATGGTCGGCGCCCCTACCACCCCCGCTGGTTCCCGCCTGCTGGCCGCGCTTGCGCTCCAGAGCCTCACGGAACTTGCGCTTCATCTCGTCCTCGGGAGTCTCGTCGACTTCCGGCTCTGGGGTTTCCGCCATGAGGACCTCCTGGTGTGCGTACGCCCCCAGCTTCCCATGCAGGCCCCCACTGCGCGAAACCAGGCATCATGCCGCGCGGCGCGCCGGGGGCTTGGTATTGGCTTGACCTGATCCTGGATACACCCCTGACATGCAGCTCGATCCCCCGGAGCGGCGGCAGTGAGCCCGCTCGGGTTCCTCGGCCGGGACCTCGCGATCGACCTCGGCACGGCCACCACGCAGATCTACGAACGAGGCCGGGGCATCGTCCTCAACGAACCCTCGGCAGCCGCACTCAAGCCCACCGGCGGCTTCCCCTTCGGCATCCCGGCCTTCGCAACGGGCACCAGACCCGGCACCTCGACGCACCGCCCCACCACCACCACCACCCATCCGAGCACCCCCGCCCGACGGAACGCACACCGAAACCCGCACCGGAACAGTCACTGGAACGCGGGCCCGGACACGTCCCCGGACGCGGCCGCACACCCGGGCACGCACGCGGACCTCATCGCGTACCTCGCCCCAGACCCGAGTTCGAACACCGCACATCCACCCGGGGACGCTCGCCGCCCACCCAGGGACGCAGGCCACCCGAAGCCAGAGCCACCGTTCACCGGGAGCCCGACCACGGACGCCCGGTTCGATGCTGCCCAGCGACCCACACCAGAGAGGCCGTCCCCCGCGGGCCCACCCCCGGATGTACGGTCACTGTCCCACGTCGCGAGCTACCCGACCGCGGACGCGTGGTTCTGCGCCCCCGGATACGCGCTCCCGAAGGCACCCGAGCACCAGCCCGGAGAGACGTTCAACCCCTCGGCGTACCTTCCTCCCGAGCCGACCGCCGGTGTCATCCCGTTCAGCCAGGGATCCGGCGTTGCGGCCGCGGCGGAGATGCTCTTCGGCGTGGACGCGGTGCGGCACGGCGGGATCGCCCAGTGGCCGGTGCACCAGGGCGGCGAACTCGTCAGCCGCATGATCAAGCATTTCGTGAGAAAGGTGCACGGCCACCCGTTCGCCCGTCCGCGGCTGGTGATGGCGCTGCCCGACGGCGCCTCGCCGATCCTCCGCGCGGCCCTGCGCGACCTGGCCTACGAGGCGGACGCCAGGCGGGTGTTCCTCGTCGAGCACTCCTTCGCGGTGGCGCTCGGCGCGGGGCTCCCGATCACGGAACCCGCCGGACGCATGATCGTCGACATCGGCCCCCGCCTGACCAGGATCGCGATCCTCGCCTGCGGCGCCGTCGTCGCCGCCAGAACCATCCACACCGGAGGCGACGCCGTGAACGCGGCGATCGCCGCCCTCGTCGCCCGCGAGCACAACCTGCTCCTCGGCGAGGCCGAGGCGGAAGCGGTCAAACTCCGCGCGGGCCCGTCCTGGAAACCGCTGGACCGGCACGTGATCGTCCGCGGCCTCGACCCGGACTCCCGGCATGAGCGGGTCGCGTGGCTGCCCGTCCAGCAGTTGTACGAGGTCACGAGGGCCCAGGCGGACGCCATCGCCCGCGGAGCGGCGGCGACCCTGGAACACTGCCCTGCCGAACTGTCCGCCGACGTCGCCGCCCACGGAGCAGTGCTGACCGGCGGCGGCGCCCTGCTGCGCGGCCTGGCCAGACGCCTGCGAGCAGCGATGGGCATACCGGTACGCCGCGCCGACCGCCCCGTGGAGGCGCTCGCCCTCGGCCTCGGCCGCTACGTCGACCGCCTCAACCCCCTCGGCCCCCGCCACCCCGTATGACAAGGCACCCTCCCGCCCGCCAACGCAAACCCATGTCACCAGACCTCCGCTCACCTCTCCGCCCACCCCGCGAAGCACCCTCACCTCTCCGGCCGCCCCTTACGCGAGGCACCCTCACCTCTCCCCCCACAGCGCGAGACGCCCCCCATCCCGTAACGCAGTGCCTGCCAAGGCCGTGAAGCGACCCGAGAATCCCTGGGTCCGGCCAGCACCCGACCCCGAGCCGTCACAACGGGGTCGAGCAGGTGCCGTGGGCTATGTAGGCCAGGCCGTCGAAGTCGTGGCCAAGCACCGTCGGGGTGAAAGCCAGCTTGTACGCGAAGCGCCCGGCCACGCCTCCGTAGGCGCGCATGGACCGCTCTTGGCCGAGCCACTGTTCAACCGAGTCAGGTCTGGGCCCGCCGCGCAGGTCCACCAGGTGATCGCGGGGGCATGCGGCTGACAGGCTGAACTCGGTCATCGTGGGCTTGGCGGTGGCGGGCACCCGGTGCCCCACCGGTGGCCTCCGCACGTCCGGCTTGCCGAAACGGAGCCGCCTGGCCCGGAACTCGCCCTCCCCGAAGAGCAGCCCGAGCGCGTAATAGCCATCACCGTGGCGCCGGCGCAGATAGTGCCCCATGGCCGGAATGCCACCGTCGTTGCCGTAATGACCAGCGCTCACGTGGCCGTTGTGCGCCCACACAGCGATCTTCGCCGCCGGATCCGCCGGCAACCGGTCGACGTTGTCGGCCATGAACCGGTCACGGGCCGCCGCCACGGTGCGCGCCGCATCGGCATCTCGCCTCGGCCGCGTCATCAACGTCGCGAACTGCCACACGGTCACGGCATGCGCCACCGCACCCCCGGCAAGGTCCGCGTCACCACAACCCTCACATGCTGCCTCGTCTGAAACGCCGGCGCCACCTTCCGCCTCATGTGAGACGCCCGCGCTGCCGGAGACGGCCACGCCACGAACGCCACGTCCCGCACCGCCTGGGATATCCGCGCCACGCACGTCACCTCGCGCGCCTCTCCCTTCTGACCAAGGCCTCGCCCCGGGCGGCTCGTTGTCCGGGCCCCCTACCTCCAGGACGTGGTCCAGCAGACGGCGGGCGGCGGCTTCGACAGTCGGAGAGAGGGGGCCGGTCACGCCCAGGCGCGTCTCGCCCAGCACCTCCAGAGGCCCCAGTAGGTCGTCGGCCCGGTCGCCCAGGTGGTCGCGGAGCCATCGGAGAGAGGCTGCGGGGAACTGCGGGTCGATGCCGGCGAAGCGGACCTTGGTCATAGCGGTGCGGTTGTGCTCGCGCATCCACTCCACCACCGCCAGCATCTCCCGCGTGTGCCACGTCCAGAAGCCGAGGTCGGCCAGCAGTCGCTCCGGGTCGCCCGGGCCGCCGAGGACGTAGGCGTCCAAGGCCTCGGCGGCCGACACGCTGGCCTCCATCGCCAGCACGGTGAAGCCCAGCTCCTCCACCAGGAACCGCAGCAGCCGGTGCTTGAGCAGGAAGAACTCCCGGGTGCCGTGGGTCGCCTCGCCCAGCCCCACCACTCTGACCCCGTCGAGAACCTCCCGCAGCGGCTCCAGGTCGGCGGCCGGTGAGCGCGGGTCGAGCCCGGCGAGCGGGATCGCCCGGGACGCGAGCCAGCCGGTCACCTCGGTCATGACCTGTCCCTCAGACTCGTCAGCGAGAGCACCAGGCCGAGCACGCCCACCACCAGGCTCACCATCGTCAGCACCCCGCCGTCGAGCCAGAGGTGCAGCAGCCCGAAGTCGCGGTCGAAGAACTGACGGGCCACGAACCCGCCGAACCCCTGGATCATGAGAATGACGCCGATGAACCCCATGCGCACCACCGTGCCACCCTCGGTCGGCCCGCCGCATCAGACCGAAGTATCGCCCGCCTCCGCCTTGGGCCGATTTCCGGCCTCGCCCCGTCACGCCGACATGCCCGCCCGCCCCAGACCTTGGCCGATACGCAAAAGCGGCTCACTTTTCCGATGGATAACGAGCCCCACGCGACGAAAAAACACTACATTTCTGCCAGATGCTTCGAATGAAGGCGAGGACATGACGCAGCTTCCGGGGCAGATTGACCCCAACGTGCCCAGTGTGGCCCGCATGTACGACTACTACCTGGGCGGCAAGGACAACTTCCCCGCCGACCGGGAAGCCGCGGAGCAGGTGATCGAACTCGGCCGTCAGACCGGCTCGGACATCCGCGAAGTCGCCCTGGCCAACCGCGGGTTCCTCATCCGGAGCGTGCGGCACCTGGCCCAGGCGGGCATCCGGCAGTTCCTGGACATCGGTACGGGTCTGCCCACCCAGGACAACGTCCACCAGGTCGCGCAGCGGGTCGCGCCCGAGTCGAAGATCGTGTACGTGGACAACGACCCGATCGTGCTCACCCATGCCCGCGCGCTGCTGGCCGACAACAGCGAGACGGTCATCGTCCAGGGCGACCTGGCCGATCCGGACGGCGTGCTCGCCGCCGCCGCCGAGCATCTGGACTTCTCCCAGCCGGTGGCCGTGGTGGTGGCGGCCGTCTTCCACTTCTTCCACGACGACGACCAGGTCGCCAAGATCGTGGAGGCGCTGCGGAAGCCGCTGGTGTCCGGCAGCTACCTGGTCATCTCGCACGGCTACATCGAGCCGGGCGAGGGCGAGGAGAACAAGGTCGACGAGGTCCGCGGCGTCTACAAGCGCAGCACCTCGGGCGGCGTCGCCTGGCGCGGCCGGGAGGAGCTCTCGGCGCTCTTCGACGGCCTGGAGATCCTCCCGCCAGGCGTGGTGCCGGCCCAGAAGTGGCGCAACGAGGACGATCCGTACCCTTGGCCCGGCCTGGCCAAGGGCGGCGTCCTCGGCGTGGTGGGCCGCGTCCCTTAGAACCCGGCCGCTTCCCCGGTACCGGGCCGTCTTCCCCCGTACCGGGCCGTCTTCCCCGATACCTGGCCGCTTCCCCGATACCTGGCCGCTTCCCCGATACCTGGCCGCTTCCCCAGTACCTGGCCGCTTCCCCGGTACCCGGCCGTCTTCCCCAGTACCCGGCCCGGGTCTAGATCGGCGGGGCCGGGTCGTACTGGATGTAGTGGCGGACCTCCTTGGCGCGTTCGACGCCCGCCAGCCGCGCCACCAGGTGCAGCGCCATGTCGATGCCCGCCGACACCCCCGCCGAGGTGATGACGTCGCCGTCGTCGGCGAACCGGTCGTCGGGCCGTACGTCGATCGTCGGGTCCAGTTGCGCGAGGTGGTCCAGGGCCGACCAGTGGGTGGTGGCGGGGCGGCCGGCGAGCAGGCCGGCGGCCGCGTACACGAGCGACCCGGTGCAGACGCTCGTCATCAGCGGCACGGTGGCGCGCCGCTCGCGGATCCAGGCGAGGTGGTCCTCGTCCTTGAGCAGCGGCCGGGTGCCGCGCCCGCCCGGGTGGAGCAGCACGTCCAGCGGCCCCACGTCGGCCATGCCGTGCTCGGCGAACAGCCGCAGGCCCTTGGCGGCGCGGACCGGGCCGGGCTCGCGGGCGAGGGTGACGACCTGGGCCTCGTCGGGGTGGTCGGCGGCCCAGGAGGCGAGCACCTCCCACGGTCCCACGGCGTCGAGTTCCTCGACGTCCTCGAACAGCAGGATTCCGATGCGCATCAGCGGCTCCTTGTCACGCGGAAGTGGCGGCGGTACTGGCCGGGGGTGACGCGCAGGCTCCGTTTGAAGCTGCGGTGCAGCGTCTCGACCGTGCCGAACCCGCAGGCCCTGGCGACGGCGTCGAGCGTGGCGTCGGTGGTCTCCAGGAGGCGGCGGGCCGCCTCCAGCCGCACGGACTCGACGAACGCGCCGGGCGTGCGGCCGGTCTCGGCGGTGAAGACGCGGGTGAGGTTGCGCTCGCTCATGCCCGCGCGGCGGGCCAGCGCGGGCACGGTGAGGTCCTGGTCGGGGTACGCGGTGATCCACGCCAGCAGGTCGCGCAGCGGCTCGCGGGCCGGTCGCTGGACCGCGAGCTGGGCGGAGAACTGGGCCTGGCCGCCGGGCCGCTGGACGAACATCACCAGGTGGCGGGCGATCCGCCGGGCGGTGTCCGCGCCGAGGTCCTCCTCGACGAGTGCCAGCGCGAGGTCGATCCCGGCGGTCACGCCCGCGGAGGTCCACACGTTGCCGTCCTGGACGAACAGCGGGTCCGGCTCGACGGTGACGGACGGGTGCATCCGGGCCAGCTGGTCGCACGACGACCAGTGGGTGGCGGCCCGCCGCCCGTCCAGCAGCCCGGCGGCGGCCAGCACGAACGCCCCGCTGCACACGGACGCCACCCGCCTCGACCGCTCTGCCGCCTCCCGCACCCAGCCGACCAGCCGCGCGTCGGCGCACGCGTCGACGTTGCCGTACCCGCCCACGACGACGAGCGTGTCGATGTCGCCGTCGCAGTCCGCGACGGTCCCGGTGGGGTGCACGGCCAGCCCACCCGACGCGCGGACCGGGCCGCCGTCCACCGCGACGGTCTCGATCTCGTACGTGCCGGCCTGGTGGAACACCTCGTGCGGGCCGGTCAGATCGAGGATCTGGAAATCCGGATAGATGAGGAAAACGACGCGCACGCCTTCATGCTGCAAGCCCGTCCGTCATGGCGGCAAGGACACGGATATGACGATTCCCGCCAGATCAGCCGCGTGAGGCGGTGCGCAGCGCCCGGTAGAGCAGCCGGGAGTCGCCCAGGTGGTGGCGGAGCAGTTTCTCCAGCCCGCCGATCGGCACCAGGTTCTGGGGCGCGCGCGGATCCTTGTAGTCGACGCCGGCCAGCGGCGGCAGGGCGAGCGTCACGGCGTCGGCCAGCCCGGCCGCCTCCGCCGGGTCGAGGTCGGCGCTCGCCTCGCAGCGCACGATGCCCGCCCACGGGGTGAGCGCGTGCACGGGCAGCCGGACGTACCAGGCGTGCCGCCGCCAGCTCGTGCCCATGAGGAACACCGGCGTGCGCTGCCCAGGCGCCAGCGCCGACACCACCGCCGACTGGGCGGGCGGCAGGTAGGCGGTGTGGTGGGTCTTGATGTAGCCGATCGTGCGCGGCAGGTGGCCCCGCCCGCGCAGCGGCCCGTCGACCAGCAGCAGGTCGTCGGCCATCCCCCGGTGCCGGACGGACAGCTCCACCTCCAGCTGGCTGACCTGCCGCTGCAGCGCCAGCGACAGCTCCTCCACGGTCGAGTCGGCTGCCCTGCCGGGACGGTAGGTGGCGTGCGCGGTCTTCACCTCAGGCGCGTACGGGGAGGCGCTGATGAGGGCGCGGTGCACCTCGATGTCCGCGAGCTCGGCGCCGTCGGCGCCGCACCGGACGATCCCGGCCGCGTACGAGGCCGCGATCCCGGGCATCGGCATGGCCGCGTCGGGGTCGTTCACCCACACCCGGGCGTCGATCCGGCGGACCCCGTCGGCGACCAGCAGGGTCTCGGGGGCACGGGCGTCGGGGCCGGGGGTGACGGGCTTCCAGTCGCCGGCGGGCCGCTCGATGTCCAGGACCAGCTCGGCACTGGTGGCGCCCAGCTCGGAGAACGCCTCGCTCGCCAGCGCCGCCGCGTAGCCCGGATCCCAAGGATCGACGGAGAACGCCGTCACAACCCCACCTTCCGCACGTGCGAGCCCTTGGCGTCGCGGCTGACCTCGAACCGCACCGGCACCCGCTCGGCCAGCGCCGGGACGTGGGTGACGACGCCGACCACGCGCTCCTGCCCGGCCGCGAGCCGTTCCAGCGTGGTGGCGACCGTGTCGAGGGTGGCGGGGTCGAGCGTGCCGAACCCCTCGTCGAGGAAGATCGAGTCGAGCCCGCGGGCGACCGCGTCGGACAGCGCCAGCGCCAGCGCGAGCGCCGCCTGGAAGGTCTCGCCGCCGGACAGGGTGCGGGCGCTGCGCCGCAACCCGGCCTCGGCGTGGTCGATGACCTCGATCTCGGTGCGGTCGCTCAGCGCGAGCTCGTACTGGCCGTCGGACAGCTCCCTGAGCATGCCGGACGCGGTCGTGACGAGCACGGCGAGGGCCTCGGCGCACAGCCAGCGTTCGAAGGCGTTGGCGCGCAGCCGCAGCGCGAGCTCGTGCGCGACCTTGGCGGCGTGCTCCTTCTCCGCGACCTCCCCGGCCAGCTCGGCGGCGCGCTCACGGGCCTCCTTGACCCGTTCGAGCCGGGACTCGACGCGGGCGACCTCGCCGGCGACGGCCGCGCCGAGCTGCTCGGGGGTGCCTTCGCCGGGGAGCGGGACCTGGTGCTCGCGCAGGCGCTCGGCGAGCCTGGCGCGTTCGCGGGAGAGACCGGCGGTGGCGGCGGCGAGCGCCTCGTCGCGTTCGGCCAGCGCCTCGGCGGCGGCGAGCGCGGCCCGGTCACGCCAGCCCAGCAGGTCGGTCCAGGCGCGGTGCAGGTCGTCGCGGGTGAGAGGTGGCGGCGGGTCGTCGTGCGAGCCGAGCGCGAGCAGCCCGTCGCGGGCCGTCTCCAGCGTCCGCCACGCGTCGGCGGCCCGCCGGTCGGCCCGCTCGGTCTCGGTCTGCGCCTGTCGCAGGCGGGTGCGGGCGGTCCGCGCGGCGCTGCGGGCCTCGGCGGCCACGGCCTCCGCCTTGGCGATCGCGGCCAGCCGTCCCTCGACCGCGGCCCGGTCCACGGCCGGGGGCAGCGCGGCCAGCTCCGCCTCCAGCTTGGTCACCTGGTTGGCGTACAGGCCGGCGGACGTCTCGCCCTTGGCGTACGCGGTCCGCGCCCGTTCGGCCTCCTTGCGCGCGGTGACCAGCGCGCCCTCCGCGGCCCGGATCTCCGCCGCGCCGGGCGCGCGCGCCGCGCCCGAGCCCGGATGCCCGCCCGCGTGGCCGGGATCGGTGGGGCGGAGGCAGACGGGGCACGGGTCGCCGGGAGCGAGGCGGGAGGCCAGGTCGGCGGCCGCGTGCGCGTCGCGCAGCCGGTCGCGCCGCCGCTCCGCCTCCGCCACCGCCCGGTCGGCCTCCTGGAGCGCGGACCGCAGCGCGCCGAGCGACTCCGCCGCGGAACCGGCCTGCGCGCGGGCCGACTCCGCCTGGGCGGTGAGCCGGTCGCGGGCGTCGAGCGCGGCCAGCGCGGCCTGGGGACGCTCGCGCCCGCCGAGGGCGGCCAGCGCCTCGTCGGCCGCGTGCTCGTCGGCTTCCAGCGCGGCGACCTCGTCGAGCAGGGACGCCACCGCCTCGGCGGCGGCGCGGCGGGCCGTGGAGAGCGTCGCCACGCCGTCGGGCATGCGCGGCGCGGCCAGCGCGGCCTGCCGCTCGGCGACGGCGGCGCGTTCGCGGGTGGCGCGCAGGATGTCGGCCTCGCGGGCGCGCAGCAGGTCGAGGTCGGCGTCGATAGTCTCGGCCAGCCTGCGCAGCGCGGCGAGCCGCCCGGTCAGCTCCTCCTCCAGCTCGGCCGTGGCCCCGGACAGCTTGCCGAGCTGGTCGCGGGCGAGGGAGGCGGCGCTCCTGGCCGTCTCCTCCTCGCGCACCGCCCGCTGCCTGATCGCCTCGTACACGTCGGCGTCGAGCAGCTGCACCAGGAGGTCCTGCCGCTCGCGCGGGGCGGCGTGCAGAAACTCGGCGAAGCGCCCCTGCGGCAGCACCACGCACTGGGTGAAGAAGCGATATTCGAGCCCGGTCACGCGTTGCACCTCGGCGGTGACGTTCTCGCCCTCGGCGAGCGGCTTGACCACGGCCTCCCACGCCTCGCCCAGCGGCACCCCGGCGGCCAGCTCGTCGATACGGGCCTCTTTGGTGCGGACCGTGCCCTTGCCGTCGCGGACCAGCGCGCGGACCACCCCGTAGCGGCGGCCGTCGCTCTCGAACAGCAGCGCCACCTTCCCCGCCGCCACCGACGGGGCCAGCGCGTGGGCGATGACGTTCTCCCTGCCCCAGCGCGGAACGGTGCCGTAGAGCGCGAAGCAGATCGCGTCGATGATCGTGCTCTTGCCGGCCCCGGTCGGCCCGGTCAGCGCGAAGTAGTCGACGTCGGAGAAGTCGACCTCGACCGGGTCGCGGAAGCTGCCGAAGTGGTCGAGTCGCAGCAGCAGCGGGCGCATCAGCCGGTCACCTCGTCGTAGAGCCGGTCGAACAGCGTGGCCACCTGCTCGTCGGCGCGGCCGGTCGCGGTCAGGTATTCGCGGAACAGCTCGCGCGGGCTGCGGGCGGGCGAGCGCGACTCCCGTACGGCGGAGACGGGACGGAAGCGTTCGTCCAGCGACACGTCGATCGCGCCGGGAAGCAGCTCGCGCACCTGGTCGGCGAGGCCGACGCGGGGTTTCTCCTCGACGACCACCCGGAGCCAGTCGTCGCCCTGCAGCTGGGACTCCAGCTGCTCCAGGGTGCCGCGCACGGTGCGCAGCCGGCGCGGCGAGCGGAACACGACCTCCTCCACCGCGGCCGGGCGGCCGGGCGCGACGTCCACCAGCAGCGCGCCGGGCAGGTTGCCCTCCTCGCCGAAGTCGACGGCGATGGGCGACCCGCTGTACCAGATCGGGCACGGGCCGGGCAGCTGCTGGCGGCGGTGCAGGTGACCGAGCGCGGCGTACTGGGTGGACGGCGGGAAGGCGGTGGGCTCGAAGTAGTAGGAGAAGATCGACTGGGCCTCGCGCTCGCCGCCGCCGAACCGGCCGCCGGGGAGGGTGCCGTGGGTGGTGATCAGGTTGACCGTGTCGTTCGCGAACCCCGCGGTGAGCGCGCCGATCAGCTCGGCGATGCGGGCGGCGTAGTCGCGGTTGTGCTCCGCGGCGGTGCCGGTCAGCACCTCCGCGGCGCGCACCACGTACCGGTGTGACAGGAAGGGCAGCACGGCGAGCCGGACGGGCTCGCCGGTGCGGGCGGTGAAGGCGAGCGTGCCGCCCTGGTCGGGGCGCCGGAACGAGCCCACCACGTGCAGGCCGAGCTTGCCGAGGAGCGGCCGGTAGACCTCGAAGAGCTGGGGGTTGTCGTGGTTGCCCGCCAGCACGACCACGTCGCGGCCGCCCTCGCGCAGCGCCATCAGCGCGGGCAGCACGAGCTGCTGCGCCTCGGGGGTGGGCGCCGAGGTGTCGAACAGGTCGCCGGCCACGATCACCAGGTCGACGTCCCGCTCGCGGGCGGTGGCCACCAGCTCGCGCAGCACCGCGCGGTGCTCGTCGAGGCGGGAGCGCCCTTTGAGCACCTTGCCCACGTGCCAGTCGGCGGTGTGCAGGATCTTCACGAGTCGACCTCTCAGAAGGGCGGGATGTCGTCTTCGACGCCGGGCAGCCCCTGGAACGGATCGGCCGACGCCTCGGCCGGCGCGAGCGCCTCCGACGGGCGGGTGGCCCAGGCGGGGAACGGGAAGGCGACGGCCAGCGGCACCGGGATCTCGGGCTGGGCCACGAACATCGTGCCGGGCCTGGCGATGGTGGCCCGGTCGCGGACGGCTGGGGGCAGCCAGCCGTACTCGGACCTGGCGGCCTCGGCCGTGTCGAGCCGGCCCGCGACGCGCACGGCGCTGTTGGCGACGATGCGGCGCTCGACCTCGGACGCGGTCTGCTGGGCGCCGATCAGGATCACGCCGAGGCTGCGGCCGCGCTCGGCCACGTCGAGCAGGATCTCCTTGATCGGCGAGTCGCCCTCGCGCGGCGCGTATTTGTTGAGCTCGTCGAGCACCACGAACAGCAGCGGCTTGGCGGTGCCGGAGGACTCCTTGCGGTGGAACTCGCCGCGCAGCACCACGCCGACCACGAACCGCTGCGCCCGCTCGGGCAGGTTGTGCAGGTCGACGATCGTCACCTGGGCGCTGGAGGTGCTGACCGAGTGGTTGCGGTAGAACGGCAGGTCGCCGCGGATGATCGGCGACAGCGCGCGGACCGCGCTCCTGAGCCGGCGCAGGAAGGCGTTGACGGTGCCGAGCGGGGTCTGCGCGCCGGTCCACTGCGGGCGGCTGCCCTCGTCCTGGAGCTGGTCGGACAGCAGCTCGACCAGGTCGGAGAAGGTGCGGCAGGACGTGCCCTGGATCATCACCGCGCCGCCGTCGCCGACCGGCTCGGCCCACGCCTTGAGCCGGGCCGCCACCTGGCCGACCAGCAGCGAGTAGCCGGCCCGCTCGTCGTCGGCGTCGGCGAACGCGAAGCGCAGCAGCTCGTCCTGGCAGAACTCGACGAGGGTCCAGTAGAAAGAGCTGACGCCGTGGGTGCGGGCCGAGACGTGCGGGACGCCGTTGGGGTCGCCGGGCCGGGGCGGGGCGAACACGTGGACGCTGCCGAACGGCCTGGCCGGCAGCCCGAGCCGGGCGTAGACGCCCTTGGCCGCCTCGTCGACGCGGACGTTTTCCTGGTCGAGGAAGAGGAGGTCCTCGCCCTTGACCGAGAAGATCAGCGCCTTGGTGTTGGCCGCCTCGCCGCCCAGCACCCCCGAGTTGAAGATCGAGTAGAGCAGGAAGGTGGCGAACGAGGTCTTGGTGGCCACGCCGGACACGCCGGAGATCGACACGTGGGCGCCGCGGGTGCCGTCGAGGAAGTCGAAGTTGACGTAGAGCGGCTGGCCGTCGCGGCCCACCCCGAGCGGCACCCGGCGCTCCATCACGTCGAAGTAGAGGGCCTGGTCGCGGTCGCCGGCGTGGGCGAGGTAGACCCTGGCCCCCGGCAGCGGCGGCACGAACACCTCGGGCTCGACCCGGGTGACCCGCACCTCGGCCACCTCGACCACGGCCGCGGGCAGCGCGCCCTCGGCGATCAGGAACACGTCGGAATCGTAGGCGGCGCCCTCGTGACGGGCCTCCACGGTCGTCACGACCCCGGCCACCACCAGCGGCCCGTGGCCGGGCACCTCGCGCCTGGTCACCACCACGTCGTCGAGCTGCACCACCTTGCCCGGCTCCAGCCCGATCCAGAACGACAGCGGCGAGGCGGCCTGGGTGCCCAGCACCCGGCCGACCGCCTCGGCGGCCACGGAGGTCACATCGACGCTCGTCATCCCGTTGACCGTCACGAAGCCCTCCACCCCCATCAACGCCTCCAAGCAGGGTAATGGGCCGCGGTGACAGAAGTCCCCCGGTCGGACCGGCTCGCCCGCCCGCGCCGGGGCACACTGGGCGGGTGACGTCGATCGATCATCAGCCGGTCACGCCGTTCGAGGAGCGGCTGTGGGCGGCTCATCACGACGGCCGGACGGACGTGTGCCTGAGCCTGCTCCGCGACGCCGACCTGGCGCTGCCGATCACCGCGGGCGCGGCGGCCGGGACCGAGGCCCCCGCCTGGGCGACCGCGGCCGACGCCGAGCGGACGTGGGTGCTCGCGTACACCTCCGTGGCGGCCATGACGGCGGCCACCGGCGGCGTCGCGGCGCACTGCCGGGTGGTGTCGCCGGTCGAGCTGGCGGCCGGCTGGCCGGACCCGCGCTGGGGCCTGGCGATCAACCCAGGGCTGCCCGCCGCGTTCCTGCTGGAGTCGGGCACGCTCGCCCGGCTGGCGGTGCCCACGCTGGCCCAGGACCTGCTGCTCGCCCCCGGGTCGGGCGTCCCCGCGGTGCAGAAGCTGCTCTCCCCCGAGACCGTCCACGAGCTGCTCACCGGGGCCGAGCCGCGGATCTCCGGCTACTGCCATCACGCGCTGGACGTCTCGCACATCGCGACGCCCGCCGTGCTCGCCGACGCCCTGGGTCAGCCGGACATGCTGACCGACGACGGCTCGCTCAACATCCTGCGCTGGCGTCCGGCCGGCCTCGGCCTCTATCGCACCCCGTACGGCGGGACCGACGAGGAACGCAGGGCGGCGGTGGCCGGGTGGGTGGTCGAGGAGCCGCCGTTCGTCGGGCTGGGCATGGTGCCCAACGTGGACCATGTCATCCGCGAGTACAAGGTGTACGGGGTGGTCCTGCCGCACGGCGCGGAGATCTGGGAGCTCACGCCGGGCGGCACGGAGCACCGGCGCGCGCTGTACCACGGCGACCTGCGCCGGTGGCTGCTGATCGGGACGCGGACATGACGGGCCGGGCGTACTACCGGGCCCGCTGGCGGGGCGCCGACTACGTCGCGAGCCCCGAGCCGCACCCCCTGGAGCTGTGGGTGCGGCTGCGCTCCGCCGGGCCCGCGGACGGTTTCGAGGAGGTGGAGCCGGGCTGCCACGTGCGCGCGGTGCCCGCGGCGGAGTGCGAGGCCCTGCATTTCGTGACGGTGGTGTGCCGCTGGCGGGGCGAGCCGTGCCACGTGCACGACGAGCGCGACGGGCTGGTGCTGCTCGAATATCTGGGCGGATCCGCGCTCACCGCGCGCGAGCTGGGGATGGAGCGGATCGAACGAGGCGTGTACCGCCTCTGGGTGCCCCGCGCCGAAGTGGACGACCTGCGGGAACACGCGGCGCCACTGGATGAGGTGAATCATCCGCTTTGATGCTGCTCTTGCCTTCTGATGTTCATGTGACGGAAACTGATCCGTAATGCGGTAGTGGAACCGGATTCCAGTGAGGCATAGGGGGGTTGTCGGTGGAGTCCCTCGGTCCTCCTGACGCGGCGGCGATGCGGGCGTACGCCGACGAGCTGCGCGACATGTTCCGCCGGATCCAGGACGACGGGATGGAGCTGCACGCCCGGGCGCGCGAGGTCCAGGTCACCGAGAAGTCGCGTGACGGCCTGGTCTCGGTGACGGTCGGGGCGCGCGGGGAGCTCGTCAGGCTCGATCTCGACCCGCGCATCTACCGGCGTCCCGACGCGCGCCACCTGGCCGACTCGATCACCGAGACGACGCGGCGCGCGACGGCCCGGGCGCGGGAGCGGGTCACGGAGATCTTCGAGCCGGTGATCCCCAGGGCCGAGTTCGAGGCGCACCTCGACGGCGACGTCGAGGCCGCCATGGCGCGGCTCGCCGACCGGATGGAGGGCAGGGCGTGAGGCTCTGGGACGGTACGGAGATCACGAAACCGGTCGTGGACCGCGGCCTGTCCCAGTGGGACACGATGGCCGGCGATCTGGAGGAGAAGCTCGCGGACCGGGTCGCCAAGGTCAAGGCGGCCCTGGCCACCTCCCCGTGGGGCTCCGGCGTCGAGGGCCTGGCGTTCTGGAAGGCCCACTTCCGCGGCAACGGTCCGAACCTCCTGCTCGACCAGTGCGCCCTGCTGACCGAGGAGATCTCCGGCGAGCCCGGCCGGGTCCGCGCCGCCGTCGACAACACCCTGCGGGTCGACACCGCGATGAAGGAGGACCTGGCCGCGGGAATGACGTGGCGGGTCTGAGGCCGACGACGTGACCGGCTACAACGGCAGCCCGAACCCCACCAGCTCGGCCGGCGGTGGGCAGCCGACCACGTCCGCCCTGGTCGGCATCGACACCGACGTCCAGCCGGTGTGGGAGACCGAGGCGCTGCCCGACTGGGTGGTCCACTGGCTGATCCCCATGCTGTCGGCCGGGCAGAAATGGCCGGAGGCCAGCGAGAGCGGGCTGTCGAAGCTGGCCCACGCGTACGCCGGCCTGGGAGACGTGGCCGTCGGCTCCACCTCCGACGCGGGCACGGCCGCCCGCACCGTCGTGGCCGGCTGGGCCGCGCCCTCCACGGCGGAGTTCGTCTCCAGGGCCAAGGTCCTGTACGGCCACGAGGGCGGTCTCGCCGGGGCGTCGAGGAACGCGCACGCCTACGCCCAGCAGTCCAACGACTTCGCCGTCGAGACCCAGTACTCCAAGATCTCCATCAACGTGGCGTTCTGGGTGACGGTCGTCGCCATCGCCATCGCGCTGGTCGTCGCGTTCTTCAGCGCCGGGGCCAGCACCGCGATCATCGGCCCGTACGCGGCCGCGGCCCGCGCGGCCATCAGCCGGATCATCGTCAGGCTGGCGACCATCGGCGGCAGGTCGCTGACCGCCGCCCGGCTGGCCAGGGTCACCTCGCTCAGCGGCGCCACCGGTCAGGGCGCCATCGCCCGGTTGCTCGCCTCGTCCCTGGGCCGGGAGCTCGTCGAGGAGATCGGCGAGGAGTTCTTCATCGACGCGGCCGCCCAGTACCAGCAGATCCGGATGGGCACCCGGAAGGAGTGGGACTGGAAGAAGTCCCAGGCGGCGATCCTCGGCGCGGGCACGGGCGCGGTGGTCGGCACGCGGCTGTCCGGGCCGATGTCCCGGGTCACCAGCTCGGTGCCGGGCTTCGCCGGACGGGCGCTGACCACCGGCGCGACCAACATGATCGCCTCCCCGGTGGGCAGCTTCGTCGCCAACGGCGCCGTCTACGGCCAGTGGCAGAACCCGTTCACGGCCGACTCCCTCATGGGCGGTTTCCTCGGCGGCGCCGGGCGCACCGGGACGATCAGCCCGTTCAACCCCGACGTGTTCACCGCGGTGAGCAACCCGATCTCGACGCTCGCGTCCGCCTACGACGCCGCCGCGCGCGCCGACGCCGCGCGCATGGGAGGCGACCCGTCCGGCGGCCCGGCGGGCGGCAACCCGTCGACGGGCGGCCCCTCCTCCTCCGACGACGGACCTTCTCCCACCCGTACGAGCGAGCCCGCCCCGGCGCGGGCCGGCGCCCCGGCGGCGAGCGGCGCGAGGTCCACCACCGGCCCGGACGTGAGCGGCGCGCGCACCACCGCCGCGCCGGACACCGATTCCGCCCCGGCCAGGCGCGCCCCTGACCAGGCGAACCCGGACGACCAGAACCGGCCGGACGCGCGCACCGACCGGTCCGGCAGGACCACCGCCGCCCCGGAACCCACCGGCGAGTCGGCGCCGCAGGCCGAGCCAGATCTGGACACCTCCGAGTCCACGAGCACCCCGGACCACCGGAGCACCCCGGAGAACACCGGCACACCGGACACCGCCACGCCGGACACCGCCGCACAGAACACCGCCGCGCCGGACACCACGGGGCCCGAGACCGCCGTACAGAACACCACCGCGCCGGACACCACCGCGCCCGACACCACGGGGCCCGACACCGCCGCGCCCGACACCACCGGCCAGCCGGCCACGGACCCCGACAGCGACGCCGAGACCACCACCACCACGACGACCGCGCAGGCCCCCGTCGCCGCCGACCCCGCGCCTCCCGGCCCGTCGGCCCAGCCCGCCGCCGCCCAGGATCCCGGCCAGGCCGGCGCGTACACCAGCAGGCCGGGGACGGTCACGTCGCGACCCGTCCCAGGCACCCGGTACGTGACCGATGGCCGCCAAGGCCCCGACCTGACCCTCGACGAGGTGCGGGCCGCGACCGGCGAGCTGCTCACCGACTACTTCCTCGACGGCACCGTGACCGGCGTCACCTGGTCGGACGACGGCACGACGCTGGTGGTGCGGACCAAGGACGACGGCATCCAGTACTTCCGCCCGAAGATCGGCCTGAGCGACCCCGGCCTGATGGCCAGGACCGATGTCAGGAGGAACAGCACCGACAGGAGGCCGCACCAGGTCCGCTTCAACCCGCGCGTCGCCGCCGACCAGCTGGCCAGGGTCTGGCTGCACGAGATCACCGACACGCTCCAGGAGCTGCGCGCGGGCGGCGGCAGGGGCATTCTGCGTCGCCGCCGCCAGGGCGAGAACACGCGGGACGACTGCGTAGTCGCCCGGCTCAACGAGCTGGAGATGCTGGCGGACAAGTGGCGGCAGGCCCCGACGATGCCGGAGAAACGGCTCCTCGCCATCGACATCGACGGGGTGGCCCGCCGGCTGCGCGCGGCCGGCCATCCCACGCCGCAGCCGCCCTGGGCGCCCACGCAGGCCACCCGCCCGCAGCAGGCGCCGCCCTTACCGTCCGCCCAGGCGCCCGAGTCGGAGGTGCGGGCCCTCGTCGAGGCGCTCACCCGGGCGGAAGAGGCGATCGGGCGCCAGATCAAGGCGAAGACCGACAGCGCGGAGGCAGCCCGCAAGGAGGCCGTGCAGGCCGCCCGGCGGGCGCGCAAGGCGCGCAAGCAGCACGACCAGGGCCGGTTCGAACGGGCCAGGAAGGCGCGTCAGGAGAGCCGGACGCACCGGGCCACCCACGCCAGGCACCTCAGGATCGCCCAGGCGTACGGCCCGGCGCTGGCGCACGTCACCGAGGCCAGGAAGGCGTACGAGCAGTTCCTGGCCGCGGCGCGGCAGGCCGGGCGGACGCCCCAGCCGGGCGAGGTCAGCATGGCCGACATCGCCCGGTCGCTGGCGACCAGGGCCACCCGGCACCACCAGGCCTACCTGGAGGCGCTGGCCGCGGCGCTGCCGCAGGAGGCCGCGTACGCCACGGCCATGCCGACGGGCGGGCTCGCCCACCTGTCGGCCCTCACCACCGTCGTCAACGACCTCCTGGAACGGAACGGCGCCGTCCACCGGTTCACCACCGACGGGCTGGAGCGAGCCCTGCGGGCCGACTTCCACAAGCTCGTCACCCCCGGCGGCGTCGTGCTGCGGGTGGGCCGCGGCCGCACGGCGGCGGAGGTGCGGGTCGAGCTCACCCTCTCCGACCTGGCCGAGGTGATCGACGCGGGGGTGAAGGCGTCGGAGATGATGGTCGGCCTCTTCTTCCAGGCCGCCAGGACCGTCTCCGCCTCCGAGACCAGCAGCGGCAGCGTGCCCGTGGGCTTCAACACCGCGGTCCTGGCCCAGATGCTGCCCGAGGGCGAGTGGCCCAGGGCGGTGGCCGAGCTGCTGGGGGTCGGCATCGGCGTCTCCGCCGGGCGCAACCGTTCGGCGACGGGCGGGGCCGGCATGTACGCCCAGGGCGGCTCGGTCGCCGACAACCGGAGCGAGTCGCTGCTGTTCGACGCGGCGGCGAAGTGGACCGTGGAGATCCGCACCGGGAAGGCGTCCGGCTGGCGTGACACCACCGTGGTCGACTCGGGCGCGCCCGGCGACCCGGGCGCGCAGCGCCTGTGGTTCTCGCACTCCTACACCGACCAGCCGCCGAGCCGTCCGGTCCCGGTCACCCCGGACCGGCGCGGCGACACGATGCCCAACGTCGTGATCGCCTCGATGACCGAGCTGGACACGGCGTTCGACCGGGTCGCGGCCGAGCTCGGCGGCGCGTACACCCGGGTCGGCACCGTCGCCCGCGAGCAGTTGCACGCGTTCATCGCCGACGAGCTGCCCCACCGGCTGCGGGACGCGGTCAACACCGGCGTCACCCGCGTCCTGTTCCAGGACGGCAAGCCGCACGCGAGCGTGCGCGCCGAGTCCTGGATCGTGCTGGAGGAGAGCGAACTGATCGGCGGTCCGACGGCCGAGGAGTGGGAGGAAGAGGTCCTCGTCGACTTCGTCGCCGCGCCGGGCGGGGCGTCGTCCGGCGGATCGCTGGAGGGGAACGTCTCGGCCGGGTTCAAACATCCCGGGCTGGCGAGCGTCGACGGCCCCGGCGACTACAGCCCCACCATCGGGCCCCAGGTCAGGGGTTCCAGGTCGAAGTCACGGTCCTACTCGGCCACCGCCAACAAGCAGGCGATCCACCCCAGCGTGCACCGGAAGACCAGCCGCAAGCAGGCGTACAAGGTCACGGTGAAGACCCGGTTCGTCGTGGAGGTGTTCGGCAAGGCGCCCGTCGAGCTGAAGCCCATCACCAGCACGGCGGTCATGAGCATGCGCGAGTCGGCCGCCCGCGACTACGGCCTGCCCTTCGACCGCGCCGCGCTGGTCTACGAGAACGGCGTGCCGGTCATGAACGCGGACGGCAAGCACGCGCTGCGCGGCGATCCCCGGCCGGGGCCGCCGCCCGGCCGCAAGGCAGAGCTCCCCGAGTGGCTCGGCGAGGGCCAGGGGCGGATGCGCGGCGCCGGCCCCGCCCTGGTCCAGGAGATCGAGGGGCTGGACGCGCTCCGGCAGCGGGTCATGGACCAGCTCGCGGACCAGGGCCTCATCCCGAAGATCGTCGACGGCAGGCCGCGGTACGCCGGCAACGAGCTCGCCCGCGCGGCCCAGATCCTCAACCTCCAGGAGGTCACCGAGCAGCTCTCGGAGCACCGCATCCGCAGCGCGTACGACTCGTTGGCGCAGGACGGCATCCTCGTCGACCTCGTCCGGCACCGGCTCAACGGCGCGCCCCAGCACTTCGTGCTGCGCGTGTCGCTGAAGCAGGACTTCGCCGGCGAGCCCGGCTACGTCGGCTACTCCGACTCCGAGACGGTGGTCAACCTGGAGATCGGCTCCGACACCTCGGCCCGCGCGATCAGCCGGTCCAGGACGTACGGAGGCGGCGGGTCCGTCAGCGTGGGCGACGGCCCCGAGAAGGGGCACGACGGGCTGACGCACGAGGTGGGCGTCCAGGCCGGCGGCAACCGCACCCGCACGGTGGGCTCCAGCGTCGGCGGCACGGTGAACGTGGTGACGCTCCAGGAGAGCACCGGGCCGGTCGCGATCTTCAAGCTGTCCCACGAGCTCAGCGTCGAGCTCGTGCACGACGGAAAGCAGGTCCTGCGGGAGTCCGGCAGAGGGACGGCCAAGCTGCTCTTCGCCACCGATCTCCTCCCCCCGGACACCGCCGCGGCGCCCGCGCCGCTCGGCGACGTCTCCGACCAGCTGCGGTCCAAGCTGAAGCCGCTGCACATGGACGTGCCAGGCCTGCTGGCGGCGGCGCGCAAGGTGCTGCCGTACGGCATGCGCGAGGACTCGGTGGCGTTCCAGAAGATCATGGCGGCGCTCAACGTGCGCAACCTCGTCGCGCACGCCAAGCTGCTGACCCGGCCGCTGGTCACCGCCCTGGCGGTGCGCACCCGGGGCGTGCCCACGCAGTCGTCGCTGACGGTGGCGGGGAACATCCGCGACGCCGAGGTCGTGGCGGTCGTCGACCAGGTCAACGGCGACATCCTGTTCGGGCTGGGCAGCGCCGGCGTGTCCTGGGGCGGGTCGTCCGGCATCTCGACCGGTGGCTCCAGGAAGGGCGGCGACCTCGACGACGGCGGGACGACCAGCGACAGCGGCTCGTTCTCGGGTCCCACCCGTTCGGGAGGCACCGCCCACTCGACCTCGGTCCTCGACATCTGGGGTACGGAAGAGCTGACGATCGACTTCGGCCGGCAGTACATCGTGCGGGCCGCCGTGGACCTCACGCTCACCGGCTCGGAGAGCGCGGCGTCCGGAATGCCGACGGAGGGCCGCATCCCCCTGGGCGAGGTGAGGACCGCCACGGCGCAGGGCACCGGGCTGTTCACCGTCCCCGAGTTCGACGCGCTGCTCATGTACGCGCAGGGCCGGCTCAGCCTGCCGGGCGTCCTGGTCGGCGACGCGATCGAGCGGCTGCTCAACGGCGGCCTGACCCTCGACCAGAGCGTCGCCGTGCCGCTGGTCCAGCGGTACGTCATGGACGTGACCCGGGCGCGGGCGGCCGGCGAGGACGTGTCGTACGCCGACCGGCACACCCCGGCGGCACTGCTCACCAAACTGCACGAGCTGACCGGGCTCGGCGAGGCGGTGCCCAGGTCCAGGCGGGCGGGCGCGGAGCGGCGGCTGGCCGCCACGCTGAGCGAGGCGAACGACCTGATCGAGCGGTCCAGGGACGTCGTCGTGGCCCCGGCGTACGACAGAGGACCGGGTGTGGGCTCGGTGAACTCGATCACGCTGGTGGACGACCGGAACAATCCGGTCGACATCCTGGACGCGGTGCAGAACGCGGTGCGGGCCGCGGCCCCGCAGGCGGTGACCGGCGCCCCGAACCTGATGGAGGAGCTGAGCGTCGACTTCTCCGGAGACGCCGCGCGGATCCACGTCGTCGACATGATGGGGCGCCTCGGCTACGAGAAGAGCTACCACGTGCAGGCCGGCCCGCAGGTCGCGCAGGCCGAGGAGCTGACGGTCACGGCCCGCCTGGTCTACGCCGATCCGGCGGACGCCCGCAGGGCCAGGTTCGTCGCGCACACCTCGCAGTCCGGCACCATTCTCCAGCACTACCGCTACCTCGACCGGTCGCACTCCGAGTCGTACAACGGCTCACACGCCGTCGGGCTGGAGTACAGCGCCGACGAGGACGGCGACGGCCACGGGGCCGGGCTGTCGACGGACCGGGGCCGCTCGTACACCGGCGGCATCAACCAGCAGGAAACCCGGCTCCAGCGGCAGAGCCGCTTCAACGGGCGCAACCTGGTCACGCAGGTCGCCATGCTGGAGATCGTGGTCACGCGGACCCCGATGGGGGTCAACGGGCTGCGGGGCAAGCCGACGGTCAGCGAACCCGTCAAGTACACCGCCACCATCGAGCGGGGCATCCCGACCGGCATGATCCGGCCGGCCGACCAGGACCCGGGGCCGGTGACCACGGTGCCCGACCCCCGGCGGGCCGAGCTGCGCCCCGGTTTCTTCACCGAGACGCTGTGGGAGGACCCGGACAGGCCGAGCATCTTCGAGGTCGCCTACGCCAAGCTGACCCAGATGCTGGGCGCCCGGGCGCTCCAGGTCCACCGGTCGGAGCTGGTCAAGCGGCTGCAGCCGTCGGCCGTGCTGACCGCGTTCGAGCGGATGACGTCACCCGACGGCCATGTCGAGCGGGTGCCCGGCCTGCGGTTCAAGCACCAGGGAGCCCAGGTCAGGATCCGGGCCCGTACCTCTGACCTGACCATCGTCGCCGGGCCGTTCGACGGGGAGAAGGGGCAGGTCAACAGGCAGGCCGACGCCCAGAACGTCACGGTCTCGCGCAGCCGCGTGCTGCCCGTCGGCGAGAGCCTCAGCGGGAGCGACGCCGACTCCGGGGTCAGCGTCGGCGGCCGGGCCGGCGAACAGGCGTCGGAGAGCGTGTCCGACCATCACGGCGCGCGCCGCGAGCGCAGCGGCTTCGAGAAGGGCAAGCTCTACACCGTCCGGTTCCGGGTGGACTACGACCTCACCTTCGAGCACGTCGCGCGGCTGCGGAACCGCGAGGAGACCGTCGTCGGCGACCCCGTGCACCTGCCGAGCGCCGTGGTCGGCGAGGTGGACGTGACGCTCCTGGAGGAGGAGCTCGCGGAGCTCATCGCCCGGATGGAGGCGGGCGTCAGGCTGGCGCCCCCCGCCGAGCCCTCGGCGCGCACCTTCGCCTTCGTCCCCGGCCCCGGCCGTCACGGGCTGATCCAGGTGCTCGGGGACGCGCGCCTGGCGGCCCGCGAGCGTGGCATGGCGGCCCGGGTCGCGGTCCGCGAGGGCCGCGTGGTCCACCGCTACGTGGCGGAGACCGACGGCACGGTACGCAGCGAGCAGCCGGACGGCGCGTTCGCCGAGGCGTTCACCACCCTGTCACCCCCGGTGCTGAACGCGGCGAGCCGGGCCGGCGTCGACCTGCGCGACGTGTTCCTGAACTCCGAGGTCTCCGGCACGTTCACCCAGCAGGTCATGGCCGAGCTGCGGCGGCGCGGCGTCCTCGCGCTTGACCCGAGCAAGCCGGCCTGGCCCGCCGACCACAAGAAGTCGCACGCGCCGGTGGGCGGGAGCGTCGCCCAGGGCTGGACCGGCACCGGCGGCGCGCCCGCCCCCGCGCTGGAGAACACGATCTTCGACCGGCAGGGCAGGCCGGACAGCGACCCGGACCTGACCCTGGCGGAGGTGCGGGCGCAGGGCCTGTTCGCGGGCGATCTGGACGGCGCGCGCCTGTCGTGGGCGCCCGGCGGGCGGCTGACCGTCCAGGCTCCGGGCATGCCCGCCCAGCACGTTCTGGTGCTGGTCGAGGATCCGGGTCCGGGCCTCAACGGCGCCGTCGAGACGCACGCGGGCACGGCGGACGACCCGCACGTGATGCGCCTCTGGCAGCGGATCCACCCGCAGGTGGTGTCGTCGGTCCTGGTGCACGAGCTCTCGCACGTCGCCCAGGCCGCCGCGGCGGCCGCGGCCGGCGCTCCGCAGGGCGTGCTCCGGCCGTCGGCGGCGCGGCGCGAGGGTGACGACCTGTGCCTGACCCCCCGCCTGAACGAGCATGCCCACCTGTCGCGCAAGTGGCGGGCCGCCTCCGACCCCGCCGTCCGCGCCGACCTGGGCAGGGCGATCGACGCCGTCGCGGCCGACCTCGAACGCCGCGGCCACACCCCGCCCGCGCCGCCCTGGGCTCCCGGCGCACGGGCCGCCGCCGCGCCGCCGAGCAGGATCGCCCAGCTCATCAACGGTCCCGCCGCCGTGCCGCCCGGTGGCCGCCCGGCCCTGCCGGAGGCGGCCGCGGCCGACGCCGTCAGGCGCGCCGCGGCGTTCATGGGCGCCGAGGTCCGCTCGCACGGGCCGGGCGCGCTGGACATCCTGACACCCGGACGCCCGCCGATCCGCGTCGAGATCCACCCGCCCGGTGGCCGCGCGACCACGCCGGGCGCGCTGGCGTACCAGGTGGACGCGGGCCGCACGATCGGGGCGAACGAGCGCGCCGCCGCCGCGACGGTCGCGGAGGCGATCGCCAGGGCCAGGGGCCAGGCGGCGGCCGACCACGCGGCGCTGGCGGAGTTGCGCGAGGCGGTCCGGCAGGTGCGAGCGGCCACCGCCGCGCAGCGGCCCGGCCGGTTGGGCGTGCTGCACGACCTGGTCACCGCCACCCGCCCGGAGGTGTGGCGGCTCGTGCCTGAACCGGTGGCGGCCCAGCTCGCCACGCTCGCGGACGGCCCGCGCCCGCGCGACTGGGCAGCCCACTTCCAGCGGCTGCGCGCGCTCGCCGACACCACCGGCTGGTACCCCCCGGAACAGGAGTGCCGCTGCCCGGAGGGCGAGCCGTGCACCTGCGGCCGCGGCGCGGGCGCGCCGCCGCCCCGGGAACCGGCGGTCTCCGGGACGGTCCGGGTGTGACCCGGTTCCGGCATGATGGGAACCCCGAGCGAGAGGACGGCGATGGCGTTCGCGGTGGCGAGGACGAGGGACGAGGCGCATCTCTATCTCGATCTGCACCCGTGTGCCTGCGGATCGGCGGACACCACCTGGCGCGGCGGGCTGGTCAGCGTGGCGGGTGAAATGGTCAACCGCTACTCCGGCGACTGCGAGGAGTGCGCGGCCCCCCGCGAGTACCTGTTCGGGCTGCCGGCACGCCCGGTGATGCCGACCGGCTATCCGACGTTCGGCGGGCCGGAGCCGTCGGAGCTGCTCGACGCGGGCGAGTGGCTGTGGGTGGCCGACCTGTCGGCGGGCAACGTGCCGGTCGACGACCCGGCCGAGGCCGAGCGGGCGTTGAAGGTGGCGACGGCGGCCGTGGCGGAGGTGGTCAAGTTCGTGCCGCCCGGCGCGGACGCGGTGCCCGACGACGGGTTCTGGTCCGAGCGCGGGCTGGGGATGCGCGCGGCGGAGCCCGGCCGGTTCGATCTCGACCGGCTGCTGGTCGTCAGGGACACCTACCAGGGCCTGGTGAGCCGGCATGCCTGAGCAGGGTCTCGCGCGCACGCTCGTGGAGGCGTACGTCTATCTCGACCTGGTCGGCGAGGAGCCCGGCGCGTCGCGCGGGGCGGCCACCGAGGAGGTGACCGACGGCTGGCTGATCCGGCTCGGCGACGCGGAGCTGCTGGTGCCGCGCGAGTCGGAGTCGTGGGCCAGGCAGCAGGGGCTGACCTTCGGCGCCGGTCTCTCCGAGCTGATCGATCCGGGCCAGTGGGCGCTCATCGCCACCACGTACGCGAGCAGGGCGCTGGAAGGCGCGCTCTTCTTCGCCGCCGACCCGTCGGACGCGCGTAAGTTCGACGAGGTGGCGGCCGGCTGGCGGTTCGCCGCCGACGCCGTGGCGGAGGCGCTGAAGTTCTTCCCCGGCGGAGCGGAGGAGCTGGAGCCCGAGGACTTCTGGACCGAGACGGGCCGGTCGCTGCGCGAGTCGGATCCCGGCCTGCTCACCAGGAGCAAGCTGGAGCGCGACCTCGCGTTCTACCGGCAGAGCCTGGACGACTTCCGCCGCCTGCACGCCCGCTGAGAGCCCCGCTCCGGAAAACCGAAAGGCACCCGCGACCTGATCGCGAGTGCCTTCGTGCAGGTACGCCGCCAGGGACTCGAACCCCGGACCCGCTGATTAAGAGTCAGCTGCTCTGACCAACTGAGCTAGCGGCGCTTGCGGAGATGAATATACCGGCGATTCGCATGCTGGTCGAATCGGTTGGACGGGGACGTGTCCGGCTAGAATAAAGTTCGGCCAGCAGACAGGAGCATCGATGTTCGCATCCCCCGCCGACGTGACCGAGCGGCTCGCCGCCGTCGACTACCTCTCCGACGACGCCATCTCCACCTCGGTGTTCCTGGCCGCCGCACTCGGCAAGCCGCTGCTCGTGGAGGGTCCCGCGGGCGTCGGCAAGACCCAGCTGGCCAAGGCCGTCGCCCAGGCCACCGGGTCCGCCCTGGTGCGGCTGCAGTGCTACGAGGGCCTGGACGAGGCCCGCGCGCTGTACGAGTGGAACTACAAGAAGCAGCTGTTGCGCATCCAGGCCACCAGCGCCGACGACGACATCTTCACCGAGGAGTTCCTGCTGGAACGGCCGCTGCTGAAGGCCATCAGGGCCGAGGAGCCGACCGTGCTGCTCATCGACGAGATGGACAAGGCCGACGTCGAGGTCGAGGGCCTGCTGCTGGAGCTGCTCTCCGACTTCCAGGTGACGATCCCGGAGCTGGGCACGATCGTCGCCAGGCGCAGGCCGTACGTGGTGCTGACCTCGAACGCCACCCGCGAGCTGTCGGAGGCGCTCAAGCGGCGCTGCCTCTACCTGCACATCGGCTACCCGACGCCGGAGCGGGAGCGCGACATCGTGCTCGCGCAGGTGCCGGAGTTCCCCGCCGGCCTGGCCGAGCAGCTCGCCCGCACGGTGGCGACGCTGCGGGCGCTGGAGCTGAAGAAGGCGCCGTCGGTGGCCGAGACCGTCGACTGGGCCTGCACGCTGCTGGCGCTCGGGCGCGACGACCTGGACGAGGAGACGGTGGCGGGCACGCTCGGCGTGGTGCTCAAGCACAACTCCGACCACGAGCGCGCCGTCAAGGAACTCGGGCTGGCCTGATGTCGCTCGTCGACAGGCACGTCGGGTTCGTGCACGCGCTGCGGGACGCGGGGCTGCCCGTCTCGCTCGCCGAAGGGCTGGACGCGGCGCGCGCGCTGGGGGTCATCGACCTGGTCGAGCGGGAGTCGCTGCGCGAGGCGTACGCGGCGACGCTGGTCAAGAAGCCGGCCTACCGGCCCGGGTTCGACGTGCTGTTCGACCTGTGGTTCCCGCCGACGACGAGCGGCCTGCGCCCGCGCGGTGACGTCGACCTGGAGCAGGCTCCGGTGCCCGACCTGCGCGCGCACCTGGCCGACCTGCTGGTGGACGGCACGGAGATCGAGCTGCGCGCGTTCGCGCGGGCCATGGTGCGCCGGTTCGGCAGGCAGGAGGCGCAGCCGGGCCGGCAGAACTGGTTCTCCTACAGCGTGCTGCGCGCCCTGTCGCCGGAGACGCTCATGGCCGGCATCCTGCGCGAGGTGCTGGCCGGGCAGGAGCGCGGCGGGCTGGCCGAGAAGACCACGCGGCAGCGGGTGAACTCGGGCATCAGGCGGTTCGAGGAGGCGGTCTCCGCCGACGTGCGCCGCCGCATCGCCGAGGACTCCGGCATCGAGAAGATCTCCCGGTCGGCGGTGCGCCCGCCGCTCGACCAGATCGACTTCCTGCGCGTCACCAAGGCCGACCTGGCCAGGCTGCGCCGCGAGGTCCATCCGCTGGCCCGCAGGCTGGCCGCGCGGCTGACGATCAAGCACAGGAAGGGCCGGCGCGGGCGGCTCGACTTCCGCCGCACCGTGCGGGCCTCGCTGCAGAGCGGCGGCGTGCCGATGGACACCCACTTCAAGCCGCCCCGGCCGCACAAGCCGGAGCTGGTCATCCTCTGCGACACCAGCGACTCGGTGTCGTCGTTCGCGCACTTCACGCTGCTGCTCACGTACGCCTTGCGTGAGCAGTTCACCAAGGTGCGGGCGTTCGGGTTCGTCGACACGGTGGACGAGATCACCCGGTTCTTCCAGCCGGGCGCCGACGTGGTGGACGCGATGGCCCGGCTGGCCGCCGAGGCCGACATGGTGCGCTTCGGCCGCACCAACTACGGCCACGCGCTGGAGACGTTCGCCGAACGCTACGGCGACGCGATCGGGCCGAAGACCTCGCTGCTCATCCTCGGCGACGCGCGGTCGAACTACCAGCCGCCGGCCCTGGAGCTGCTGAAGTCGCTGGCGGGCAAGGCCCGGCACGCCTACTGGCTGAACCCGGAGCCGCGCCGGCAGTGGGACACCGGCGACTCGATCGCCACCGAGTACGGCTCGGTGGTGCCCATGCACGAGTGCAGGAACGTGGCCCAGCTGGCCGCCTTCATCGAGGACATCGCCTGAACGCGGGTGGACGCGCCTGAACGCGCCTGAGCTCCGTCGGGCTCCGTCGGCCGAGCGGGCTCAGGCGCGTTGCAGCTCGCGGGCCGCGGTGCGGGCCAGCAGCTCGATCTGCGCGGCGTCGAGCTCGGCCGTCCGGTTGGCCTTGATGTGCTTGGCCACCAGGCGCGGCTTGAGGAAGGTGACGCCCTCGGCCGTGAGCGAGCCGCCGCGCGGCAGCATGCCGCAGTGGACGGCCATCAGCGGCCTGATGGTGACCGCCATGCCGGCCTCGCGGCTGAGCAGCTCGGCGAACGCCTCCGCGGCCGCGACCAGCGGCTTGGCGGTTTTGGTGCCGTACTTCTCGCCGAAGAACAGCCGGCCGCCGTACGAGGCGATCTCGGTATCGGGGCTCCAGGACTCGTTGTCGACGATCCACACGCCGCCGGGACCGATCACCAGGTGGTCGATGGACGCCTGGTCCCTGATGGCGCGGCCGTCGAGCACGCGGTAGCCCTGCCGGCCGAGCGAGCGCCGCAGCAGCCGGCCGGTGATGACCTCGCCGCGCCGGCCGCCCCGCCAGACGGCGGTGGCCCGGAACGAGCGCCAGTCGAGCCACCAGTCGACGCCGGCGACCACGCCGCCGAGCGCCACGGCGTAGAGGATGGGCCCCGGGAGGCCGAAGCGGAGCGCGAGCGCGAATCCGGCGACCGCCCCCACCGCCGCCTTGATCATGCGCGAGCGGCGCCTGCTCTGGGCTCCCTCCCGCCAGAACTTCTCGTACCACCACTGCGGTGACGACCCCGTGAACTTCTCGTCCTGCTGCACGTAGATAGAGCCACCGGGCACGGCAAACTCCCCGAATGAAGATGTCGTTCCATTACGGGATCTGCCACACCGAAGATCCCTCGCCGCTAAAAGAGATACCCCATGCTGAAGCAAGGCGAGCCTAAGGTGACGTAATTGGTACCTCCAGGACCACAATCAAGACGCTCGACCGACCAGTCGGTATGCTTACTCCGTGAGAGATGAACCGGTACGCCAGCGGCTCCTGGCCGAAGCCACCAGGCTCTTCGCCGAGCAGGGCTTCGAGAGCACCTCCGTGCAGGAGATCGTCGTCGCGGCGGGCGTCACCAAGGGCGCTATGTACCACTATTTCAACTCCAAGGATGACCTGCTGCACGAGATCTACGCCAGAGTCCTGCGCATGCAGATGGACCGTCTGACGCAGATCGCCGACAGCGGCGGCACCGTGGTCGAGCGGTTGCACCGGGCGGCGGCCGACGTGGTGGAGACCACGACGGACAACCTCGACGACTCCAAGATCTTCTTCCGCTCGATGCACCTGCTCGCGCCCGAGACCCGCAAGACCGTGCGGGCCGAGCGCCGCCGCTACCACGAGCGCTTCCGCGCCCTGGTGCTGGAGGGCCAGCACCAGGGCGTGTTCAGCGACCGGGTGCCGGCCGAGCTGGTCGTCGACTACTTCTTCGGCTCGGTGCACCACCTGGGCACCTGGTTCCACGCGGACGGGCCGCTGACCGGCGCCCAGGTGGGCGAGCACTTCGCCGACCTGCTGCTCGCCTCACTCCGGGCCGGGCACCCCGGCGAGTGAGGCCAGCGCCTCCCGGTGGTCGCCGGGCGTGCCCAGCGCGACCTCGGCCGACTTGGCGCGCTTGAGATACAGGTGCAGCGGGTGCTCCCAGGTCATGCCGATGCCGCCGTGCAGCTGGAGCGCCTCCTCCGCGGCGCGCACGGCCACGCTCGCGTTCCACGCCTGGGCCACGGCTGCGGCGACCGGCGAGTCCTCGGCCGCGGCGTTGCGGGCCGCGGCGCGGGCGCGCACCACGTCCAGCCACAGGTCGGCCAGCCGGTGCTTGATCGACTGGAAGGAGCCGACCGGCCGGGCGAACTGGTGACGCTCCTTGACGTAGGCCAGCGTGGTGTCCAGGCACCACTGCGCGACTCCGTACTGCTCGGAGGCCAGCAGCCGGGCGCCGAACCGCAGCACGCCCGCCACGTCCACGTCGCCCAGGCGGGTGGCGGCAGCGCCGTCGAAGGTGACGGTGGAGACCGGGCGGGTGAGGTCGAACGAGGTCTCCGCCCGCAGCTCGGCCCCCTCCACCTGGTAGAGCCCGCCCTCGACCGGCACGAGCAGCATGTCGGCCACGTCCGCCCCGGCCACCCCGGTGACCGTGCCGGTCAGCCGCCCGTCCGCCACCCGCACCGACGCCCCGCGGTCGGGCCGGTACGGGGACGCGGCGAACGACACCGCGAGCGCGGCCGTCGAGCGCCCGTCGGCCAGCCGTTCGAGCAGCTCGCCCGCGCCCGCCTGGACGAGCGCGTACGTGGCCAGCACCGAGCTGGTGAAGAACGGCACCGGCGCGACGCCGCGGCCCAGCTCCTCCAGCACCACGGCGGCCTCGCTGGCGGACGCGCCCGCGCCGCCGTGCCGCTCGGGGATGAGCAGTCCCGCCACGCCGATCTCCCCGGCCAGCGTCTTCCACAGGTCCGGGTCGTACGGCCGCGACTCGGCGCGCTTGAGCACCGCCGACGGCGGGCAGCGGTCGGCGAGCAGGTCGCGCACGGCGGCCCGGAGCTCCTCCTCGACCTCGGAATACAGCAGGCTCATCGCGGCAGGTCCTTCCAGGGCACGTCCTTGTCGATGCGGGGCTCCGAGGGCAGGCCGAGCACCCGTTCGGAGATGATGTTGCGCAGGATCTCCGAGGTGCCGCCCTCGATCGAGTTGCCCTTGGCCCGCAGATAGCGGTAGCCGGGGCCGCGGCCGAAGAAGTCGACGGTCTCGGAGCGGCGGAAGGCGTAGTCGTCGTAGCCGAGGTCGCGCAGGAACTCCATCTCCAGGCCGGTCAACGCCTGGTTGAGCTTGGCGAACGACAGCTTCATGCCGGACCCTTCAGGCCCTGGCTGGCCGGCCGCGAGCTGCTCGCGCAGCCGCGCGCCCGACAGGCGGGTCACCTCGGCCTCCACCCAGAGCGACAGCAGCCGCTGGTGCAGGTCGTGGGTGCGCAGCTCGGGATGGTCGCGCCAGGAGCGCAGCACGCCCGCCACCAGGCCGCCGCCCCGGGCGCCCCCGCCGCCGCCGATGGCCACCCGCTCGTTCATCAGCGTGGTCTGCGCGACCCGCCAGCCGTCGCCGACCGCGCCCAGCCGCAGGTCGTCGGCGAGCCGCACGCCGGTCAGGAACACCTCGTTGAACTCGGCCTCGCCGGTGATCTGCCGCAGCGGCCGGACGTCGACCCCGGGCGCGTGCATGTCGCAGATGAAGTACGTCAGCCCGCAGTGCTTGGGCACGTCGGGGTCGGTGCGGGTGACCAGGATGGCCCAGCGGGCGTGGTGGGCGCCGGACGTCCACACCTTCTGCCCGTCGACCACCCACTCGTCGCCGTCCCGGACCGCCCGGGTGGCGAGCGTGGCCAGGTCGGATCCGGCGCCGGGCTCGCTGAAGAGCTGGCACCAGATCTCCTCACCGGTCCACAGCGGCCGCAGGAAGCGGCGTTTCTGCTCCTCGGTGCCGAAGGCGAGGATCGTGGGCGCGGCCATGCCGAGGCCGATGCCCTGCACCCCGCCGTCGATCTGCGGGGTGCCGGCCAGCTCGCGCTCCACGACCGCCTGCATGTCGCGGGAGAGCCCCAGGCCGCCGAGCCCCTCGGGGAACCAGACCCAGGCCAGGCCGGCGTCGAACCTGGCGCGCAGGAACTCCAGCCGGTCGCCTTCCGGGTCGTTCTCGCTCAGGAACGCGGCTACGCGCTCCTTGAGCCGTGCTTCGTCCACTCCAGCTCCTGTCGTCGAGAGGTCACATGTACTGCTTGAGCTCGCGGTAGGCCAGCGACCGCTTGTGGACCTCGTCCGGCCCGTCGGCCAGGCGCAGCGAGCGGGCTCCGGCCCAGAGCGCGGCCAGCGGGAAGTCCTGCGAGACGCCGCCCGCGCCGTGGGTCTGGATGGCCTTGTCCAGGATCCACTCCACGGTGATCGGGGTGGAGATCTTGATGGCCTGGATCTCGGTGTGGGCGCCCTGGTTGCCGACGGTGTCCATCAGCCAGGCGGTCTTCAGCACGAGCAGGCGCAGCTGCTCGATCTTGATGCGGGACTCGGCGATCCAGTCCTGCACCACGCCCTGCCGGGCGATCGGCTTGCCGAACGTCGTCCTGGCCAGCGCCCGGCGGCACATCAGCTCGACGGCCCGCTCGGCCATGCCGATCAGGCGCATGCAGTGGTGGATGCGTCCGGGGCCGAGCCGGGCCTGGGCGATGGCGAAGCCGCCGCCCTCCTCGCCGACGAGGTTCTCCGCCGGGACGCGGACGTCCTCGAAGACGACCTCGGCGTGCCCGCCGTGGTCGGCGTCGTCGTAGCCGAAGACGTGCATGCCGCGCTTGATGTGCAGGCCGGGGGTGTCGCGGGGAACCAGGACCATGCTCTGCTGGCGGTGCTTGGGCGCCTCCGGGTCGGTCTTGCCCATCACGATGAAGATCTTGCAGTTGGGGTTCATCGCGCCCGAGATGAACCACTTGCGACCGTTGATGACGTACTCGTTGCCGTCGCGGGTGATCGAGGTGGCGATGTTGGTGGCGTCGGAGGAGGCCACGTCGGGCTCGGTCATCGCGAACGCCGAGCGGATCTCGCCGTCGAGCAGCGGCCGCAGCCACTCCTCGCGCTGCCACGCGCTGCCGAACATGGAGAGCACTTCCATGTTGCCCGTGTCGGGCGCGGCGCAGTTCGTGGCCACCGGCGCCAGATGCGGGCTGCGGCCCATGATCTCCGCGAGCGGCGCGTACTGGAGGTTGGTGAGCCCCGCGCCGTGGTCACCGGGCAGGAACAGGTTCCACAGGCCGCGCTTCCTCGCCTCGTCCTTCAGGTCCTCGATGAGCGGCGGGACGCTCCAGCCGCTGGTCTTGACCTGCTCCTCGAAGGCGGGCTCGGCGGGGTGGACGCATTCGTCCATGAACTGCAGCAGGCGCTCACGCAAGTCCTCGGTGACGCTGTCGAAGGCGAAGTCCATGCCAGCGAGCCTACCGACCGGCCGGTATGGCTGTCGACAGTGGTCGCCGCCAAAACCACCCAGGTGGCTCTCTTCCGTACGGACCTACCCCCGTAAGGTCGGCGCCATGACCGCGAACCTCCCCGCACCCGTGGTGCTCGAGAACGACATAGTCCGGCTGGAACCGCTGACCCCCGGCCACGTGCCCGACCTGTTCGCCGCCGGCGGCGGGGACGACGAGGTGTGGCGGTGGCTGCCGATCGCCACCCCGCGCGCCGAGACCGACCTGGCGGCGACCGCGCGCTTCCTGATCGAGGACGACAAGCACGTGCCGCTGGCCGTCGTGCTCAAGGAGACCGGGCGGGCGATCGGCTGGACCACCTACTGCGACGTGCCCGGGTTCGACGAGAGCGTCGAGATCGGCTGGACCTGGTACGGCCGCGCCCACTGGCGCTCGGCCGTGAACACCTCCTGCAAGGTGCTGCTCCTCGACCACGCCTTCGACAAGCTCGGCTACAACCGGGTGCTGCTCAAGACCGACGCGCTCAACCTGCGCTCCCAGGCCGCCATCAAGCGGATCGGCGGCCTGCACGAGGGCACGCTCCGCCGCCACCGCCGCAGGCCCGACGGCACCTGGCGCGACACGGCCTGCTTCGGCATCCTCGACGACGAGTGGCCGGCCCACCGCGCCCGCCTCACCAGCTAGGCCCGCCCTGACGTTCGGGGTGCGGTCCGGGGCGCCCGCCTCACCAGCTAGGGCCGCCCCCTGCACCGGGGTCGCGGCCCAGCATGCCCGTCAGGAGCTCGCGGATCCCGGCGCGCAGGTCTTCCGGTGACGGCTCGGCGCCCGCCCCGGCGATCGCGTCGAACATGACGCCTTCGGCGAACGCCACGAGCTGGCGGCCGTGCCGTACCGGATCACCCGAGCCCGCGGCGGCGAGCAGGGCGACGGCGGGGTCGCGGAACCGGCGGCCCGCCCGGTCGTAGATCACCCGCAGTTCCGGCCGCCTGGTGGCCTCCAGCGCCAGCTCGTAGCGGGCCAGCGTGCGGCGGCGGTCGCGCAACTGGGCCGTCAGCATCCCGGCGAGCAGCTCGATCAGATCGGCGCCCGGCGGCGGCCCGTCGGCCCCCGCCCCGGCGAACACCCGCGCCTCCAGCTCGGTGAGCCGCGACAGCGTGAGCTCCAGCAGCGCCGCCCGGGTGCGGGCCACGTTGGACGTGGACCCCGGGGGCAGCCCGGCGGCCTCGTCGACGGCGCGGTGGGTGAGCCCGCGCATGCCACGCTCGGCGAGCAGGCTGATCGCCGCCTCCGCCACGGCCTCGGATCGCTTCACGGTCCCTGATACTACTGTTGTAGTCCCAACTACGGCCGTAGTACGCTGGCACTACAGAAGTAGTGAAGGGATGGCCATGAAAGCGATCATCATCGGCGGTGGCATCGGCGGGCTGACCGCGGGCGTCGCCCTGCGCGACCGGGGCTGGGACGTCACCGTCCTGGAGCGCGCGCCCAACCTGGAACCGGTCGGCTCCGGGCTGGCCATCGCGGTCAACGGGTTGCGCGCCCTCGACACGATCGGCCTGGGCGACCCGGTCCGGGCCCTGTCGCGGATGCAGGGGCAGATCGGCATCCGCAGGCCCGACGGCCGCTGGCTCACCCACACCAGCGGCGACGAGGCGGCCGAGCGCTACGGCGACCAGGCCGCCGTGGTGCTGCTCCGCTCCCGGTTGGTCGACCTGCTGGCCGAGGCTCTCGGACCGGACCGGCTACGCCTCGGCACCACCGTCACCGGCGTGGACGCGACCACCGGCGCGGTCCTGACGGACGCCGGCGAGTTCACCGGAGACCTGGTCGTGGCCGCCGACGGCATCCACTCCCCCAGCCGTCGGGCGATCTTCCCGGACCACCCGGGTCCGGTCCACTCGGGGGTGACGGCCTGGCGCGGGCTGGTGCCCAGGCCCGCCGAGCCGCTGCGCAGCAGCGAGAGCTGGGGCCGCGGCCTGGTGTTCGGCGCGCACCCGCTGGACGAGGAGACGGTCTACTTCTACGCCACCGACCTCGCCCCGGCCGGAGAGAGCGCCGGCGACGAGCGGGCGGAGCTGATCCGCAGGTTCGGCGGCTGGCACGAGCCGATCCCCGCCCTGCTGCGCGACGCCGACCCGGCCAGGATCCTCCGCAACGACCTCTACTACCTGCGCGACCCGCTGCCCGCCATGCACGCGGGGCGGGTGGCGCTGCTCGGCGACGCCGCCCACCCTATGACGCCCAACCTGGGCCAGGGCGCCTGCCAGGCCATCGAGGACGCGGTCGTGCTCGCCCACGTCGCCGGCGGCGACCTGGCCGCCTACACCGAGGCCAGACTGGGCCGCACCGCCGAGGTGGTACGGCGGTCCATGAGCATCTGCCGGATGACCAAGCTGCGCAACCCGGCCGCCGTGGCCCTGCGCGACACCGCGATGTCGCTGGCCACCCGGCTCACGCCAGATCTGATGCTGCGGTCAATGGACGGGATTCTGCGGTGGCGGCCACCGGCGCCGGCTTCGAGTGATCCGGCGCCAGGCGCCCGAGCGTGATCGTGCCGGCGATGGTCAGCGCCGCCGCGAACAGGGCGGGGATCGCGGTGGCCGGGCTGGTCGGCAGCGGCTCGCCGAGCAGCAGCGCGCCGGCCATCACCGACGTGATCGGGTCGATCACCTGCACGCCCGCGTAGGCGATGCCGAAGTAGCCGACCGCGTAGGAGCGCTGCAGCAGCACCACCGCGAAGACCAGCAGCACCGGCACGGCCAGCGTGAACCAGTGGAGCAGCCGGCCGAGGTCGCCCTCCAGGCCGCCCCCCACCACCCGGACGAACGTCGAGACGCTGGCCGTGACCACGCCCGCGCCGACCGACAGCAGCATCGCCCTGGCCGGCCCGTGCACCCGCGAGGCGGCGACCTGGGTGGCCAGCGCGATCAGCGTGATCACGCCGATGAACCCGAGCGCGGCGCCGTCGCTCAACCGGGGCACCACGTCGTGGTGCGGCACCAGCATCATCAGCCAGAGCAGGCCCACCGCCACGGCGATCGAGCCGAAGATCTCCGCCTTGTACGGTTTGCGGCCGTACATGAAGGCGGCCAGCGGGACCGCGAACACCAGCGTCGCCACGCTGATCGGCTGCACCGCCACCAGCGGCGCGAAGCTCAGCGCGACCGCGTGGAGGCACGCGCCGGTGAACCCGATGGCGCCGCCGATCCACCAACGCGGGCGCCGCATCAACTTGAGCGAGGCGCCTTCGGACACCGCTTCGTACTGCTGCAGCGCCGCCCCCAGCGCGTATCCGAGAGCGCCCGCCAGCGCGATGAGCACGCCGATCCAGGTCATGGGCACCCGCGCAGGGGGAGAGGTCCTTCGAGCATTGCCCCAGCTTAGAGCGTACGGGCTACGGTCGAATCATCCTTTAGGACATTCTTCCGCGCATCACGGGCACAACCTGAGGCTTCGAAGGTCAGGACTTCTCGGGGCAGACGCAGAACGCGTGGCCCTCCGGATCCTGCATCACCACCCAGCGGACGCCCTCGTCGGTGACGCCCGGCTGGAACTCCGGCCTGGTGGCGCCCAGCCCGACATACTCCTCCACCGCCTTCTCCACGTCGGGGACCCTGAAGTCCAGGTGGAACTGCTTGGCGGGGCTGGGCCACGGCACCGGCTCGCGGTCGGGCACCCGGCCGAAGTAGATCGTGGTGGTGCCGTCGCTGACCGCGGCGTACTCGTCAGCGGCGTACTGGATGGGCAGGCCGGTGACCTGGTGGTAGAACTCGGCCAGCTTCTTGGGCTCCGCGCAGTCGATGGTCACGGCGAGGAGCTTGGCTTTCGTCGTCATGCCGTCAGCCTTCCAGCCGTACCTGCCATCTGCTGTCAGGTACGCGCGGAGCCGCCCTTGACCCGCTTGAGAATCCGGTCCCACTCGGTGCCGAACGGGTTGTCCTGCACCAGGTAGGTCCAGGTGGCCTCGGGCCGCTTCAGGTCGGGCTCCGGCTCCTCGAACGCCGCGAGCGAGCGCCGCTCGATCTCCGCCTGCAGCGCCTTGTATTCGGCCACCGCCTCCCGGTGGAACTCGTCGATCGGGCTCATCCGGCCCAGCGCCCGCAGGTGGATGCCCTCGCGCAGGTCGTGCAGGAACGCCAGGTGCTCGGTCCAGCAGGCGTCGATCGCGTGCAGCACGATCTGCCTGGCCGTCTCCTCGCGGGTGTCCTCCGGCAGCGCCGCCCACCGGTCCGGGTCGGCCTCGGCCAGCGCGCGGGCCGCCGAGTCGGTGTGGAGCACCTTGTCGCGCCACTCCAGGATGAGCTCGCGCTGCTGCTCCAGCAGGCGGGTGTAGCGCCAGGTGTTGCGGTGGATCTCCAGGTTGACGCCCTCGGCCACGCGCTGGGCGTGGCCCACGATGTAGGCGGCGCGGCGGTGGCGCACCTGGCCGTCGGGGTCGGCGGCGGGCGGGCGCTCCTCGGCCGCGAACTGGGTGACCAGCTCGTCGTCGAGGCCGACGAAGAACACCGAGCCGCCCGGGTCGCCCTGCCGGCCGGCCCGGCCGCGGAGCTGGTCGTCCAGGCGGCTGCTGGCGTGGCGGCCGGAGCCGATCACGTACAGGCCGCCCAGCTCGGCGACGCCCTCGCCGAGGCGGATGTCGGTGCCGCGGCCGGCCATCTGGGTGGACACGGTGATCGCGTCACGCTCGCCGGCCTTGGCGATGATCGCGGCCTCTTCCGCGTCGTTCTTGGCGTTGAGCACCACCGGGTCGAGGCCGCGGCGGCGCAGCAGGGTGGCGAGGCTCTCCGACTCGGCCACGTCGAGCGTGCCGATGAGGATCGGCCGGCCGGTCTCGTGCACCCGCTGGATCTCCTCGACCAGGGCGGTCTCCTTCTCCGGCCCCGTCGGGTAGATCCGGTCGGGCTCGTCCTCGCGCACGCACGGCCGGTTGGGCGGGATCACCGCGACCTTCAGCCCGTAGAACTCGCCGAGCTGCTCGCTCACCGCGACGGCCGTGCCGGTCATGCCGCACACCCGCGGGTAGCGCCTGATCAGGCCCTGGACGGTGATCGAGTCGAGGATCTCGCCCTTGTCGCTGGCGGGCAGCGCCTCCTTGGCCTCCACGGCCGCCTGCAGGCCGTTGGGCCAGCGCTGCAGCACCGCCACCCGGCCGCGCGAGGGGTTGATGAGCTGCACCTTGCCCTCGCGCACGATGTAGTCGACGTCGCGGGTGAGCAGCGCGTGGGCGTGCAGGGCCAGGTTGAGCTCGATCAGCGTGCCGGGTTCGTTCTCGTCGTAGAGCTCGACGTCCAGCCGCTTCTCGACCGTCTCGGCGCCCTTGGGCGTCAGGTAGACGTTGCGCGCCTGGTCGTCGATCTCGTAGTGGTAGCCGCGCACGAGGGTGCGGACCAGCAGCGCCATCTCCGGCACCGTGTCGCCCGCGTCGGACGAGCCCGCCATCACCAGCGGCACCTTGGCCTCGTCGACCAGGACCGAGTCGGCCTCGTCGACCAGCGCCACCTCCGGCTCCGGCACGATCAGCTCGCCCGGGTCGGTGCGCAGCCGGTCGCGCAGCACGTCGAAGCCGATCTCGCTGACCGGCCCGTAGGTGACGTCCTTGGCGTACGCCTCGCGCCGCTCGCCGGGCGTGGAGTTCTGGTCGAGCCAGCCGACGGTGACCCCCATCGCCTCGTAGAAGGGGGCCATCCACTCGGCGTCGCGCCGGGCGAGGTAGTCGTTGACGGAGATGACGTGCACCCGCTTGCCCTGCAGGGCGTAACCGGCGGCCGCCATGGCGCCGGACAACGTCTTGCCCTCGCCGGTGGCCATCTCCGCGACCTTGCCGTCGAGCAGCGCGAGCGTGCCGAGCAGCTGGACGTCGTACGGCCGGAGCCCGAGCGTGCGGTCGGCGGCCTCCCTGGCCACGGCGCAGAACTCGGCCAGGTCGTCCATGCCGGGCCGGGGAAGCTCGTCGAGCGCCTTGACGCGGTCGGCACGGTCGGCCGCGGCCTTCACGACTTTCCGGTAAGGGCTCAGGTTGACCCCACCGGGGCGGTCCAGAAGGTTCCTGACGATTCCTGTAATCGAGGCCACAGTTCCTCCAACGCGCGCTTCGCCGGCACCGTTCCCTCGCGCCATGCGGAGCGGCCCGCCGTACGGACCCTAACCCATCCGGCGGACCGCCCCCGCCCGCTAGTCCCGCTGCCCCCGCCAGACCGGGACGACCCCGGCCAGCAGCAACAACGCGCATCCCGCCCAGCTCGCGGGGCCGGGCCGCTCACCGAGCAGCGCCACCCCGACCAGGGCCGCGAAGGCGGCCTCGCCCAGCGACACGATGGCGACGGTGGTGGCGCTCAGCTTCGTGAGGGCGCGGAAGAACAGCCCGTAGGCCAGCGCGGTGGGCACCGCGCCGAGGAAGGCGAGCAGCGCCGCGCTCTCCCAGCTCACCCGCGGCAGCACGCCGCCGGCCAGCGCGAACGGCAGCACGCACGCGGCCCCCACGAGGAACCCGGCGGCGGCGGTGGCCAGCGGGTTGCCCGGCTCGGCCGCCGTCCCCCGCCGCCGTGACAGCAGTGTCACCCCGGCGTACCCGAAGGCCGACAGCATGGCGAACCCGGTCCCCGCGAGCATCCCGCCCCCGTCGCCGGTGGCGTCCGCCGGGGACCCGACCGTCAGGAGGACCAGGCCCGCGAGTGCGGCCAGGAGGGCGGCCAGGCCGGAGGCGCCGAGACGCTCGCGGAGGAAGAGCCGCCCGCCGAGTGCGGTGAAGACCGGCGTCGCGCCCATGGTGATCACGGTGGCCACCGCGACGCCGGACCGCGCGATGGCGGCGAAGTAGGCCGCCTGGTAGACGGCCATGCCCGCGCCGACCACCAGCACGTGGCGGTCGAGCCGCATCCGCGCGCCGCCGAGCAGGGGCAGGAGGAAGGCGGCGCCGAGGAGGAAGCGCCAGAAGGTGACGTCGAGGGCGTCGAGGCCGCCCGCGGCGAACAGCAGGGATCCCGCCGCGCCGCCGGTGCCCCACGCCGCCGCGGCCGTGACCACGTACCCGGTGGCACGCCGGATGGACAGTTGGGTCATGACAGATCTGCTCCGAAGGGAGTGGTGGAAGAGGGCCCGGATGCGGGCAGCAGCCACCCCCGGATCGGTCAGACCCGGAAAATCAGGAAATGCCGCCCGCTAGCGGGCGGGAGGAGGGGAGCAGATGATCTGTCGCGGCACCGGGCCACCCTAGCCCGAGCGACAGACGGGACGCACCCGGATAACCGCCGCGCGGGCCGCGTGATCGTCCGGCTGCGGGCACGAAAATGCCGCGCCGAAGCGACGCGGCCCGCGGCGGTGTCCGTGGCTCACGGCCAGGAGGTGTCTCCCGCGGGCTCGGTCGCCGACTCCAGCACGCCGAGCCGTTCCAGCAGCGTCAGGAAGGTCGCCGCGTACGGGGAAGGCGCCGTCACGGCGGCGACCCGGGACCAGTCGACCTGCTCACGCAGGGCCCGCACCTGGGGAAGCAGCGCGCCGTAGTCGCACGCGTGCTCCGACAGCGGCATCAGCCAGGAGATCACCAGGTCCGTCGCCTCCAGCACCGGCACGATCACCGCCGACGCCTTCATCGGCTCGGCCCGGTCCAGCAGTTCGTCGGTGACCGCCCGGTCCGACACCCTGAAGATCAGGTCCACCAGCTTGCCGTCGTCGTACGCCTTCACCAGCCAGTCCTCCGGCGGCTTGGCCGTCTGGAAACCGATGCCCCGCAGCGCCTCCAGGGCGGCGGGCACGTCATGCTCGGTGATCACGAAATCCACGTCGTGCAGGGAGGGCGCCGCGCCTCGGGCGTACGCCGCGCACCCTCCCGCGAGGGCGAATTTCACGTTCGCGTCCTTCAGCCCGGAGCTCGCCCGTTTGAGGGTGTCAAGGATGGCGTCAGTGACTTCATGACTGTGGCTGCTCATGTGAGCGGGCTACCCTCACGATCGCCGAATAGGCCTGCTCCGGCGCGTAGAGCGGTGGCCTGAGGGTAGCGCCACGCCCTATGACGGAGTTCCTGGAGAAGACCGAGCAGGAGTACGAGGGCGAGCACGACCGGCCCTTGGGTACCTACGTCCGCATCATCGGCGTCTACGGGACGGTCGTGGCGGCGGCGGCCGTCGTCGCGAAGCTGACCGGCAGGCGTCCGCCGGAGCGGATCAGCCTGCTGGACGTAGGCCTGATGGCGGCGTCCACCAACAAGCTGGCGCGCCTGCTGGCCAAGGACCCGGTCACCAGCCCGATCCGAGCGCCGTTCACCCGCTTCGAGGGGGTGAGCGGACCGTCGGAGCTGAAGGAAGAGCCGCGCAACACCCTCGGCGAACTGGTCAGCTGCCCGTTCTGCATCGCCCAGTGGGTCGCCACCGGCTACGCCATCGGCCTGGTCTTCGCCCCCCGCGCCACCCGGCTGGCGGGGGCGGCGCTCACGGCGGTGGCCGCCTCCGACTGGCTCCAGCTGGCCCACACCAAGATGGTGCAGTCCACCTAGCCCGTGCGGCACGCGAACTGGCCTGCCAGAACATCGCCACGAACCACTCCGTACGAGGTCGAAGTAGAAAAATGTTAAATACTCCGCGCGGAGGGCAGAGAGAGGCCCATGGCTACTTTGCTCTGGATCATCGCGGTAATTCTCGTCATCGCCGGCATCTATGTGATTCTGGCCCGTCGCGACCTCCTGTGGGGGATCGTACTGATCGTTCTCGGATTCCTGGTCGGCCCCGGCGGTGTCAGCATCTTCAATGTGTAGGGCGTGTCCTGACGCCCCACACGCTCGTTCGCGGGGCCGGCGGTTATCGCCGCCGGCCCGGTGAATTGCCCTCAATAAAAACGGAGTTGCACCGAACCGAAGAAGCCCTTCCCGGGCGACCCGGGAAGGGCTTCGTCATGGGCGGCTACTCGCCCGCGAGGCAGTAGACGGCGTACGCCCGGCCGAGCACCGGCAGGGCGACGTTGCGCACCCGGATGCCACCGGAGGTCATCCCCTTCTCGGTGCCCTTGTGCGCGTGGCCGTGCAGGATGAGGTCGGCGCCCACGGTGTCGACCGCCTCGGCGAGCAGGTAGCTGCCGAGGAACGGGTAGATCTCCAGCGGCTCGCCCTCCAGCGTTTCCTTGATCGGGGAGTAGTGCGACAGCACGACCTTGCGGTCGGCGTCCATCTCCTTGAGCGCCCGCTGCCACGACTCGGCGATCAGCCGGGTGTGACGCACGAAGTTCTTGGTCTCGCGCTCGCCGAACTCGCTGGCGCACTTGCCCGCGAACCCGCCGCCGAAGCCCTTGCCGCCGACCACGCCGAGCCGCGCGCCGGAGCACTCGATGACGACGCCGTCGTCGTGGAGGACGATGACGCCGGCGTCGCGCAGCTCACCGGCGATCTCGTGCTGCAGGTCGGAGTGGTAGTCGTGATTGCCGAGCACGGCCACCACCGGGATCGGCAGGTCGCGCAGTTCGTCGGCCACCACCCGGCCCTCCGCCAGCGTGCCGTGCCGGGTCAGGTCGCCGGCCACCATGAGCACGTCGGCGCGTTCCTCGATCCCGTCCAGGCTCTTGCGGTACTGGCCGCGCACATCCTCGCCCAGATGGATGTCTCCCACGGCCGCGATGCGCAGATCAGTCAAGACGCTCATCCTCCCCTGGCCTGGTGACCTCGACGACCTTGATCTCGTTGTGCACGTGCAGATCAGGAGCGATCTCCCGGGCCACCTGGCCGAGCCGGTCGCGTTGCTCGGCCCCGCTCACCTGGCCACGCAGGAAAAGCTGGTCGCCTCTGACGTCGACCCGGATGCCGAGCTCATGCGTACGGCCGTCCTCGGCCAGCGCCGCCTGGACGCGGGCCGCGACGTACTGCGGAGCTTCCATCGCTTTCCTCCTTACTCTTTGCCGCGCATGCCCGGCAAAGAACCGCTCAAACGGTACGAAGGAGGTTGATGACGGCTCCTTCCACCTCACCGTGGGTGGCCAGATTGCCGTCGTCCACGCCCGCGCCCAGCTCGGTGAGGGCATGGCCGATCGTCCTGCCCGCCTCGTACGCGCTGATCACCCGCGGATCCACGTAGGAGGACCGCGCCACGGCGGGGGTGTTGCCCAGATACTCGGAGACCTCCCGCATGACCCGGGCGACGGCCCGCTTCTTGGCGGTCGGGCTGTCGGCCATCCGCGAGACGGCCAGCCCGACGGAGGCCAGCACGGTGGCGTGCCAGGTGCGGAAGTCCTTGGCGGTGAACTCGCCGATGGTCTCGCGCAGGTAGTCGTTGATGTCCTCGCTGCGCACGTCCACCCAGCCGTTCTCGCCCCGGTAGCGCAGCAGCTCGCCGTCGGCCCGCAGCGCCTTGAGCGATCTGACCACCCGGCAGGCGGCGGGATCGGCCACGACGACCTCGCGGGGCACGTCGCCCTTGGCGGGGTACGCGCAGGTGATCGTGCCGCGTGCGCAGGTGACGTGCTCCATCCGGAGCGTGGCCAGGCCGTAGGTGTCGTAGTTCTCGCCGCCGACGCGGAAGAAGCCGATGTCGAGCAGCCGCGCCGCGGCCGCGAGCACCCGCTCCCTGGTCAGGCCGCGCCCCTTGAGCGCCTCGTCGACGCTCTTCCTGAACGCGGGCAGCCGCTCGGCCAGCTCCAGCACCCGGTCGAACTTGGCCTCGTCCTGCTGCTGCCGCCACAGGTCGTGGTAGCGGTACTGACGACGCCCCGCCGCGTCGGTGCCTACCGCCTGCAGATGCCCGTTGGGGGACGCGCAGATCCACACGTCGGTCCATGCCGGCGGGATCGTCAGCGCTCTGATCCTGGCCAGCGTCGCCTTGTTGCGGACGTTCTCGCCGTCCGGGCCGTGGTAGCTGAATCCCCGGCCCCGGCGACGCCGGGTGATCCCCGGCTCGTTCTGATCACTGGGATGCAGGTCGGGCACGCCGGACCGGCTACCCGCCGCGTTAGGGGGCAAACGACTCGGGCAGGTGACGGCCCATGAGTGAAGACAAGTATTGGTCCGAAAGCCAAGACAAAAAGGGCCATGCGATGGTCCCGGCGACACCCCGCGACGTGGTCCACATCAGAGCGGGCTCGTTCATCCTGGTGTTCCTGTTCGCTCTGGCGGTGCTCGGCATCATCTCGCAGGCGTGGGTGCTGACCGGGATCGCCGTCATCGCGGCGATCGTCACGGCCGTCGACATCTACCTCGCCGTCCGCCGGCAGAAGAACCGCGACGTCGGAGAGGCGGGCTGATCACCCCCATGGCTCCCCACATCCTCCAGGACCGGGTGGTCGTCGTCACGGGCGCGAGCGGCGGCGTGGGCCGCGCGGTGGTCCGTGAACTGGGCGCCAAGGGCGCCAAGGTGGCGCTCATCGCCCGCGGCACGACGGGTCTCGGCGCCGCCGCGGTGGACGTCGGCGCGGCCGGCGGCATCGGGCAGGTGTACGAGGCGGACGTGGCCGACTACGAGCAGGTCCGCAAGGCCGCCGAGCGGATCGAGGCCGAGCTGGGCCCCATCGACGTGTGGATCAACACGGCCTTCTCCTCCGTGTTCGCCCCCTTCTCCGACATCTCCCCCGAGGAGTTCGAGCGCACGACCGCGGTCACGTACCTCGGCTACGTCTGGGGCACCAAGGTGGCCCTCGGCCTGATGCGCCCGAGGAACCGGGGCACGATCGTGCAGACGGGCTCGGCGCTCGCGCACCGTTCCGTCCCCCTGCAGTCGGCCTACTGCGGCGCCAAGCACGCCATCCGGGGATTCACCGAGTCGCTCCGCACCGAGCTGCTGGCGGAGCGGAGCGGCATCCAGGTCACGACGGTCCAGCTCCCCGCGGTGAACACGCCGCAGTTCGACTGGGCGTTGTCCAAGCTGCGCCGGCACCCGCAGCCGGTTCCCCCGATCTACCAGCCGGAGGTGGCCGCCCGGGGCATCGTGCACGCGGCCGCGCACCCGGAACGCAAGGAGTACTGGGTCGGCGCCATGACCGCGGCCGGCATCATGGCCCAGCGCGTCGCCCCCGCCCTGCTGGACCGCTACCTGGCCAGGACCGGCGTCCAGTCGCAGCAGACCGACGAGAAAGCCCCGAACGGCACCGCGAACCTGTGGGAGCCGGCCGACGAGCACCACGACCACGGCGCCCATGGCGGCTTCGACGACCGCAGCCACGCGCGCAGCCCGCAGCTCTGGCTCTCCCAGCACCGCCGGCCGGTCCTGCTCACCCTGGCGGCCGCCACCGCGGCGGCAGGCGCGGCGGTCGTGGCCAGGAAGTCCTCCCGCTGAGCGAGCGGCGGGCTCCGATCCGCCGGATCCCCACGGGCAGGCGGCCGGAAACCATCGGAGGGAATCATGGCTGAACGAGATCTGCGGTTTCTCGGCGAGCTGGCCGCGCAACTCCGCGTCGACTCGGTGCGAGCCGCCGCCGAGGCGGGCTCCGGCCACCCCACGTCGTCGATGTCCGCCGCCGATCTGATGGCGGTGCTCCTCGCCCGCCACCTGCGTTACGACTTCGAGGACCCGGGGAACCCGGCGAGCGACCACCTCATCTTCTCCAAGGGACACGCCTCGCCCCTGCTGTACTCCCTGTTCAAGGCCGCGGGCGCGATCACCGACGAGGAGCTGCTGTCGTTCCGGAAGCGCGGCAGCCGGCTCGAAGGCCATCCGACGCCCCGGCTGCCCTGGGTGGACGTGGCCACCGGCTCACTCGGCCAGGGGCTGCCCGTCGGGGTGGGCGTCGCGATGGCCGGCCGGCTGGAGCGCGGGCCGTACCGGGTGTGGGTCCTGTGCGGCGACAGCGAGCTGGCCGAAGGATCCATCTGGGAGGCGGCCGAGCAGGCCGGCGACCTGGGCTTGGACAACCTGACCCTGATCGTGGACGTCAACCGCCTGGGCCAGCGCGGCCCCACCCGGCACGGCTGGGACACCGGGGCGTACGCGCGCAGGTTCGGCGCGTTCGGCTGGCACACGATCGAGATCGACGGGCACGACCCCGCCCGGATCGACGAGGCGTTCGAGGAGGCGCGCGGCACCCGCGGCCGGCCCGTCGCCGTCCTGGCCGTCACCCGCAAGGGCGCGGGCGCGCGGGCGGTCGAGGACAAGGAGGGCGCGCACGGCAAGCCGCTGAAGGAGCCGGAGGTCGCCGTCGAGGAGCTGGGCGGCCGGCGTGACCTGCGGGTCACCGTGCGGCGTCCGGAACGCGGGGCCGAGTCGCACCGGTTCGAAGGCGGCGACCTGGTCATGCCCGAGTACAAGGTGGGCGACCGGGTGGCGACCAGGACCGCGTACGGCGACGCGCTGGCCGCGCTGGGCGCCGCCCGCGGCGACGTGGTGGCGCTGGACGGCGAGGTGGCCGACTCGACCAAGGCCGAGGAGTTCGCCCGGACCTTCCCCGAGCGGTTCTTCCAGATCTACATCGCCGAGCAGCAGCTCGTCGCCGCCGCCATGGGGCTGGGGGTGCGCGGCTGGGTCCCGTACGCGGCCACCTTCGCCGCCTTCCTCACCCGGGCGTACGACTTCATCCGGATGGCCGGCGTGAGCCGGTCGTCGATCCGGCTCGTCGGCTCGCACGCCGGGGTGTCGATCGGCGAGGACGGCCCGTCCCAGATGGGACTGGAGGACCTGGCCATGATGCGGGCCGTGTACGGCAGCACCGTGCTCTACCCGTGCGACGCCAACCAGGCGGCGGCCCTGACCGTGGAGATGGCGGACCTGTCCGGGGTCTCGTACCTGCGGACCACCCGCGGCGAGACGCCGGTCATCCACCAGTCCGGCGAGCGCTTCCCCGTGGGCGGCTCGTGCGTGCTGCGCCGCTCCCCCTCGGACCGGGCCACGATCGTGGCCGCCGGGATCACCGTGCACGAGGCGCTGGCGGCCGCCGAGACGCTGGCCGCCGACGGCGTCCAGGTCGGCGTGCTGGACATGTACTCCGTCAAGCCGATCGACACGGCCGTGCTGGTCGAGGCGGCGACCACGACCGGCAACCTCATCACGGTGGAGGACCATCGGCCGGAGGGCGGTCTCGGCGACGCCGTGCTGGACGCGGTGTGCGAGCTGGGGCCGCGGGTGGTGAAGCTGGCCGTGCGCGGCATGCCCGGCTCGGCCACGCCGCGCGAGCAGCTCGCCGACGCGCGCATCGACCGCCACGCCATCGTCGCGGCGGTCAAGGGCCTGATCTGAGCCAAGGGCCTGATCTGAGCGGGGCCGACACGCGGAACGGGCGGACCGGAGACCGGCCCGCCCGTTTCGGCTTTCCACGGATCAGCGGCGGGACTTCGCGGTCGCCTTCCGGTTCGCCTTCTTGATGGCGTCCACGAGCTCCTGCTTGTTCATCTTCGAACGGCCGCTGATGCCCAGCTCGGCCGCCACCCGCTGCAGGTGTTCCTTGGTGGCGTTGGCGTCGACGCCCTCGGCCGTGCGGCCCGAGCGGTCCTTCGCGCCCTGGTCCGACGGGCCCTTCTTCGCCTTCGGCTCCCAGTGGTCGCCCACCTTCTCGAAGGAGTGTTTCAGCGCGGCGAAGGCCGTCATGTGGGCCCGTCTGCCCTCGCCGTACGTGTCGACGGCCGAGTCGTGCGCCTTCATCCACGTGTCCTGCGCCTTCTTGGGCGAGCGCCGGATGGTGGACGGGAGTTCCTCTCTGGCCGGCATGTGCGGCCCACCTCCTTAGAGCCTCCTTGAAGCCTTGTCAGAGCGGCGGCTCGTCGTAGTGACGACGCTCCTCGTACACGGTCGTCCTGCGAGCCTCGGGCTCCTCGTAGATCTCGTGCCTGTGGACCGGCTCCTCGATGGGGCCGACCGCCCTGCGGGTGACCTGGATCCGGTAGAGGGCGAACAGCAATCCGACAAGCCCACCGAGCATGATGATCACACCGACGACATTGATGTCCACACCGGCGAGATCGAATTCGACGGCCCACGTCAGGATCGCGCCGAGCATGATGAGGATGATGCTTCCGGCGATGGTCATTTGATTTACCTCCTTGACACGAGGAACCTCTATCCCCATGGGGAAAAACAAACCAATCGTGGTAATAGGGCTGATGGGAAGCGGTAAAAGCACGGCAGGGCGCCTCATCGCCGGCGCTCTCGGCCTTCCGTTCAGCGACAGCGACCCTTTCCTGAAGGGGAAATACGGGGGCAGCGCCGCCGAGATCGCCGCCCGTGAGGGAGCCGACGTGCTGCACGAGCGGGAGGCGGAGCACGTGATCAAGGAGCTCTCCGGGGAGCCGAAGGTGGTCGCCGCCGCGGCCAGCACGGTGGAGAACGCGGCGGCCCGCGAGGCGATGCGCGGGGCGCTGGTGATCTGGCTCGACGCGGACGACGCGGTGCTGGCCGAACGGATGCGCTCCGGCGACCACCGGCCCGACTTCTCCCCCGCGGCCATGCGCGCCCGGCGCGAGCCGCTCTTCCGTGGGGTGGCGGATCTGACGTACGACGTGGGGGTGCTGAAGCCCGAGGAGGTGCTGGCGGCCGTGTTGCGCGATATGGGTTTGCCCGCGACCGGCCAAGGCTGATAGCCAGGGGCGATGTTCTCCCAGAAACCCGTCCTGACCGGCGCGCGGGTGACGCTGCGCCCGGTCGGGCCCGAGCACGCCGACGGCCTGCTCGCCCTGGTCTCCGATCCTGAGGTGCGGCGGCTGACCGGCTCGCACGCCGTCCCGGATCCCGAGGCGTGCCGCCAGTGGTGCGCCACCAGGGCGGGCCAGCCCGACCGCCTCGACCTGGCCATCGAGGCGGGCGGCGAGTACGTCGGCGAGGTGGTGCTCAACGAGCTCGACCCGGCCAACCTGTCGTGCAACCTGCGCATCGCGCTGATCGGCGCGCGGGCCTTCGGCAAGGGCTACGGCACCGAGGCCATCGCGCTCGCTCTCGGCCACGCCTTCCGCACCACGCCGCTGCACCGGGTGCACCTGGAGGTGTTCGCGTTCAACGACCGGGCCCGGCACGTCTACAAGAAGCTCGGCTTCGTCGAGGAGGGCCTGCTCCGCGACGCCCTGCGCTGGGACGGCGAGTGGCACGACGCCGTCGTCATGTCCGTGCTGCGGCCCGACTGGCAAGCAAGATCCGAAACACTGCCATAATGATCACTACCCACGGGCTCCCCGAGGCGCGCGGGGGGCCTGTGGTGTCCGGGAGCCCTGCGCAACAATTTCGCGTTCGGCCGCGTCTAAGCCTTCTGATGATGCGCTCGGTGCCTGGAGATCCCGAGAGGCTCGGCGGCTACTGGCTGGCGGGCCGGCTCGGCGCGGGCCGCCACGGCGTGGTCTACGACGCCTACGACGACGCGGGCCGCCGGTTCGCGGTCCGGGTCCCGCGCGGCCCTCTCCCCCGCGTCCGGCCGCTGACCCACCCGCATCTGGCCGGCGTGCTCGAGGTCCGGCCTGGCGGTCCCGCCCCGCACGTGGTGAGCGAGTTCGCGTGCGGGACGTCCCTGCGCGAGGCTCTCTCCCTGCGCGGCCCGTACGCGGGAGAAGAGCTGATCGCGCTGGCCACGGCCGTGGCGTCGGCGCTCGCCTGCCTGCACCGGGCCGGGCTGACCCACGGCGACCTGCGTCCTGGCAAGGTGCTGCTCACCGGCGAAGGACCGAAGGTGATCTGCCCCGGCGTGCCCGGCGCGCTCGGCTGCGCCCGCACCTACCTCGCCCCCGAGGCCGTCACCGGGCAGCGGCCCGGCGCGGCGGGCGACGTGTTCGCCTGGGGCGGGCTGGTGCTGTTCGCGGCCACCGGCGAGGACCCGTTCCGTGGCGGCTCCCTGGGCGAGGTCATGCACCGGGTGCTGTCCTGCGACCCCGACGTGAGCGTGCTGCCGCCGCCGCTGCGCGACCTGGTGGCGCGCGCCCTGTCGAAGGATCCCGCGTCCCGCCCGTCGGCCGCCGACCTGCTCCTGCCGGTGACGGTCCAGGTGCCGCCGCTGCCGGGCCCGCCCTCCCTGGGCGAGGTGGCCGAGGAGCTGTACGCGTCCTTGCCGGCCGCCGCGCAGGGCCGGTTGCGTGACCTGCTGGTCGCGCTGGCCTCCGGCACGCCGCCCGGCACCGGCCTCGACGAGCCCGTGCTCGCCCGGCTCCTCGCGTCGGGGCTGCTGGTCCGGCCCAGCGTCGCCGTCCCGCCCGTCCGCACCGAGGCCGGCACGCTGGTGGCGGTGACCGGCGACCGCCTCGCCCCCGCCAGCGGCGCGCTCTTCCACGCCTGGCCCCGCCTGCGCGCCTGGCTCGACCAGCCGGCGGAGGACACCCGCTCCTGGGCCAGGGCCTGCCTGCCCCCCGCCCGGCCCCGGCTCGGGTGGCGCGGGTTCCGGTTCCGGTGGGCCACTCGAACGGTGCTCGCCGCGGTGACGCTGACCGGCGCCGGCGCCGTGATGGCCGAGTGGTTCCGGTTCTCCCCGCGCTCCCGTACGGCTCCTGACCTGGACCTTCACTGAGGCTCAGCGGCGCGCACAACGGCGGGCGACGGTTCATGGCGTTCATCGCCGTTCGAGGTCATACTCCCGTTGGAGCGTGAGGATCTCCGCGTGCAGACCGCAGTCCGGCGGTTCCGCCGGTGTCGCTGGGGCTGTCGCGGCCCGGGACCGGCCGCGACAGCCCCTACCGTTGGTGCCATGGACCCCCTTCTGTCACTCCGGGCCCTCAACAGGGCCACCCTCGACCGCCAGCTCCTGCTCGCCCGGGTGGACCGGCCGGTGCCCGACGTGGTCGAGCACGTCGGCGGCCTGCAGGCGCAGACCCCGCACACCTGGTACACCGGCCTGTGGAACCGGATCGCCGGGTTCCGCGCGGAGGACGCCTCGGCGCTGCTGGAGTCGCGCGCCCTGGTGCGGATCGCGCTCCAGCGCTCCACCATCCACCTGGTGACGGCCCGCGACGCGCTGGCCATGCGCCCGCTGCTGCAGGTGGTGACCGAACGGGGGACACGGTCCACGTTCGTCAGGAAGCTGCGCGGGGTGGATCTGGACGAGCTGGAGGCGGCGGGCCGGGCGCTGGTGGAGGCGGCGCCGATGACGTTCGCGGCGCTGGGCAAGGCGCTGGCCGAGCGCTGGCCCGGCAACGACGCGCACGCGCTCAGCCAGGTGGTGCGCTGGCTGGTGCCGCTGGTGCAGGTGCCGCCGCGCGGGCTGTGGGGCAGGAGCGGGCCGATCGCGCACACCAGCGCCGAGGCGTGGCTGGGCGTCGAGGCGCCGCCGATGACCCCGGAGGAGCTGGTGCGCCGCTATCTGGCCGCGTTCGGCCCGGCCTCGGTGATGGACGCGCAGACGTGGTCGGGGCTGACGCGGCTGGGCGAGGTGGTGGAGCCGATGGAGCTGCGCCGCTACCGCGACGAGCACGGGCGGACCCTGTACGACCTGCCGGAGCTGGAGCTGCCCGATCCCGGCGCCTCGGCTCCGGTCCGGCTCATGTACGACTTCGACAACCTGTTCCTGTCCCACGCCGACCGGTCGCGGGTGCTGGGCGAGAAGGCGGAGGCGGCGCTGAAGGGGTTCCCGGCCGCCAACGTGGCGCCGCGCCTCATCCTGGTCGACGGCTTCCCGGTGGGCGACTGGACCGTCGCCAAGGCCGGCCGCGTCACCACGCTGAACCTGCACCAGTGGGCGCCGATCGCCGAGCTGGACGCGGTGGCCGAGGAGGGCGCGCGGCTGCTCGACTTCCTCGCCCCGGGCGACGAGCACGCGATCACGGTTCTCGACGGCCCTTCCCGGCCCTGATTCCTGGCGTACGGGCGCGCGCCGAAATAGGTTTCTGACCGTGCCCGAACTCCATCCGACGACAGACCTGGTGACCTTCGGCGAGACCATGGCTCTGTTCGCGTCCCGCCGCACCGGCCCGCTGCGCTTCGCCCGAGACTTCGACCTGGGGCTCGGCGGCGCCGAGTCCAACGTGGCCATCGGCGTGACCCGGCTGGGCCGCACGGCCTGCTGGGCCGGCCGGGTGGGCGCGGACGAGTTCGGCGACCTGATCCGCTCGACCCTCGCCGGCGAGGGCCTGGACGTGCGGGCCATCCCCGACCTGGAGGCCCCGACCGGGCTGATGATCAAGGGCAGGCGCACGGCCGACCACGTCGACGTGCGCTACTACCGCGCCGGCAGCGCCGGTTCCCGCCTCCGGCCTGAGGACCTGGACCCGTCCCTGCTCAGGGGCGCCCGGGTGCTGCACGTCACGGCGATCACCCCGGCCCTGTCGGAGTCCGCCCGCGCGACCGTACGGTACGCCGTCGAGGAGGCGCGGGACGCGGGGGTGCCGGTGTCGCTGGACGTCAACTACCGCAAGGCCCTCTGGGGCCCGGACGCGGCGGCTGCGTGGCTGCGTGAGGCGGTGGGGCAGGCGGACATCCTGTTCGCGACCACGGAGGAGGCCCGCCTGATCGCCGCCGAGGTCCCGCCGGAGGACCCGGCGGCGGTGGCGCGGGCGCTGGCGGCGCTGGGGCCGCGGCACGTGCTGGTCAAGATGGGGTCGCGGGGTGCGGTCGAGTGGTCCGACGGGGTCGTCTCCCAGGCCCCGGCCTACCAGGTGACGGAGGTCGACCCGGTGGGCGCCGGTGACGCGTTCGCCGCCGGGTGGCTGGCCGACTGGCTGGAGGGCGCGGAGCCGGACCGGCGGCTGGCCACGGCCTGCGCGGCGGGCGCGTTCGCGGTCACCTCCCAGGGCGACTGGGAGAGCCTGCCCAGCCGGGCCGACCTGGCGCTCCTCGGGCGCTCCGCCGACGGGGTCAGCCGATAGCGCTCGTCCGCCCCTCTGGATACCGCAGGCCGCGCTACTAGGCTGGAGCGCATGGCTGAGATCGCGCTTGCCGACGGGGTGTGGACGTTCGACGGCGAGATGCTGAGGATCGTGCCGGGCAGCGGGCGCGAGGTCCACGAGGTGCGGCAGATGCTCGGCGCGCTGGTCATCCCGCTGGAGGCGGTCGCCGGGGTCACGTTCGAGCCTGCGCGCAAGGGCGGTCACCTGCGTCTGCGCCTGCGCAAGGGGGCTGACCCGCTGACCGACGCGGTGGCGGGCTCGCTCACCGCGCCCGCCGACCCGTACCGGCTGCAGATCCCGAAGGACCGCACCGGCGCGGCCGACTACTTCGCCGACGAGATCCGCGACAGCCTCACCGTCTGGCAGACGTCGCAGGGGCCGTGTGAGGACTATCTGCTGCCGGGCCCGCACGTGCCGATCACGGCGACGGCGGGCGACGGCACGGTGTCCTTCGACGGCGAGCGCGTCCGCATCGAGTGGACGGGCTTCGCCAGCACGGCCAAGGACGAGGCGGGCCCGCAGGAGTTCGCGGTGACCGACCTGACCGGCGTGGAGTGGAAGCCGCAGAGCGGCATGGGATACGGCGTGCTGCGCTTCCACCTCAAGGACGAGGGGCCGCTCAAGCCGCCGCAGAAGGACCCGCGGTGCGTGTCGTGGGGGATGCAGCGGTTCGGCGGGACGACCTGCCTGGTCGCGGCGGCCGTCCTGGCCCGCATCCCGCGCGGGCCCGCCGAGCTCCCCCCGCCGCCGAGCACGACGGCGGAGACGGAGACGATCCTGCGTCACCTGTCGGAGCTCGGCGACCTGCACCGCCAGGGCGTGCTGACGGACGAGGAGTTCACCGCGGCGAAGCAGGCCCTGCTCCGCCGCCTGGGGTGACTACCGCTCGGCGTGCGCGGCGCGCTCGTTCGGCACGCAGTGCGTCATCTGCAGGCCGTCCACGTCGCGCGGCCCGTTCCCGCCCAGGTTGGCCAGGCGCTCCTGCTCCTCCTTGGTCAGGTCCTGGCTCGCTAGCGGCGGCAGGTGCCGCACGTCGTCGGGCGTGATGCCCAGCCCCTCGCCGACGCGCAGGCCCAGCTCGTCGTCGACCATGAGGAAGTGCCACACCATGCGCTCGGCGATGCGCCGGTCGCACTGCTTGAGGTTGGTCACGAAGTTGAGGACCAGGTCGTCGCGCTCCCACTCCTCCAGGAGCCGGTAACGCTGCCCGGCCTGGGTGTAGTCGTTGGTCCTCGGGATGCGCTTGCGGGTGAGCCGACCGCTGATGACCGGGCCCTCCTCGTCCACGGTCGGGTACTCGGCCTCCCGCAGCCCGTCGAGCAGCGACGGCTCGTAGTTGATGTGCGGTGACTCGCCGGCCGTGTCGACGAAGTACGTCATCTGCCCGTCGCGCTGGTTGGTGTTGATCTGCGCGTTCTTCGCCTGGTTGACCGGGAGCTGCAGGTAGTTCGGGCCCACCCGGTAACGCTGCGTGTCGCTGTACGAGAACGTCCGGCCGACCAGCATCTTGTCGTCGGAGAAGTCCAAACCGTCGACCAGCACGCCGGTGCCGAACGAGATCTGCTCGTTCTCGGCGAAGTTGTTGTCCACGTTGCGGTTGAGCACCAGCCGCCCGACCGGACGGGCCGGGAACTCGTTCTCGGGCCACACCTTGGTGTCGTCGAGCGGGTCGAAGTCCAGCTCGGGGTGGTCGTCGTCGCTCATCATCTGGACGAGCAACTCCCACTCGGGGTAGTCGCCCCGGTCGATCGCCTCGTGCAGGTCGCGGGTCGCGTGGCCGAGGTCGTTCGCCTGCACGGCCGCCGCGTCCGCCTCGGTCATGCTGCGCACGCCCTGCTTGGGCATCCAGTGGTACTTGACCAGCACGGTGTCGCCCTGCTGGTTGACCCACTTGTAGGTGTTGACGCCGAACCCCTGCATGTGCCGGTAGTCGGCCGGGATCCCGCGCGGGCTGAACAGGTTGACCAGCATGTGCATGCACTCGGGCGTCTGCGACATGAAGTCGAAGATCCGGTTCGGGTCCTGCCGGAACGTCACCGGGTCGGGCTTCAGCGCGTGGATGACGTCGGGAAACTTGATCGCGTCCCGGATGAAGAACACGGCGAGGTTGTTGCCCACCAGGTCCCAGTTGCCGTCCTCGGTGTAGAACTTGATCGCGAACCCCCGGGGGTCGCGGGCCGTCTCGGCGGAGTCGCGCCCGCCGATGACGGTCGAGAACCGCAGCGCCACGTCGGTGCGCTTGCCCGCCTCCTGGAACAGCTTGGCGCGGGTGTAGCGGCTGACCGGCTCGTCGCCGATCTTCCCGTACGCCTCGAAGTAGCCGTACGCGGTCACGCCGCGGGCGTGCACCACCCGCTCGGGAATGCGCTCCCGGTCGAAGTGGCTGATCTTCTCCAGGAACTGGTAGTTCTCCAGCGTCGCGGGGCCGCGAGCGCCGACCGTGCGCTGGTTCTGGTTGTCGTATACAGGGTGTCCCTGCCGGTTCGTCAGGATCCGTCGCTGGTCACCGGCACCGGACCCCTGACCGGAAACATCAGTCATGTCACCGTTCCTCTCTCCGATGAGCCTCTTCCCCCCATGCCCTCAACGTTCGACAGCTCACGGGCAAAGACTCATTCGCGTCCGGCAACGGCCGGAAAGGCCTGCGTGACATGACGAAAAACCCCGGCTCGGCTGATGCCGAACCGGGGTTTTCAGGAAGGTGCGCCGCCAGGGACTCGAACCCCGGACCCGCTGATTAAGAGTCAGCTGCTCTGACCAACTGAGCTAGCGGCGCCCGCAACAGGTGTAACTGTATCAGCCGCCGCCCACTGCCCGCACCACGCGCGGATCAGCCCAGGCGCTCCGCCAGCCGCCGGTACGCGTCCAGCATCACGTCCCAGAACCGGCCGACGTCCAGGCGGGTGCCGACCAGCGCGTTCGGTGCGTGGCCGGCCACCCGGAAGTCCACGACGGTCATGCCGCGCGTGTACTCGCCCCGGGTCTCCACCTTCACCACGGCCGGCGTCATCGTCACCAGGCCGGGGTCCATCGCGTACGCCACCGCGCACGCGTCGTGGATGGCCGGCCCGCCCTCGGCGGTGACCATGCCGTAGCAGGTGGCGGCGGGGATCAGCAGGTCGGCCAGGCGGCCGAGCGGGCGCATGCGGTCGAGCACGCCGGCGGTGAGCACGGCGGTGAGGGTGACGTCCAGGCCGAGCATCTTCACCGTCCAGCCGGACTCGAAGACGATGGCGGCGGCCTCCGGGTCGGCGAGCATGTTGAACTCGGCGGCCGGGTTGTGGTTGCCGCGGGTGTACGAGCCGCCCATGATCACGAGGTCGCGGGCCCACTCCACGACGCGCGGCTCCTTGCGCACGGCGAGGGCGAGGTTGGTGAGCGGGCCGATCGCGATGAGGGTGATCTCGCCGGGGGCGGCGCGCAGGGTGTCGATGATGAGGTCCACCGCGTGCCCGTCCGCCGCGGCGCGCACCGGCTCGGGCAGCACGGCGTCGCCGAGGCCGGTGGGGCCGTGCACGTGGTCGGCCCGGACGACCGGGTGGAGGAGTGCGCCGGGGCTGCCGGGGGCGACCGGGATGTCGCCCAGGTCGAGGAACTCCCGCAGCGCCAGGGCGTTCCTGGTGGTCACGGCCAGGTCGGCGTTGCCGCCCACGGTGGTCACGGCGACCACTTCCAAGCCGGGGGCGCCGGCCGCGAGGGCCAGCGCCATGGCGTCGTCGATGCCGGGGTCGCAGTCAATGAGGACTTTCGTCACGGAACCGTACGATACGGCCATCCTCTACGCATGAGATCGGGGCCGGGCAGTTCGCTCTGCCCGGCCCCGATCCGGGGGTACGCATGAGATCGGGGCCGGGCAGTTCCCCCAAATCTGCCCGACCCCGATCCGGTGGGCGGTCCAGGCCGGGGCTTTCCCCCAAAAGCCCCGGCGGTCCCGCACTGCAGACCAGCGGTCCCCCTCCGCTGTCCGCTTTCGGTGTAGGTCTCTCGGTCAGTCGCAGTGCTTCCGACCTGTCTTCGACGCTACCGGGGGCTATGCAACGACCGCGTCATAACGCAGTCGAATATCCGTTTAATCGGGGCTACGGGATGTCCAACCGGACCTCCGTGCCCTCTTCCAGCGAACGGCCCACCGTGCAGTACTTCTCGTGCACCCGGTGCGCGACCGCCCTGAACACCTCGTCGGCCTCCTCCGAGGGCAGCTCGACGTCGTAGCGGACGGTGACGGGCCCGAGCCGGTTCGGCTCGGCCTTCTCCGCCGAGACCTCCATGGCCAGCCGCACCAGCCGCTGGCCGCGCTTGGCCGTCAGCGGCTCGACCGTGACGATGTGGCACCCGCCCAGCGCCGCCAGCAGCAGCTCGACGGGCGTGAACACGCCCTCCTCCGCCCCGCCCATCCGCACCTCGGCGCCCCTGGCGTTGGTCGCCACGAAGCCGCCGTCCTCAGTCCGCTCAACCCGCACGTTAGCCATGTTTCAAGACCTTACTCAGGTGGTTCTCATGTTCGACACGCATCGTTCAAGCATGGCCAGTGAGCGGAAATTCCTCGGTCCCCTGCTCTTCTGCCTCGGGGTGTGCGCGCCGCTGGCGGCGTACCGGCTCGGCTACGCCTCCCCGGTCACGGGTCTGGCACTCGCCGTGTACGGGGTGGCCGCCACGATGGCGGTACGGGTCCGCGCCCGGCACACGAAGGGCACCGTGCTGATCGCGACCGGGCTGGAGCCGGACGCGCTGCGGCGGCTGCTGGCCGGCAAGGGCGCGGACGCCGTCGCCGTCTACCGCACCGACCGGGTCACCGCCGAGCTGCTCGATCTGCAGGAGCGTTACGGCCTGGTGCTGGTGGTCGGCGCGGAGCACGACCCGCGGGCCAAGGAGCGGCTGAGCGCCTCCGGTCTGAGCAGGCAGGTGCCGGACATCGCCGAGCGCGAGGTGATCCTCGCCGGTCCGCGGCACTTCCAGCGGTACGTGCGCGGCGCGCTGTCCAGGCTGGCCGTCCCCGAGGCCCAGGTCCACACCGCCAGGAATCGGTAAAGGATGGGCAAACCAAAAGGAGAGGTTTAGCCCGGCATTACGGATGTTATGAGAGCGTTACTGGGGATAAGGAGGCGAAGGTGACGACTTTCCCTGGAACCGCCCGTGCCGGGCACTTCATGGGCGCGCAGGTCAGCGTCGACATCCGCACCGCCCTGCCGGCCCGAGAGCTCACCCCCGTGCTCGACCACGCGTTCAGGTGGCTGCGCTGGGTTGAGGAGACCTTCGACCCGGACGACGAGGACAGCCAGATCGTCCGCCTCAACCGCGGTCAGACCCTCCGGCAGGTGCCGGAGCTCGTCGAGGTGCTGCACCGGTGCGACGAGATGAGCGAGGCGACCGACGGCTGGTTCGACGCCCGGATCAACGGCAAGGTCGACCCGTCCGGCTACATCAAGGGCTGGGCGCTCGAACGGCTGTCCAGGGCGCTGACGCAGGCGGGCGCCGTGGACCACCTCATCGACGCGGGCGGCGACATCCGGGTGCGCGGCTCGGTGGCGCCGGGCAAGCGCTGGCGGATCGGCGTCCGCGACCCCCGGACCGGCGTGGTGCGCCGAATCCTGTTCGCGCACGACCTGGCCATCGCGACCTCCGGCCGCGCGAAGATCGTGAACCCCCGTACGGGCGAGATCCAGCAGGGCCTGTCGTCCGTCACCGTGCTCGGCCCCGACCTCGGCGTGGCGGACGCCTACGCCACCGCCATGTACGCGATGGGACCGGTGCTCGCCAGGCGCTTCGCCACCGAACTGGCCGCCGAGGGGCCGTACCAGAGCTTGATCGTGAACGTGGACGGGCAGGACTTCGGCACGCCGGGGCTCGCCGCCTACAGCGGGACGGGCAGGCTCCTGGCCGGCTAGGCGTCGGGGTGGCGGCGCAGGTAGTCGAGATAGATCGGGCGCAGCGCCTGCCCCAGGTTGCCCTCACCCGCCGTGATCGCGTCGCTCAGCAGCGCCGACACGCGGGTGAGGTCGGCCGTGCTCTCGCTCTGGTGGCCCGTGGCCGCCTCGGCGGCGGGGATCACCTTGAGCAGGTTCCACAGGAACCCGAGGTCCCCATGGCGGACGGCGTAACGTACGGCGCGCTCGTGCAGCTCGCTGTCCGACAGCGTTTCGAGTCCGGTGGCGTCCATCTCACTCCTCCCTGGTAACTCCCCCTTCCCCGGGTGCGCGGGGCGATAACGTGCCGAAACGGCCTCCGGCCTATCCCTGGGGCGCAGTCAGTGAGAGGATCAAGCAGCGTGAGATTCATCATCAGAACCCTCGCGGGCGCGGTCGCGCTCTGGGTCGCGGTCCAGTTCCTCGACGGCATCGACGTGACGGCGCCGGAGAACTCGGCGACCTACTGGGGCACGCTCCTGATCGTCGCGCTGATCTTCGGCATCATCAACGCCATCGTCAAACCCATCGTGAAAGCCCTGGGATGCGCGCTGATCGTGCTCACCCTGGGGTTGTTCCTCCTGGTCATCAACGCCGCCATGCTGCTGCTCACGAGTTGGGTGGCGGGGCAGCTGGACATCCCCTTCCACGTCGACACGTTCTGGCCCGACGCGTTCATCGGCGCGATCATCATCAGTGTGGTGACCTGGCTGCTCAGCTGGCTCATCCCCGACGGCGACTGAGGTCGGCCACCGACCCACGCTCGCGCAGGGTGGGGCGCTGGACGACGCGCCGGCGCTCACCCCGCCCGTCGGCCGCGTCGCTCATGAGCCGGACGGACGCGGTGACGATGCCGTCGATGTTCCAGTCGACGGTGGCCAGCCCCGGCGTGAGCAGCCCCGACATCGGGTGGTCGTCGTAGCCCATCACCGAGACGTCGTCGGGGACCGACAACCCGAGGTCGCGGGCGGCGGCGTAGACGCCGTAGGCGATGGAGTCGGCGAAGCAGAAGACGGCGCTCGGCCGGGGGCCGGTCAGCAGGTCGCGGGCGGCCCGCGTGGCGCCCGACGGGCCGTGCGCGGCGCTCGCCATCTCGATGTCGAGACCGAGCCGCTCGGCCTCGGCCATGACGTGCACGTCGGCCGGGCGGTCGGGGGTGCTGGGCCGGGTGGGGGTGAGCACGCCGACGCGGCGGTGGCCGCGCGCGAGCAGGTGCTCGAGCGCGAGCGTGACGCCGCGCCGGTTGTCGAAGACGACCTCGGCGGCGGTGCCGCGCAGCGAGTCGCCGATCGCGACCACCGGCAACGACGCGCACAGCTCCGGCCAGAACGACGCGGCCGGGTCGAGCGGCTGCACGATGAGGCCGTCGACCCGCTGGTCGCGCAGCTGCATGGCGAGATCCCGCTCGCGGGCGGGGTCGCCGACGGCGTCGAGGATGAGGGCGTAGCGGTCGTGCTCGCGCAGGCGCCGGCTGATGCCCACGGCGAGCGACTGCTGCCACAGGTCTTCGAGCGAGCCGCAGAGCAACCCGATCATGCCGGTGCGGCCGCTGGCCAGGGCGCGGGCGATCGGGTCGGCCTCGTAGCCCAGCTCGGCCGCGGCGGCGCGGACCCGCTCGACGGTCTGCGGCGAGACCTGGATGCCGCGCAGCGCGTAGGAGACCGCGGCGGGTGACAGGCCGGTCGCCCGCGCCACCTCGCGGATCGTCGCTCGCTTGCGGGCCATCCCGTCACGATAAACGGTGCCGCCGACAATCCGGTGACCGAGCGGTCACGCCACGGTCACACCGCGTCGGGTGTCCGCAGCACGCAACAGCTCGCGCACGGTTCGGCGTCCGGCAGCGTGATCCACAGGCAGCACGTCCGGCGGAAGAAGCCGTCGCCGGCCGGCTCGATCAGGCCGTCCACCGGCTCGCCGATCTGCCGGAGCAGCTCCATGTAGTCGCCGGGCACCAGCTGGGTCAGCGGGTGCGCGAACGCCTCGGCCGTCGAGCCCCACAGCGTCCGCTCGCCGACCCTGACCATCGAGCCGAGCGCCCGCACCAGGGGCCGCTGCGACTCCGCCAGCGCCGCGCCGATCGCGTCCGCGCCCTCCGCCCAGGTCACGCGGGTGGCCGCGACCGTCACCCCGGCGTCGGAGCGTTTGACGTAGGTGTCGGCCAGCTTCATGATCGGCACGCCCTCGCCGAGCGCCCAGCCGAGCGCCATCGGCAGCGTGTGCCAGTAGCCGTAGGTCTTCCAGAACAGCGCGGCGCCGACGTGGCGCGGCGCCTTCCAGCGCGCCGCCGTCTCGTCGACCAGCTCACCCAGCAGGAGGTACGGCTCCCGCACCAGATCGGCGACGGCCGTCCAGCTCTCGTCGGGCTCGATCACCAGGCCGGGCTCCACGCCCAGCACGCCACCGCGCTCGGCGGCGGCGCGTTCGAGCACCTCGGTCAGCACGCCGCACCCCTTCACCACTAGTGAGGCCTGCCCAAAGTAGCAGGGCGTCCGGCGAACCATCCACTGACCAGCTGCGCCCCCACCACGCCCAGCCCGGCCAGCAGCGGCACCGTCCAGCCGCCGGACACCTGGCCCAGATACCCGAACAGCAGCGGGCCGAGCGCCGCGATCGCGTACCCGACCGACTGCGCCACCGCCGACAGCGCCGTCACGGACTCCGGGTCGGCCGGGCGGAGCGCGATGATCAGCAGCGCCAGCGCGAAGGAAGCGCCCTGCCCGATGCCCAGCACGATCATCCACAGCCACGGCACGGTCGTCGGCGCGACCAGCACCGCCAGGTAGCCGGCCGCCGTCAGGCCGCCCGCCGCCATCACGTACGGAACCTGCGACGCCCGCCGCCCGGCCACCACCGGCACCCCCAGCGTCGCGCCCACCTGGACCAGCGTCGTCAGCCCGAGCAGGTAGCCTGCCTGGTCGGCGGGGATGCCGGCGTCCAGGAAGATCTTCGGCAGCCAGGCCAGCATGATGTAGAACGTCGCCGACTGCAGCCCCATCCAGGCCGTCACCTGCCAGGTGAGCGGGCTGCGCAGGATCGCCCTGATGGGCCGCGGACCCTGTTGCGGGGCCGCCTGCCGGCCGAACGCCTGCGGCAGCCAGAGCAGCGCGGCCGCCAGGGCCGGCACCGCCATCAGCGCCGACACCCCGCGCCAGTCGTGACCGGTGACCCGTTCCAAGGGGATGACCAGGGCGGAGGCGGCCGCCGCGCCGCCCACGATGGCCGAGGAGTAGACGCCGGTGAGCAGGTTGACCCGGTGCGGGAAGTGCTGCTTGACGATCGCGGGCATGATCACGTTCATCACGGCGATGGCCGTCGCCGCGACGGCCGAGCCCACGTACAGGATCGGGGCGCCGTCGAAGGTCCGCAGCAGCACCCCGAACGCGAGCACCAGCAGGCCGGCCAGCAGCGTGCGGTCCAGGCCGAGGCGGCGGGCGAGCACCGGCGCGAGCGGCCCGAACACGCCGAGGCAGATCACCATGACCGTGGCGATGGCGCCGCCGCCCGCGGGCGTGAGCCCGAGGTCCGTCATGATCTCGTCGAGGAGCGGTGAGACACCGGCGATGGCGGGCCGCAGGTTCAGCCCGGCCAGCACGAAACCGGCGACGAGCAGTGCGGATCTGAACGACATGGGTCCTCCTGTCGCACAGTGCGTTGACAACGTTGTCCGGCACTGCGAGGTGAGAAAGGATCCTAGACGTGAGACCGACGATGAAGGACGTCGCCTCGGCCGCGGGCGTCGCGCTCAAGACCGTGTCCCGCGTGGTCAACGGCGAGCCCGGCGTGCATCCGGCCACCGCCGACCGGGTGCGGGCCGCCATCGACCGGCTGGGCTACAGCCGCAACGAGAGCGCCCGCGTGCTGCGCCGGGGCCGCACCGCCACCGTCGGGCTGGTCATCGAGGACGTCGCCGACCCTTTCTATGCGGGGCTGAGCCGGGCCGTGGAGTCCGTGGCGGCGTCCCACGGGTGCCTGCTGCTGAGCGCCTCGTCCAACGAGGACCCGGCGCGGGAGCGTGAGCTGGTGCGGGCGTTCTGCGCGCGGCGGGTGGACGGGCTGATCGTGGTGCCCGCCGGTGACGACCACTCCTACCTCCGGCCCGAGCTGGACGCGGGCACGCCCGCCGTGTTCGTGGACCGGCCGCCGGGTCCCGGACTCGACGTCGACACCGTGCTGACCGACAACGCCGGGGGCGCCGCCCTGGCCGTCCGCCACCTCGTCGCGCACGGGCACCGGCGGATCGCTTTCCTCGGCGACCAGCCGTCGATCTTCACGGCCGCGCGGCGGCTGCACGGCTACCGGACCGCGCTCGGCCGCCTGTACGACGAGCGGCTGGTGTTCATGCAGGCCCCCGCCCTGGCCCCGGTACGGGAGGCGGTCGATCGGATGCTGGCCCTGGACCGGCCGCCGACGGCGTTGTTCACCGGCAACGGGCGGCTCACGGTGACCGCCCTGCGCGCGCTCGCGGGGCGGCCGATGCCCCTGGTGGGGTTCGACGACTTCGAGCTGTCCGACCTGCTGCGGCCGGCCGTGACGGTGATCTCGCAGGACCCGGCGCGGATGGGGCGGGTGGCGGCCGAGCTGCTCTTCCGCCGCCTCTCGGGCGACACCGGGCCCGCCGAGCACCCGGTGCTCCCGGTGTCTCTCGTCCCCCGCGGCTCAGGCGAGCTGCCTCCCTGACCCGTACGGCCATCTCCCGATCGGGCTCGATGGTCGCCGGACCCCCGTCCCTCTCAACCCACCTCGTCCTTGGCCTCACTGGGCATCGTGGTCGCCGTTACCGGGGGTTCCGGGCGGAGGGGGCGGGTCAGGGCGAGGGCGGCGAGGATGCCCGCGGCACCAGCCACGACGATCCCGAGGCGCGGCGAGAGCAGCTCCCCGGCGACGCCGATGAGGGCCGCGCCCACCGCCTGGCCGGTCATGAGGCCCGTGGACAGCAGGCCGAATGCCTGCCCGCGCACCTCCTCGGGCACCGCGTCGACGAACCGCCGCTGCAGCCCGAGCTGGTAGGCGAGACCGCCCGCCGCGAAGGCGGCGAGCACGGCGGCCCACCCGACGCCCGGGGCGGCCAGGAACCCCAGCCACGGCACGCCCATCAGCACCGCCAGCGGCAGCGAGAGCCGCTCGCGCAGCGCCGGGGCGGCGAACCGGCCGACGGCGAACTCCCCCACCGCCATCCCGGCGGCGGCCGCCGCCAGCACCACCCCGGCCTGGCCTTGACCGCCCAGGTAGGGCACGATCATCGCCTCGCCGCCGGCCAGCCAGAGCGGCGGCAGCCACGACGCCAGCAGCAGCCCGCGCACCCGCCGGTCGGAGAGCAGCTCCCGGTTGACCCGCCACGTGGTGCGGACGGCTCCCCGCCGCACCCCCACGGCCTGGCGGGGCTGACTCTTCGGCAGTCCGAAGCGCAGGAACACCGCGCCGACCAGGGACAGCGCGGCGGTGGCTGCGAGGGCGCCCTGCGGGCCGACGAGGGCCAGGAAGGCGCCGCCCGCCGCCAGCCCGGCGATCTGGGCGCCGGCCGAGGTGACGCCCAGCAGGGACCTGCCGAGGACGAACGCGTCGCCGGGCAGCACGTCCGGCAGCATGGCGCTGCGCGCCGCGCCGAAGAGCGGCGTGAACACCCCGCTGGCCAGCACCAGCGCCAGCATCGCCCAGACCGGCAGTCCCGCGTACGCCAGCAGCAGGCACACCACGACCCGGACCAGCTCGCCCGCCACCATGAGCGCCCGCGCCGGCAGCCGGTCGGCCAGCGACAGCAGGAACATGCCACCGGCGATGTGCGGCAGCCAGCCCGCCATGTAGGCGGCCGCGGCCAGTCCGGGCGACCCGCTCTCCGCGTACACCAGCACCGAGAGCGCCAGCATCTTGATCGAGTCTCCGGACACCAGCAGCGCGAAGCTGCCGAACAGCACCCGGAACTCGCGGACGGCGAACACCTCGCCGTAGGTGGCCCCGCGTTCGGTGGACACGTGTGTCTCCTCGATATCGGGCGGCCCCGGAGGGAGGGTCGGAGCCGCCACGTCTGCCCTACCGATGGTGGCGACGGGCCCGCGCCCCGGCGAAGCTTTCGGATATAACCGAAACATGGTGGTGAAGATGGAGGTCACTCCCCAGGACGTGGCCGCCAGCCGGTTCGCGATCTCGCCGCTGATCGAGACCATGCACGCGCAGTGGCTGCTCGACGGGCGCGGACCGGCCGGCGTGCACCGGGAGTGGGTGGACCGGTGGCAGCCGGTGTACCGGGAGCTGGCGCGCCGTCATCGGGCGCTGCAGGCGGTGGCCGTCGTCTCCGGCAACCGGGGCGACGCCAACGTGGACTTCATCGCGCCCCCGCCCACCGGCGTGCGGGTGCCGTTCGAGGCGGAGCTGGCCGCCATGCGGGAGACCCCGATCGAGCAGGCCCACGCCGAGATCGCCGCGGTGCTGGCCCGCCGTCCGCCCGCGCTGCCCGCGTACCGGGACCTGCTGCTCGGCCCGGACGTGGTGCGGCTGGTCGCGGACGCGTACGAGGCCCTCTGGACGGAGATCGTGTCCAGGACGTGGCCGCATTATCAGGCGATCCTGGAGCGTGACGTGGTGCAGCGGGCCGGGCGGCTGGCCGCCTACGGCTGGGCGGCGGCGCTCGACGGCCTGAGCGACCGGGTGCGCTGGCACCACGACGGCCACATCGAGGTGGCGATCGGCGCGGGGGTGGAGCGGCGCCGGCTGGGCGGCAGGGGCCTGCTGTTCCTGCCGTCGGCGTTCATCGGCAATCTGGGCGCCTACCTCGCGGAGGCGTGGCCGTACGCGCTGGTCTACCCGGCGCGCGGGATCGCGGTGGGCCCGTCCGCGCCGGGTCCCGGGCTGGCGCGGCTGATCGGGCGCACCCGGGCCCGCATCCTGGAGGAGCTGGCCGTCCCGGCGACGACCACCCAGCTGGCCGCGCTGCTCGGGCAGAGCCTGGGCAGCGCGGGCGGCCACGTGGCGGCGCTGCGCGAGGCGGGCCTGATCAGCGGCACCCGGACCGGCCGCAGCGTCCTGTACGCGCGGACCGCGCTGGGCGACGCCCTGTGCGCGGGCGCCGTTCCCTGACGAGCCGGGCCGGGCGGCCGTGATCCCGGACCCGCCCGGGATCGCTAGCCTTTCCTCGGGCGGCGCGGAGGTAGAGTCGAGCGCACCCGTTCAGCACAATCGTTCACAGGATCCCAGGGAGCGCGCGCATGAACGCCGACGCCGCACAGGAAGCCCGCTTCCCCCAGGAGTTGATGTACGCCGCGGCGTCGCAGTACTACCTCCACGACGCCACCCAGGCCGACATCGCCAAGCGCCTCGGCGTCAGCAGGGCGACCGTGAGCCGGCTGCTGACCGAGGCCCGCAGGCAGGGCATCGTCGAGATCAAGGTGCACCGCCCCGAACTCCTGTCCGGTGGTCACCTGGCGAGCCAGGTCGCCGACGTGCTCGGCCTGGAGCGCGTCCACCTGGCGCCCGGGGTCAGCGGCCCGGCGCTGGGCCCGTGGCTGGCCCCCGGCCTGGCCAGGGCGCTGGCGGCGGTGGGGCTGGAGTCGGGCGACGTGGTCCTGGTGTCGTCGGGAAGCACCGTGTACGAATGCGCGCGCGAGGGGCTCGGCCGCTTCCCCGGGGTGCGGATCGCCCCGGCGGTCGGCGGGCAGCAGGACCCGCAGCCCTGGTTCCAGACCAACGAGACCACCCGGCTGCTCGCCGAGCAGGTCGGCGGCGTGCCCCACTATCTGTACGCGCCCGCGCTGCCGGGCCCCGAGCTGTTCTACTCGCTGCAGCACGAGCCGTCGGTGCGCCGGGTGATGGACCTGTGGGCGCAGGCCCGGTGCGCGGTCGTGGGCGTGGGCTCGCCGCCGCTGATGCGCCAGGTGGTGCCCGCCTTCGTGCCGCGCGACGAGCCCAGCCTGCGCCGGGCCGTGGGCGACGTGTGCTCGCGCTTCTACGACCGCGACGGCGAGCCGGTCGGCTATCCGGGCAGCGAGCGCCTGGTCGCGGCCGGGCTGGAGGAGCTGCGGCGGATCCCGCACTCGATCGCGGTGGCGGTGGGCGCGGAGAAGGTCGTCTCGATCATCGCCGGGGCGAAGGGCGGCTACTTCAACCGGCTCGTCACCGACGCGCTGACCGCCGAGAGCATCCTCGCCGCGGCACGCTGACTCGCTCGCCGTGATGCCCGGCCCTCACAGATCACGCCGTGAACACTCGTGCTGGACAATTGTTCCGAGAGGGCGCTAGCGTGGACGCGCGTAGCGGGACATCGCATGGTGGAGGGGGCTCACGGCGAGGACATGGACGTGATGGCGCGGGCGCACGGCGAGGACATGGACGTGGTGGAGCGGGCACGCGACGGCGACCTCGGCGTCCTCTGCGGTGAGGTGTGATGGGGGCCATCTGTGTCGACGCCGGCACCACGGTGATCAAGGCGGTCGGCTACGACGGCGGCGGCGCCGAGTCGGCGGTGGCCAGGCGGCCCACGACCGTCTCCAGGCCCGCGCCCGGCCACGCCGAGCAGGACATGGCCGCGGTCTGGGACGCCGTCGCCGCCACCGTCCGCGAGGTGGCCGCCGCGCTCGGCGAGCCGGTCGACTTCGTGGCCGTGACCGCGCAGGGCGACGGCTGCTGGCTGGTCGACGCCGCCGGCGAGCCGACCGGCCCGGCCATCCTGTGGAACGACGGCCGGGCGGCCGCGATCGTGGACGACTGGACCCGGTCGGGGCGGGCCGCGCGGGCGTTCCGGGTGAACGGCTCGTCGGCCGCCTCCGGGCTGCCGCACGCGATCCTGACCTGGCTCAAGGAGCACGACCCCGAACGAACGGCCCGCTCCGCCGCCGGCCTGACCTGCGGCGGCTGGATCTTCGCGCGGCTGACCGGTGAGCTCGCCGCCGACGAGTCGGACGCCTCCGCCCCGTTCATGGACCTGCGCGCCCGCCGCTACGCGCCCGAGCTGCTGGAGCTGTTCGGGCTGGAGTGGGCCGGGCGGCTGCTGCCCGAGGTGCGCGACGACGCCCGGCGGACGGCCGGACTGTCGAGACCGGCTGCCGACCTGCTCGGGCTGGAAGAGGGCACGCCCGTGGTGCTGGCCCCGTACGACATCGTCACGACCGCGCTCGGGGCGGGCGCGGTGGACCCCGGGCAGGCGTGCGGCATCCTCGGCACCACGCTCTGCGTCGAGACCCTGGTCGAGCGGCCGGACCTGGACGGCGACCCGGTCGGCATCACGATCGCGGCGCCGGGCGGCTACCTGCGCGCCTTCCCCACCTTCGCCGGCACCGAGGTGATCCAGTGGGCCTGCCGGCTGCTCGGGCTGGACCGGCCGGACGAGCTGGGCGACCTGGCCGCGCGGAGCGAGCCGGGGGCGCGGGGGCTGGCGTTCCTGCCGTACTTCTCCCCCGCCGGTGAGCGGGCGCCGTTCTCCGACCCGCTCGCCCGGGGCGCCTTCCTCGGCATGTCCGTCGAGCACGGCCGCGAGCAGGTCGCCCGGGCCGTGCTGGAAGGACTCACGCTCGTCGTCCAGGACTGCCTGGCCGCCACCGGCGCGGCCCCGCGCGAGCTGCTGGTCTGCGGCGGCGGCTCGGCGAGCCGACTGTGGCTGCGGCTCATCGCCGCCGTCACCGGGCTGCCGGTGCGGCGTCCGGCCGACGCCGAGGTCGGCGCCCGGGGCGCCTTCCTCGTCGGCCTCGCCGCCACCGGCGCCGCGACCCTCCACGAGGCCGCCGCCCGGCACGTGCGGCTCGGGGACCCGGTCGAGCCCGAGCCCGGCCCGTACGCGGGCGCGTACCGCGACTTCCTCACCCTGCGCGAGCAGGCGGCCCGCTCCTGGCCGGTGCTCGCCGGGATGCGGGGCCGGTCATGAGCGCGTGGCTCGGCATCGACCTCGGCACGCAGAGCGTGCGCGCGATGGCGGTGGACGCGGACGGACGGGTGCTCGGCGCGGCCGTCCGCCCGCTGACCAGCCACCGCGACGGCGTCCGGCACGAGCAGGACCCGGAGGAGTGGTGGCGGGCGCTGGCCGCCGCCACCCGCGAGGCGCTGTGGAGGGTGCCCGCCGGGCGGATCGAGGGGGTCGCGGTCGACGCCACCTCCGGGACGATCCTGCTCACCGCGCCCGACGGGACGCCGCTGACGCCCGCGCTCATGTACGACGACCGGCGCGCCGCGGGCCTGGCCGACCGGGTGAACACGGTGGGCGCTGCGGTCTGGGAGCGGCTGGGATACCGGCGGATGCAGGCCACCTGGGCACTGCCCAAGCTGCTGTGGCTGCTGGGTGACGCCCCCGCGGGGGCGCGGGCGGTCCACCAGAGCGACTTCGTCAACCGGCGGCTGACCGGACACGAGGTGCCGACCGACCTGAGCAACGCGCTCAAGACCGGGGTCGACCTCGTGGACGAGCGCTGGCCGTCCGACGTGCTGTCCGCCCTCGGCGTGCCGGACGGGACACTCCCCGCCGTGGTGCGCCCCGGCACCCGCGTCGGCGGCGTCTGCCCGGAGGCGGCCGAGGCCACCGGCATCCCCGCGGGCACCCCGGTGATCGCGGGGACCACCGACGGGTGCGCCGCCCAGCTCGGCGCGGGCGTCCTCACCCCGGGGAGCTGGAACTCGGTGCTGGGCACCACGCTCGTGCTCAAGGGCGTCACCCGCGAGCTGGTGCGCGACCCGCTCGGCGTCGTCTACTCGCACCGGGCCCCGGACGGCTCCTGGCTGCCCGGCGGCGCGTCGAGCACCGGCGCCGGAGTCCTGTCCCGCGAGCTGCCGGGCCGCGACCTCGGCGCGCTCTCCGACCAGGCCGCCGGCCTCGGCGGGGATCCGGCGGCGCTGCCGATCACCTATCCGCTGGTCTCGCGGGGTGAGCGGTTCCCGTTCTCGGCCCCGGACGCCGAGGGGTTCACGCTCGGGGAGCCCGCCGACGACGTGGAGCGGTACGCCGCCGTCCTGCGGGGCGCGGCCTTCGTCGAGCGGCTCTGCTTCGACTACCTCGACCTGCTCGGCGCGCCCGTCGACGGCGAGATCGTGCTCACCGGCGGGGCGACCCGCGGCGGGTACGGGAACCGGCTGCGCGCCGACGTCCTGGGGCGTCCGGTGACCCTGCGCGAGAACGCCGAGCCGGCGCTGGGCATGGCCGTCCTCGCCGCCGGCGCCCCGGGAGCCGCCGCGCGCATGGTCCGCACCCGCGAGGTCGTCGAGCCTTCCGGCGCCGACCTGCGCGAACCGTACCTGCGTTTCGTCTCCGCCCTGGAGGAACGCGGCTGGCTCCCCGAGCCGGTCGCCGCCCACGCCCGGGAGAGGAGCGGCGCCCCCGCGACCAGGAGGCCGTCATGACCCCCATCCCCGCGACGCTGGTGCTGGCGCGGCACGGTGAGACCGGGTGGCACGCCGAGAACCGGTACGCCGGGATCAGCGACGTCGAGCTCACCCCGCGCGGTCATGAGCAGGCGCGGCTGCTGGCCGAGTGGGCCGCCGGGGCGGGGCTGAGCGCGGTGTGGTCGTCCACGCTGAGCCGGGCCGTGATCACCGCGCGGGCCGCCGCCGAGGCGGCCGGGGTGCGGCCGCGTACGGACGAGCGGCTGCGGGAGCTGGACTTCGGCCGGGGCGAGGGGCTGACCGCGCGGGAGATGCGGGAGCGCTTCCCCGAGGCCCGCGCCGCCTTCGAGGCCGACCCCGCCGCCCACCCGCTGCCGGGCGGCGAGGACCCGGCGGCGGCGGCCGAGCGGTTCACCGCCGCGCTGCGCGACCTCGCCGCCGCCTCACCCGGCGGCCGGGTGCTCGTGGTGGCGCACACCACCGCCATCAGGATCGCCCTGTGCCGGCTGATCGGCGTGCCGCTCGGCGAGTACCGGCGGCTGTTCCCGCGCCTGGACAACTGCGCGCTCACCGAACTGCGCCTGGACGGCCCCCGGACCGCGATCCTGCAGTACAACTCCCCGATCGGAGCCGTTCGTTGACCATCCGCGTGCTTGCCGCCGGCGACCATTTCGTCCGCAACGACCTGCTGGCGGACGCGCTGCGCCGCGAGGTCCCCGGCGACCTGGCGATCAGCGAGCTCACGCTGCCGTGGCCGGTCGTCCCGTTCGGGCGGGTGGGCGAGGTGGACGAGGCGTCGGACGTGGAGGAGGAGCTGATCGCCGCGCTGCGCGGGGTGGAGGTGTGCGTGACCCAGATGGCGCCGCTCACCCGGCGCGTCCTCGACGCGTGCCCCGAGCTGCGGCTGTTCTGCGTCGGCCGGGGCGGCCCGGTCAACGCCAACCTGGAGGCCGCCACCGAGGCGGGGGTGGCCGTCACCTTCGCGCCCGGCCGCAACGCGGTGGCCACCGCCGAGCACACGCTGGCGCTGCTGCTCGCCGCCACCCGCCGGGTCCCGCAGACGCACGCCGACCTGGCCCGCGGCGTCTGGCGGGGCGACTACTACGCCTTCGACCGGGTCGGCCCCGAGCTGGAGGGCAGCACGGTCGGCCTGGTCGGCTACGGGGCGATCGGCAGCCGGGTGGCCAGGATGCTGGCGGGCTTCGGGGCCGAGGTGCTCGTGCACGACCCGTACGTGGACCTGCCCGGGCGGGTGGAGCTGGACGAGCTGCTGCGCCGGTCGCGGTTCGTGTCGCTGCACGCGCGCGCCACGCCCGAGACGACCGGCATGATCGACGCCGGCCGGCTCGCCCTGATGCCGCGCGGCTCGGTGCTGGTCAACTGCGCGCGCGGCGCGCTGCTCGACTACGACGCGCTCTGCGACGCGCTGGAGAGCGGCCATCTGTTCGGCGCCGCCGTGGACGTCTTCCCGGAGGAGCCGATCCCGGCCGGCTCCCGGCTGCTCACCGCGCCGAACCTGGTGATGACCCCGCACCTGGCCGGGGCCAGCAAGGAGACGGCCGCGAAGGCCGCCGCCATCGTGGCCGCCGACGTGGCGCGGTACGTCCGCGGCGAGCCGCCGGCGCACTGCGCCAACCCCGAGGTCACCCCTTCAGCGCGCCGGCCATCAGGCCGCGCATGAAGAACCGGCCGAGCAGCACGTAGATGAGCATCGTCGGGATCGACGCCAGGATCGCCGCGGCCATCTGCTGGCTGTAGGGGGTGGCCTGGGCTCCGGCGATGTTGTTCAGCATCACCGTGGCCGGCCAGCTCTGCGGTCCGGTGCGGAAGACGGCGAACAGGAAGTCGTTCCAGAGCGAGGTGAACTGCCGGACGATCACCACCGCGATGACATGTGAAGGAACATCGCATGCGCAAGCACCGGTGCCGCAGGGAACACTTCCCGGCATGGCCGATGAGCCCCTCGAACTGGGCGAGATCTCGCTCTCCGACTGGCACGCGCACACCGACAAGATGGCCGAGGTCGGGTTCCTCACCATCGCCCGACGGCTCCCCTCCCTCATCCGCCAGGCCATGGGCATGGCCTGGCAGGCCAGCCCCCGCGACACCCTGGCCACCGTCTCGCTCAACCTGCTGGGCGGCGTCTTCACCGCGTTCGGGCTCCTGGCGACCACGGGCGTGCTCAACGCCCTGTTCAGCGAGGGGCCCACACCCGACCGGGTGATGGCGGCGCTGCCCAGCCTGATCCTGGTCGCCACCGCCGCCGCGCTGCGCACCGCTGTCACGGCGGGCGCCGGCTGGGCGCAGGCCCGCCTCGACCCCCAGGTCACCCGGCTCACCGAACAACGCCTCTACGGGCTGACCAGCCGCGTCGAGCTCGTCGCCTACGACGACCCCGAGTTCCACGACGCGCTCCAGCGGGCCCGGCTGCGCGGCGTGGCGATGGCCGACTCCGTGGTGACCTCCGCCATCGACGTGGTGACCGCCGCCGTGGGCATCGCCGCCGTGGCCGGCGTGCTCGGCGTGCTCCACCCGATGCTGCTGCCGCTGCTGCTGCTCGCGGTGGTGCCCGACGCGTGGGCGGCGGTACGCAGCGCCAGGATGCGCTACGCCACCATGTTCGCGCTGATCCCGGTCATCCGGCGCAAGTGGATCATCGCCGAGCTGCTGGCCGAGCGCGACCCGGCCGCCGAACTCCGCTCGTTCACCATGCGCGGCTTCCTGCTGCGCGTGTACGACGCGGTCGCCAAGGCGGAGCAGGAGGTGATGCTCCGGCTGGCCAAGCGGCAGACCATCGCCAAGCTGGTCGGCGAGGCGCTCGGCGGGCTCGGCAGCGGCCTGGTCTACGTCGCGCTGGGCATCCTGCTGGCCGCCGGCGCCATCCCGCTCGCCGTCGCCGGCACCGCCGTGCTCGCCATCCGCTCCGGCTCCCAGTCGCTGGGCAACCTCATGTACGCCACCAACCGGCTCTACGAGGAGGGCCTCTACTTCACCGACTTCGTGGAGTTCTGCGCCGACGCGGAGCGGCGCCAGCCCGACCCGAGCCGCTCCCCCGCTCCCGAACGCTTCGAGCGCGTCAACGCCCAGGACGTGACCTTCACCTACCCCGGCTCCGAGGAGCCCGCGCTGCGCGGCGTCAGCGTCGAGATCAAGCGGGGCGAGGTGATCGCCTTCGTCGGCGAGAACGGCTCGGGCAAGACCACCCTCGCCAAGATCCTCTCAGGCCTGTACGAGCCCGACACCGGCAGCGTGCTCTGGGACGACGTCGACCTGCGCGGCGTCAGCCCCGAAGACCTGCGCCTGCGCACCGCCGTGATCGCCCAGGACCACACCCGGTGGCCGCTCGCCGCCCGCTACAACATCACCATGGGCACCGGCAAGGGAGAGCCCGCCCTGCACGCGGCGGCCGCCGTGGCCGGGGCCGACGAGGTGATCGCCGGACTGCCCCACGGCTACCGCACCCTCCTCGACCGGCGCTTTAAGGACGGCCAGGAGCTGTCGGGCGGCCAGTGGCAGCGCATCGCCGTCGCCCGCGGCTTCCACCGCGAGGCCGAGCTGCTCATCTGCGACGAACCCACGGCCGCGCTGGACGCCCGGGCCGAGCATGCCCTCTTCGAACGCATCCGCAACCACTCCGACGGCCGCACGGTCCTGCTGATCACCCACCGCCTGGCCAGCGTCCGCTACGCCGACCGCATCTACGTCCTCCAGCACGGCAAGGTGACCGAGCAGGGCGACCACGAGACCCTCATGACCCTCGACGGCCTCTACGCCGAGCTCTACACCCTCCAGGCCTCCGCCTACCGCTGACCGGGCCAACGGCGCGCTGGTTCAGTCGTCGAACATGCCCTGGAGCGTCTGCGCGGTGGCCGCGCGGACCACCCATGCCTCCAGCCGAGCGAGGTCCGTGCAGGAGGAGATCCGGGCCCGGGCGTCGTCCGGAACCTCCAAGCCCCGGGCCTCCAGCACGAGCAGCACCGACCGAGCAGCCTCCTCGGCCTTGCCCTCGACCTTGCCCTCGACCTTTCCTTCGGCCTTGCCCTCGACCTTGCCTTCGGCCTTTCCTTCTTGGAGGCCGCGGCCGTAGTGTTCGCGGGCCCAGGGCGTGTAGACGGGCCAGTCGGTGGACGTCATGATCTCCTCCATGAGGCGACGAATCTCGGGGGCGGCCATGCTGTATGCGTATTCAGTGTACTGCGTAGCGTGATCATCGGAGGTGGCGGACATCCCCTGAGCGAAAGCCTCGACCACCTTGCGTTCACGACCGTGAACCATGAGCGACAAGGCCGCCATTCCGGGATCGGCGGCGACCTCCTGGGGATCGGTGATGAACGGGACGTTGTCGGGGCCCAGCACGTGGGGCCGGAAGCAGCAGCCCTTCAGCCCCGTCTTGATCGGCTTCGCGTAAAAGGCGGCGGTGCCGCGATCAGGACAGATAACCAGAACCGTGACATCGCAGCGCAGCTGCAGCCAGAGGGCGGCGGCGTACCGGGCGAGTTGCTGCGGATTCTTGGACTGGTCCTGCTGGATCTCCACGATGACGGCGTGCGCGATGTTCTGCGGAGGGCCCAGGGTGAAGACGAGGTCCGAGGCGATGTCCTCGGAGTTGCGCGTGTTGAAGCTGGCGTTCTCCCGCCGGATCAACGGCGTGTCAGGCAGATCGACCCCCAGAAGGTCACGCAGGATCTTCAGGACCAACTGGGGGCCGTCGGCGAACATCTTGACCAGAGAGTCATGTCGGGGGGACGGCATGACACGGAATGCTACCGGACGAACACGATACGTGATGCAGGTTCACGTAGCCGTACGGGCGGTCTCCGTCCGGGCGGCGTCAGAGGACGCTGCGGTAGTAGGAGACCTTGTTGCGGATGTAGCGCTTGCGTTCCAGGAGGTTCTCGATCTGACCCTCGACGCGGCGGTCGTGCTCCTCCAGGAGCCTGATGCGGTCCGGGATGGTGTGGTCGCCGGCCCGGGTCAGCTCCGCGAACCGGAGCATCTGGGCGATCGGCATGCCGGTGTCGCGCAGGCAGCGGAGCATGCCGAGCCAGCCGATGTCCTGCTCGCTGAAGCGGCGCTGGCCGGCGGCGTTGCGTTCGACGCGTTCGAGCAGGCCGATCTTCTCGTAGTAGCGCAACGTGTCCAGGGTGAAGCCGGTCTCCTCGACGACTTCGGCAGGTGTGTAGACGCTCACGGGCACGAGCATGTCACCTGGAGCGGACTCCAGGTCAAGCTCCAGGTCGATTCGTCCCGAAATATGCTGAGAAGTCAGGTTAAAAGGGGCGATTGACATGGAGTGCGCTCCAGACTCCATCGTCGTACGCATGAACATCGCACTCGGCACCATCCCGTTCGGCACGACCGTCAGCGAGAAAGACACCTTCGCCATCCTCGACCGCTTCGTCGAGGCCGGCGGCCGGATGCTCGACACGGCCGACAACTATCCGTTCTGGGTGCCCGGTCGCACCGGCGACGAGAGCGAGCTGGCCATCGGGTCCTGGCTCGCCGCCCGGGGCAACCGCGACCAGGTGTACCTCAGCACCAAGGTGGGCGCGCGGCCGACCGTGCCCGGCGACACCACGCTCGACTCGGCCGAGGGCCTGTCCGCCGCGGCGATCCGTACCGCGGCCGAGGGCAGTCTGCGCAGGCTGGGCACCGACCGGATCGACCTGTACTGGGCGCACATCGAGGACCGGTCGGTGCCGCTGGAGGAGACGCTGGGGGCGTTCCACGAACTGGTCGACAGGGGCGAGGTGATGGCGATCGGGGCCAGCAACCTGCCGTCGTGGCGGCTGGAGCGGGCCAGGAACGTCTCGGCCGCGCACGGCTGGACGCCCTACACGCACCTGCAGCTCCGGCACACCTACCTGCGCCCGCGCCCGTACACCAGGCCCGCCGAGGCCGGTCACACGCTCACCACGGACGAGCACCTGGAGTATCTGAAGGACACCGGGATGACGCTGTGGGCGTACAACACGCTGATGTTCGGCGCCTACACCCGCGAGGACCGGCCGATCCCGGACATCTACCACCACCCGGGAACCACCCACCGCCTCGACGTGCTGCACGAGGTGGCGCGGGACCTCGGCGCGACCCCGAACCAGGTCGTGCTGGCCTGGCTCCTGGCGGACGGCCACGTGCCCATCGTCGGCGTCAGCAGCCTGGCCCAGTTGGAGGAGGCCATCGGCGCGACCGGGCTCAAGCTGGACGACGACCTCAAGGCCCGCCTCGACGCCCCCCGCTGAGGATCGCCCAGGGGCGGGCCAGGGGTGGGCCAGGGCCTCGCGCTGGGCCGCGGTGAGGATCGCTCAGGCGTGGGCCAGGGCCTCGCGCTGGGCCGCGGTGAGGCGGCCCGGCCGCACGGTGAAGGTGTACGCGTCCGGGCCGGCCGGCTGGAAAGCGATCGGATCGGCGACGGCCGGATGGCGCCGGGCGTCGTCCAGCGCGGCGGCCACCCGCTCCGGCGGCCAGCCGAGCGCGCCGGCCAGGCGGCCGGAGGTGAGCGGACGGCCCGCGTGGACCAGGGCGGCCGCGAGGGTGAGCACGTCCTCGGCCGCCTGCGGGCCCAGGCCCCCGCTCATGTCCTGCCCGAGCTCGGCGAAGAACCGGCTCATCTGCCGCATCCGGCTCCCCGCGGGCGTGCCGGGGCCGAGCAGGGCGACGCCCTCACGCGCCGCCTCCGCCCAGTCGGTGACCTTGCGCGAGCTGGCCGACCAGGCGCCGAACCACACGTCGTCCTCGATGAGGTAGCGCTCCCGGCGCGGCCGGGCGTCACGCTCGCGCCGCACCATGCCCAGCCCTTCGAGATAGCCGATCGCCTTGGAGACCGACGCGGGGCTCACTTGCAGCCGCCGCACCAGGCCGGCGGCGGTCAGGCTGGCGGAGTCGGTGGCGAACAGGCAGGCCAGCACCCGCGCCGCCATCCGCGGCAGGCCCGCCTCCACCATCACCGCAGTGAACCGCTCGACGAAGCGCCGCACCGCCTCGGGATCGCGCCCGTGCGGCTCGTCGGCGGGCTCCCCCGGGGGCGTGGCGGGCCCGCGCCTGCGGGCCCGCCACCCGGTCGCCTGGTGGGCGTGGTCGGGCCGGTACGCGCCGGGACCGCCGTTGCGGGCCACCTCCCTGCTGACGGTCGAGGTGGGCCGGTCGAGCCGCCGGGCGATCTCCGCGTATCCGAGCCCTTCCGCCAGACCGGTGGCGATGCGCCTGCGGTCCTTCAAGGTCAGTCTGCTTCCCGGCATCCGCCCTCCCCGTGGCCAGTATGCGTTCGCCACCAGCTCATTGCAACACCGCACGGGTCTTGGCTTGCGTTCACCGTCATCGCCGTTGCAACGATCAGCGGGTTCGGCCCGATAAAAGGGCGAAATATCCGGCTGGTTCGTTGCCGTTGATGGAAACGCAACGTAGCTTCACGCCTGACTGAACGATCGGGAAGGGCGATGGGATGGACACAGCGGAAGAGACCGCGCTGGACGTGGAAGACCTGCGGATGCGCTACGGCGCCACCGACGTCCTGCGCGGGGTGACGTTCCGGGCGCGGCACGGGGAGGTGCTCGCCCTGCTCGGCCCGAACGGCGCGGGCAAGACCACGACGATCGAGATCCTCGAAGGGTTCCGGCTGCGCTCGGCGGGCCGGGTCGCGGTGCTCGGCGCCGACCCGGCGCGCGCCACCGAGGGCTGGCGGGCCAGGATCGGCGTGGTCCTGCAGTCGTGGCGGGACCACGGCAAGTGGCGGGTCCGCGAACTGCTCGCCCACCTGGGGACCTTCTACGCCGCCTACGCCACCGAGCGGATCGCGCGGCCGTGGGACGCCGACGAGCTGATCGCGGCGGTCGGCCTCACCGGACACGCGGACCAGAAGATCCGGATGCTCTCCGGCGGCCAGCGCCGCCGGCTGGACGTGGCGATCGGCCTGGTGGGCCGGCCCGAGCTGCTGTTCCTCGACGAGCCGACCGCCGGGCTCGACCCGCAGGCCAGGCGCGAGTTCCACGAGCTGGTCCGCGGGCTGGCCGAATCGCGCGAGACCACGGTCCTGCTCACCACGCACGACCTGGACGAGGCGGAGAAGCTGGCGGACCGCATCCTCATCCTCGACGGCGGCCGGATCATCGCCGACGGCACCGCCGAGGAACTCGCCCGGCGGATCACGGGCGAGGACGAGGTGCGCTGGACGCTCGACGGGCAGCGGTTCGCCCGGTTCACCCGCGACTCCACCGCGTTCGTGTTCGACCTGTTCCAGCGGCACGGGAGAGAGGTCGGCGAGCTTGAGGTCCGCCGGTCCTCGCTGGAGGACACCTACCTGGCCCTGGTCCGGCAGGCGGAAGGGGCGTCGCGATGAGCCCGGCGGCCACGGCGGTGCGCGCGGGGTGGACGCGCGGCCTGATCGAGCTGCGGCAGTCGTTCGCCAACGGCGCGGAGCTCGTCTCCCACTTCCTGTGGCCGGTGCTGACGCTGGCCGTGGCGTGGTGGCTGAGCGACGTGCCGTTCGGTGACAGCGGCTACCCGCTCGGGACCCTGATCCTGCCGAGCGTGCTGGGCATGAACGTGGCCAACGGCATGATCGCCATGAGCCAGCAGCTCACCGCCGAGCGCGAGGACGGGACGCTGCTGCGGGCGAAGGCGGTGCCGCACGGCATGCTCGGCTACCTGACCGGCAAGATCGTCTCGGTGGCGGGCGGCACGGTCGCCGATCTCGCGATCTTCCTGATCCCCGGCATGCTGATCATCTCCGGCCTGGTGGTCGGCGACCTGGACTCCTGGCTGACGCTGGCCTGGGTGGTGGCGCTGGGGCTGGTGGCGACCCTGCCGGCCGGGGCGGTGCTCGGCTCGGTGTTCGGCAGCGCGCGGGCACAGGGCCTGATCACGCTGCCGTTCCTCGGCCTGATCGCGATCTCCGGGATCTTCTACCCGATCAGCTCGCTGCCCGGGTGGCTGCAGGGCGTCGCGCAGGTCTTCCCGTTCTACTGGCTGGGGCTCGGCACGCGCTCGGCGCTGCTGCCCGACAGCGCCGCGGCCCTGGAGATCGGCGGGTCGTGGCGGCACCTGGAGACGGCAGGGGTGCTGGGCGTGTGGGCCGTGCTCGGCCTGGCACTGGCGCCGGTCGTGCTGCGCCGGATGGCCAGACGCGAGTCGGGGTCGAGCGTGGCCGAGCGGCGCGAGCGCGCGCTGCGCCGGATCGGCTGACCCCCGAGCTCGACGTCATGCTCAGGGCAGGTGGGCGCTCAGGTAGCCGCGGACGAGCCGTTTGCACTCGTCGACCAGATCGGGGTCGCCTTCGGGGTCGACCCGGAAGGCCAGTTTGAGCACCGCGTCGGCGGCCTCGACCGCGACCAGGATCGCGCGGTCGAGGGCCGGCCCGGCGGGGGCGTCGAGCAGGTCGACGGTGATGGCGCGCAGCCGGTCGGCGACGATCGCGTTGTTCTCCAGGGCGGCGTCGAGCATGCGGTTGGTGCCCTCGATGGCGGGGCCGCCGGGGGCACGCAGGATCTCGCCGAAGTCGACCACCGCGAACCCCGGCGTGGCCCGCTTCATCGCCACGAACTCGTCGATCGCCAGGTCGACCAGGTCGGTCCAGTGGCCGAGGTCGGCGCCGGTGAGACGCTCGGTGACGCGGCCGAGGAACGCTTCGAGGTTGCGCAGCGCCAGGGCCTTGACCAGCCCGTGCTTGTCGGGGAAGAACTGGTAGAAGGTGCCGATCGGCACCTCGGCGCGGCGGGCGACCTCCTTGGTCGTCAACGCCTCGTAGCCGATCTCGTCGAGGAGGTGCGCGCACTCGTCGAGCATCCGCTCCACCCGCTCCAGGCTGCGGCGCTGAGCCGGACGGCGACGCAAGGTACTCGTCATGCCCCCATCCTGACGCACTACCGGCAGGTAGCGAGCACCTCGGTTAACATGAGCCGGACTCAAGCAGAGGAGCACGGCATGTTCCTGTGGGGCACGGCGACGGCCGCGTACCAGATCGAAGGCGCGGCGGACGAGGACGGCCGGGGCCCGTCCATCTGGGACACGTTCTCCCGCGAGCCGGGCCGCACCAGGAACGGCGACACCGGCGACGTCGCCTGCGACCACTACCACCGCTGGCCCGAGGACGTCGCGCTGATGGCGGACCTCGGCGTGAACGCCTACCGCTTCTCCGTCGCCTGGTGCCGGATCCAGCCGTCCGGGAGCGGCCCGGTCAACCCGAAGGGCCTCGACTTCTACGACCGGCTGGTGGACGCGCTGCTGGCGGCCGGGATCACGCCGGTGCCGACGCTGTTCCACTGGGACCTGCCGCAGGCGCTGGAGGACGGCGGCGGCTGGCTCGCCCGGGACACCGCCCACCGCTTCGCCGAGTACGCCGCGCTGACCGCCGGGCGGCTGGCCGACCGGGTGCGCATGTGGATCACCCTCAACGAGCCGGTCGTGCACATGGTCTACGGGTACGCGATGGGGATCCACGCGCCGGGCCGGGCCCTGATGCTCGACGCGCTGCCGGTGGCGCACCACCAGTTGCTGGGCCACGGTTTGGCGGTGGGCGCGCTGCGGGCGGCGGGGGCCGGGCAGGTGCTGATCACCAACAACTGCACGCCGGTCTGGCCGGCGTCGGAGTCGGAGCAGGACCTGGCGGCGGCGGACGCGTACGACACCCTGCACAACCGGCTGTTCAACGACCCCGTCCTTACCGGCAAATATCCCGATCTGTCGGCGTACGGCGTGCGGACCCTCGACTGCGTGCGCGACGGCGACCTCGACGTCATCGCCACCCCGCTGGACGGGATCGGGATCAACTACTACAACCCCATCCGGATCGCCGCCCCCTCCTCCGACGGCCTGCCGTTCGAGGACGCCGGGATCACCGGCTACCCGACGACCGCGTTCGGCTGGCCGGTGGTGCCCGACGGGCTGCGTGAGCTGCTCGTACGGCTGAAGGACCGGTACGGCGAGGCGCTGCCGCCCGTCTACATCACCGAGAACGGCTGCTCGCAGGAGGACGTGCCGGGGCCGGACGGCGTGGTCGACGACCAGGGCCGCATCGCGTTCCTGGAAGGACACGTCGAGGCGGTGCGCCGGGCCGCCCGCGAGGGGGTGGACGTGCGGGGCTACTTCGTGTGGTCGCTGCTGGACAACTTCGAGTGGGCCGAGGGCTACCGGCAGCGGTTCGGGCTGGTGCACGTCGACTTCGACACGCTGCGCCGCACCCCGAAGGCCTCCTACGCCTGGCTGAAGGACTTCCTCGCGGCAGAACGGCGCTCAGAACACTGAGACGTGCACGTGGTCGTAGTGGTTGGCGGTGACGCCGCCTCGGTCCGACATGGGGTCCCAGCCGCCGCCCGACCTGATGTCGTAGTAGCGCTGCTTCCAGATGATGTACATGACGCCCAGCCGGTCGCCATTGCTGATCAGCCACTCGGCCAGGGCGTCGCCGCGGTCGGCCTCGCCGCCGGTGGCCATGCCGCGGGAGATCATGAAGTCGCAGGCCCGGCCCTTGCCGTGCTCGCCCGGGTCGCCGGGGCGCAGGCAGCCGACCCCGTACGGCATCGGGAAGTTCTGCATGACCTCGGCGCGCACGCTGACCATGCGCTGGGTCAGGCCGCCGGCGTTGCCGGGCTGCTGGAAGCCGTACTTGGCGAGCAGCCGGTCGAGGTCGCGGCGCTTGCTCTGGAGGGTCTTGATCTCCTTCTGGAGCTTCTTGATCTTGTCGTTGGCGCGCAGCTTGGCCTTCTGGGCGTCGCGGATGAGCTTCTTGACGCCCTCGACGCGGCTGGCCCGCTCCTTGACCATGTGGTTCATGTTGGCCGCCTGGCCGAGCGCCTGGTGGGGGTCGGCCTGGGTGCTGAAGAGCCGGGTGGCCTCCAGCGGGCCGAGGATGTAGGCGGTCTCGGCCATCGAGGCCAGGTCGGCCTGGGCGGCGGCCAGCCGCCGCTGCAGCGAGCCGGAGTCGTCGACGGCCCTCTTGGCCTGGATGCGGATCTCCTCCAGGCTCTGGATGGAGCCGCGGTAGCGGTCGTTGAGCTGGGAGGCCTGCTTGGTCAGTTTGCGCAGCTCGGCCGGGCTGGGATCGGCGGCCGCCGGCGCCGGGGCGGGAAGTGCGAGCAGCGCGGCGAGGACGATGGCGAACACGGCCACGCGTCCGGCTCTCACGCCCGTCCTCCCCTCATAGACGTCCGAAACTATAGAAGATGATCTTGAAAGCTGTCATCTCAACGCAGGAACTGGTGCCCGATTCAAGAGGATTGTCGGAATCTGTCCGAGATAAGACATGAATAAAGATTGGGTCTTGCCGAGATCGTCAAGCGCCGTTGAGATGGCGGTCGTACGCGTCTCTGCGAAGGGGCAGGAACCTGTGTCTCGTTCACTCACCCTCGTCACGGCCGTGATCCTCGGCTTAGGCACGTCCATGGTCGCGCTGGAAGCCCAGGCGTCCGTGGACCCCCTCCCGGCCGGTGACCGGATCGAGCTCTACCAGCTCGACAGCCCGCTCGGCACCGCCCAGAACCTCAGGGAACAGGGCTTCGACGTCGTCCACCAGGAGATCAGGAACGGCAAGGAGCACGTCGAGGTCACCGCCGCCCAGGACGATCTCGAAGGACTGGAGAAGCTCGGCCACAAGCCGGAACCGGTGCGCAACCCGCAGGGCCAGACCCAGCTCCAGGCGGCCAAGACCCAGGCGGCCGGCGGGTACACGGTCTTCAAGTCCTACTCCGAGCGCGGCGGCGTCGCCGACCAGCTCCGGAAGATCGCCGCCGAGCACAAGGACGTGGTCAAGCTCCAGTCCATCGGCAAGACGCTCCGCGGCCAGGACATCCTCGCCGTCAAGGTGACCTCGCTGGCCCGGGTGCTGCCCGACGGCATCAAGCCCGCGACCCTGTACTCCGCCACCCAGCACGCCCGCGAGTGGATCGCCACCGAGGTGAACCTGCGGCTGCTCAAGCACGTCCTGGCCAACAAGCGGCAGCTGGGCGACCTGCTGCACAGGACCGAGCTGTGGTTCGTGCCGGTGGCCAACCCCGACGGCTACGACTTCACCTTCACCGAGGGCAACCGCCTGTGGCGCAAGAACCTGCGCGACGTGAACGGCGACGGCCGGATCACCATCGGCGACGGCGTGGACCTCAACCGGAACTTCCCCACGAACTTCCACTACGACGAGGAAGGCTCCTCCTCGGTCCCGAGCAGCGACACCTACCGCGGCGCCGGCCCGGCCAGCGAGCCGGAGACCAGGGCCATGGACGGCCTGCTGCGCCGGGTGAAGTTCGAGATGCAGCTCAACTACCACTCGTACGGCCCGCTGCTGCTCTACCCGGCCGGCTTCCAGATCGCCACGGAGACCGCCGACCACCCGATCTACGAGGCGCTGACCGGTGACGACGAGCGGCCCGCGGTGCCCGGCTTCGACCCGGACCTCGGCGCCGAGCTGTACACGACGAACGGCGAGACCACGGACCACGCCCACTCCACCTACGGCACCCTCGCCTGGACGCCCGAGCTGAACGAGGGCTGCGACGGCTGCGGCTTCGTCTTCCCCGACGACGAGGCGCTGGTGCAGGCCGAGTTCGAGCGGAACCTGCCGTTCGCGCTCGACGTGGCCAAGTCCGCGGTCAACCCCGTGGAGCCGGTGACCCACCTGGGCAACACCACGCCGGACTTCGTCCTCGACCCGTTCGACGTCAGCTACGGCAAGAACCAGACCGTCCAGGTCAACGCCAAGCGCAGGCTCGGCCCGGTCCTGCTCAACTACCAGGTCAACAACGGCCGCACCCAGGTGAAGACCACCAAGGAGTGGAAGGGCGGCGAGCGGTACGGCAAGGGCTACGACCGCTACTACCACCGGCTGCGCGGCCAGGTCACCGGGACCAGGCCGGGCGACACGGTCAAGGTCTGGTTCAGCTCCCTGGGCAGGAAGAGCCAGGCGTTCACGTACAGGGTGCACGACGACATCGGCGGCAAGGTGCTCGTGCTGGCCGCCGAGGACGTCACGGGCCTGTCGCCGGTGGAGAGCGTGACCGAGGCGAAGTACGCCGACGACTACGCCAAGGCGCTCGGCGAGGCGGGTTACAGCTCCGACGTGTACGACATGGACAAGATGGGGCGCGAGGCGCCGCATCCGCTCGGCGTGCTCAGCCACTACAAGGCCGTCATCTGGGAGACCGGCGACGACATCATCCCGCGCAGCGCGGGCCAGGTGCCCGGCACCACCTCCAAGGCGGGCGTGGACACCGAACTGGCCGTCCGCGACTACCTGAACGAGGGCGGCAAGGTCATGCACGCGGGCAAGTACCCGTCGTACGCGGCCAACGCCAACGGCGCCTACTACTACGAGCCCGACCAGCCGGGGCAGCCGGAGTGCTCGGTGCCCGACGACCCGCCGTGCATCCCGGTGTTCAACGACTTCCAGCAGTACTGGCTGGGGGCGTACGTGTTCTTCGACAACTCGGGCAGCGACCCGGCCACCGGTCAGCCGTACCCGCTCAAGGGCGCGGGCGGCGGGTTCGACGGCTTCGCCGGCACACTGGAGCCGGACGTGCACACCAACGCGTTCGTGGCCACCTCGGCGATCCTGCCCGCCGACAAGTTCCCGCTGTTCGCCAGTTCGGCCCCGATCAAGTGGGAGCGGCCGGGCGCCCCGTTCGACCCGCACACCGGGTCCTGGGACGTCTACAGCGGCATCTCCGACGTCGCCTGGAAGCGGCTGAGCAAGACGGTCGACCTGACCGGCAGGTCGAGCGGCGAGCTGACGTTCTGGACGTCGCACGACACCGAGGCCGACTGGGACTTCCTCATGGTGGAGGCCCGCACGGCGGGCGGCGACGACTGGACGACGCTGCCCGACGCCAACGGCCACACCAGCCAGGACACCGGCAGCAGCTGCCAGTCCGGGTGGAGCGGCATCCATCCGTTCACCCAGCGCTACCAGGGCCCGGACTGCGAGCCGACGGGCACCTCCGGCTCCTGGAACGCGGCCTCGGGCAACTCGGCCGGATGGCAGCAGTGGCGGATCGACCTGACGCCGTACGCGGGCAAGCAGGTCGAGGTCTCGATCTCGTACGTCAGCGACTGGGCCACCCAGGGCGCGGGCGTCTTCGTCGACGACGCGGTCGTCACGCTGGACGGCGCGACGGCGGAGGAGACCTCGTTCGAGTCCGACCTGGGCGGCTGGACGGTGGCGGACCCGCCGGAGGGCACGTCGCCCTCGGTGAACAACTGGGCCCGCACGGACCAGGTGTTCGAGGAGGGCGCGGGCATCACCACCAGGGACACCGTCTATCTGGGCTTCGGCGCGGAGAGCCTGGTCGACCAGGCCACCAGGACCGACCTGGTGAAGCGGTCGATGGCGCACCTGCTCAACGGCCGGCGCTGACCGGCTGAGGAGGGGCACGGCACCGGGTGCCGTGCCCCTCTTGCATGCCCGGACAGAACATGATTCGGTCTGCTTGCGAAGAAGCATCGGTTCCGGCAGGAGGCTCACGACATGCGCCAGCACGACAAGCTGTTCATCGGGGGCGAGTGGGTGACCCCGGCGGGCACCGGCACGATCGACGTGATCAGCCCGCACACCGAGGAGGTCGTCGGCCGGGTGCCCGACGGCACCACCGAGGACGTGGACCGGGCGGTGGCGGCCGCCCGCGAGGCGTTCGACCACGGTCCGTGGCCGCGCATGACCTTCGCCGAGCGGGCGGCGGTCCTCGCCAGGCTGGCCGAGATCTACGCCGAGCGGCAGAGCGAGATGGCCGAGCTCATCACCGAGGAGATGGGCTCGCCGATCACGTTCTCCAACCTCGCCCAGGTGCCCCAGCCGCTGGGCATGCTGCAGTACTACGCCCAGTACGGCGCCACGTTCGAGCAGGAGGACCAGCGGCCCGGCATCTTCGGCCCGGTGACCGTGCGCCGCGAGCCGGTGGGCGTGGTGGCGGCCGTGGTGCCGTGGAACGTCCCGCAGTTCGTCACGATGACCAAGGTCGCGCCCGCGCTGCTGGCCGGCTGCGCGGTCGTGCTCAAGCCGGCCCCCGAGACGCCGCTCGACGCGTACGTGCTGGCCGAGATGGTGCGCGAGGCCGGGGTCCCGGCGGGCGTGCTCAACATCGTGCCCGCGGGCCGCGAGGTGAGCGAGCACCTGGTGTCGCACCCCGGCGTCGACAAGGTGGCGTTCACCGGTTCGACCGCGGCGGGCCGGCGCATCGCCTCCATCTGCGGCGAGCAGCTCAAGCGGGTCAGCCTGGAGCTCGGCGGCAAGTCGGCGGCGATCGTGCTGGACGACGCCGACCTGGGCTCCTCGATGGGCATGCTGGCCATCGCCTCGCTGATGAACAACGGCCAGGCGTGCGTGGCGCAGACCCGCATCCTGGCCTCGCGCAACCGCTACGACGAGGTCGTCGACGCGGTCGCGAACATGGTCGGCTCCCATCCCGTGGGCGACCCCGCCGACCCGGCGACCGGCATCGGGCCGATGGTGGCCAAGCGGCAGCAGGAGCGGGTCGAGGGCTATATCAAGATCGGCATGGAGGAGGGCGCGAAGGTCGTGCTCGGCGGCCTCGACCGCCCGTACGACCGAGGCTGGTACGTGGCCCCCACGGTGTTCGCGAACGTCACCAACGACATGCGCATCGCCCGCGAGGAGATCTTCGGCCCGGTCCTGGCGGTGATCCCGTACGAGGACGAGGCCGACGCCGTGCGGATCGCCAACGACAGCGACTACGGCCTGGCCGGCACGGTCTGGACGGCCGACGCCGACCACGGCATGGAGGTGGCGCGGCAGGTGCGGACCGGCACGTACGGCGTCAACTGCTACATGATCGAGACCGGCGCGCCGTTCGGCGGCTACAAGGCCAGCGGACTCGGCCGCGAGCTCGGGCCCGAGGGCCTGGGCTCCTACCTGGAGTACAAGACGATCGCCCGGCTGGGCTGAGCGCGCGAAGGGGCCCCGGTCGGTGACCGGGGCCCCTCGTCCTCGCGCGGTCGGCGACCCAGCGCGCCCCCGCGACGCTGGGCGACCGTACGGCTACCAGAAGTATGAACCATGCCCCATATCTTGGGTGGTTTAGTTCGCCCCGAGACTTCTCCCTACGGTTTGCTGCCGTCCGCCCTAGGTAGACGTGTTTTACTCAGGAAAAGTTCGAGGAGATCCACTTTCCGATCCTGCGGATCAGCTCGGGGGTCGCCGCGGACTCCGCGTGGCCGTACCCCGGCTCGATCCAGAGCTCCTTGGGCTCCCGGGCGCTGTCGTAGAGCTGCCGGGCGTGGTCGAGCGGGAAGAACGCGTCCGCGTCGCCGTGCACGATCAGCAGCGGCGTCGGTGAGATCAGCGCGGCGGCCTCGTGCGGCGGCATCGGGATCGGGTCCCAGCGGCCGACGGCGATCCTGGTCCGCTTCGCCACCCTGGCCGCCCAGCGGCCGAGCGGCTGCTCGATCGCCCAGTGGACCTGGCGCATCGGCTTGGTGCCCCGGTAGTACCAGCGGGCCGGGCCGCTGACCGCGACCACCGCGTCCGCGCCCTCGCACAGCGCCGCGTGCCGCACCGCCACGGCGGCCCCCATGGAGAAGCCGACCACCGCGATCCGGCGGTAGCCGATCACCCGCGCGTGGCGGACGACCGCCGCGATGTCCAGGATCTCCTGGTCGCCCACCGTGCTCTCGCCGCCCGACCGGCCGTGGCCGCGGAAGTCGAAGGCGATCACTCCCCCGAACCCGCTGAGCACGTGCACGATCCGCCGCGCCGTCCGCTCCCGCCACGAGCCGGTGAACCCGTGCGCCACCACGATGCCCACGTCAGCCGCCCCGGTGTCTCCTGGAGGGGTGTGCGCGGCGTCGATGCGCACGCCGTCGTCGGTCCTGAGCATGACGGGGAAGCTGGGCGCGAATGGCATACTCCGAGCTTAAATTCCTCCTCCGACCGGACCTCGCCCACCTCCCCCGCCGCGGGCGGCCGGGACGCGGCCGGGCGCCGCGCACGACACCGGAGGGGATCAACTAAACTTGTAAGGTCGCGAGTTCGCGCGGCCGGCCCCATCGATACAGAGCGAGAACTCATCATGCCTTTGAACAGCCGCGACGACCTGAGGAACATCGCGATCATCGCGCACGTCGACCATGGCAAGACCACACTTGTCGACGCCATGCTGTGGCAGTCGGGGGCGTTCCGCGCCAATCAGGACGTCGACGACCGGGTCATGGACTCCAACGACCTTGAGCGCGAGAAGGGCATCACCATTCTCGCCAAGAACACCGCGGTGCGCCACGGCGGCATGACCATCAACATCATCGACACGCCCGGCCACGCCGACTTCGGCGGCGAGGTCGAGCGCGGCCTTTCCATGGTCGACGGCGTGGTGCTGCTGGTCGACGCCTCCGAGGGCCCGCTGCCGCAGACCCGTTTCGTGCTGCGCAAGGCGCTGTCGGCCAAGATGCCCGTCATCCTGTGCATCAACAAGGTCGACCGGCCCGACTCGCGCATCGCGGAGGTCGTCGACGAGGTCTACGAGCTGTTCATGGACCTCGACGCGACCGACGACCAGATCGACTTCCCGATCGTGTACGCCTCGGCCAAGGCCGGCCGCGCCTCGCTGGAGCGCCCCGCCGACGGCGCCATGCCCGAGTCGCCCGACCTGGAGCCGCTGTTCGACATCATCAAGTCGACCATCCCGGCGCCCACCTACGACCCGAACGCGCCGCTCCAGGCGCACGTCACCAACCTCGACGCCTCCTCCTACCTCGGCCGCATCGCGCTGTGCCGGATCCACCAGGGCCGGCTGACCAAGGGCCAGCAGGTCGCCTGGTGCCGCACCGACGGCACCATCCAGCGGGTGAAGATCACCGAGCTGCTGATGACCGAGGCGCTGGAGCGCAAGCCCGCCGAGGAGGCCGGCCCCGGCGACATCATCGCGATCTCCGGCATCCCCGAGATCATGATCGGCGAGACGCTGGCCGACCCCGAGGACCCGCGCCCGCTGCCGCTCATCACCGTCGACGAGCCCGCCATCTCGATGACCATCGGCACCAACACCTCGCCCCTGGTCGGCAAGACCAAGGGCGCCAAGGTCACCGCCCGCATGGTCAAGGACCGCCTCGACCGCGAGCTGGTCGGCAACGTGTCGCTGCGCGTGCTGCCCACCGAGCGCCCCGACGCGTGGGAGGTGCAGGGCCGCGGCGAGCTGGCGCTGGCCATCCTGGTCGAGCAGATGCGCCGCGAGGGCTACGAGCTGACCGTCGGCAAGCCGCAGGTGGTCACCAAGGAGATCGACGGCAAGGTGCACGAGCCGGTGGAGCGGCTCACGGTCGACTGCCCCGAGGAGTACCTCGGCGCCGTCACCCAGCTCCTGGCCGTGCGCAAGGGCCGCATGGAGCACATGACCAACCACGGCACCGGCTGGATCCGGATGGAGTTCGTGGTGCCGGCGCGCGGGCTGATCGGCTTCCGCACCGAGTTCCTCACCGAGACCCGCGGCACCGGTCTGGTGCACCACGTGTTCGACTCGTACGAGCCCTGGTTCGGCGAGCTGCGCACCCGGGCCAGCGGCTCGCTGGTGGCCGACCGGAGCGGGCCCGTCACCGCGTTCGCGATGCTCAACCTGCAGGAGCGCGGCGCGCTGTTCATCTCGCCCGGCACCGAGGTCTACGAGGGCATGGTCATCGGCGAGAACTCCCGCTCCGATGACATGGACGTCAACATCACCAAGGAGAAGAAGCTCACCAACATGCGCTCCTCCACGGCCGACGAGACGGAGAAGGTCATCCCGCCGCGGGTGCTCTCGCTGGAGCAGGCGCTGGAGTTCATCCGTGAGGACGAGTGCGTGGAGATCACTCCCGACGCGGTGCGCATCCGCAAGGTGATTCTCGACGCCGCCACGCGGGGCCGCGCCGCGGCCCGCGCCAAGCGCGCCTGACCGTTCTGACTCCGGGTCACTCCGCCGTGTGGAGAAGCATTCTCCGGTACGGCGGAGTGACCTTGCGCATTTACCGGCCGGAAAATCGGGAGATTCCGGCGACAGGGCGCGGGTCGCCTGGTCGGAGGTGATGGGATGCGGAATTGTTGATTTCCGCATCATCTCTGCGGAGGTGTGCCGGGCCCGCCGATGGGGAATTCATGAGATTGGCGTGACTTTGCGCCCCGGAAATGACGGAAGCTGTCAAGGCCGGGGCAATGTAATCACACCGTTATCCCATCGGAGAGAACAATCCGCCGGACGAGTGAATCATCCAGACTGTGGAGAGGCTCCGGGCCGTCGTCGGGTTCGGGCTCGCCGTCCTGTCGATGGGCGCCATCGCCTGGTGCACCGTGGCGGCCGAGCCCGTGCCGCCGCCTGCCTTCCCGGCCTCGCCGGTCGAGGCCTACTCGTGGGACCTGCCCACCACCCGCACCGAGCCGGCCGTCGAGCGTGACCGGGAGGCGTTCACCGAGGTGACCGTCGCCCGGGCGGGCCCCGCCGACCTGGCCGGCGTGCCCGAGGGGCGGCTCGACGAGCGCCGCCGGCAGGTGAAGGTCACCGTCGTGCACCAGCTGCGCCTCGACGCCGCCGACAGCCTGGCCGGCACGCTCCGGCAGGGGGCCGAGTTCCCGCGCGGCATGCAGCGGTTCACCGACGACGGGTTCGGCGCCGTCAAGGTCAACGGCACCGTCCTGGCCCCGGCCGGCCGGCTCCCGCCGCTGCTCACCACCGCCGACGGCCGCACGACCGTGCGCTTCACCGTGACGCTGCTGCGCCAGGTGCGGCCGGAAGACCTGCTGCGCGTCGACTTCAACGCCCCCACGGCCAGGCCGCTGCTGGTCGTCAACCGCAAGATCACCCTGCTGCCGGGCGAGTGGACCGTGCTCCGGGCGGCCTCGATCGAGCCCGAGCGCGAGGAGCGGGAGCGGCTGGAGTTCACCGTCGGCCCCTACCCGGTGAGCGTCACGCTCGCGCAGGATCTCCACGGCTTCCCCGACGTGCAGGAGGAGGACGACTTCTCCTGGGCGACCGCGCTCGGCGTGCTCACCGCGATCGTGCTGACGGTGCTGCTGCTGCGCGCGCTCGGCGGCCAGTGGTGGCAGCGCCGGCCCAATCGTGAGCTGGCCGCGGGCCTGGCCCTGGTCGTGCCGGTGGTGCTGCTGCCGGCCGTGGCCGAGGAGTTCACGCTGCCCGCGTACCTGATGCTGTTCGTCGGGCTGCCGCTGCTCGCGCTGCGCCACGCCGTGCAGGTGCTGCCGAGCGGTCCGCAGTGGACCCCGCGCGACGCGCTCGGCGCGACCGGGGTGGGCGTGCTGCTGGCGATCGGCATGCTGTCGTGGTCCTACCGCTACGGCCAGCTCCCCGGCGACACGCTGATCACCGGGAGCTCCGTCGCGGCGGCCGCGGCGGCCGGGTCGGCGGTGGTGCTCAGCGCCGACCTCGGGGTGCGGATGGTGGTCGTGCGGCTGGCCGCCTTCGCCGCCGGATCCGCGATCGCGCTGCTGGCCCTGGCGCTCTGGGCCAAGGCGCTGGCCACCCAGGTCTTCCCGCCCGACAGCGTCCGGCTGCTGCTGGCGTTCTGCTGGGCGCTGATCCCGGTGGCCGCCGTCGCCGTCGCCATTAAGCAGTGGACCCGTGGCGCGGTCGTGGTCGCCGTCGTGGTGAGCCTGATGGTGCAGGGCTGGCCGATCGAGTGGCTCGACGCGGGTTCGTGGAGCCGGGCGCTGCCCGATCAGGCCGTGCCCCGCATCGGCGAGCTGGAGCTGACCCCGCTGGTGCGCGGGGTGATGGGGCTGCTGCTGCTCGGGTTCTTGCTGTTGGTGCTCCGGCTCAGGCGGCTCGGCTCCGGACTCGACGCGATGCAGCACTCGGCCGCCGAGGCCACGATGATCATCTGCCTGATGGTGGCCTACCTGACCCCGCAGGGCAGCGCCACCCTGGGCGACATCAACGTGCCGCTGCCGATGCTCTCCATCACCGCGCTCATCGCCTGGGCGACCGCGCGCTGGCTGCTGGCCCACCCGCACCCGTCGGTCGTCGAGCCGACCGACCAGGAGGAGCACCGCGAGCTGATCAGGGCCGCCCTGCACCGGCGGCTGCTGCTCGCCTCCGAGCAGGAGCTCTACCGCGCCGGCCGGGGCCGCATCGGCTCCGGCGAGCTGTCGGTGGAGGACTTCGACCGGCAGCGCGACACGCTCGACGCGGCGCTGCGCGGGCACGGCAGCCATCCCGAGACCGCCTTCGCCACCGCCGCCGGCTGCTCCCCCTGGCACAACGGCGTCTACGGCTTCATCGTCAGCCTGCTGCTGAGCCTGCCGTTCCTCGTCGTGTTCGGGGTGCCGTACGGGGTCGACCTGACCAGCTTCGTGTTCGAGGCCCGCTCGGTGATCGCGCTGCCGGCGTTCGGCTTCCTGTTCGGCTACTTCTACCCGCGCATCCGCGGCACCCAGCCGATGACGAAGGCGCTCAACCTGATGGCCGCCGCGCTCGCCACCGAGCTGTCGGGCTACCTGTCGGCCCTCGCCGAGCCCGACCTGGGCGCCATGGACAAGGTGCAGGTGGTGGCCATCATCGTGGGCAAGGTGGCGCTGGTCTCGATCGGCCTCGGCCTCTACTGGGAGTGGCGGATCATGCACCTGGCCGGCGAGCCGTGGGCGAGGGTGCGCAACGTCCGCAGCCTGCGCAGCCTGGCGACGCCGCTGCTGGCCATCGTCATCGCGGCGGTCACCACGGCCGCCACCTCGGCCGCCGGCCAGACCGTCGACCGCATCCTGAGAGGCGACGAGACGTCGCAGCAGCCGTGATCAGCGCCGGCCCGGCAGCTCGCTCCCCCGTACGTGCGCGCAGAGCCACTCGACCAGCGGGCCGAAGTCGCGCCAGCAGGCGCGCACCCGGTCCGCGGCCTCGGCGGTGTGCACCCACGGCTCCGGCTCGAAATGGCGTCCGGCGTACAACGACTTGTGGCGCAGCAGGTCGAGGCGGGGATGGTCGTCCGGCACGCCGCGCGGCCTGGTCTTGAGCCGTTCGCCGGCGCGTTCGTAACCCGCGGACTCCAGGGCGGCCACGATGCCTTCGAGCGGCTTGCCCGTCACGTCCTCGTCGACCGCCGCGCGGAAGCGGGCCACCTGGTCGGCGGCCTGCGAGTAGACGCCGCCCGCGGCGTAGAGGCCGTCGGCGCCGATCTCGGCGTAGAACCCGATGCCGGGCATCAGGCCGACGAAGGCGCCCTGATGGGTCTTGTACGGCGACTTGTCCTTGGCGTAGCGGACGTCCCGGTACGGACGGAAGAGCTTGGCCTGGCCGAACTCCGCCGCCAGCTCGTCGGCCAGGGCCTGCATCGGCGCCCGGACCGCTTCCTCGTACAGGTGCTTGTGCCGGGTGAAATAGGTCTTGGAGTTGTCCGCCTCAAGGCCCTCGTAGAACATGAAGGCCTCGTCAGGGATGCCGGTGAAACCCATGGCCTCCAGCCTGCCATGTCCCTGACCCGGTCACCGTTCCGGATCGGCCTCGCGGTAGCGGCGGCCCGGCCGCGGCGGTGTCCGGTAGAGCTCGCTCACGGTCACCAGCCGGAAGCCCTTGCGGGTGAGCGTCTCCAGGATGCGCGGCACCGCGTCGACGGTGGAGCGGTGGATGTCGTGCATCAGCACCACCGAGCCGGCCTTGGCCTGCGCCGCGCGCCTGGCCACGACGGAGCTCACCCGGTCGCGCCAGTCGTAGGTGTCGACGCTCCACAGGATCTGCGCCAGCCCGCGCTGCCGGGACTCGGCGGCGACCCTGCGGTCGGTGGACCCGTACGGCGGCCGCATCAGGTGCATCCGCACCCCGGTCAGCGAGCGCACCAGGTCACCGGTGCGCTGCAGCTCCTGCGCGATCAGCCGGGGCGGCAACGTGGTGAGCTCGGTGTGGGTCCAGGAATGGTTGCCGAGCTCGTGCCCGTCGGCGACGATGCGGCGCAGCCGGGCGTGCCCGCCCGGGGCCGCCACCATCCGGCCGACGACGAAGAACGTGGCCCGGGCACCGTACTCGCGCAGCGTGTCGAGCAGCCGGGCGGTGTCGTCGCCCGGGCCGTCGTCGAAGGTGAGCGCCACGCACCGGCCGCAGTCGGGGTCGGGCCAGTCGGGCTGCATCGCGGTCAGCCGCCTGGCCAGCGTCTCCGGATCGACGGCGGGCCGCTGGGGGGCGGCGACCGGCACCCGGGCCGGCGGCGGGGCCGCGCATCCCGCCAGCACCGCGCCCGTCACCGCCGCGCCCGTCAGCACCGCGCATCCTGTGAGCACCGCCAGGGCCGCCGTCGTCGGCGGCGCCACCCTCCACGCGCGCATGATCCCCCCGGCGGCATGCGTGCGAGGGCATCACGGATAGTCGCCGGCAGGCCGCCCCCGCAAGTCCCTGACCAGCTCTTCCCACCATGATGGGATATTCGCCTGCAACTCCTTGTAGCGACGCGCCACTCTTAGGGCACATCCGGCCGGATCGGTCCCGAGATGGCGACGTTTCACCGGGCCTTCACGCCAGCGGTAGAAACCGTCCCGGTAACGTACGACCAGCCCGATCCATACGGACAAGGTCGCGCCGTCCCCCAGCTCGTACGCGGTGGTCACGCCCATGCCGTGCAGCTCCGCATGGAGCTTCTCCGTCGCCGCACGGGACTCACTCACGCGCCACCCCCTGCCGACGATCCGCCGCACACGAAGAGGTGTACCCACCCACAGGCCACAGCCGTCAAGGACATGGAGTAATCATGAAACTCCGCCCGGTGATCAGGAGGGCATTCGGCGTTATTGGTCGGCCACCTCGCGCGGCTCCGCCACGACCATGATGAGCCGCAGGTCCTCGGTGCCTTCGTTGGCGTAGCGGTGGGCTCTGTCGGCGGTGAAGAGCACGGCGTCGCCGGCGTGGATCAAGTGGCTCTTGCCGTAAACGGTGAGGGTCAGCTCACCTTCGAGTACGGTCAGCATCTCCCTGGTGCCGGCCGGGTGCGGGTCGCCGTCGTGGTGCCCGCCGGGGGCCATCCGCCAGTCCCACAGCTCGATGATCGTCGGCGAGTCGGCGCCGACCAGGAGCCTGGCCTGCACGTCGCCCTGGTCGAAGGTGACCACGTCGGCCTGGTCGACGATCCTGACCACCGGCACGTCGCCGACCTCGACCAGCCGGGCCACGGTCACGCCCAGGGCGGAGGCGATCCGGGTGAGCGTGGACACGCTCGGGTTGGTCCTGCCCTGCTCGACCTGGACGAGCATGCCCCGGCTGACGCCCGAGCGGGCGGCCAGCGCGTCCAGCGTGAGCCCGCGATGGGCCCGCTGGGCCCGCACGTTGCTGGCGATGGCCTGGGTGATCAGCTCGGGATCTTCCACGCGGTGCAGTGTAGTGGAAAGCAGTTGCACTCCATTGCACCCTTCATGTTGTACTAGGAGTGCAATGGAGTGAACTACGGGAGAGGTGACACGTGACCGCGGTGATCCTGGCGACCGCCTGCGCGGTGGTGTACGGCACGGCCGACTTCTTCGGCGGCCTGGCCACCCGACGATCGCGGGTGCTCGCCGTGGTCGCGCTCTCGCAGCTGGCCGGGCTCGCGTTCATCCTCGCCCTGCTGCCCGTGCTGCCCGGCGCCTTCCAGGCCGGGTCGATGCTGTGGGGGCTCGGCGCCGGGCTGTCGGGCGCCGTCGGCCTGGTGCTGTTCTACCGGTCGCTGGCCACCGGCGTGATGTCCGTGGTCGCGCCGACGACCGCGGTCACCTCCGCCGCGCTGCCGGTCGGGTTCGGGCTCCTGCAGGGCGAGCGGCCCGAGCCCATGGCGCTGCTCGGGGTGGCGCTGGGGCTGGGCGCGGTGCTGCTCATCAGCCAGGACCGGTCCGGGGGCGGCGGCGGGTCGAAGGCCGCGGTGTTCACCGCGCTGGCCGCCGGAGCGGGTTTCGGCGGCTTCTTCGTCCTACTCTCCATGGCCTCGCCGGACACCGGGCTCTGGCCGCTGGCCGGCGCCCGGATCTCGTCCATCGGCCTGGTGCTCCTGCTCGCGCTGGCCACCCGGCGCACGCTGCGGCCGGTGTCCGGCTCGCTGCGGGTGATCGCCGCCGCCGGGGTCCTCGACATGGCCGCCAACGTGCTCTACCTGCTGGCCCAGCGCCAGGGCATGCTGAGCCTGGTCGCCGTGCTGGTCTCGCTCTATCCGGCGAGCACGCTCCTGCTGGCCAGGAAGGTGCTCGGGGAGCGGCTGCACGCGATCCAGCTCACCGGCGTGGTATGCGCGCTGGGTGCGGTCGCGCTCATAGCCGTTGCTTAGTATGCGAGCAATTGTTACGTTTCGCCCGTGCGCCCTGGCCGGGCACCTCGAAGCGGCGGGCCGTTCGAGCACGTGGGAGTGCCGTACGGCTCCGATGAGGGTTTCCTGGACCTGGCCGTGCCCCGCGTCCGGCACGCGCTCACCGAGGGCAGGCGGGTCCTGGTGGTCACCTGCCGGACCAAGGGAGCCCTGCTCGCCGAGGCGCTCGGCGACGACAGCCGGCGGGTCGACCTGCGCGACCGGACGGCCTGGTACGGCCATCCGCAGCGCACGCTGGCCACCGTGCACGAATACGCGCGTGGCAGGCGCACGCTGCTGATCGGCGAGCCGCCGTGGACGGGCCGCGACGAGATCGGCGTGCGCGAGTGGATCCGCTACGAGTCCGTGATCAACACCGCGCTGGCCGGCCTCACCGCCGGCGTGCTCTGCTTCTACGACGTACGCGCGACCCCCGGGCACGTGCTGCGCCACGTGGCCATGACCCATCCGCTGATGTTCGGCCCCGGCGGCGTCGAGCCGAGCCAGGAGTACGTCCACCCCGACGACCTGATACTCAACGGCGACACGGCGCCGCTGCCCGAGCCCTCGGGCGAGGTGATCGGCATCCCGTTCGACGCCCGGCTGCTCAAGGAGCTCAGGGGCGCGGTGGCCCGGCAGGCGGGCGCCTGGGGGATGGAGGACGAGCTCGTCACCTCGCTGGTGCTGAGCGTGTCGGAGATCGCCGCCAACAGCATCGAGCACGGGGCGGGCCACGGGCTGGTGCGGATGTGGCGCACCGGCGGCGGTCTGGTGTGCGAGATCACCGACTCGGGCGGCCCGCTGGAGGAGCCGCTCCCCGGCTACATACCACCGGAGCCCGAATCCCAGCGGGGATACGGGCTCTGGATCAGCAGGCAGCTCTGCGACCTCGTGGAGCTGCGTTCGGAAGGCGAGCTGGTCCGCGTGCGCCTGCACATGAGGCTGCGGAGCTAGCGGTCAGGCGGCGCTCGGCGCGGCCTCCCGCAGGGCGCCCTCCTCGCGGGCGTACTCCTCCAGCATCCCCCGCAGCTGCCTGCGCCCCCGGTGCAGACGGGACATGACGGTGCCGATGGGCGTGCCCATCCGCTCGGCGATCTCCTTGTAGGCGAACCCCTCGACGTCCGCCAGGTAGACCGCCACCCGGAAGTCCTCGGGCAGCGAGCGCAGCGCGTTCATCACCACGCTGTCGGGCAGCTGGTCGAGCGCCTCGGTCTCGGCCGAGCGCAGCCCGGTCGAGGTGTGGGACTCGGCGGCGTGCAGCTGCCAGTCCTCGACGTCCTCGGCGGCCGACAGCTTGGGCGAGCGCTGCTTCTTGCGGTAGTCGTTGATGAAGTTGTTGGTCAGGATCCGATGCAGCCAGGCCTTGAGATTGGTGCCCTCGCGGAACTGGTGGTAGGAGGTGTAGGCCTTGGCCACGGTCTCCTGCACGAGGTCCTCAGCGTCAGCGGTGTTGCGGGTCAGACGCATGGCCGAGGCGAACAGCTGCGACGTCACAGGCACGACATCGCGCTCGAACCAGTCTTGACGCTGCTCTTCGGTCATAGTGATCAAGTCATTCCCCCTTGCGCTATCCCCCGTTCGGCACCAGCCGGCTGACAGCGGTTCCATCGTCGCAGGCCCCGCGTAAGGGCGGCGTTAGGGGTTCCGCGCTGGTCAGAGAGGTGAACAGTCCCGGAGCTCGCGGCGTGCGGCATCACGTCCACGGCAGGACAAGTTTCGTAATCATAACACTATCTCCTCAATCTTGCGGAAAGAGTGGCATGAATCACATGAGATAGCGTATGGACCATGGATTTCGTGGACCGGCATGCTCCGGCGACACGCCGATGGGTGGCTGAGGCCGTCCACAAGGTGGAGGCCGACGCCAACCGGAGTTGTGATACGCACCTGCACGTTTTTCCGCTGCCCTCGGAGTGGGAGGTAAACCTCTACCTGAAAGACGAGTCAGTGCACCCCACCGGTTCACTCAAGCACCGGCTCGCTCGTTCTCTTTTCCTGTACGGCCTGGCCAACGGCTGGATCGGCCCCACGACCACGATCGTGGAGGCGTCCAGCGGATCCACCGCGGTGAGCGAGGCGTACTTCGCCCGGCTGCTCGGGCTGCCGTTCATCGCGGTCATGCCGGCCGCCACGTCACCGGAGAAGATCCACCTGATCGAGTTCTACGGCGGCAAGTGCCATCTGGTCGCCGACCCGGGCGCGATCTACGAGGAGTCCCGGCGGCTCGCGGCCGAGACGGGCGGCCACTTCATGGACCAGTTCACCTACGCCGAGCGGGCGACCGACTGGCGGGGCAACAACAACATCGCCGAGTCGATCTTCGACCAGATGCTCCTGGAGCCGCACCCCGAGCCCACCTGGATCGTCGTCGGCGCCGGCACCGGCGGCACCAGCGCGACCATCGGCCGCTACATCCGTTACCGCCGCTACGCCACCCGGCTGGCCGTCGCCGATGTGGAGGGCTCGGCCTTCTACCCCGGCTGGGTGTCCGGCGACCCCGAGGTCACCGCGCCGGGCTCGCGCATCGAGGGCATCGGCCGTCCCCGGGTCGAGCCGTCGTTCCTGCCGACGGTGATCGACCGGATGATCTCGGTGCCCGACGCCCGCTCGATCGCCGCCATGCACTGGGTGCGCGAGGTCACCGGCCGCGACGTGGGCGGCTCGACCGGCACCAACGTCGCCGCGTGCGTGGAGCTGATCAAGGAGATGCGCGAGTCCGGGGCGCGCGGCAGCGTGGTCACCCTGATCTGCGACAGCGGCGACCGCTACCGCGGCACCTACGGCAACCCCGCCTGGCTGGCCGGCCAGGGCCTCGACATCGAGCCCCACCTCGCCGACCTGCGCGCCTTCCTGCCGTCCTAGCGCGTCCTAGCGCTACGTCAGGTCGGCCAGGGCCTCGCGGATCTGGTCGTCGCCGGGGGCCAGGGCGGCCGCCCGCAGCAGGTCCGCCCGCGCCGCCGCCACCTCACCGAGCGAGCGCAGCGCGTACGCCCGGTTGAAGCGCACCTCGGCCCCGTCCTGGAGCTCGATCGCCCGGGTCAGGTCGGCCACCGCCGCGTGCGCGTCGCCCTCCTCGAACGCCAGCGCCCCCCGCCCGGCCCAGGCCGCCGCCAGATCAGGGGCCCGCTCCAGCGCCGAGTCGAACGCCTTACGCGCCTCGACCAGGTCGCCCCGCGCCGCCTCGATCTGGCCCCGGACGCTGAGCAGGAACGGGTTGCCGGGATCGCGCCCGACGTCCGCCTCGGCCCGGTCGAGCTCGTCCAGGGCCACCAGCAGCCCGGCCCGGTTCACGTACGCGTCGGAGAAGTCGGGGTCCAGCTCGATCGCGTGGTCGAGGTCGGCCAGCGCGCCCGCCGCGTCGCCGCGCGCGTACCGGACCTCGGAGCGGTTGTAGTACGGCTCGGGGAAGGGCGGCCCGGCCCGCATGGCGCTCTCGTAGTCGGCCTCCGCCTCGTCCGGACGGCCCAGCCGATACAGCAGGTTGCCCCGGTCCACGTAGTAGTCGGGGTAGCCCGGGTCGGCGGCGACGGCGGCGTCCAGGTCGGCCAGCGCCGCCTCCAGGTCGCCGCGCATGGCCAGCAGTTGCGCCCGGTTGGCCCGCAGCACCAGCCGGTGGATCGGCTGGTGCGGCGCGAGGTCGCGCTCGGCCAGGTCGACGGCCTCCTGGACGAGCCGCATGGCCTCCTCGGCGCGGCCCAGGCGAACCTGCACGAGCGCCTTGCCGTTCAGGTCGAAGCTCAGGTGGAACGCCCGCTCGCGCCGGTCGGGCAGCAGGGAGGTCAGCGCGACCGCCTGGTTGATCCAGGCCAGCGCCTCGTGCGGGTCCCGCCTGCCGGGGTCGTGGTGCCTGACCAGCAGCATCGCGGTCGCGTACGCGGCGGTCGCGAGGTTCTTGGGATCGGTGCTCGCCCGTCGGCCCCGGTCGAGCAGCTCGCGCGCCTCGTCCTCGCGGTCGAGCGCGGCCAGCGCGGTGGCGGTCCGGTGCGCGAGCGTCCACCACTCCTCGCCGCCTTCCGGCAGCGTGGGCAGCAGCGCCTCCCCCGCCTCGGCCATCGCGTGGTGGAAGCCCTCGTTGCGGTAACGGTCCAGCTCGGGCCCGAGCGTGTACGAGGGAGCCGGACGCGGCGGCCCCGACGGCTCGCGGACGATCTCCAGCTCCGGCACCCGCCGTTCGAGCACGTCCAGCAGTTGCAGGTCGGTGGGGTCGGCGTGGGCCGTGTTGGTCACCCGCAGCGCCAGCGGCCCGGCCGCCGCCAGATGACCGCGGACGAACTCCGCCAGCCCGTTCGCCAGCCGCAGCGTGCGCAGCGGCGCCGGCACCAGGATGCGCTCGTGCTGCGGCAGCCGGTCGGCCAGCGGCACCCGCCGAGCCGGCACCCGGTCACCGAGCCCGGGCGCCACGGCCCTGATCTCGATGTCGTACGCGGCGACCAGCTCGTCGCCCGCCTCGGGCACGAGCACGTCCAGGAATGCGGCCCCGAACGTGTAAGGCCCCCGGAGACCGCGATGAGCGTCAAAAGTGATCCGTCTCAGAAGCGTCGCTCCCCTTGGCGCGAAGAATTGACCGGAATCATGAAGCGACTAACAGGATTCCGGAGAAAAGGGGTGGGGCGGCGCCCCCATCCGCTAGCGCCGCACCCTCTGCCATGAGGAGGTCAGGCGGCGTGCTTAGGCGTCGCCGCCCCGGCCAATTTGACGGTCCCGGGCTTGTGGACCACGACCTTCTTCATGTTCGCCCTTTCAGATCAATGACAGACAGACCGTCCAATATCAGCACGGCATCCATCAAACGACAAGGGCTCGCATGAAAAGGATTATTTCCGGATTAGTGACTATTTAGTCGCCCAGGATGGCATCCACGAACACTTCTGGATCGAACGGCGCCAGATCGTCCGGCCCCTCGCCGAGCCCCACCAGCTTGACCGGAACGCCCAGCTCCCGCTGCACGGAGATCACGATGCCGCCCTTGGCGGTGCCGTCGAGCTTGGTCAGCGCGATGCCGGTGATGTTGACCACCTCGGCGAACACCTGGGCCTGGCGCATGCCGTTCTGGCCCGTGGTGGCGTCGAGGACGAGCAGCACCTCGTCGACGGTGGCCTTCTTCTCGATGACCCGCTTGACCTTGCCCAGCTCGTCCATCAGCCCGGTCTTGGTGTGCAGGCGGCCGGCCGTGTCGACGATCACCACGTCGACCTTCTCCGCCATGCCCCTGGCGGTCGCGTCGAACGCCACCGAGGCGGGGTCGCCGCCCTCGGGGCCGCGCACCACGTCGGCGCCCACCCGGTCGCCCCAGGTCTGCAACTGGTCGGCGGCGGCGGCGCGGAAGGTGTCGGCGGCGCCCAGCACGACCTTCTTGCCGTCGCCGATCAGCGAACGGGCCAGCTTGCCGGTGGTGGTGGTCTTGCCGGTGCCGTTGACGCCGACGACCAGCACCACCGCCGGCCGCTCGCCGTGCTTGGCGACGTGGAGGGTGCGGTCGAGGTCGGGGTTGACCTGGATGAGCAGCTGCTCGCGGAGCAGCGCGCGGACCTCCTCGGGAGAGCGGCTGCCGAGCACCTTGACCTTCGTCTGCAGCTCCTCGACCATGGCCCGGGTCGGCGCGACGCCGACGTCGGCCGTGATCAGCCGCTCCTCGATCTCGTCCCACACCTCGTCGTCGAGGCGGTCACGGGACAACAGCTCCAGCAGGCCGCGGCCGAGCGCGCTCTGCGACTTGGCCAGCCGCGAGCGCAGCCGCACCATCCGGCCGGCCGACGGCGGCGGGACCTCCACCTCGGGGGCCTTGACCATGGGCTCGGCGGGCTCGACGGGCTTGGCCGGCGGCGGGATCGTCGTGGTCGCGCCTTCGTCCGCCGCGGCCGGCGGCCGCTTCTCCTCCTCCTCGGGGAGGGGAGGCGCCTGCGGGGGCGGCGGCGGAGCCGCCTTGCCTCCCGGGCGGAAGAGGAGGAACAGGCCACCTGCCGCGATGAGGGCGACAAGGACCACGATCACGATCACGCCGAGGTAACCATCCACAAGGGTCAGTTTTCCAGATGGACCGGCATGGTCAGGACCAAGGGCGCGCCGATCAGGCGAGCTCTCGCTCCCGCAACCGCTGACTGACCACCTGTGTCACCCCGTCACCGCGCATCGACACGCCGTAGAGGGCGTCGGCGATCTCCATCGTGCGCTTGTTGTGCGTGATGACGATCAGCTGGGAGCTCTGCCGCAGCTCCTCGAAGAGCGTCAGCAGGCGCTGCGTGTTGGTGTCGTCGAGCGCGGCCTCGACCTCGTCCATCACGTAGAACGGCGACGGCCGCGCCTTGAAGATCGAGATCAGGAACGCCACCGCCGTGAGCGACCGCTCGCCGCCCGACAGCAGCGACAGCCGCTTGACCTTCTTGCCCGGCGGCCTGGCCTCGACCTCGATGCCGGTGGTCAGCATGTCGTCGGGCGCGGTCAGCACCAGCCGCCCCTCGCCGCCGGGGAACACCCGGGTGAAGATCTGCTCGAACTCGCGCGCCACGTCCTCGTAGGCGGAGGCGAACATCCGCTCCACCCGCTCGTCGACCTCCTTGACCACGGTCAGCAGGTCGCGGCGGGTCTTCTTCAGGTCTTCGAGCTGGGAGTTGAGGAAGGCGTGCCGCTCCTCCAGCGCCGCGAACTCCTCCAGGGCCAGCGGGTTGACCTTGCCGAGCTGGTTCATCTGCCGCTCGGCGACGCGGGCCCGCTTCTCCTGCTCCTCGCGCACGTACGGGACGGGCGGGTCACCGGGCACCGGCGCTTCGGGACCGTACTCGACGACCAGGGCCTCCGCCTCCACCCCGAACTCGTCCATCGCCCGCCGCTCCAGCTGCTCCAGGCGCATCCGCTGCTCGGTGCGGGCCACCTCGTTGCCGTGCACGCGGTTGACCAGCTTGTCGAGCTCCTGGCCCAGCTCGCGGACGTGCAGGCGCACCTGCTTCAGCTCGGCGTCGACGGCCACCCTGGCCCGGTCGGCCTCGTCGCGCTCGCGGGCGGCCAGCTCGATCGAGGCCGACAGCGCCGTCAGAACCTTCCTGGCGCCCTCGCTCACGGTCTGGGCCACCTCGGCCTGCTTGCGTCTCCTGGCGCGCTGAGCGGCCGCCTGAGCGCGCTCCTGGCGCTCTCGCTGCGCCGCCCGCATCAGGCCGTCGGCCCGGCCCTCGATGCCCTTGACGCGTTCCTCGGCGGTGCGGACCTGCAGCCGGGTCTCCATCTCGCGCCGGCGGGCGGTCTCGGACACGGTGGCCAGCTCGTCGCGCCGTTCGGTGGTCGGCTCGCTCTCCAGCTCCTGGGCGTATTCGGCCTCGGCCAGCCGGATCTCCAGCTCGGCCAGCTCCGACAGGCCCTCGGCGCGGGCCTCCTGGGCGGCCGTGACGCTCCTGGCGAGGCGCTCGGCCTCGTCGCGGGCGGCCTCGGCGGCGGCCTCCAGCTGGGCCAGCCGCCTGGCGACCGCGGCGGTGGCCTGGTCGGCCTCCCGCTGGCGGGCCCTGACCCGGTCGAGCTCCGCCCGGGCCGCGTCGGCCTGGCTCTGAGCTGCGCCGACGGCGCTCTGCGCCTCGCTCACCCCGGCCTGCGCGGCCTCCAGCGCCGCCTGCGCCGCGTGCTCGGCCTCGATCGCCGCGTCCAGCCCGGCGGCGGTCTGCTCGGCGCGCGTCTCGGCGTCCTCCAGATCGGCGACGGCGTCGTCGAGCGCGGCCCGCACCTGCAGCACGGACGTGCCGCCCTCGGACCCGCCGGCGGCGACGTGCGCCCCCACCAGGTCGCCGCCCGTCGTGACGGCCCGCAGCCCGGGATGCTCCAGCACCACCTGGCTCGCGGTCTCCAGGTCGCCCACGACCACGACTCCGGCCAGCACCCGGTCGAGCACCGCACGCAGGTGGTCGGGAACGTTCACCAGCCGGGCCGCCCACCGCCCGCCGGCCGGCGGCTCCCCCATCGCGTCCGGACTTCCCGCGCCGGCGGCCACCAGGAGGGTGGCCTGGCCCGCCTCCTTGACGCGCAACAGCTCCAGCGCCTCGACGGCGGTGGTGACCGACTTGACGGCGATGGACTCGGCCACGGGCCCGAGCGCCGCCGCGACGGCGAGCTCCGCCCCGGGCGTGACCTGCATGACCGCCGCCAGGGGGCCGAGAACGCCCGCCAGGTCGGTCTCCAGCAGGGCCGCACCCCCGTCGCCCTTGGCCAGGCCCAGCTCCAGCGCGTCGCGCCGGGCGCGCAGCGCGGCCACCGCCTGCTGCGCCTCCTGGTCGGCGGACCTGGCCGCGCCGACGCCCGCCCGGGCGGCCTGGAGAGCGGCGCGCGGGACCTCCAGCGCCCCCTTGGCCTCCTCGACCGCGGCGCGGGCCTCCTCGACCGCCGCCCTGGCCTCCTCGACCCGCGCCTGGGCCTCGGCCAGCTCCGCGGTCAGCGCCGGATCGATCTCCGGCTGCTCCAGCCGCTGCTCCTCCAGCTCCTCGCGGGCCAGCCGCTCACGCTCCGCGGCCTCGGCCACCGACCGCTCCAGCCGCCCGATCTCCTCCTCGGCCGCGCGAGCCCGGCTCCGTACGGAGTCGACCTGGCCGCGCAGTTTGGCCAGGCCCTCGCGGCGGTCGGCGGCGGCCCTGGCGGCCATCGCCAGGCGTCGCTCCTCGGCGGCGAGCTCGGACTCGGACTCGGCGCGCCGTCGCACGGCGTCTTCCAGCAGCTCCTGGGCCTGCTCCAGCTCGGCGCGCAGGATCAGCTCGCGCTCACGGACCTCGGCCGCCTCGCGTTCGAGGTCTTCCGGGTCACGGCCGCGGCGCTCGATGGCGGCGGCGTCGAGCGCGTGGCGGTGGCGCTCGGCGGCGAGCTGCTCCAGGCCGGAGATGCGCTCGCGCAGGGAGGACAGCCGGAAGTAGGTCTCCTGGGCCGCGGCCAGGCGCGGCTGGGCCTCGGCCTCGGCCGCGTCGAGCGCGGTCTCGCGCTGCTGGGCCTCGGCGAGTGCGGCCTCCACCTGGGAGCGCCTGGAGAGCACCGCGGCCTCGTCGGCGGCCTCGCGCTCCAGCCTGACGCGGAGAATGCACACGTCGTCGGCGAGCAGCCGCAGCCGCGCGTCGCGCAGGTCGGCCTGGATCACCGCGGCCTTGCGGGCGATCTCCGCCTGGCGGCCCAGGGGCTTGAGCTGGCGGCGCAGCTCGGTCGCGAGGTCCTGCACGCGGGTCAGGTTGGCCTGCATCGCGTCGAGCTTGCGCAGCGCCTTCTCCTTGCGCTTGCGATGCTTGAGCACGCCCGCGGCCTCTTCGATGAAGGCCCGCCGGTCCTCGGGGCCGGCGTGCAGCACGGCGTCGAGCTGGCCCTGGCCGACGATCACGTGCATCTCGCGGCCGATGCCGGAGTCGGACAGCAGCTCCTGGATGTCGAGCAGGCGGCAGGTGTCGCCGTTGATCGCGTACTCGCTCTGCCCCGACCGGAACATCAGCCGGCTGATCGTCACCTCGGTGTAGTCGATGGGCAGCGCGCCGTCGGTGTTGTCGATGGTCAGCGTGACCTCGGCCCGGCCGAGCGGCGGCCTGGACGAGGTGCCGGCGAAGATGACGTCCTCCATCTTGCCGCCGCGCAGGGACTTGGCGCTGTGCTCGCCCATGACCCAGGCGAGGGCGTCGACGACGTTGGACTTGCCGGAGCCGTTGGGGCCGACCACGCAGGTGATGCCGGGCTCGAACCGGAGGGCGGTCGCCGAGGCGAAGGATTTGAAGCCGCGCAGGGTGAGGGTCTTCAGGTACAACCGCGGACCCCCTTCTCCCTGGACGGACTCCGGGAAAGACTACTGGTCCCGACTGCCCGTCGCTTGCGGGCGCAGTCGGGACCAGCCGGAACCCTGTCGAGAAGGTACGAAACTGTCTCGTATCAGAACATTGTCTCGAATGACAAATAACAAGGGACGCCTCTTCGAGACGTCCCTAGATCTTGCGCTCCGATCACTCTCAGGTGAGTGCCGGCTCGCGCTCTTGCATACGGCTGATTGCCTCGTCGCGGGTTTGCGCCGCAAGAGCGTCATTCTGGGCCTGGAGTCGGATGAGTTCTGCCTCCAGGTCGCGGATGCGCTGCTGCAAGCGGCGCATTTCCGAGACCATACGAGGGTCAGGACCGCCGACGTGGCCGAGTAGAGCCTTCGCCATGGTAAAGGGTCCTCCACGCTGAGTGACCAGACTGGTTCGCGCACTTCTTATTCCGCGGGAGGGGTGCGCGTGGTACCTAACAAGAGTCGCACCGGCAGTGTGGGCGGTCAAGTCGAAGCACTTGTCGAAGCCCACCGGCAGGCACTCCCGACATATAACTATACCCTATTTGCACGGTTCAACGAAAGCGCCTACCTCTCCACAAAACCACCCAAACTACCTCGGGGTTCGCTCCAGCGTTCCACTACTCCATCGACTCTGCCCGGCGTGTCGCAACCTCTGAGCAGGTCCAGGAGCTTGACGCAGACCTCCCGGGGTCCTTCGGCCACCAATTCCACCCGGCCGTCGTCGGTGTTCCTGGCCCAGCCCACCAGGCCGAGCTCCAGCGCCCTGGCCCTGGTCCACCACCGGAACCCGACCCCCTGCACCCGCCCGCGCACCCAGGCCGTCAGCCGCACGTCGTCCATGTCACCCGCTGTGTCTCCACCAGTGTCCTCAGCCGCGTCACCCACGGCTCCTCCCACGCCTGGCCGTCAAGCCATACCGACTCGGCAACCCTCGCACCGGACCGTGGGGCCAGCATCGGCCCGGCCACTCCCGCTCGGGACCGTCAGGCCAGCATCGGCCCGGCCACTCCCGCTCGGGACCGTCAGGCCAGCATCGACCCGGCCACTCCCGCTCGGGACCGTCAAGCCACCATCGGCCCGGCCACCGCCGCTTGCCCGGCCGCCGCGGCGCCGAACGCCCGGATCGCCGCTGTTTCCGCCTCCTTGACCCAGGCCAGCCCGAGAATCGACGGAGGCAGCCCTCTGACGGGCACGAAGCTCACGTCGGGACGCCGGTGGTGAGCGGCCGTCGGCGCGCAGAACAGCATGCCACCCCGGCCGAGCGCCACCTGCGTCAACCCCTCCTGACCGGTGGACACCGCACCCGCCCTGGGGATCACCCGCCCGCGCGGGGTCAGGGACGGCGTGATCCGCTCTAGCCAGGCCCGGGGCGCGGGGCCGTCGAGCCCGATCAGGCGGATGCCGGCCAGCTCCTCGGCGTCGATCACGGCCCGCCCCGCCCACGGATGACGGACGGACACGCCGAGCTCGTAGGAGACCCGGTTCAGGCCCGGGCCCGTGGCCAGGTCCGGCTCGTCCACCGGCAGCAGCGTGAACGCCAGATCGACCCGCCCCTCGCGCAGCTTCCCGAACGGGTCGGAGAGCGGGAGCTCCACCAGCTCGACCTCGCACCCGGGATGGCAGCTCTCGAAAGCCCGCACGCTGCCCGTGACGACATCCGTGGGAGTGGCCAGGAAACCCACCCTGAGCACGCCGGTGACCTCGCGGGCGGCCGCCTTCGCCCGGCCCACCGCGCTCGTCAGCCCGTCGTAGGCGGGCCGCAGGTCGGTCAGGAAACGCTCGCCGAGCGGCGTGAGCCGCACCCGCCTGCTGGTCCGGTGGAACAGCCTGGCGCCGATCCGGCTCTCCAGCGAACGCATGAGCTGGCTCACCCGGCCCGGCGACACGTAGAGACGCTCCGCCGTACGGGCGAAATGCAGCTCCTCGCTGAGCACGACGAAGCACTCCAGCTCCCTGAACTCCATCCCGTCCTCCGCTGATCGCTTAGCCTGATTCAACCAAGGCTTCGGGCTTCGTCATTGTTCCCAGGGCGGGGCCGCGGCGAGTCTGAGCCGCATGACGACGACCGTTGATCCCACCTCCGACACCGCCGCCCGCCGGGCGCGGTGGCTCGCCGTGACCTCCTTGGCGGCGGGCACCTTCACCCTCGTGACCAGCGAGATGCTGCCCATCGGCCTGTTGACGTCGATCGGGTCCGACATGGACGTGTCCGACGGCACCGCCGGCCTGATGATGACCGCGCCCGGCCTGGTCGCCGCCGTCGCCGCGCCCGTGCTGGCGATCACCGCCCGGCGGCTCGACCGGCGGGTCACGCTGCCGGCGCTGATGGCCCTGCTGGGGGTCGCCAACCTGGCGGGCGCGCTGGCCCAGGACTATCTGGTCATGCTGGCCGCCCGGGTGCTGACGGGAGTGAGCATCGGCGGGTTCTGGGCCTTCGCGGCGGCTCTCGGGCCTCGGCTGGTGCCGGACCGGTCCGTCGGCCGGGCCACGTCGATCATCCTGTCGGGCGTGGCCGTGGCGTCGGTGCTGGGCGTGCCGGCGGCGGCGTTCGTGTCCTCGTTCGCGGGCTGGAGAGCGGCGTTCGCGGCCCTGGGGGTGGCCGCGCTCGCCCTGGTCGCCCTGCTGGCCGCGACGCTCCCGCCGCTGCCCGGCGAACCGCCCGCCGCGTCCGGCCCGGCCGACGGCTCCAGGAAGCTCTCCCGGCCGCTCAAGGTGGTCCTCGTCCTGACGGTGCTGATCGTGTCCGGCCACTTCGCCGCCTACACGTACGTGCGGCCGTTCCTGGAGCAGGTCGCGGGCGCGGGCCCCGCCTTCGTCGGCGCGGCGCTCCTCCTGTACGGGGTCGCGGGCGTGGCGGGGAACTTCGCCGCGGGCGCGCGGGCGGCGGGCGGGCCCAGGGCCGTGCTCGTCACGCTGGCCGTGCTCATGGCCGTCTCCACCGCGGCGCTGCCGCTGATCGGGCTGCCCCTGGTCGCGCTGGTGGTGTGGGGCCTGGGCTACGGAGGCGTGGGCGTGACCCTGCAACTGTGGATCATGCGGTCGGGCGGCGGTGAGCTCGGCACCGCGCTCTTCGTCTGCGCGTTCAACGTCTCCGTCGCGCTCGGCGCGTTCGCCGGCGGCCGGGTGGCCGACGGGGTCTCCGTATCCGCGGTGATGTGGCTGGGTGCGGCGCTCGCCGCCGTCAGCGTGGCCGTCGCTGGCATCTGGGGCAGAAGTACGAGGAACGGTTCATGAAGGGCTCACGCCTGATCGGCGTGCCGCACCGTGAACAGGGCTCCTCGCGCCTGCCGTAGACCTCCAGCGAGCGTTCGAAGTAGCCGCTCTCCCCGTTGACGTTCACGTACAGGCTGTCGAAGGACGTGCCGCCCTGCAGCAGCGCGGCGCCCATGACCTGGCGTACCGCGGCCAGCAGCTCGGCGATCTTGGGGCGGGTCAGCGTGCCGGTGGGCCGCGCCCAGTGGAGACGGGCCAGCCAGAGCGCCTCGTCGGCGTAGATGTTGCCGACCCCGCTGATCAGCGACTGGTCGAGCAGCGCCCGCTTGATCTCGGTGCGCTTCCTGCGCAGGGCGGCGGCGAAGCGGTCGTCGTCGAACGCGCTCTCGAAGGGGTCGGGCGCGATGTGCGCGATCGGCTCGGGCACGCCGCCGACCAGCGGGCTGACCATGACGTGGCCGAACGTCCGCTGGTCGACGAAGCGCAGGTCGGGGCCACCGTCATGGAAGCGGATCCGTACCCGCAGATGCTTCTCCTGCGGCGCGTCATGCGCCACGACGAGCAGTTGGCCGCTCATGCCGAGATGCGCCATCAGCGCCTCGTCGGGGCCCGACAGCGGCAGCCACAGGTACTTGCCGCGCCGCTCGGCCGAGACCGGGACGCGGTCCTGGAGCCGGGCGGTCAGCTCCGACGCCCCGGGCAGATGACGCCTGATCGCCCGCGGGTGGAGCACCTCGGCAGAGGCGATCTCCCGCCCGGTCACCCACTGTTGGAGACCGCGGCGGACGACCTCGACCTCGGGCAGCTCAGGCAACCTAGCCCGCCGGCTGGCTCTCGCGCTGCTCGCGGCCGGCCCTGATGCGGGTCCAGGCGGCCTCGGCGGCCTGCTGCTCGGCCTCCTTCTTGCTGCGACCCGTGCCGGAGCCGTAGGACTCGCCGCCCACCCGCACCTCGGCGGTGAACGACTTGGCGTGGTCGGGGCCGCTCTCCTCGACGTGGTATTCGGGCACGCCGAGCGCCTCGGAAGCGGTCAGCTCCTGCAGCGAGGTCTTCCAGTCGAGCCCGGCGCCGAGCGAGGCGGAGCGCACGATCAGCGGGTCGAACAGGTGGTGGACGACCCGGAACGCCTCGTCCAGGCCCTTGTCGACGTAGACGGCGCCGATGAGCGCCTCCAGCGTGTCGGCCAGGATCGAGGACTTGTCGCGCCCGCCGGTGCCTTCCTCGCCCCTGCCGAGCCGCAGGAACCGGCCCACGCCGAGCCCTCTGGCCACGTCGGCCAGGGCACGCATGTTGACCACCGCGGCCCGCAGCTTGGCCAGCTGGCCCTCGGGCAGGTCGGGGTGGTTGTGATAGAGGGTGTCGGTGACCACGAGACCGAGCACCGAGTCGCCCAGGAACTCCAGGCGCTCGTTGGTCGGCAGGCCGCCGTTCTCGTACGCGTAGGAGCGGTGGGTCAGCGCCCGCTCCAGGATGTCGGGATCGAGGGTCACCGACAGGACTCGATCGAGCTCGTCTCTGGCGACCTCCACGGCCACCGGCTTAGGACCTGCGCCCACGTGCTTTCCTCCTCGGACATCTCCACGGCGCGACGGCTGCGGAAGATGCCCGAAAACGTGGTGGGCGTCGGGGGATCGGATCCCCGGCGTCCACCACGGCCGCGGGCGAAACCGCCACCGCACACGTCTCAGACGGTAACGCCGACCGGGGCACAATGGCACCCGGCCGGAATCACGTCAACTCGGCGGATCAGGCAGACGGCTCGACGACCTGACGACGGTTGTAGGTGCCGCAGGTGGGGCACGCGATGTGCGGCTGCTTCGGAGACCGGCACTGCGGGCAGCTCACCAGGGCGACAGCAGTCGTCTTCCACTGGGAGCGACGGGCGCGGGTGTTGCTCCGCGACATCTTTCGCTTCGGGACGGCCACGTCACTTCTCCTGATCGTTATCGTTCTCGGTCATCAGACCCTGCAACGACGCCCAGCGGGCGTCGATCTTCTCGTGCCGGTGATCGTCGCCGGCCTCGGCCAGCTTGATCCCGCATTCCGTGCACAGCCCCGGGCAGTCGTCCTGGCAGACGGGGCTCAACGGGAGTGCGAGCACCACCGCGTCGCGGAACGTCGGCTCGAGGTCGAACAGCTCTCCGTCGAGCAGCGAGTCGTCCTCCGAGGCGTCCTCCGCGGAGTAGAAGAACAGCTCCTGCAACTCGACCTCGATGTCGGAGGACACCGGATCCAGGCACCGCGCGCACTCCCCGGCGAGCGGGGCCTGCGCCGTGCCCGAGACGAGCACGCCTTCCATCACTGCTTCGAGCCGGAGATCCAGCTCGACTTCGGCGTCTTTGGGGACACCGATCATGTCGACGCCGAGATCTGCCGGTGCCGGGAGGACCAGGGCGAGCTCGCGCATCGTGCCCGGCCGCTTGCCCAGGTCGTGGGTGGATATCACCCAGGGGGAGCGGGGGTCGAGGTGCTGAGTCATCCTGCTCTCGCTAGGCATGGCGATAACGCCGTCGTACAAGGCCGAAATGAAAGAATACCAGGTCGCCGTCAGCCCTTGAGCCGCTCGACGAGCAGCGTGTGGACCAGGTCGGGGACCAGGCCGGACACGTCCCCGCCGTACCGGGCGATCTCCTTCACCCGGCTCGACGACAGGAACGAGTATTCGGGGTTGGTCGGCATGAACAACGTCTCCACGCCGGAGAGCCGGTAGTTGAGCTGTGCCATCTGGAGCTCGTAGTCGAAGTCGCTGACCACCCGGATGCCCTTGACGATGGCCGGGATGTCGTTCTGCTTGCAGAAGTCGACCAGCAGGCCGTGGAACTTCCGCACCTTGACGTTGGAGTACTCCTTGGTCACGGTCTGCAGGATGTCGATCCGCTCGTCGACGGTGAACAAGCTGCTCTTCTCGATGTTGATCAGCACGGCGACGACGACCTCGTCGTACAGCCGGGCGGCTCTGCCGATGATGTCGAGGTGGCCGTTGGTGATGGGGTCGAACGACCCCGGGCAGACTACGCGGCGCAAAACGCCTCCTCTGGTCTACGAGCGGTCATCATTCCCCGGCGGCGCGACCGTACCAAACGGACGCTTCGCCGTAACGGCGGACCCTCTCCTCAACGAAGCCATCTGGCCACACCAGGGGTTTTCCCCTGCTTTCCCGCTCAAAAGCCACCAAAGCCCCCGGCAACAGCCATCCGTTGTCCCGCAGCGACTCCAGCACCCGGGCCACCTCCTCCTCGCCCACGGCGTACGGAGGATCGGCGAACACGATGTCGAACGGCTCCGCGCACGGCTTGGCCAGCACCCGCTCCACCCGGTCGGCCAGCACCGCCGCGCCGTCGAGCCGGAGCGCCGCCATGTTGGCCCGGATCGTGCGCACCGCCTTCGGGTCGGACTCCACCATCAGCGCGTGCGCCGCCCCCCGCGACAGCGCCTCCAGCCCGACCGCCCCCGAACCCGCGTAGAGATCCAGCACGCGCGCCCCGGCGAGCCCGTAGAGCGAGTCGAGCGTCAAGAGAACGCCTTCACGCGCCCTGTCGCTCGTCGGCCTCGTGCCGCGGCCTGGCGGCACCTCAAGCCGCCGTCCACCTGCGGCGCCCGCGATGATCCGAGTCATGGGAGCCATTGTTCCGCATGTCGGCGCAGGTCAAGAGTGGACAAGTGTCGGCCTCGACTGCGCAAGGGTGATTCACACCGGTGAGCTCAGTGAGCAAGATGAGTTCTGCGGCCTTCGAGGTGACCCAAAGAAGGCCGACCGGCGTGATCGTGAGCCCTTCCGCACGCCGGTACCCTCGGCACCTGACCCGGGGGATGGGCCCAGCCGGGGACGGCATTCGGGGGGAGGCCGTCCCCGCGGCTGGGCCCAACATTCATTTCTCCGGAGCCCGCGCACGGCAATTTCTCCGGGAGCCCGCGTACGGCGCCGATGCGCCGCAGCCCTCCCGCCCGCCAGGTCTTCCGCCGCTCCCCCGTCAGGCCTTCTCCAGGTATTCGGCCTTCTCGTCCTCCAGGAGCCTGTCGATCTCCGCGCCCAGCGCCGGATGCGAGGCCAGATCGGGATCCGCGTCCAGGATGGCGGCGGCCTCCTCCCGAGCCGCCGCGATGACCTCCTCGTCCCTGAGGAGCTGCAGCAGCTTCAGCGACGAGCGCTTGCCCGACTGGGCGGCGCCCAGGACGTCGCCCTCGCGCCGCTGCTCCAGGTCGACCCGGGAGAGCTCGAACCCGTCGAGCGTCGCGGCGACCGCGTCGAGACGGGCGCGGGCGGGGGTGCCCTCGGCGAAGTCGGTGACCAGCAGGCACAGCCCCGGCAGGCCGCCCCGTCCGACCCGGCCGCGGAGCTGGTGGAGCTGGGAGACGCCGAACCGGTCGGCGTCCATGATGATCATGACGGACGAGTTGGGCACGTCCACGCCGACCTCGATGACCGTGGTCGCGACCAGGACGTCCAGCTCGCCGCGGGTGAAGCTGCGCATGACCGCGTCCTTCTCCTCCGGCGGGAGCTTGCCGTGCAGGACGCCCAGCCGAAGGTCGTGGAACGGCCCCTCGCCCAGCAACTCGGCCACGTCGAGCACCGCGAGCGGCGGGCGGCGCTCGTCGTCGGCCGCCTGAGGAGCCAGGTCGCCCAGGTCGCCCTCGTCGCCTTCGAGGTCGCCGATGCGCGGGCAGACGATGTAGGCCTGCCTGCCGAGCCCGACCTCCTCACGCACCCGCTCCCACGTGCGCTCCAGATAGTGGGGCTTCTGCGCGGCCGGCACCACATGGGTGGTGATGGGCGCGCGCCCCGAGGGGAGCTGCGAGAGCGTGGACACCTCCAGGTCGCCGAAGACCGTCATGGCGACCGTGCGCGGGATCGGGGTGGCGGTCATCACCAGGACGTGCGGCCGGGCCTCGCCCGCCTTCTCACGCAGCGCGTCGCGCTGCTCGACGCCGAAGCGGTGCTGTTCGTCGACGACCACCAGGCCGAGGTCGGCGAACTGGACGTGTTCCTGCAACAGGGCGTGGGTGCCGACGATCACCCCGGCCGTGCCGGACGCGGCGTCGAGCAGGGCCGCCCGGCGGGCTTGGGCGCCCATCGAGCCGGTCAGCAGCGTGACGGCCGTGCCGCCGAACATGCCGCCCTGGGCCAGGTCGCCCAGCATCGAGGTGATCGAGCGGTGGTGCTGCTGGGCCAGCACCTCGGTCGGGGCGAGCAGCACCGCCTGCCCGCCCGCGTCGACCACCTGCAGCATGGCCCGCAGCGCCACCACGGTCTTACCCGCGCCGACCTCGCCCTGCAGCAGCCGGTGCATGGGATGCGCGGCGGCCAGGTCGGCGGCGATCTCCTCGCCGACCGTGGCCTGACCCTCGGTGAGCGCGAACGGCAGCCGGCCGTCGAAGGCGGCCAGGATCCCGTCGTCGCGGCGCGGCCGCGGTTTGGCCGGCCAGGCGGTGGCGGCGTGCCTGCGCCGCAGCAGCACCGACTGGAGCACGAACGCCTCGTCGAACTTCAGCCGGTTGCGCGCCCGCTGCACGTCGGCGAGGTCCTTCGGCCGGTGGATCGCCTCCAGCGCGTCGGCCAGGCCGGTGAGCCGGTGACGGGCGCGCAGCTCGCCGGGCAGCGGATCGTCCAGCGGCCCCAGCGTGTCGAGCACCACCCCGACGGCCCGCCTGATCGCCCAGGGCGTGATGTCCTTGCCCGCGGGATAGATCGGCACCGGCGCGGCGGCGAACTCCGCCGCGTCGGCCTCGCCCTCCTCGAACAGCTCGAACTCCGGGTGGGCGAGCTGCCAGCGCGGTTTCGTACGGGCCCCGAACAGCCCCACCTTGCCGGCGAACATCCCGCGCCGCCCCGGCTTGAGCCGCGACTCGGCCGCGTGGGAGCCCTTGCCGAAGAACGACAGATAGATCTTGTTGCCGGTGCCGTCGACGACCTCGACCTCCAGCCACGTGCCGCCGCGGTTGCGCATCGGCTTGCGCATCAGCCGGGTGACCTCGCCCACCACGGTGACGTGCTCGTCGACCGCGAGGGCGTCGAGCGAGGTCAGCTCGCCGCGCTCGGCGTAGCGGCGGGGATAGTGGCGCAGCAGGTCGCCCACCGTCTCCAGGCCGAGCACGCCGCCCAGCAGCTTGGCGGTCTTCGGGTCGAGCGCCTTCGTCAGAGGCTCGTCGAAACGGCTCACGGCACCTAGTTCTACCTCGTACGACCGACAGGAATCACTCGACACCCACCAGCAGCGGGTAGCCGCCTTGCTCGCCGCCGTAGACCACGAGGTCGGCGTCGGGCCTGACGCGGCGCAGGTGGCCGGCGACGCCGGGGGCGAGCCCGTCGGGCGCGTCGGCCCCGGTCACCAGCGTCACCAGCTCGCCGCCGCCCGCCAGCATCCGGTCGACCACCAGCGCGGCGACCTCCTCCAGCGTCCGCCCGATCACCGCCACGTCGCCGTCGATCAGCCCCAGCACGTCTCCCGGGTGGCACAGGCCCGCGCTGGTGACCCCCTCGCGGTCGGCGACCACGACATGGCCGTAGCGGGTGTGGCCCGCCGCGTCGGTCATGGCCACCACGTCGTCGTCGTAACGTCGCATCGGGTCGTGCACGGCCAGCGCCGCCAGCCCCTGCACGGTCGCCCTGGTGGGCAGCACGGTCACCGCCACGCCGTCCTCGCGGGCGATCTCCGCCGCCGCCACGGCCACCGCGCCGGCGTCCTCGTCGTTGGGCAGCACCACGACCTCGCGGCCCGCCTGCCGGATCGCGGCGAGCATGGCGGGCAGGGCCGGCCGCCCGCCCGGCTCGCGCCGGACCACGACCGCGCCGCACTCCTCGAACAGCCGCGCGATGCCCTCGCCCGCCGCCACGGCCACCACTCCCCTGCCGTCGCCCGCGACGCGGGCGCGTTCGGCGAGATAGGTCACCCTGATGCGGTGCGGCCGGCCCACCCGCAGCGCCGCCTCGATGGCGGGGCCGGCCTCGTCGACGTGCACGTGCACGTTCCACAGCCCGTCGCCGCCGACCACGACCAGCGAGTCGCCCATCGCGTCGAGCTCCTCGCGCAGCTTGCCGACCGCGCCGTCGTCGGCGTCGAGGAGGTACATCACCTCGTAGCCCGCGCCCACCTCGGTCATCGGCGCGACCCGCGCCGTGGCCGGGGGCACCTCGTAGCGCTCGCGGTGGCTGCCGGTGATCGCCGCGGCCAGCGACTCCAGCACGATCGCCAGCCCCGCGCCGCCCGCGTCGACCACGCCGCTGCGGGCCAGCACGTCGAGCTGGTCCGGCGTCCGGCGCAGCGCCGCGCGCGCCTCCTCGGCCGCCCGCCGCGCCACCTCCGCGGGCCCGCTCTCGACCTCCTGCGCGGCGGCCGCCGCCGCGGCCAGCACGCTCAGCACCGTGCCCTCGACCGGCCTCGCCACGCACCCGCGCGCCAGGGTGGCGGCCCTGGCCAGCGCCGCGCGCAGATCGGCGCCGTCCTTCAACACCTCGGCCAGCCCGCGCAGCGCCTGGCTGACGATCACCCCGGAGTTGCCGCGCGCCCCCACGAGCGCCCCGTACGACAGCGTCTGCCACACCACGGCGACGTCCACGTCGTCGGGCAGCGACTCCACCGCCTCGGCGGCCGAGAGCATGGTGAGGTGCAGGTTGGTGCCGGTGTCACCGTCGGCCACCGGGAACACGTTGAGCGCGTCGATGTCGGCCCTGGCCCTGCCGAGCGCGTCGGCCGCCAGCCGCGCCCACCGCCGCACCGAGGGCGGATCCAGAACGTCCACGGGCACGCTCCGACCTCCCCGGTGCTACAGTTCGACACAGAGGAGAATATCGTCGTGCCGGGTCCGGTCCAGTGATCGGTTCGCACGCACCCGTGGCGATCCGATATTCTTGCCTGGCTGGCCGGTTGTCCCGGCATGCCCTCCGCCCTCACAGCATCAGCGGACAGGGCTACATCGACTGTTTTAAGGAGCGATACCGTGGCTTCCGTCTGCGATGTCTGCCGCAAGGGGCCGACTTTCGGCAACAACGTTTCCCACTCCCACCGCCGCACCCGCCGCCGCTGGAACCCCAACATCCAGACGGTCCGCGCCGTCGTCGGCGGGACGCCGAAGAAGCTCAACGTGTGCACCTCGTGCATCAAGGCCGGCAAGGTCACCCGCTAGGGTCACACGTCACGTCAAGCCCGCGCTCCGCGAGGAGCAGCGGGCTTTTCGCTTTCATGGGGACGCGCTTACGCCGGCGCTCTCACGCGCGCTCGCGCCCGTACGGGTCAGCGCCCTTTCGTTCCGTACGGGTCAGCGCCCTTCCAGAGGTACCGGGGCAGCGCGCTTTCAGGTGGTACGGGGCAACACCCCCATTCGGGTGGTACGCGTCAGCGCCCTTTGGGTGGTACGGGTCAGCGCCAGCGCCAGGCGTGGTCCACGGGACCGATGCCGGAGCCGAGCGGGAAGCCGCGGGCGATCGCGCCCGTGACGTACTCCTTGGCCTTGCCCACCGCCGCCGGCACGTCGTCGCCCAGGGCCAGGTACGAGGCGATCGCCGAGGCGAGCGTGCAGCCGGTGCCGTGCGTGTGCCGGTTGTCGTGCCGCTCCGCGCTGAAGCGGTGTTCGGTGTCGCCGTCGGTCAGCAGGTCCACCGGTGCGCCCGGCAGGTGGCCGCCCTTGATCAGCGCCCACCGGGGCCCCAGGGCCAGGACGGCGTCGGCGGCGCGGCGCAGGTCGTCCTCGCCCTCGACCTTGACGGAGGTGAGCTGCTCCACCTCCCACAGGTTCGGGGTCACCACGGTCGCCACCGGCAGCAGCCTCGTCCGTATCGTCTCCACGGCCTCCGGCGCCAGCAGCGAGTCGCCGTGCTTCGACACCCCCACCGGGTCCACCACGACCGGCGCCGCATATCCGCCGAGCGCCTCGGCCACGATCTCGACCAGGGCCGGTGACGCGAGCATGCCGGTCTTGATCGCCTGGGCGCCGATGTCGCCCAGCACCGAGTCGAGCTGGGCCCGTACCGCCTCGGCGGGCAGCTCCCAGTAGCCCTGGACGCCGACCGAGTTCTGCGCGGTCACCGCCGCGATCACGCTCATGCCGTGCACGCCGAGGGCCATCATCGTCTTCAGGTCGGCCTGGATGCCCGCGCCGCCGCCGGAGTCGGATCCGGCGACGGTGAGAACGCGTGCGGGACTCATGGGGGAAGCTGAATCCGTCATATCCCCCATCCAACCACTTGACCAAGCGGCCGGCGGCTCCTGGCTCAGGTGACCGCGCACTCCCCGCCGACGAGGCCGCAGCTCTTCGGCATGCCCGCCCGTCCCTTGGCCGAGATCGTCAGCTCGGCGGTGTCACCGGTGGCGATCGGTGTGGAGATGTCCACGATCAGCAGGTTGCCGTCCTGCGTCCACTCCACGCCCTCCACCTTCAGGACCTTGCCCCGGACGGGCATGGACAGGGTGAAGGAGTTCAGCGTCTGCGCCGAGTCGTTGGTCACGCTCATCGTGGCCGTGTAGCCCGCCAACTGCTGGCGCTCGACGTTGAACCGGACGTTGACCGCGGCGGCGCCGCCTGACAGCGGGCGGCTCTGGCTCGCCGTCTCGCTGGTCGGCGTGGCGGTCGGCTGGGGCACGCCCTGGGTCGGGACGGTGCCGTTGCCGACGTCGTCCAGCGTGGACTCCTCGTCGGTCGGCTCTTCGGTGACCTCGTCCTCGGTGATCTCGTCGACCGCCGGCTCGTCGATCTGCTCGTCCTCGGCGGGCGCCTTGGACTTGGTCCTGGTGGGCTTCGGCGTCGGGCTGGTGGTGCGGCGCGGGGCGGGCGAGTAGGTGTTGGACCGCGTCGGCTCCGGCCGGGTCTCCTCGGTGGCGTCGTCGGCCGGCGCCTCCTCGTCCTCCACCGGCTCGGGCTCCTCGTCCTCCACCGGGTCGGACACCTGCGGGCCCGGCTGGCCGGAGCCCTGCACGGCGGCACACCGGCCGCCGGGACAGCCCTCCTCGCCGCCGGAGCCCAACATCTTGACGCCGGCCACGGTGCCGCCCAGCACGACCGCGACGGCGGCCACGGACAGCAGGGCCAGCCGTCCCCTGCCACCGGACGGGGCGTCCAGCTTGTCGGGGTCCTTCGGCGGCTTGCGCCGGCCGCGCCCGCGGCGGGGCTCGGGGTCGCCCTGCCCGTCGCCGGACCAGCCGGAGTCGAGGAAGCCGGTCTCCGCCTCCGCCCACGCCGGGGTACGGGCGACCATCGTGGGCTCACCGGCGACCTTGACGTCGCCGGGCTCGGGCGGCAGGCCGGGCGGGTCGAACCGGCCCGTCGCCTCCTGCTCGAACGGGTCGGCCTGCTCCCCCGGGAAGCCCCGGGTGTCGCCGCCGAAGGGATCTTCCTGGGGCGCGCGGAAGGCGGCGTGCGCGTCGGCCTGCCCGAAGGGGTCGGTCTGCGGCGGCCCGAAGCCGTCGCGCGCCTCTCCCCCACCGAACGGATCACCCTGGCGGAACCCGGGCTCCCCGAACCTGTCGTCCTGCGGGAACCCGGGGGTGCCGTACTGGTTGTCGGACCGAGCGCCGGGGTCGCCGAACCGGTCGTCCTGCCGGAAACCGGGGTCGCCCTGGGCGAACGGGTCGTGCTGCGGCGGGCGGAAGGCGCTGTGCGGATCGGCGGGGCCGTATCCGGGGTCGCGGCCCTCGTCGGGGAGGCGGTTCAAGGTCTGGGTGCTGTCCGGGACGTCGTCCCAGGACTGCGGGCGGGCGAACGCCCCGGTGGTCTCGAACGGCTGGTCGTCCTGCGGACGCCCGTGATCGGCGCCGGGACGCGGGGGCACCGCGAAGGCGCCGGTGGTCTCGAAGGGGTCGGATTGCCGGCCGTCGGCCTGGGGCGGGGTGTCCCGCTTCGGCATCGGGGCCCACTGGCCGGTGACTTCGGGCTGGTCAGGCAGGGAGGGCCAGCCCGGAGGCTCCGGCTTCTCGTCTCTGCCCCAGAAGCTGTCGGACTGCTGGTTGTCAGGCCCCCAGAAGGCGCTGTCCCCCCGATCATTCGCGTCTTCGGATCCACCTGTCCCGTGGCGGCCCATAACAGCCCTTTCTGCCGGTTACAGTTGGCCGCCAATCTTCATAACACCTCGGCTACGTCCTTGTCCCATCAATCCCCATAGTCACAGCCTAAATCCGGAACTTTTCACTCAAATCGGGACAGTCGGTCACCGAAAGTGATCCCATCCGCCGGGGCCGGGCGCGCGTCCCCGCACGTGGACACCATCGCCTTCCGACACCTTCCCGACGACCCGCCACGAGGCCGGCAACGCCACCTCCGGAGGGAAGGCCGCGGCCAGCGCGTGATCCTCGCCGCCGGTGAGAATCCAGTCGAGCGGGTCGGCCCCGACCTCCTTGGCGGCCGCGGCCACCGCGTCAGGCACCACGAGGGCCTCCGGGTCCAGGTCGATCCGCACGCCGGCGGCCTTCGCGACGTGCCCCAGGTCCTGGAGCAGCCCATCGCTCACGTCGATCATCGCGCTCGCCCCCAGCCGCGCCGCCTCGGGCCCGCACCCGTACGGAGGCCGCGGCCGCAGATGCGCCCCGACGGCCTCCCTCAGCAACGCGTCCAACCCCTCGGAACCAGACGGCCGCGGCCCGTCCGAAAAGTCCTCGTACGCCCCAGAAGCGGAGGGAGACGCAGCCCGACCCGAGGTCGTGCCACCGGCCCCGGGCGAGGGGGGTGCGTGGCTTTCCCCGGACCCGGAGAACGCCGTAGGTGCTTGATCATCCCCGGGCGCGGGGCGCGCCGGGTCTCCACGGCCTTCCCGGGGCGCGGAGGGCAAAGAGGATCCTGGGGCTTCCCCGTACGCGGAGGGTGGCAGGGATCCGCGAGCTTCCCCGGACGCGGAGGACTCCGGTGATCTGCGATCTTCTCCGGACGCCGCGGGCGGCGGGGATCCGGGGGCTTCCTCGTACGGGTCGCGGTCCGGGGACAGGTGGACGCGGCCGGAGTCGAGGAGGGCGAGGCCGGCGGCGGAGCGGCCGAGGGTGCCCGCGACCGCGATGACGTGCCCCGGCCGGGCGCCGGAACGCTCCACGGGCGCGCGGCCCTGGAGGTCGCCGAGCACCGTCACCCCGATCACGACCAGGTCGCACCGGGTGATGTCGCCCCCCGCCACGCTGGCCCCCACCAGGGCGCACTCGTCGCGGAACCCGTCGGTCAGCGCGTCCAGCCACGGGATGGGCAGGTCGGCCGGGATGCCCAGGCCGACCACGATGGCCGTCGGGACCGCGCCCATGGCGGCCACGTCGGCGAGGTTCTGGGCGGCGGCCTTGCGTCCGACGTCGTAGCCGCTGGACCAGTGCCGCCGGAAATGTCTACCCTCGATCAGCACGTCCGTGGACACCGCCACCCGCCCGTCGGGCGCGCTCACCACGGCGGCGTCGTCGCCCGGGCCGAGCATCACCGTCTCGCCCTGGGGCAGCCGTCCGGAAACACGCGCTACAACACCGAACTCGCCGAGATCTCCGACTGTGATGACGCACCTCCTGACGCACACAGGGTACGGTGGCCCTTCGGCGTGATCCAATCGCCTGGGAGGACGTAATGGTGCAGGCCTACATCCTTATTCAGACCGAGGTCGGCAAGGCCGCCGCAGTGGCTCACGAGATCTCCGGCATCCCGGGGGTGACCCAGGCGGAAGACGTGACAGGGCCGTACGACGTGATCGTCCGCGCCGAGGCCCGCAACGTCGACGAGCTGGGCAAGCTCGTGGTGGCCCAGATTCAGGCCGTGGAGGGCATCACGCGTACGCTTACGTGTCCGATCGTCCACATCTGAGGTTTCCATCGATGCGCGCGGCCCCCGTCCTGTTCGTCCTTCTCGCGCTCGCCGGGTGCGGCGCCGTCCAGGTGGAGCCGCCGACGCCGGAGGGTGAGGCCGCGGCCGCCTGCGACCGTCTGGCCGGGCTGCTCCCCGAGACGCTCGACGGTGACGGCCGCACCGCGACCACGCCGGAGTCGCCGTACGTCACGGTGTGGGGCGAGGGCGCGATCGCGCTGCGCTGCGGCGTGCCGCGCCCCGCCAGGATGGCGCCCACCGACACGCTCCAGGAGATCGACGGGGTGGGCTGGTTCGCCGATCCGGAGACGCCCACCCTGTTCACCGCCGTCGCCGCGCCGCTCTACGTGGAGGTCACGGTCGGCGGCTCGCACGTGGCCGGCGAGGTGCTGGCCACGCTCTCGGGCCCGGTCGGGCAGGTCTCACCGCAGGCCGGGTGACCGGCTCAGGGCGAGCTGGATGAGCCTGTCGACCAGCTCGGGGTAGGACAGCCCGGACGCCGCCCACAGCTGGGGCGCCACCGACAGCGAGGTGAAGCCCGGCATGGTGTTGATCTCGTTGAGCACCAGCTCGCCCTCGGGCGTGTAGAAGAAGTCGGCCCGGGCCAGCCCCTCGCACCCGAGCGCCTCGAACGCGCGCACCGCCAGCGCCCGCACCTGCTCGGCCGTCTCGGCGGGGATGTCGGCGGGCACCGTTAGCGACATCTGGTCGGGGTAGTACTTGGCCTCGAAGTCGAAGAACTCCTGCCCGCCCTCGACCTTGACCTCGCCGGGCACGGACGCGGCCGGCGGGTCGTCGCCGAACGACTGCAGCACCGCGCACTCGATCTCCCGGCCGCCGACCGCCGCCTCGATGAGCACCTTGGGGTCGTGCTCGCGGGCGAACTCGACGGCGCGCTCCAGCTCGGCCCGGTCGTGCGCCTTGGAGATGCCCTGCGAGGAGCCGGCCCTGGCGGGCTTGACGAACAGCGGCCAGCCGAGCTGCTGCTCGGCCTCCTTCATCACCCGTTCGCGGCCGACCCGCCAGTCGCGGTCGCGTACGGCGAGATGGCGGCCGATCGGCAGCCCCGCGGCGGCCAGGACGGCCTTCATGTAGCCCTTGTCCATGCCGACGGCGCTGGCCAGCACGCCGGAGCCGACGTAGCGGACCCCGGCCATCTCCAGCAGGCCCTGGATGGTGCCGTCCTCGGCGAACGGCCCGTGCATGACGGGGAAGACCACGTCCACCGATCCCAGCTCGACCGGGATGCTGCCCTGGTCGTAGGCGACCAGCTCGGCGCCGCCGGTGGGCAGGGCGAGCGACGCGCCGGAGGTGTCGACGACGGGCAGCTCGCCGCCCTCGATCTGGAACCGCTGGTCACCGGCGGCCAGCACCCACCTGCCGTCCTGGGCGATCCCGATGGGGATCACCTCGTACTTGCTCGTGTCGATCGCCTCCAGCACGCTCCCCGCCCCCATCAGGGACACGGCGTGCTCGGAATTGCGACCTCCGAAAACGACGGCGACGCGTGGCTTGCTCATGTCGTCCGAATCTACCGGGGCGTTCCCCCCACAGCGAGCCAAGCGCGCGGTGGCGGATCAGACGCCGTAACGCTCGGGCTTGGGCGAACGGGACATCAGAAGCATTCCGGCCTCGGTCGGCGACATGCCGTCGTGGACCACGCCCACCACCACTTCGGTGATCGGCATCTCCACGTCGTGGTTTCTGGCCAGCTCCAGCACGGACTCGCAGGACTTGACGCCTTCGGCGGTCTGGCGGGTGGCGGCGATGACCTCGTCGAGGGTCATGCCGCGGCCGAGGTTCTCGCCGAAGGTGCGGTTGCGCGACAGCGGCGACATGCAGGTGGCCACCAGGTCGCCCATGCCGGCCAGGCCCGCGAAGGTGTGGGCGTCGGCCCCCAGCGCGGCGCCCAGGCGGGAGATCTCGGCCAGCCCGCGGGTCATGAGCATGGCGCTGACGTTGGCGCCCATGCCCATCCCTGCGGCCACGCCGACGGCCAGCGCGATCACGTTCTTGACCGCGCCGCCCAGCTCGACGCCCACCACGTCGGTGTTGGTGTAGGGGCGGAACCAGGGCGGCAGGTGGCACGCCTTCTGCAGCCGGGCCGCCACGCTCTCGTCGGAGCAGGCCACGACGGCGGCGGCCGGCTGGCGCAGCGCGATCTCCTTGGCGAGGTTGGGCCCGGAGACGACGGCCACCCGCTCGTCGGGCACGTCGGCCACCTCGCGGATCACCTCGCTCATCCGCTTGGTGGTGCCGAGCTCGACGCCCTTCATCAGGCTGACCAGGACCGCGTCGCGCGGGATGAGCGGACGCCAGGACTCCAGGTTGCCCCGCAACGTCTGGGAGGGCACGGCGAGCACCACGAACTCGGCCCCGTCGAGCGCCTCCGCCACGTCGGTGGTGGCGCGCAGCGAGGCGGGCAGCGCGATGCCGGGCAGGTAGTCGGTGTTCATGTGGGTACGGTCGATCGACTCGACCACCTCGCGCCTGCGGCCCCACAGAATCGTCCGGTTGCCCGCCTCGGCGAGGATCATCGCGAACGCGGTGCCCCACGAACCGGTGCCGAACACCGCGATCTTCGCCATCTCGTCACCGTCCGTCGGGATCGTAGGGGGTCTGCGGCGGCTTCTCGCCCCGGAGCTCCGCGAGCTGCGCGGTGATCGCCGCCATGATGTCGGCGGTCGCCTCGCGCAGCACCGACGCGTGCAGCGGCCGGCCGGCGTACTTGGACAGGTCGACCGGCTCGCCCACCATCACCCGGAACGTCTTGCGCGGGAACAGCCTGGGCTTCTTCTCACCGTACGGGAGCAGCTCCTGTGCGCCCCAGTGGGCCACCGGGATCACCTTGGCGCCGCTGTGCAGGGCCAGCCTGGCGGCGCCGGTCTTGCCCACCATCGGCCAGAGCTGCGGGTCGCGGGTGCAGGTGCCCTCGGGATAGAAGAGGATCGCCCCGCCGGCCTTGAGCCGCTCCTCCGACTCGTGCAGCGACTTGGCCGCCTCGCTGCTGCCGCGGTAGACCGGGATGGCGCGCAGCGAGCGCACCGCGTGACCCAGGAACGGCACCTTGAACAACGTGGACTTGGCCAGCACGATCGGCCAGCGGCCGTTGTTGTAGAGGAAGTGGGCCAGCAGCACGGGATCGGTCCACGAGAGGTGGTTGGCCGCGATGATGATGCCCTCGGTGCGCGGGACGCGGTCGCCCCGCCGCCAGTCGCGCTTGACCAGGAGCCACGAGAGCGGTTTGACGATCACGACGGCCAGCGTTTCCCAGAAACGCGATGGACGCGTAAAGCGGCTCATGGTCTCCTCCAGCGCTGACGGACGGCGCCCCAAGTCTCCCGGTTGGCGGCGCGGGATGTCGAGGCGGGATGCTTAGCCTATGAGCTTGCGCTGGTCCCTGGTGATCCCGGTGAAGACGCTGGTCGCGGCGAAGACCCGGCTGGCCGCCGCCACCGGGCCGCACCGCACGCGGCTGGCCGTGGCCGTCGCCTGTGACACGGTGACGGCGGCGCTCGCCTGCCCGGCGGTGGCGCGGGTGGTCGTGGTGACGGCGGACCCGGCCGCGGCGGGGCCGCTGGCGGCGCTCGGCGCCGACGTGGTGGAGGATCCCGACCGGGGGCTGAACACGGCGCTGCGCACGGGCGCGGCGTACGCGTCCCGGCTGGCGCCCGGCGACGCGGTGGGGGCGCTGCAGGCCGATCTGCCGGCGCTGCGGCCGGCGGAGCTGGCGACGGCGCTGGCCGCCGCCGCCGAGTTCGACCAGGCGTTCGTGCCCGACGCGCTGGATGTCGGCACCACGTTCTACGGGGTACGGCCCGGCCGCCCGTTCCGTCCCCGGTTCGGCGGGGAGTCACGGGCCAAGCACCTGGCGGGCGGGGCCAAAGAGCTGTGCCCGGACGGCATCGCCTCGCTCAGGCGGGACGTCGACACGCCCGACGATCTGCGCGCCGCGATGGCCCTGGGGCTCGGGCGGCACACCGCCGCGGTGGTGGCCGAGCTGTGGCCGGAGTCCGGCTGACCCTCTAGATTGGCGTACGTGCAGGCCACAGTGCGCAGCTTCGACACCGGCACCCGATCCGGCACGGTCTTCCTCGACGACGGGACCGTGCTGCCCTTCCCCACGCACGCCTTCGACGCGGGCCCGCTCCGGCTGCTCCGCACCGGGCAACGGGTCAACATCGCGGTGGCGGACGGCGAGATCACCTTCATCACGCTGTCGACCTTCCCGCTGCCATGAAAGAGCCCGGGCTGCCGATCGTGGAGCCCGGGCGCCGCCATCGGCGGTTACTTCTTCTTCGCGGCCTTCTTGCCGCCCTCGTTGACCAGCTCCTTGAAGTCGGAGCCGGGCCGGAACTTGGGCGCCCAGCTCTCGGCCACCTTGATCTCGGCGCCGGTCGAAGGGTTACGGGCCGTGCGGGCCGGCTTGTGCACCATCTCGAAGGCGCCGAACCCGGTGATCGAGACCTTGTCACCGTTCGACACGGCCTTCTGGACGGCGTCGATGATCGCGTTGACGGCCTCGGTGGCCGTCCTCCTGTCGCCCACGCGGTCCGCGATGGCGTCGACGAGCTCCCGCTTGTTCATGAAAGTTCTTTCCCCCCAGTTATGGCTCGGGGTTCCAGCTCACGAGTCCGGCGTAGAAACCCCGTACGCGCTCGAAAGTAGGCGGGATCGCGGGGGAACTCAATCACCGTGCGTGTTTTCGGCATCGCGTGGCGTGTCGAGCAGGGCCATCAGATTTTCCAGGCGGGCGGCGGCCCGAGCGGGGTCGCGTTTGGCCAGATCACAGATCGCGAGATAACGGCGGCCCATCCTCTCCCGGTCGGCGGCGGGCAGCATGCGGACGCGGCGGTGCGCTTCGCGCAACCGCCGCGCCAGTTCGTCGTCTTCTAGACGGTGGTCGGCAGCCATGGCTGCCGACCATTCTCGTACGCGTCGATGTTCCCGGCGTGACGCAGGGTCAGTCCGATGTCGTCGAGGCCCTCCATCAGCCGCCAGCGGGTGTAGTCGTCGATCTCGAACGCGACGGCCTCGCCGGCCCAGCGGACCTGGCGCTCGACGAGGTCGACGGTCACCTGGAGCTCGGGGTCGGCCTCGACGGCGCGCTGCAGTTCCTCGACCCGGTCGCCGGGCAGCACGACGGGCAGCAGGCCCATCTTGGTGGAGTTGTTGCGGAAGATGTCGCCGAAGCGGGCGGCGATGACGACGCGGAAGCCGTACTGCTGCAGCGCCCAGACGGCGTGCTCGCGCGAGGACCCGGTGCCGAAGTCGGGCCCCGAGACCAGGATCGAGGCGCCGGCGTGGGCGGGGTCGTTCAGCACGAACGAGGGGTCCTCGCGCCAGGCGGCGAACAGGCCCTTCTCGAACCCGGTGCGGCTGACCTGCTTGAGCCAGACGGCCGGGATGATCTGGTCGGTGTCGACGTTGCTGCGGCGCAGCGGCGCCGCCTTGCCGGTGTGCGTGGTAAAGGCGTCCATCGGTCTGGTTCTCCTCAGAGGTCGGCACAGGGGAAGCACGTCGGTCAGGCGGTCTGGCCGCCTGACCGTGGCCTCCTAGAGGTCTGCACAGGGGAAGCACGTCGGTCAGGCGGTCTGGCCGCCTGACCGTGGCCTCCTAGAGGTCTGCACAGGGGAAGCACGTCGGTCAGGCGGTCTGGCCGCCTGACCGCGACCTCCTAGAGGTCTGCGGGGGCGGTCAGGCGGCCGGTGATCGCGGTCGCGGCGGCGACCTGCGGCGACACGAGGTGGGTGCGGCCACCCTTGCCCTGCCGGCCCTCGAAGTTGCGGTTGGAGGTGGAGGCGCTGCGCTCGCCGGGCTGGAGCGTGTCGGGGTTCATGCCCAGGCACATGGAGCACCCGGCCTCCCGCCACTCGGCGCCGGCGGCCTTGAACACCTCGTCCAGGCCCTCCTGCTCGGCCTGCTGCTTGACCATCATCGAGCCGGGCACGACCAGCATGCGGGTGGTGACCGTGCGGCCGCGCAGGACCTCGGCGGCGGCGCGCAGGTCCTCGATGCGGCCGTTGGTGCAGGAGCCGACGAAGACGGTGTCGACCTGGATGTCGCGCAGCGGCGTGCCGGGGGTCAGCGCCATGTACTCCAGCGCCCGCTCGGCCGAGGACCGCGCCACCGGGTCGGTGAAGCTCTCCGGGGCGGGCACGCTGTCGCCGAGCGGCAGGCCCTGGCCGGGGTTCGTGCCCCAGGTGACGAACGGGGTGAGCGTCGTGGCGTCGATCTCCACGACCCTGTCGAACACGGCGTCGTCGTCCGTCTTGAGGGTCTTCCAGTACGCCACGGCCTGGTCCCACGCCTCACCGGCGGGGGCGTGCGGGCGGCCCTTCAGATAGGCGAACGTGGTCTCGTCGGGAGCGATCATGCCCGCGCGGGCGCCTGCCTCGATGGACATGTTGCAGACGGTCATGCGGCCCTCCATGGAGAGCTTGCGCACGGCCTCGCCGCGGTACTCGATGATGTAGCCCTGGCCGCCGCCGGTGCCGATCTTGGCGATGATGGCCAGGATCAGGTCCTTGGCCGTGACGCCGACGGGCAGCTCTCCGGACACCTCGATGGCCATGGTCTTCGGCCGGTAGGCGGGCAGCGTCTGGGTGGCCAGCACGTGCTCGACCTCGCTGGTGCCGATGCCGAACGCGATGCCGCCGAACGCCCCGTGGGTGGAGGTGTGGGAGTCGCCGCAGACGATGGTCATGCCGGGCTGGGTGAGGCCGAACTGCGGGCCGATGATGTGGACCACGCCCTGACCGGCGTCGCCCATCGGGTGGAGCCGGATGCCGAACTCGGCGGCGTTCTTGCGGAGGGTCTCGACCTGGGTCTTGGAAACCGGGTCGGCGATGGGGCCGAGCACCGTCGGGACGTTGTGGTCCTCGGTGGCGATGGTGAGCTCGGGCCTTCGCACCTTGCGGCCGGCGAGCCGGAGCCCGTCGAACGCCTGCGGGCTGGTGACCTCGTGGATGAGGTGCAGGTCGATGTAGAGCAGATCAGGCTCGCCGTCGGCACGGCGCACGACGTGCTGCTCCCAGACCTTCTCCGCCAGTGTGCGGCCCATAGTTTCCTCCTGCTTACTGCGATGCCACCGCGTCGTGGCCCGCTCGCTCGGAACGCAACCGACTTGCCTTCTCATATGGCGAGACTGCAGTATCGGTGTATGGACAACTCTAGCGGAGTCGGAGTACTGGACAAGGCCGTTCTGGTACTCAACGCCCTCGAAGCCGGACCGGCATCACTGGCGCAGCTCGTTCAGGCGACCGGCCTGGCCCGCCCCACGGCCCACAGGCTCGCCGTCGCGCTCGAACACCACAGAATCGTGAGTCGTGACACACAGGGCCGGTTCGTGCTCGGCCCGCGGCTTTCCGAGTTGTCCACGGCCGCGGGCGAGGACCGGCTGCTGGCGGTCGCGTCCCCCGTGCTGACCCAGTTGCGCGACACCACGGGCGAGAGCGCGCAACTCTACCGCCGCCAGGGAGACGAGCGGGTCTGCGTGGCCGCGGCCGAACGCTCCAGCGGCCTGCGTGACACCGTCCCCGTCGGCTCGGCGCTGCCGATGACGGCGGGCTCGGCCGCACAGATCCTGCTGGCCTGGGAGGAGCCCGACCGGCTGCACCGCGGGCTGCGCGGCGCCAAGTTCACCGCCGCGACCCTGGCGTCGGTGCGGCGGCGGGGCTGGGCGCACAGCGTGGGCGAGCGCGAGCAGGGGGTGGCCAGCGTGTCCGCGCCGATCAGGGGCAACGGCGGCAAGGTGATCGCGGCCGTCTCCGTGTCGGGCCCGATCGAGCGGCTGACCAGGGCCCCCGGGCGGCTGCACGCGGTGCCGGTGGTCGGGGCGGCGGAGCGGATCACCGAGGCGATGCGGCGCACCTCGTGAGCGGCTGACGGCGTCCGGCCGCCGTATCCGGTCGAATGCCGCGGCGGTCCACGGAATTTGGGGGGCCGAGTGTCTCGCGGGAGCACTAGCCTGAGTGCGTGACAGATCGCATCGAGGTAGCCGCCACTGAGCTGCGACCCCTGCTCGAAGAGTTCATCTTGTGGGCGCGCGCCAACGCGCCTGACAGCGACCCTGAGCTGGTGGGTCCCGCCGCCCTGTGGCACCGTCTCGCCTTCTCGCCGGACCTCGGCACCTGGAAGCGCGCCGACCTGCGCAACCTGCTGCTGGAGCGGATGCCGAAGGTCGTGGACGATCCCGACGCCGCGGCCGACGGCATGCTGCCGGCCGTCGACGCCTACCTGACGTTCCTCGCGCAGACCGGCAGGCTGACCACGGGGTCCGACAGCATCGACGATCTGCGGGCCGAGCTCGACGACGTCGAGGACCAGTTCGTCGAGGTCATGGAAGACCTGATCGACGACCTCGAAGGCGACGAGGACGACGAGGAGGAGGTCGGGGACCTCGGCGACCTCGAGCCGTTCGCCGACGCGCTGGCCGGTCTGCCGACCATCCGGCTGCGCCCGGACTCGGAGCTGGCCGCCGCCGCCCGGGAGGTGCCGCTGGTCGCCAAGGCCCGCGACCTCGCCCTGTGGGTGGGCTCGGGCCGGCGCATGGGCGACGACACCCTGCTCAGCGACGCCGAGATCGAGGAGGCGCTGACCGCCGTCGGCCTGCCCAGGCCCGACACGACGGGCCCGCTGGCCGAGTCCGTGCCCCAGCTGTGGAACATCTGGAACCTCGCCGTGGACCTGGAGTTCCTGGAGCCGGGCGAGGGCAACACGGTCGCGGTGCAGGACGACACCTCGGAGTGGCCGTTCGACGACGACGAGGACGTGCTCGACGCGTGGATGCTCGGCCTCCACTCGGTCGACTACGGCGACCCCGAGCCGTCCGACGACGACCTGGCCATGGCCCTGGCCGGCCTGACCCGCAACCTGCTCGTCCGGCTGCTGCTCGGAGGCGGTTCGCGGGAGCTGCCCGAGCTCCGCGAGGAGCTGGCCGAGGCCGTCGCCGACAACGACGAGCTGGGCGGCGACGCCTGGGAGGCGGCGGGCGACCCGCTGGCCTCGGTGCTCGACTGGCTGACCGGCTACGGCATGGTCGAGCTCGACGGCGACACCCTCAGGCTCACCGCGCTCGGCACCGAAGGCGTCGTCCACCTGGTGGACGACTCCGACATCGAGATCGACGCCCGCCCGGCGATCGAGTCGATGAGCGCCCACGACCTGCTGGTGCTCAGCGCCGAACTGCCCGAGGAGGAGGCCGACGCCGAGCTGGCCGCGTGGATGCGGCTGCGCGAGCCGGTCAAGGCCGCCGAGGAGCTGCTGGAGGCCGCCGCCGAGGACGAGGCCGACGCGCTGATCAGGGTGCAGGCGGCCAGCGTGGTCGGCACACTCGGCGCCGAGGCGGTCCCGGCCTGGCAGGCGGCGCTGAAGGAGCCCTCGCTGCGCCCGTACGCGGCCACCCACCTGAGCCAGCTGGAGGTGGAGGGCGCGCCGCAGCCGACGCAGGACGACACCTACTGGCTGATCCTCGACATGTGGACGATCTCGGCCGGGCTGGGCCGGGCGGAGTTCGTGGGCAGTCTGCGCGACATCGATCCCGAGATGCTCAACGAGCTGCTCGAAGTGATCTGGAAGATCCCGCACGCGCACGTCGAGGAGTTGCTGGACCGGATCTCCCAGGTCCACCCCGACAAGCAGGTGGCCAAGGCGGCCCGCCGGGCGCTGTTCAAGGCCCGCTCCGCCCAGGCGTAGCCCGGAAACCCGCCGTCCGCCTCATCAGGGGCGGGCGGCGGATTCGGTAAAAGGAGAAGCTCGCGAGAATGGCGGAAGTTTCCCGGGAAAAAGCGAAAGACCCGGTCTGCGGACCGGGTCTTCGTCGAAGGCGTAGTCCCGACCGGATTCGAACCGGCGCTACCGCCTTGAGAGGGCGGCGTCCTGGGCCACTAGACGACGGGACCTTCGTGAGCTTGCGACAGTGGTAGTCCCGACCGGATTCGAACCGGCGCTACCGCCTTGAGAGGGCGGCGTCCTGGGCCACTAGACGACGGGACCCTGTCCGCAAGCGGTGTGCCGGGGTCTCCCCGGCAACGGACGTAACTCTACCGCACGCCGAGGAGCACTCCAAACCACTATCCAGCCAGCAGATCGGGCCTGTGACGGCGCACCCAGTCGCCCATCCGACTGTGCTCCCACCGCGGTTCGACGGCGCCCAGCGGGATGCCGAGCCACTGCAATCCGGTGGCCGGGTCGACCGGCACCCTGGACAAATAGGCACGCATCCACCGGGGGATGCGGGGCGGCACCTCGCGCTCGCCCCAGCCGACCAGACCGAGGCTCTGCATCGCTCCGGCGCGCACCCGGACGCCGCCGGGCCTGCCGACGGTCCGGGGGCTGACCATGCGGCTCTCGACCACGTCCACCCGCTCGATGTCGGCCCACTTCAGCCGCAGGCGGAATCCGTACGTGTCGGCCATCTCCACTCCCGTGGCGGAGAAGCGGACGACGGTGTCACGGACCATGCGGCGGTAGCGGGCCGCCAGCACGCCGACGAGCGCGCCGGTGGCGGCCACGCCGATGAACAGGCTCCACGGGCCGTCACCGGTGAGGGCGCCGCCCAGCGCGGTGGTGACGATGAGGAACAGCAGGAGAGGGAGCGCGAAGGGCGCGACGAAGGCGCCGAAAGCCCGATGCCGAATCCGGAACTCGTCCATAAAAACAAAAAACGGATGTCGCATACCGGACATCCGTTACATGCTGGGGTACCAGGACTCGAACCTAGACTAACTGAACCAGAATCAGTCGTGCTGCCAATTACACCATACCCCACCGCTTGCGAGCCCCTGCGGGGCGCACTCGGCGACGTCCGAAAGAATAGCCCAGTGAAGGGGGTAAGGCCAAAACGAATCCGCGACACCCCTCCCGGCATGCCAAGCTGAAGGGGACGAACCACCACGTGGAGGAGCCTCAGCGTTGGCCGACAACCCGTTCTTCGCCCCGAGCAGCCTGCCCTACCGGCTGCCTCCCTTCGCCGAGATCCGCGAGGAGCACTATCTGCCCGCGTTCGAGCGGGGGATGGCCGAGCACCTGGCCGAGGTGGAGGCGATCGCCGGCAGCGACGACCCGCCGACCTTCGACAACACGATCGCCGCCCTGGAGCGCGCCGGCCGGATCCTCGACCGCACCGCCACGGTGTTCTTCAGCGTGGCCGCGTCCAACACCTCCGACGCCATCATGGAGCTCGAGAAGCGCATCTCCCCCGAGCTGACCCGCCACAGCGACGCGATCCGGCTCAACCGGGCGCTGTGGGCCCGCATCAAGCAGGTGACGACGGACGACCCGGAGCAGGCCTGGCTGCTGGAGAAGTACCGCGAGGACTTCATCAGGGCCGGCGCCGACCTGACCGAGCCGGAGCAGGAACGGCTGCGCGAGCTCAACCAGGAGCTGTCGAAGCTGTCGACCGAGTTCTCCCAGAACCTGCTGAAGGCGTCGACCGAGTCGGCGCTCGTGGTCGACGACCCGGCGGCGCTCGACGGGCTCGGCGAGGCCACGATCAGGTCGCTGGAGAAGGACGGCCGCTACGTCCTGCCGCTGCTCAACTTCACCAACCAGCCCGCGCTGGCCCAGCTCACCGACCGTGACGTGCGCAGGCGGCTGTTCGAGCTGAGCGTGGGCCGGGCGCCGGTCAACTTCGGGCTCGCCGCCCGCATGGCCATGCTGCGCGCCGAGCGCGCCGCGCTGCTCGGCTTCCCCAACCACGCCGCGTACGTGGTCGCCGACCAGACGGCCAAAACCGTGGAGGCGGTCGAGGAGATGCTGGACCAGCTCGTCGGCCCGGCCGTGCGCAACGCCGAGGCGGAGGCTGCGGCGCTGGCCGAGCAGGCGGGGTTCCCCATCGAGCCGTGGGACTGGTCCTACTACGCCGAAAAGGTGCGCCGGGCCCGCTACGACTTCGACGCCGACGCCATGCGACCCTACTTCGAGCTGGACCGGGTCTACCGCGACGGGGTGTTCGAGGCGGCCGGGCGGCTGTACGGGGTGACCTTCACCGACCGGCCCGACCTGGCGGGCTACCACGAGGACGTCCGCGTCTTCGAGGTGTTCGACGCGGACGGCTCCGCACTCGGCCTGTTCCTGCTCGACCCGTACGCCAGGGCCAACAAGCGCGGCGGCGCGTGGATGAACAACCTGGTCGACCAGTCGTTCCTGTTCGGCGAGAAGCCGGTGGTGGTCAACAACCTCAACATCACCAAGCCGGCGGAAGGCCCGACGCTGCTCTCGTACGACGAGGTCAACACGGCCTTCCACGAGTTCGGGCACGCGCTGCACGGGCTGTTCAGCGCGGTGCGCTTCCCGCGGGTGTCGGGCACGAGCGTGCCGCGCGACTTCGTCGAATACCCGTCGCAGGTCAACGAGATGTGGATCACCTGGCCCGAGATCCTGGCCAACTACGCCCGCCACCACGAGACCGGCGAGCCGATGCCCGCCGAGCTGGTGAAGAAGCTGGAGGCGGCGGAGAAGTTCAACCAGGGCTTCAAGACGGTCGAGTATCTCGCGGCCACGCTGCTCGACTGGGCCTGGCACAAGCTGGTGCCGGAGCACGAGGTGGCTGACCCGGTGGCCTTCGAGAAGGCGGCGCTGGAGGCCGCCGGGATCGCGTTCCCGCTCGTCCCGCCGCGCTACCGGACCAACTACTTCATGCACATCTTCTCGGGCGGCTACAGCGCCGGCTACTACTCCTACATCTGGAGCGAGGTGCTGGACGCCGAGAGCGTGGAGTGGTTCAAGGAGAACGGCGGGCTCAAGCGGGCCAACGGCGACCACTTCCGCCGGGAGCTGCTGTCGCGGGGCGGCAGCGTCGACCCGCTGGCGTCGTTCCGCGCCTTCCGCGGCCGCGAGCCCAGCATCCGCCCCCTCCTGGAACGCCGCGGCCTGATCTAGCACCCTGACTGTCTTCTGGTGGACCACGGCCGGATCCAGGATCCGGCCGCCCATCGGTGGACCGCGGCCGGATCCAGGACCTTGGCCACCCACTGGTGGACCGCGGCCGGATCCAGGACCTTGGCCACCCACTGGTGGACCGCAGCCAGATCCAGAACCTTGGCCACCCCCAGGTGGACCGCAGCCTGATCCAGAACCTTGACCCACCCGCAGGTGGACCGCTCCCCGCCGCCGCTGGTGGACCGGCTCGACCTGGTCCAGAACCCCGACGGAGTCCCTGACCGCCCGCTGCCGGAGCGGCGCGGTGTCTGGTCCAGAACCCGACCGAACGCCTCTGCCTGCCCGGCTGCCCCGCGCCGACGTGCGCGGCGGGCGACCGGTGCTTTGCCGAAGGCCCCTGTTGCGGGCGTTGACACCCCTCGGTGGCGCCGCGCGACCGCGGCCACGCGTGACCCCCGCCCGATGGGCCCGCACAGAGCGCGAGCAGCGCCCCTCCCAGCGGCGCCTCCGCATCCGCGTCCACGTAGTGATCTCATCCGAGAGTCCCTCGCAGACGTCGCGAACGCGCCAGCCCCGAGCCGAAGTCCCTCGGTGACCCTTCACATCAGCTCCCCGGATGCGATCAGCCGCCTCCCGGCCCGCGCGAATGCGCCAGGCCCGAGCCGATGTCCCTCGGGTGGGCCCTTCACATCCGCGCCACGTACGCAGTCTCCCGCCCGATCGCCTCGCGCAGGAGGCGCGCACGCGCCCCGGCCGGGGGCCGAAGTCCCCTCGGTGACCCCCTTCACACCCGCGCCACGTACGCAGTTCCCCACCCGATCGCCTCGCGCAGGAGGCGCGCACGCGCCCGGCCGGGGGCCGAAGTCCCTCGGTGACCCCTTCACACCCGCGCCACGTACGCAGTCTCCCGCCCGAGCGCCCCGCGCAGGACGTGCGGAAGGTGGCCGGCAGGAGGGTCCTGGCTCTCGGGGCGCACGCTGGGGCAGCTTGTTGGGATTTGCTGGTGAGGGGGCGTACGGGAGTTTTGTGAGGTCATGGGGAGGGCTCCAGCTCCGCCAGGCGCTCGCGGAGCCATTTCTGTTCTGCCTGGCTGGCGGCGCGGGCGACGATGAGCATGCCGCGGCGGTACGGGTCGGGCTCGTCCTTGATCTTGACCGGGCGGCCGCTCTTCTGAAAGAAGCTGCCCGGGGTCTCCAGGAAGGCGAGCCGGCGGCGCAGCACGGCGGCCTGCTCTGCCGGGTCCGGTAGCGCCGACAGGAAGGCGAGCAGGGCGAAGAACCGGGTCTGGTCGCTGATGTCGAGGTCGGTGGGCTCGCGCAGGCGGCGGTGCAGTTCCTCGCGGCCGGCCTCGGTGATCGTCAGCACCTGCCGGCGGGCGGCGTGCGCGCCGGCCTCCTCGTGCCGTTCCAGCAGGCCCTTGCTTTCGAGCCGGGCGATGGCCGGGTAGAGCGCTCCGTCGCTGATGGGGCGCAGGTGGCCGGTGAGCGCCGCCAGCTCGGCCTTGAGCTCGTAGCCGTGCATCGGGCGTCGGCCGAGGAAGCCCAGGATGGTGAGGGTCAGGTCACCGCCGCTTGCCATGCGATGCATCGTAACGCTATACATCGATTCGCTGTATATCGAATCGAGGTATGTCATGGTCAGACTGGCGCTGCCGATCTACGTGGAACTGCTGACCGCCGTGGTCGCGGTGGGCGTGATCGACCTGCTGTGGGTCTCGGGGCTCGGCGCGGAGGCCATCGCCGCGGTGACGGTGGGCACGACGGTCGAGTACCTGGCGTACGGGCTCTTCCTGGCCGTGCCGACCGGGGTGACCGTGCTGACCGGCCGTCGCGACGGGCGGGCCCCGCTCGGGCCGGTGGTCAGGGCGGGGTGGTTGCTGTGGGCGGTGTTCTCCGCGGCCATCGCGGTGCCGGGGGTGCTGCTGCACGAGCCGCTGGCGGCGCTGTTCACCGATGACGGCGGGCAGACGGCCGGTTTCCTGCTGGTGCTGTTCGCCGGGATGCCCGTCTACTTCGCCCAGACGGTGGTGGACGGGGTGCTGAAGGGGCTGGGCGACACCCGGCGGCCGATGCGGCACGCGCTGCTGTGCAACGCGCTGGTGGTGGCGCTGGACCCGGTGCTCATCTACGGGCTCGGGCTGGGCGTGCGGGGGGCCGCGCTGGCCACGGTGCTGGCCCGCGTGGTCACCCTCGCCGTAGCACTGCGCACGCTGCTCAGAACGCTGGCCACCCGCCCGGCGACCATGAGCGACGCGACGGGTGGTGCGGTGGGCGGTCCCGCAAGTGGCATGGCGGGCGGATCGGCGGGCGATCCAGCGGGCGATCCGATAGGCGGCCCGATGAGAAGCCCGGCGAGCCTCGCGACGGGCGACGCGATGAGTAGCGCGGCGGACGGTCCGGCAGGCGATCCGGTGGGCGACGCGATAGGTAGCGCGGCGGACGGTCCGGCAGGCGGTCCGGCAAACGGCGTGATGGGTGGCCCGGCGGGCGGTGCGATGGGGGGTGCCGCAGGTCAGGTGGTGTGGGTCGGGGGGCCGATGGCGGGGGATTTTCTGGCTCGGGCGCTGGTCGGGATGGCGCTGGTCGACATCGTGGCCGGGTTCGGGACGGCCGAGCTGGCGGGGTACGGCGTCGGGCAGAAGGTGATGCTGGCCGGGGTCATGGTGTTCTACGCGCTGCGGCAGGCCGCGCTGATCCGCACCGCGCGCGGTGAGCCGGCCGGGCGGCCGCTGGTCACCGGCCTGGCGGCGGGTGCGGTCGTGGCGGCGGTGCTCAACGTGGTGGCCGAGCCGGTCGCCGGGATGTTCGCCGGCGACCCGGCAGCGGCCGTGGGTTTCCTGCGCTGGATGACGCTGTATCTCGTGCCGTTCGGCGGCCTGATCTCCGTCGGCGGGGTGCTGCAGGCGAGCGGCAGGGGCGGGCGGCTGCTCGCGGCGACCCTGGCGGGCTTCGCGGTGCAGCTGCCCCTCGCCTACCTGCTGAGCGCCCGGCTGGGCGTCACCGGGGTGTGGCTGTCGATGGCGGCCGGGGCGGCGCTCAGCCTCGCAGGCGCGACAGCGCGGCGCGGATCCGCTCCTTGGCGCGCTCGCGGCCGAGCACCTCGATCGACTCGAACAGGGGCAGACCGACCGTCCGGCCGGTGACCGCCACCCGGACCGGGGCCTGGGCCTTGCCCAGCTTGAGCCCGTGTGCGCCGCCGACGGCCTCCAGCGCCTCCTTGAGCGACTCGGGGTCCCAGCTCACGGTGTCGAGCCGGTCGAGGTAGCCGGTGAGGATCTCCTCGGGGGCGTTCTTCATCGCCTTGTCCCAGGAGGCCTGGTCGAACACCGGCTCGTCCAGGAACAGGAAGTCGACGTTCTGCCGGATCTCCGACAGCACCCCGACGCGGGTCTGCGCCAGCGGCGCGACCTTGCTGAACAGCTCACGGTCCCAGGACGGGTCGAGGTAGGGCAGGCAGCGCTCCTCGAACGTCTCCAGCGGCAGCGCCCGGATGTATTCGCCGTTGAAGGCGCGCAGCTTCTTCTCGTCGAAGAACGCGCTGGAGGAGTTGACGTCCTCCAGCCGGAACAGCGGCACCATCTCCGACCACGGCATGATCTCGCGGTCGTCACCCGGCCCCCAGCCCAGCAGCATGAGGTAGTTGACCATGGCCTCGGCGAGGTAGCCCTCGGCGCGGTAGTCCTCCAGGGCGACCTTGTCGCGGCGCTTCGAGAGCTTCTTGCGCTGCTCGTTGACGATCACCGGCAGGTGGGCCCAGACCGGCGGGGTCGCGCCCAGCGCGGGCCAGAGCAGCTCCTGCTTGGCGGCGTTGCCGAGGTGCTCCTCGCCGCGCACCACGTGGGTGATGCTCTGGGTGATGTCGTCGACCGCGTTGGCCAGCACGTAGAGGGGCGAGCCGTCGGTGCGGGCGATGACGAAGTCTTCCTGGGCCTCGTTGGGGAACTCGACGTTGCCCCTGATCAGGTCTTCGACCACGGTCACCCCGTCGTCGGGGGTGCGGAAGCGGACCGCGCCCGCGGTCAGCCCGCGCTCGCGGCAGTGGCCGTCGTAGCCGCGGTGCTCGGAGCCGGTGCGGGCGACGAGCCGCTCGCGGGTGCAGTCGCAGTAGTAGGCGCGGCCGTCGGCCAGCAGCTTGGCCACCGCCTCGCGGTGCTGCGGCTCGAACGCCGACTGGAAGTAGGGGCCCTCGAACGCCGGGTTGGTGCCGTTGACGCCGATCCAGTCGAGGGCGGAGATGATGCCCTCGGTCCACTCGGGACGGTTGCGCGAGGCGTCGGTGTCTTCGATGCGCAGCACGAACCGGCCGCCGGACTGCTCGGCCAGCGCCCAGTTGAACAGGGCCGTGCGGGCGCCGCCCACGTGGAACATGCCGGTCGGGGACGGGGCGAAGCGCACCCGTAGATCAGTCACGTGCGACCACCTTGTTCGTGAGAGTGCCGATGCCTTCGATGCCGACGCTGACCTCGTCGCCGATCTCCAGCGGACCGACGCCCGCGGGCGTGCCGGTCAGGATCACGTCGCCGGGGATCAGCGTCATCACCGCGCTGACGTAGGCGACCAGAGCGGGGATGTCGTGGATGAGCTGGCTGGTGCGGCCGCTCTGCCGGATCTCGCCGTTGACCGTGGTGGTCAGCGCCAGGTCGGTGGCGTCGAGGTCGGTCTGGATCCACGGGCCGAGCGGGCAGAAGGTGTCGAAGCCCTTGGCCCGGGTGAACTGGACGTCCTTCTTCTGCAGGTCCCTGGCGGTCACGTCGTTGGCGCACGTGTAGCCGAAGACGACGTCCTTGACCCGCTCGACCGGCACGTCGCGGCAGAGCCTGCCGATGACCACGGCCAGCTCGCCCTCGTGGTCGACGCGGTGGGACAGCGACGTCGGGTAGGCGATCGACTCGCCGTGGCCGATCACCGAGGTGGACGGCTTGATGAAGATCAGCGGCTCGTCGGGCACCTCGTTGCCCATCTCACGGGCGTGCTCGGCGTAGTTGCGGCCGATCGCCACGACCTTGCTCGGCAGCATCGGGGCGAGCAGCTTCACCTGGGACAGCGGGAACCGCTCGCCGGTGAACTGCACCTGGTTGAACGGATGACCGGCGACGGCGGAGACGAACTCCTCTCCGGGGCCGCCTTCGACCACGCCGAACGCCACGCCTTCGCCTGCGGAGAACCTCGCTATACGCACCCGACAAGGCTATCGCCGACACCGGCGGGGTCTGCCCAATGAGGGGGTCGCCCCCGTGATTTGCTTGTCGGGCAAACGCCGGAACGTCCTGGAGGAGCTCCCGTGTCCGTGGTGAAGATCAACGTGCTGACCGTGCCCGCCGAGATGCGCGAGACGCTGGAGAAGCGTTTCTCGAACCGGGCGGGCCTGGTGGAGTCGGCCGACGGGTTCGAGTGGTTCGAGCTGCTCCGCCCGGTCGAGGGCACCGACCAGTACCTCGTCTACACCCGCTGGCGCAGCGAGGAGGACTTCCAGCGCTGGCAGGAGAGCCAGGCCTTCCAGCGCGGCCACGCCCAGGCCGCCGCGGAGCGCGGCGGCGAGGGCCACGGGCACGGTCAGGGTCAGGGTCAGGGTCAGGGGCACGGACACGGCCAGGGCCCGGCCGCGTCCGGCTCCGAGGTGTGGACGTTCGAGGTGGTCCAGCACGCCGCTCCGGCGTCCTGAGCACCGGCCTGGATCAGAGGCGGTCCAGCGGGTTGGCGGCGATCCGCTCGATCGCGCCGCGCCGCAGGAAGGACCCGGCGATGCTCGACGGCTTGCGCCGCCCCTGCTCGCTGAGGCACCCGGCGAATTCCTTGGCCAGGTCGAGCCGCGGGTGGCGGCGCAGCACCTCGTCACGCACGCCCGGCGGGATGTCGTCGGTGCGCCGTCCCGAGATGTCCATGCCGGTCGACAGCTCCAGCAGGTGACCCTCCGGGTCGCGCTCGACCGGCACCTCGTCCCACATGTGCCGGACGATCACCTCGGCGGCGCGCACCCGCCGCTCCTCCGGCCACCCGGCGCCCGCCGTGAACGCCCAGGCCAGGTGGCCGCCCGCCTCCTCGAACGGCACCGTGTGGCTGTCGAACTCCGGCGTCAGCCCCATGTCGTGCAGCATCGCCGACACGTACAGCAGCTCCGCGTCGAACGCGATGCCGTTCGCCTGCCCGTAGGCGGCGGCGAACAGGTAGGCCCGGATCGAGTGGTTCATGAGCGAGGGCGTGTGGTACTTGGCCGCCACCTCGCGGGCGGCGTGGCATACGGGGGTGTCCGGAAGCACGATGTCGTCGTATCTCATGTCATTCAGCATGTCCGACGGCGAGCCGCGGCGGAGGCATCGGGCGGCTAACGATCGAGCGCCCGACTTGACCTGGTGATCGGGATTCGGACAGCATGATTCACCCCCACCCCTTTGGTCCGAAAGGAACAGGCGTGCGCCGCCTCGCGATCCCTCTTGCCCTCACGCTCGCCCTCGGCGTCGCCGGGAGCCCGGCGCAGGCGGAGGCCCCCGTCAAGCGCACCGCCGAGTGTCAGGGCGACTGGCTGCCCGGCACACCGACGGCCGACGACGTGATGCGCGGCGAGATCTCCCTGGTCGGGCTGCCCGCTTACAAACTGGGCAAGAAGATCAACTGGGGCGCGAGCCCGTACCGGAACCGCTCGTGGGAGTACGTCTACCACTCGCTGCGCTGGATGGGCACGCTCGTCGTCGAGTACGAGAACACCGGCGACAAGCGTTTCCTGGAGCGCGCCAAGGAGATCACCAAGGACTGGGTGGCGAACAACAAGCACGGCGCCCGCGGCACCGAGGCGTACGTGTGGAAGGACCACCCGGTCTCGCTCCGCACCCAGCCGCTGATCTGCCTGAGCAAGCACGTGAACGAGGGCTGGCTGAAGGAGAGCCTGGCCGTGCACGCCAAGCTGCTGTCGGACGCCCGGCTCTACAAGAAGGGCCACAATCACGGCATCGACCAGGACATCGCGCTCATGGCCATCGGCTGCCGCTACGGCCGCAAGGACTGGTCCAACCTGGCGTCCCGGCGGCTGACCGGCACGGTGAAGCTGGACGTCGACTCCCAGGGCGCGCTGATGGAGCAGGCCCCGCGCTACGCCGTCTACGTGTACGGCAGGCTCCAGGTGGCGATGACGAACATGAAGGCGTGCGGCCGCGCGGTGCCGGGCGAGATCAGCAAGCGGGCCGAGGCGCTGAAGGACTTCATCGCCCACTCCACCCAGCCCAACGGCTACATGGTGCCCATCGGCGACGGCAGCGCCGAGACCGAGCCCAAGATGGAGACGGGCACGCCGAAGCAGAAGGTCCGCACGTACCGGGCCGGGTACGTCTACGGCCGCACCGACTGGGACAAGCGCGACTCGGCGTACTACTCGATCAGGTACGGCCCCGGCATGAAGTATCACGGCCACGAGGACCACCTGGGCGTCACCTACTACGCGCAGGGCCGCGACATCCTCGTGGACGGCGGCTTCCACTCCTACGAGAAGACCGCGTACCGCTACTGGACCCTCTCCCCCGAGGCGCACAACGTGCCGACCGTGGTGGGCCAGCGGTTCCGGCCGCGCACCGCGAGCAAGCTCGACAAGACGAGGTACGGCAAGGACCGGCAGGCCTTCCGGCTGTCCGACCGGGCCTACGGCGTCACCCGCACCCGGTCCGTGCTGGTCAACCACGGCGAGGACGTGATGGCGGTGCTCGACACCGCCTCGGGCGGGAAGAAGGCCCGCAACCTGTGGCGGTTCGCCGAGGATCTGAAGGTGATCTCGAACAAGGGCGGCCGGGTCGTGCTCGGCGACGGCTCGTACAAGGTCACGCTGGTGCAGTTCTCCTCGTGCCGGCCGGTGAGCGGGCAGAAGGTGGAGCGGGGCGGCAAGCTCGGCTGGGTGTCGCCGACCTACCTGTCGAAGAAGCCCGCCAGCGTGGTGGTCTCGCCCGCCGTGACGTCGCTGCTGACGATCGTGGTGCCGGGCACCGACGACCCGAAGGTGTCGTGCTCGGGCGGGAAGGTCAAGGTCAACGGCGTGACCTTCTCGGCCAAGCTCCTCTAGCCGCCGGGGCGCCGCCGGACCTCCGGCGGCGCCGTCGGGGTGATCAGCAGTCGTGCCCGGCGCGGAGCAGGCCGTACGTGACCGCCTGCTCCAGCGCCTGCCAGGAGGCGTCGATGATGTTCTGGCCGACGCCGACGGTGGACCACTCGGTGGCGTCGTCGCTGGAGGTGATGAGCACGCGGGTGATGGCGCCGGTGCCGTGGGTGCCTTCGAGTATGCGCACCTTGTAGTCGACCAGCTCCACCTTGGCCAGGTCGGGGTAGAGCTTCTCCAGCCCCAGCCGGACCGCCTTGTCCAGGGCGTTGACCGGGCCGTTGCCCTCGCCGGTGGCGACGATCCGCTCGCCCTTGGCGTGCAGCTTGACGGTGGCCTCGCTGACCAGGTCGCCGCCCTTGGTGTGCTCGACGATGACCCGCCAGGACTCGACCTCGAAGTGGCGCCTGCGCTCGCCGTGCACGGTGTCGCGCAGCAGCAGCTCGAACGAGGCGTCGGCGGCCTCGAACGTGAAGCCCTTGGACTCCAGGTCCTTGACCCGGTCGACCAGCGTCTTGGTGTTGCCGGGGGTGAGCTCGTAGCCCAGCTCGCGGCCCTTGAGCTCGACCGACGCGCGCCCGGCCATGTCGGAGACCAGCATGCGCATGTCGTTGCCGACCTCGGCCGGGTCGATGTGCTGGTAGAGGTTCGGGTCGACCTTGATGGCGCTGGCGTGCAGGCCGGCCTTGTGGGCGAACGCCGAGGCGCCGACGTACGGGGCGTGGGAGTTGGGGGTGACGTTGGTGACCTCGGTGATCGCGTGCGCGATGCGGGTCATGTCGGCGAGCGCCTGCGCCGGCACCAGGTCGAATCCCCGCTTGAGCTGGAGGTTGGCGACCACCGTGAACAGGTTGGCGTTGCCGGAGCGCTCGCCGTAGCCGTTGGCGCAGCCCTGCACGTGGGTGGCGCCCGCCTTGACGGCGGCCAGCGTGTTGGCGACGGCGCAGCCGGTGTCGTCGTGGCAGTGGATGCCGACCCTGGCGCTGGTCTGGACGGCGTTGTGGACGATCTCGGCCAGCTCGTCGGGGAGCATGCCGCCGTTGGTGTCGCACAGGGCGATCACGTCGGCCCCGGCCTCGGCGGCGGTCCTCACCACCTCCAGCGCATAGGCTGGGTTGGACGTGTAACCGTCGAAGAAGTGCTCGGCGTCGAGGAAAACGCGCTGACCCTCCGCACGAAGGTGAGAGACCGTGTCGCGGATCATCGCGAGGTTCTCCTGGAGAGTCGTGCGGAGGGCCAGCTCCACGTGCCGGTCGTGACTCTTGGCGACAAGGGTCACGACCGGCGCGCCGGATTCGCGCAGAGCGGCGACCAGAGGGTCGTCGGCCGCCTTCACACCTGCCCGGCGGGTCGCGCCGAACGCGGCAAGCTGCGCGTGCCTCAGGTCGAGCTCTGTTTGAGCCCGCCTGAAGAACTCGGTGTCCTTGGGGTTGGCGCCGGGCCAGCCTCCTTCGATGAAGCCGACGCCCAGCCCGTCCAGGTGGCGTGCGACAGCGAGCTTGTCGGCCACCGTGAGGTTGAGGCCCTCTTGCTGTGCACCGTCACGCAGCGTCGTGTCATAGACGTGGAACCGGTCGTCGGCCATGGTTTCTCTTTCTGAGAGTCGAGGAAAACAAAAAGACCCCTCACGGACGTGAGAGGTCTGCGCGCTGGCGGTGTCCCTGCGTTAGCCAGCGCGCCTGCCGATAATGAGCAGACCGTAGAACATGGTGCTAACGAGTCTGCCACACGATTGCAGTGCCCTGGACACCGATCTCAGAGTTCGGGACGGATTTTGTCAGACGGTTACGCCGTCACCGCCCGTGATGGCCTTCTCCAGCGCGGCCGGGTCGAAGACCTCGTTGCCGAGCACCCGGCCGTCGAGCATGACGGTCGGGGTGCCTTCGAGGCGGATGCCGGCGGTGTCGCGCAGGTGGGCCTCCGCGTACGCCTGGGAGGTGACGCAGGACTCGGCGGAGGCCGCGCCGGCCTTGCGCGCGGCGGCCGTCAGCTCCTCCACGGTGAACCCGGACGCCACGCCGTGCGGCGCCGGCTGCATCGCGTACAGCTCGTCGCGGAACGCGAGCCAATTCGACTCGGGAACGCAGCGGGCGGCCGCGGCGGCCCTGACGGAGTTCGAGCGGGACGGCTCCTGCTGGAAGATCGTGACGGGGTGGTAGACGACCTTGACCTTGCCCTCCCTGGCCAGCCGCTCGATCGTGTCGTCGACCCGGGAGTGCAGCTCCTTGCAGACGGGACATTCGAAGTCCTCGTACAGGTCCAGCACCGGCGCGTCGCCGCCCCGGTCGGCCAGCACCATGGACCCGTCGGCCTGTCGCATCAGCCGCACGCCCTCGGCCGCGGGCCCCTGCTGGACCAGCGTCACGATGGCCATCACGGCAAGGACCGCCACGGCGGCCACCACGGCCGCCACCCTCTTGTTCATCCGCCCTGCTCTCGTACGCCGATCGCGGAGACCCTACCGGAACTGGGAACATAGGTGTTATCCGGCACCATCCGGCCAGAATCACCCCATGAAGGCATTCGTCCTCGATCAGGCCATCGCCCGGTACATCCTCGACCACTCCACGCCGCCCGACCCGCTGCTGCGCGAGCTGGCGGCGGAGACCGCCGCGGCCACCGGCGAGGCCGCCGGGATGCAGATCTCCGCCGACCAGGGCACGTTCCTGACGATGGTCACCCAGCTCATGGCGCCGGAGGTGGCCGTGGAGGTGGGGACGTTCACCGGCTACTCCTCGCTCTGCATCGCCCGCGGGCTGTCCGGCGGCACGCTGCACTGTTTCGACGTGAGCGAGGAGTGGACGGCGATCGCCCGGCGCTACTGGGAACGGGACGGTGTCGCCGACCGGATCACGCTGACGATCGGGCCGGCCCTGGAGTCGCTGCGGGACTTCGCCGGGCCGATCGACCTGGCCTTCCTGGACGCCGACAAGCCGAACTACCCCGGCTACTACGAGCTGCTCGTAAGCAAACTGCGGCCGGGCGGGCTGCTCATGGTGGACAACACCCTGTGGACCGGCTACGTGGCCGACCCGGACAGGAACGACCGGGCGACGGTGGGCATGCGCGAGTTCAACGACCTGGTCAGCGAGGATCCCCGGGTCACCGTGGTCATGCTGCCGGTCGCGGACGGGCTGACGCTGGTCCGCAAGCGGGTGTCACCCGGCTGACGAACAAGAGGGAAAATGTCGCCTCGGTGTGTCCTTCTGGCGGGGCCCCGTTCGTAGACATGGCACCAGCACGACAGAAGGAGCGAGAACCATGAAGTACATGCTGCTCATCAACAGCCCCGGCGCCGACGAGGCCGAGGAGGGCTGCGAGGCGTCGTTCGACGACTGGACCGCCTACGACAAGGCCGTGCACGAGGCCGGGATCTTCGTGTCCGGCCACTCGCTGGCCGACCTGGTCACCGCGACGACCGTGCGGGTCGACGCCAAGGGCGAGCGGACCATCACCGACGGGCCGTTCGCCGAGACCCGCGAGGTCCTCGGCGGCTACTACGTGATCGACGTGCCCGACCTCGACGCGGCGCTCGACTGGGCGGCCCGCTGCCCCGGCGCCACCGGCGGCGGCTCGGTGGTGGTGCGGCCGATCGCCGACTTCGAGGGCTGACGGTCATGACCGGCCCGGACGTCGAGTCGGTGTTCCGCGAGGAGCGCGGCCGGCTGCTCGCCGCGCTCGTGCGCCGCTTCGGCGACCTGGACCTGGCCGAGGAGGTCACGTCCGAGGCGATCGAGGCCGCGCTGGTGCGCTGGCCGGTCGACGGCGTGCCGCCCAAGCCGGGCGCGTGGCTGATGACCACGGCCCGGCGGCGGGCCGTGGACAGGCTGCGGCGCGACCGGACGTACGCCGCCCGGCTGGCTCTTCTGCAGGTGGAGGCCGACCGGGCGGCGCCCCCGCCCGCCGGCGCGGGCGGCGACCTGCCCGACGAGCGGCTGCAGCTCTTCTTCACCTGCGCCCACCCGGCACTGAACGCCGAGGACCGCGGGGCGCTGACGCTGCGCTGCCTCGCCGGGCTGGCCACCCCGGAGGTCGCGCGCGCCTTCCTGGTGCCCGAGGCCACGATGGTCAAGCGGATCGTACGGGCCAAGAAGAAGATCCGTGAGGCGCGCATCCCGTTCCGCGCCCCCGGCCCGGAGGAGCTGCCCGACCGGCTTCCCGGCGTGCTCCAGGTCATCTACTCGATCTTCACCGAGGGGTACGCGGCCAGCGCGGGGCCGGACCTGCAACGGCTCGACCTGGCCGAGGAGTCCATCCGGCTGGCCCGGATCCTGCGCCGCCTGCTGCCCGCCGAGCGCGAGGTCGCGGGCCTGCTCGCGCTGATGCTGCTGATCCACGCCCGGCGCGACGCCCGCACCGGCCCAGGCGGCGAGCTGGTCCTGCTCGACGAGCAGGACCGGAGTCGCTGGGACCGCACGATGATCGAGGAGGGCCGCCGGCTGGTGCACGTCGCGCTCACCGGCGGCCCGCCAGGCCCGTACGGGGTGCAGGCCGCGATCGCCGCGCTGCACGACGAGGCCGCGGACGTCGCGACCACCGACTGGCCGCAGATCGTGGCGCTCTACGACGTGCTGCTCGCGCTCGCGCCCTCACCGATCGTCGAGCTCAACCGGGCCGCGGCGGTCGCCCTGCGCGACGGCCCCGAGGCGGGCCTGGCCCTGCTCGACGCGCTGGCCGGGGAACCGCGGCTGCGCGGCTACGCCCCCTACCCGACGGCCCGCGCCGACCTGCTGCACCGGCTCGGCCGCTTCGCCGAGGCCGCGGCGGCCTACCGCGAGGCGCTTGACCTGGCCGGCACCGAGCCCGAACGCGCCCACCTGCGCCGCCGCCTGGCCTCCGTCACCTGACCTCCGCCCGGCCATTGTCGGCGCCGCCCCGGCCACGCGAGAATACGCTCGGTCACTGAGCGATCACCGAGGAGGCGAGGGCGGATACATGATCAGGCCTGTCGAAGAGCGCTACCGCACTGTCCGGGACCTCTTCCCGGAGCTCCGCATCGAGCTGGTCAACGGCCGCATCGTGGTCAACGAGCCCGGCACCTGGCAGCACAACACCATCATCGCCCAGGTGCTCGCCCAGCTCTCGCCGGTGGTGTGCGAGCGGGGCTGGGAGATCTGGCCGAACATCACCGTCCATCTCGGCGCCGAGGCCGACCGGTACGTCCCCGACCTGACGATCGTGTCGCAGGAGCCGGTGATGGAGACCGACGAGGCCGTCCACGGAGCCAGCACCGTGCTGCTGGTGGACGTGGTCTCGGCCGGCAACGCCTACGACGACCACGTGGTCAAGCCGATGGGCTACGCGCCCGCCGGGGTGCCCCTCTATCTGGTGATCGACCCGTTCCAGCGGCTGCTCAAGCTCCACAGCGAGCCGGGGCCCGGCGGCTACACCCGCGAGACGGTGGAGCCGGTGGGGGCCCCGCTGCCCCTGCCGGCCCCGTGGGACTGCCTGCTCGACACCACGAGGCTGCTGAACCTCTGACGGCGGGCACCGGGGCGTCCCGGTGCCCGGTCCACCCTCAGATGATCTTGTGGACCCAGTTGTGGGTGTCCGGGCGCGCGCCGTACTGGATCCCGACCAGCTCCTCGCGGACCCGCATCGTCACCGGCCCCGGCGTGCCCTCGCCGACGGTCCAGGCGCGGTCGGCGCCCTTGACGGACCCCACCGGCGTGACGACCGCCGCCGTCCCGCACGCGAACACCTCGGTGAGCTCGCCGGACTCGCACCCGGCCTGCCACTCGTCGACGGTGATGGAGCGCTCCTCGGCGCGCAGCCCGAGGTCGGCGGCGAGGGCGAGGATGGAGTCGCGGGTGATGCCGGGCAGCAGGGTGCCGGTCAGCGCCGGGGTGACGAGCTTGTCGCCGAAGACGAAGAACAGGTTCATCCCGCCCATCTCCTCGACGTACCGGTGCTCGGCCGCGTCCAGCCAGACCACCTGGTCGCAGCCGTTCTCGACGGCCTGGCGCTGGGCCACGAACGCGGCCGCGTAGTTGCCGCCGCACTTGGCGAAGCCGGTGCCGCCGGGGGCGGCGCGGGTGTACTCGGTGGACAGCCAGACGGAGACGGGCTTGATGCCGCCGGTGAAGTAGGACGCCGCGGGCGAGGCGATGGCCAGGTAGCGGTAGGTCTTGGAGGGCCAGTTGACGCCCAGCCCGACCTGGGTGGCGATCATGAAGGGCCGCAGGTAGAGGCTGTGGCCCTCGGTGGTCGGCACCCACTCCTTGTCCGTCTGGACGAGGAGTTCGAGCGACTCGACGAACGTCTCCTCGGGCAGCTCGGGCATCGCCATGCGCACGGCGGAGCGGTTGAACCGCGCGGCGTTGGCGTACGGCCTGAACACCACCACCGAGCCGTTGACCTGACGGTAGGCCTTCAGCCCTTCGAACAGCTCCTGGGCGTAGTGGAAGACGGACGTCGCCGGGTCGAGGGTGAGCGGCGCGTACGGCTCCAGGCGGGCGTCGTGCCAGCCCTCGCCCTCGGTGTAGTCGATCGAGACCATGTGGTCGGTGAACACCTGCCCGAAGCCGGGACTCGCCAACACCTGCTCGCGCTCGGCCGCGGTGCGAGCGTGGTCGGATAGCTGCACGTCGAAGCTGAGCTTCTGAGCGATGGTCATGACGCGGGTCCTTCTCTCTACGGTTCCTGCGGGTGCTGCCGCGAAGGGGCAGTCCGTACTTCCTATTGTCTCGCCATTTGGGATGGCAAGGGGTAGTTGTCCGTTTGGACATGAAAAAGCGCCTGGCAGGTCCTCGTGCGGACCGCCAGGCGCTTTCTGAGCAAGGGCGGCCCCTAGCTCGATACTCGCTCGGTGATGTCGTCGCCGATCTCGCGGGTGGTGCGGCTGCTCCACCCGGCCAGCCGCTCGACGATGTCGTCGGCGACGGCCTGCTCGACCTTGGCGGCCTCGGCGGCCAGGCCCAGGTGGTCGAGCATCATGGCGACGGACAGGATGGTGGCGGTGGGGTCGGCCTTGCCCTGCCCGGCGATGTCGGGGGCGCTGCCGTGGACCGGCTCGAACATGCTCGGCGCGGCGCCCTCGGGGTTGATGTTGCCGCTGGCGGCCAGGCCGATGCCGCCGGCGATGGCGGCGCCGAGGTCGGTGATGATGTCGCCGAAGAGGTTGTCGGTGACGACCACGTCGAACCGCTCGGGCTGGGTGACGAAGAACATCGAGGCGGCGTCGATGTGGCTGTAGTCGGTGGTGACGTCGGAGTATTCCTCCGCGACGCGGTTGACCGTGCGCTGCCAGAGGTCGCCGGCGAAGGTGAGCACGTTGGTCTTGTGGACCAGCGTGAGCTTCTTGCGCGGACGCGAGCGGGCCTTCTCGAACGCGTAGCGCACCACCCGCTCGACACCGTGGGCGGTGTTGAGCGACTCCTGGGTGGCGATCTCGTACGGGGTGCCGCGGCGCATGGTGCCACCGGTGCCGGCGTAGAGGCCCTCGGTGCCCTCGCGGATGACGACCATGTCGATGTCTTCGGCGGGGGTGTCGGCCAGCGGCGTCTCGACGCCCGGGAAGAGCTTGACCGGGCGCAGGTTGACGTAGTGGTCGAAGGCGAAGCGGATCTTGAGCAGCAGGTCGCGCTCCAGCACGCCCGGCGGGACGCTGGGGTCGCCGACGGCGCCGAGCAGGATGGCGTCGTAACCGCGCAGCTCCTCCAGCACGGAATCCGGCAGGGTCTCGCCCGTGCGGTGATAGCGGGCGGCGCCCAGGTCGTAGTGGGTGGCGTCGATCTTCGTGCCGACGGCTTCGAGGACCTTCAGACCCTCGGCCACCACCTCGGTGCCGATGCCGTCTCCAGGGATGACGGCCAGGCGGATGTTGCGCGACTCCATGGGCGTACCTTACCGGCTCGTCTCGGCTGACGAACACATGATCTCATTGTGTGGACAGTGTGGTCCTGCTGTCCCCAGACTTTCACACCCCGGGCGCGACGTGGTCTCACGACTGCCGAGAAGGCATCCCCACGCGCGCCCGTCGTCCGGGGACCGCCGCACACGGCCGTCGGCTACCGGCCGGAGTTCTGCGGGGCGCCGCCGTTGTCACGGCGGTCCAGGGCGGTCTGCAGGGCCTCGGCGGCCTCGTCGCGGTGCTCGTCAGTGGTGTACTCGCGCATGGCAATCATCTCGTTTCGCGGGGTGTGGGCTTGCACTGAGTCGGAACCCCGGTCGCGGACCCGACCGGGCCTGAGCTCGCCGTCCGGGTCACGGACTGGGCGATGGGGCTTACCGGCCGACGCGACACCGCTCACCGCGGCGGGTCGTCGACCTGCCCTAACAGGCCCCGCCGCGGCAGGCAATGAGTACGAGCACCTGACGCATCACCCGCCAGATTACCTGAGCATCTCGTTGGATGTCCTAGCATCTCGCATGCTGAGACACGCGAACGGCCGCCACCGGAACCCCGGTGGCGGCCGTCGTCGCGTGGGCGGGTCAGTCCTCGAGGTCGACCGAGCGGCCGCTCTCGGCGCCGATCTCCTGGCAGATCTGCTCGACCACCTCGGCCGGGATGGCCGTGTCGACGGTCAGCGCGATGAGCGCCTTGCCGCCCTTGGCGTGCCGGGAGACCTGCATGGAGGCGATGTTGATGCCCTGCTCGCCGAGGATGCGGCCGACGACGCCGACGATGCCCGGCCGGTCGGTGTAGGTGAAGAACGACAGGTGGGCGGTCGGCTCGATCTCCATCTGGTAGCCGTTGACCTCGACGATCTTGGTGATCTGCCGGGGGCCGGAGAGCGTGCCGGAGACCGAGACCTGGCGGCCGTCGGCCAGCACGCCGCGCACGGTCACCACGTTGCGCCAGTCGGGGCTGTCGGAGCTGGTGACCAGCTCGACGCTGATGCCCCGGTCCTTGGCCAGCAGCGGCGCGTTGACGTACGTGACCTGCTCCTCGATCACGTCGGTGAAGACGCCCTTGAGCGCGGCGAGCTCGATCACCCGCACGTCCTGCGCGGCGATCTCGCCGCGCACCTCGACGTCGAGCTTGGTGGCCACCTCGCCGGCCAGCGCGGTGAAGACCCGGCCCAGCTTCTCGGCCAGGGGCAGGCCCGGCTTGACGTCCTCGGCGACCGCGCCGCCCTGGACGTTGACCGCGTCGGGCACGAACTCGCCGGCCAGCGCGAGCTTCACGCTCCTGGCGACCTGGGTGCCGGCCTTCTCCTGGGCCTCGTGGGTGGAGGCGCCCAGGTGGGGCGTGACGACGACCTGGTCGAGCTCGAACAGCGGGCTGTCGGTGCACGGCTCCTTGGAGAACACGTCCAGGCCGGCGCCGGCGACCCGGCCCTCCTTGATCGCGGAGTAGAGGGCCGCCTCGTCGACGATGCCGCCGCGGGCGACGTTGACGATCCGCACCGAGGGCTTGACCTCGTGCAGCTCGCGGTCACCGATGAGGCCGAGCGTCTCCTTGGTCTTGGGCAGGTGGACGGTGATGAAGTCGGCCTGCTTGAGGACCTCCTCCAGGCTGAGCAGCTGGACGCCCATCTGCGCGGCGCGGGCCGGCGGCAGGTAGGGGTCGTAGGCGATCAGCTCGACGCCGAACGGCTGCAGCCGCTGCGCCACGAGCTGGCCGATCTTGCCGAGGCCGAGGATGCCGACGACCTTCTCGTCGAGCTCGACGCCGGTGTACTTGGACCGCTTCCACTCGCCGTTCTTCAGCGCGGCGTGGGCCTGCGCGGTGTTGCGTGCGCTGGCCAGGATGAGCGCGACGGTCTGCTCGGCGGCGCTGGTGATGTTGGAGGTCGGCGCGTTGACCACCATGACGCCGGCCTTGGTGGCCGCCTCGACGTCGACGTTGTCGAGTCCGACGCCGGCCCGGGCCACCACGCGCAGCTTGGGCGCGGCGGCGATCGCCTCGGCGTCCACCTTCGTGGCGGACCGGACGATGAGCGCGTCCACGTCGGCGAGGGCGGGCAGCAACTGGGACCGATCGGCGCCGTCGGTGTGGCGGACCTCGAAATCGGCGCCGAGCACGGCCAGGCCGGCCTCGGACAGCTCCTCTGCGACCAGTACGACGGGCTTGTTCACGAGCGTGAGTCCTTAGTAGCGTGCGGCGGGCGTCAGGGACACGTCGATGGGTCCCCGTTTCCCCACGAGTCTATCGGTGGCTTGTGAACGCTTTCACGAAGGCTCAGCATCTGAGATGAGACGCCGCGTACCCAGGGGCGCGCAAAGTCATCCACACCGCAGCCATCTTCATCTTGATCGGGAGAATTATTCGGCATTAGCCTGATAAGCCGTGGCCGACTACCTATGGTTCGTCATATGAGCATCGGGAACCCTGCGCTTGCCGACGTGCTCGCCCAGCATGGTGCTCCGCACCGGTTGCTGGCGGCTCTCGCCGACGGTGGAGTCCTGGTGGCCGTGCGACCAGATCGATCCGTCGTCCTGGGCACTACCCAGGCCGGTGACCGGGTGCTGCTCGGATACACCAGTGCGGCGACCTACGCCAGGCACCACGGCAGTCATTCGCTGTCGGCGTGCGACGCCGACACCATCCTGGACATCCAGCGCGTGACCGGCGTGCGGGAGATCGTGATCGACGCCGCCGGCCCCGCCGCGGCCGCCGTGCCCATCGACGATCTCCAGCGTTTCCTCACCTCGACCCGCACCGGGCCCACGCCCGTCCTGTCGGGGGCCGCGCCCGCCGCGTACGCGACCGGCGCCATGGCCATGGTGTCGCGGGCCGGCACCATCGCCCCCGCCGCGCCGCGGCAGCAGGAGGCGCCCGCGATCCCGTGGATCCCGGCGCCGCGGCCGCACCTGTCGGGGCCGATGCAGCAGGTGGACCCCGGCTACCGCCGGTGCACGCACCCGATCCTGCCCGCGCTGCGCCAGGCCGTCGCACAACTGCTCATGGACTTCCCGCTGGTCCACCACGTGTGGATCTCCGAGGCCCGCACCGCCTCCGGCGCCCCCGGGATCATGCTGCACGTGAAGGTGCACATGTCGGCCGCCGAGGACGTGGTGCGCGACCTGCACCGCGGCGTCCGGGCCCGGCTCCCGCAGCTCGCGGCGAGCGGGGCGCCGATCCTCATGGCCAGGGTGGCCGACTCGCGCAGCGAGCGCCGCATGGTCGAGATCGGCGCGCACGTGGTGTGCGCCAACGTGAACGAATAACAGCGGATCCGGCCGAACTGGGCCCTACCGGACGGGGTCCGACTCGGCTTCAATGAGTCCCGTGATCGCACCCGCCATGGCCGCCCCCACGGTCCCCCGAGGCGTCCGGCTGGGTTACGGCGTCGGATCCTTCTGCACGGCCACCTTCGGCGCCGTCCCCGGGCTGCTCCTGCTGTTCTACATGACCAACTTCCTGGCGGTGCCCGCGTGGCTGGCCGGGGTCGTGGTGACCGCGCCCAAGGTGTGGGACCTGCTGCTCAACCCGATGGTGGGCCGCTGGTCCGACCGGACCTCCTCGCGGCTCGGCCCGCGCCGGCCCTGGCTGCTGGCCGGCGCCTGCACGCTGCCGATCGCGTTCTTCCTGGTCTTCGCGGGCCCGCCGCTGACGGGCGTCCCGGCCGCGCTGTACGTGGGCGTCTGCTTCATGGCGGCGGCCACCGCCTACGCGCTGTTCGAGGTGCCGTACAAGGCGATGCCCGGGGAGATGACCGACGACTACCACGAGCGGACGTCGCTGCTGCAGTGGCGGATGGTCTTCGTCGGCGCGGCCACGGCGATCGCCGGCGTCGCGGCCCCGGCCATCGTCAACAGTCAGGGCGAGAGCGGCACGCTGGCGAGCTACCGCCTCATGGGCGTGGTGATCGCGGCGGTGCTGCTGGCTTCCATGCTGGGAGCTTTCTTCGGTACGGCCAAGGCCCCGATGACCGGTGCGCCGGAGGCGGACGGCGGCAACCTGTTCAAGCAGTTCGCGGTGGTCAAGGGCAACAAGGCGTTCCTCTGGCTGACGGCGCTGAGCTGCACGCAGCAGCTCGCGGTGGCCATCATGCTGGCCGCCGCCCCGTACTTCGCCACCTACACGATCGGCGACCCCAAGGCGACCACCACGCTGTTCGCGGCGCTGGTGGGCCCGATGATGCTGACGATGCCGATGTGGACCTGGCTGTCCAGGCGCTTCGACAAGCGGGGCGCGATGATCATCGCCGCGGCCACCTTCTCCGGCGGCACCGGGCTTGCCCTGGCCACGCCGTTCTTCGGCGGCTGGTACGCCCACGTGATGATCCTGCTGGTGGGCACCGGGGTCGCCGGGGTGACGCTGCTGCAGTTCTCGATGCTGGCCGACGTGATCGCGGTGGACGCGGCCACCACCGGGAAGCGGCGGGCGGGGGTGTTCACCGGGCTGTGGACCGCGATCGAGAGCGGCGTCAGCGCGTTCGGCGCGCTGATCTTCGGCCTCACCCTGACGATCGGCGGCTTCGTGTCGTCCGTGGCGAGCCAGCGGGTGGAGCAGCCGGACAGCGCGGTGACCGCGGTGCTCATCGGGCAGACGGCGGTGCCCGCGGTGATCATCCTGCTGTCCGTGGTGATGACGCTGAGGTACCAGCTCAGGGACCCCGGACGGGTCGTCTCCCCGGCGGCTCCCGGCACGGCCGGGTGACCGGTCGCCCCGCGGCCCCGGCAACAGATCCGCGTATTCTGGACAGGGCGCGCACTTCAGGCCGATACTCGGGGAATGAGCTCGACGCCACCACCGTTCCGCGCGTCTGATGATGAACGGGACCGCGCGATCGACGAGCTCCGGGAGCGCGCCGTCGAAGGACGGCTCTCGCACGACACCTTCGTGGTCCGCGTGGACCAGGCGCTGCGCGCCCGCAACCAGCAGGAGCTCGACGCGCTCGTCGCCGACCTGCCCCGGCGGACGACGTTTCGCCTGCGGGTGACCAACGCGCTCACCGGCGCGGTCTCGGCGGTCTCCGGCTTCACCACCGCCCTGCAGTCCGCCTGGCGCAAGCCGCGGCTGCCCCGCCTGGCCCTGCCCGAGGACGACCGGCGGCGGTTCGTGGTCGGCCGCGGGTCCGCCTGCGACCTCGTCCTGTCGGACCTGACCGTCTCCCGGGTCCACGCCGAGCTGCGCCGCGAGGACGACGGCGGGTGGTTGCTGGTCGACCTGGGCTCGCTCAACGGCACCCGGCTCAACGGCTGGCGGCTGGTCGGCCCGGCCCGGGTCAAGTCGGGCGACGAGGTGGCGTTCGGTGACTGTGGCTTCCTGGTGAGCTCCGAAGGCCCGTAAACCACGGCATTCCACGCATCGTTCGCGCCTCCGTAAAGATACGGAGATTTGCGGATTACACCGTGCGCCGCCTGGCCCATGATCGCAGGCGAGACCCTTGTCGCATCCCTTTTGGAGACCCCCTATGCGGCGCACCTCAGCCTCTCTCGTCGCGGGCGCGCTCGTCGCGGCCCTCGCGTGGGCGTCCGGACCCTCCTCCCCCGCGATCGCCCTCGAACCCTCGCCCGGCGTGGCCGACCTCACCCAGGACCTCAACCAGATACTCGCCGACTCCCGGCTGACCATCGCCCAGGCCGGCGTGGTGGTCAGGAGCGCGGCCAACGGTGAGGAACTGTACGCGACCGACGCGGGCAAGCTCCTGATGCCGGCGTCCAACACCAAGCTGTTCACCTCGGCCGCGGCGGCGGAGGTGCTCGGCCTCGACTACCGGTTCACCACCAGCGTGCTCGGTGCGGGCCGCAAGTCCGGCCCGGTGCTCAACGGCGACCTGGTGCTGCGCGGCACCGGCGACCCGACCCTGCTGGCCGAGGACTACGACGCGCTGGCCGCCGAGGTCGCCAAGGCCGGGGTCAAGCTCGTCACCGGCAAGCTGGTGGCCGACGACACCTGGTTCGACGACGTACGGCTCGGCCAGGACTGGGCCTGGGACGACGAGACGGCCTACTACGCGGCCCCGATCTCCGCGCTCACCGCCTCGCCCGACCGCGACTACGACGCCGGCTCGGTGGTCGTCTCCGTCGCGCCCGACGGGGACCGCGTCAAGGTGTCCACCACGCCGGAGACCGGCTATCTGAAGATCGTGAACAACGCGAAGACCGGCTCGTCCACCGACGTGCTCATCGAGCGCAAGCACGGCACGAAGACCGTGGTCATCTCCGGCACGGTCGCGTCCACGTACAACGAATGGGTGGCGGTGGACGATCCGACCGCCTACGCCGCGACGCTGTTCCGCGACGCGCTGGAGAAGCGCGGCGTGCGGGTGCTCGGCAAGACCACGACCGGCGCGGCCCCCGAGGGCGCCAAGGAGCTGGCGAAGAAGGAGTCGATGCCGCTCAGCGAGCTGCTCGTGCCGTTCATGAAGCTGAGCAACAACATCCACGCCGAGATCCTCACCAAGGCCATGGGCCGCAAGGTCGCCGGCCAGGGCACCTGGGCCGCCGGGCTCAAGGCGAGCACCGACTTCGCCCGCGCCAACGGGGTGCAGGTGCTCAACCTGCGCGACGGCTCCGGCCTGTCGCGCCGCGACGGCATCACCCCCACCTCGATCGCGCAGCTGCTCCTCGCCGTGCGCGACAAGCCGTGGTACCCGACCTGGTACGCGTCGCTGCCGATCGCGGGCAACGCCGAGCGGTTCGTCGGCGGCACGCTGCGCAGCCGGATGCGTGACACTCCCGCGGCGAACAACGTGCACGCCAAGACGGGGTCGCTGACCGGCGTCACCGCGCTGTCGGGCTACGTGACGAGCGCCGACGGCGAGCCGCTGGTGTTCTCCATCATGCTGAACCAGTATCTGTCGTCCTCGCCCAAGGACATCGAGGACAAGATCGCGGTCCGGCTCGCGCAGTTCTCCAGGAACGCGCCGGTCGACGCGGCGGTCCAGCTCAAGTCGGCCACCCAGGACCACCCCGACCTGGAGTGCTCGTGGCTCAAGCCCGCGCAGTGCTAGCACGTACGCCTGATTGACCGGGTGCGCCGCGACCGGCGCACCCGGTTTTTTTGCGCCTGGACGCGTGATCGTGGAGATGGGTTTACCGAGGTAGCCGAGTTAATTGTTACGATTGCGACACATGGAGCTCCAGGTATAGCGGAGTTTTTCAGGACATAGCTGACGTGGGCGGGCCAGAATGCGGTCTCGACGCAGCGTCTCACCTCATCGGAGGGCAGCAATGCGCAGACGGCTCCAGGCCCTGGCCTGCCTCGGGGGTCTCGCGGCGATGAGCGTCCCCGCGTCGGGCACCGCCGCCGCCCAGACCCAGCAGGACACGCGGGCGGCGTGCCGCGTGGTCGTACTCAAGCCGGTCCTGGACGCCGCCGGGATGATCAGGGGCATCGCCGGGCGGACCGGCTGCGACGACCGCGCCCGGCTCCGGGTGCGGATCAAGCAGGCCGTCACCGGCACCGACCGCACCCTGAAGAGCGGCTCCCGCGTGCTGGAGAACGGCCGCATCACGGCCAAGCTCCGCTGCTCCGCCACCCCGCGCCGCTACTACGTCACGGCCCTGGACTACACCGGCGGCACCGCCGCCTCGCGCAGCGTGGTGCTGTCCTGCAAGGACCCGGCCAGGACCGGTTCGGGCGCTTCTGCCGCCGAGTCCGAGGTCGTCAGGCTCACCAACCGGGCCCGCGCCGGCAACGGCTGCCGGCCGCTGGTGCACGACGCCAAGCTCCGCAAGGCGGCCGAACGGCACTCGGCGGACATGGCGGCGCGCGGCTACTTCGATCACACCGGCAGGAACGGCAGCTCGGCGGGCGACCGCATCCAGGCCGCCGGGTTCGCCCCGATCCGGTCCTGGGGCGAGAACATCGCCATGGGCCAGCGCACCGCCGCCCAGGTCGTGCAGGGCTGGCTCGACAGCCCCGGGCACCGGCAGAACATCATGAACTGCTCGTTCACCCACATCGGCGTCGGCCACCACCCCAAGGGCCCGCACTGGACCCAGGTCTTCGCCAGCCACTGAGGCTCCCGCGGCTGTGTTGGCCACGGAGCGCCGGGCAGACCGGCCCCACCCGAGCCGGTTCCCACCGCATGTCCCGCGCTCCCCTCAGGCGGGCCCGGCCACGACTCCCCCGCATCGGACCGTGGCCGGGCCCGCACACCGGCGGGCGGCGGCTGCTGCGATCTGGGGGACGGGGTGTGGGGGGTCACGGAGTGTGACGGTTGAAAGGGGCCCTGAAACGGGTGGGGGGCCCACCTCATCGCTGAGGTGAGCCCCGCCGAATGTCCCGCTGTACCTCAGTCGTGCAGGTCGAGGAGGTCCACGACATCATTGAGAAGGTCCAGGTCGAGGAAGTCGTTGTCGGAACCGTTGTTGGTCCACTCGCCGTCCTGCGACCTGTTGTACCTGATGTCGTCGCCCTCGTCGTCGTCGTGGTACGTGTTGGCCAGTACCGGTGCGGTGGTGTAGCCCTGGGCGAGCGCGGGAGCGCCGCCCAGCATGACCATCCCGCCGATCAGGCCGGTCAGGACAAGTCCCGTCTTGTACATCGGATCTCCTCTGTTACCTCTTGACTACTCTCCGTAGGTAGCGGTCGGAGATCTCCCCGAGCCCCTCACCGGCCAAACGCCGAGATTTCCGCTTTGACGTGGGAAGAGGCCTCTCTTGGGTGAACCTAGACGCATACCGGTCGTCCATGACGATCGACGTACCACTGGACAAGGTCACCGGGATGCCGTCCCGTACGGTCGCCAGAGGGTGAGAGCCCCGGACGATCAGCCACGAGATGGCAAAAAGACGCGGCCCCGGCCGGGGGATTCCCCGGCCGGGGCCGCGTCGCGGGCACGCGGCCGGACGGCCGCGTAACGCCACGGAAGATCAGGCCTTGAGCCAGCTCATCATCGGACGGAGCGTGGCGCCGGTCTTCTCGATCGGGTTGCCCTCCAGCTCCTCACGGTGCCGCTGGAACTCCTTCTGGCCGCCGTCGAACTCGTCGACCAGCTCGCGGGCGAACCGGCCGTCACGGATCTCGGCCAGGATCTCGCGCATCGCCTTGCGGGTGTCCTCGGTGACCACGCGCGGGCCGCGGGTGTAGCCGCCGTACTCGGCCGTGTCGGAGACCGACCAGTACATCTTCGAGATGCCGCCCTCGTACATGAGGTCGACGATGAGCTTCATCTCGTGCAGGCACTCGAAGTAGGCCACCTCCGGCTGGTAGCCCGCCTCGATGAGGGTCTCGAAACCGGCCTTGATCAGCTCGGAGACGCCGCCGCACAGCACGGCCTGCTCACCGAACAGGTCGGTCTCGGTCTCCTCGGTGAAGGTGGTCCTGAGCGCGCCGGCGCGGGTGCCGCCGATGCCCTTGGCGTACGAGAGCGCCAGGTCGAGGGCCTTGCCCGAGGCGTCCTTCTCCACGGCGACCAGACAGGGCACGCCGCGCCCCGCCTCGAACTGGCGGCGCACCAGGTGGCCGGGGCCCTTGGGGGCCACCATGCACACGTCGACGCCCTCCGGCGCCTCGATGAGGCCGTAACGGATGTTGAGCCCGTGGCCGAAGAAGAGCGCCTCGCCCTCCTTGAGGTTCGGCGCGACGTGCTCGGCGTAGAGGTGGCGCTGGATGTGGTCCGGCGCGAGGATCATGGTGAGGTCGGCCTCCTTGACCGCCTCGCCGGGGGTGACCACCCGCAGCCCGTCGTTCTCGGCCTTCTCCCGGCTCTTGGAGCCCTCGGGAAGGCCGACCCGCACGTCCACCCCGGAGTCACGCAGGGAGAGCGCGTGGGCGTGGCCCTGGCTGCCGTACCCCAGCACGGCCACATGGCGCCCCTGGATGATCGAGAGGTCGGCCTGGTCGTCGTAGAAGATCTCGGTCACTTGCGAAAAACCTTTCAGGCGGTACGGTCCAGTGCCCTGAGGGACCGGTCAGTGATGGAACGGGCGCCGCGGCCGATGGCCACCATGCCCGACTGGACGAGCTCTTTGATCCCGAACGGCTCGAGCACCTTGATGAACGCGTCGAGCTTGTCGGGCGTGCCGGTGACCTCGATGGTCACCGCGTCGGCCGCCACGTCGATGCAGCGCGCGCGGAAGAGCTGGACGAGCTCCAGCACGTGCGAGCGGCTGTCGGCGTCGGCCTTGACCTTGATCAGCATCAGCTCGCGCTGCACCGACTGGGACGGGTCGAGCTCCACGATCTTGAGCACGTTCACCAGCTTGTTGAGCTGCTTGGTGACCTGCTCCAGCGGGAGTTCCTCGACGCTCACGACGATCGTCATACGGGAGATGTCGTCGTGCTCGGTGGGGCCGACGGCCAGCGAGTCGATGTTGAAACCGCGCCGGCTGAACAACGCGGACACCCGCGCCAGCACACCCGGCTTGTTCTCCACGAGCACCGACAGCGTGTGTCTGCTCATTCCTCGTTCTCCCACGTAGGCGCCATGTCACGGGCGTACTTGATGTCGTCGTTGCTCGTCCCGGCCGCGACCATGGGCCAGACCATGGCGTCCTGGTGGACGACGAAGTCGACCACCACCGGCACGTCGTTGATCTCCATGGCCTTCTTGATGGTCGCGTCCACGTCCTCGGGACGCTCGCACCTCAGGCCAACACAACCATAGGCCTCAGCCAGCTTGACGAAGTCGGGGATCCGGCGAGTCGCCTGCAGGTCGGTGTTGGAGTAGCGCTGGTCGTAGAAGAGGGTCTGCCACTGGCGCACCATGCCGAGGTTGCCGTTGTTGATGACGGCGATCTTGATCGGCACGCCTTCCAGGGCGCACGTGGCCAGCTCCTGGTTGGTCATCTGGAAGCAGCCGTCGCCGTCGATGGCCCACACGACGGCGTCGGGGTCGCCCATCTTGGCGCCCATCGCGGCCGGGACCGCGAACCCCATGGTGCCGGCGCCGCCGGAGTTGATGAACGCGCCGGGACGTTCGTGCGCGATGAACTGGGCGGCCCACATCTGGTGCTGGCCGACGCCGGCCACGTAGTAGGCGTCGGGCCCGGCGATGGCGCTCAGCCGCCGCATCACGTACTGCGGGGCCAGTGAGCCGTCGTCGAACTCGTCGTAGCCCAGCGGGTAGGTCTCCTTGTAGCCGTTGAGCACCGTCCACCAGTCGGCGTAGTCGCCCTGCTGGCCGGACGCCTCCACGGCGGCGATCAGGTCGCCGATGACCTCCTTGCAGTCGCCGACGATCGGCACGTCCGCGTGGCGGTTCTTGGAGATCTCCGCGGGGTCGATGTCAGCGTGCACGATCTTGGCGTGCGGGGCGAAGGTGGAGAGCTGCCCGGTGACGCGGTCGTCGAAGCGCACGCCCAGGCCGACGATCAGGTCCGCCCGCTGCAGCGCGCCCACCGCCGCGACCGAGCCGTGCATGCCGGGCATGCCCAGGTGCTGCGGGTGGCTGTCGGGGAACGTGCCGCGGGCCATCAGCGTGGTGACCACCGGGATGCCGGTCACCTCGGCCAGACGGATCAGCTCCTGGGAGGCGCGGGCCTTGTGCACGCCGCCGCCGACGTACAGCACCGGCCGGCGGGACTCGGCGATGAGCTTGGCCGCCTCGCGGATCTGCTTGGAGTGCGGCCGGGTGACCGGACGGTAGCCCGGCAGCTGCATGACCGGCGGCCAGTGGAACTCGGTCTCGGCCTGCAACGCGTCCTTGGCGATGTCGACCAGCACCGGGCCGGGGCGGCCGGTGGCGGCGATGTGGAACGCCTCGGCGATCGTCCGCGGGATGTCGGCCGGGTTGGTGATGAGGAAGTTGTGCTTGGTGATCGGCATGGTGATGCCGGAGATGTCGGCCTCCTGGAAGGCGTCCGTGCCGATCGCCGCGGTCGCGACCTGGCCGGTGATCGCCACGATCGGCACCGAGTCCATGTAGGCGTCGGCGATCGGCGTCACCAGGTTGGTCGCCCCCGGCCCGCTGGTCGCCATGCACACGCCGACCTTCCCGGTGGCCTGCGCGTATCCCTCGGCGGCATGCCCGGCGCCCTGCTCGTGCCGTACAAGCACGTGCCGGACCTTGGTCGAGTCGTACAGGGGATCGTAGGCGGGGAGGATGGCGCCGCCAGGGATCCCGAACACGGTGTCGACTCCCACGTGCTCCAGCGCCCTGACCAGGGCCTGTGCACCTGTCATCCGTTCGGTCATCGGCTCGTTCCTTGTGTGGTCACACGTCAGGACATAAAAAATGCCCCTTCCCACGGAAGGTGGGAGCGGGGCGGCGCGCAGGTCGGAGTGCTTCGCTAACGGCCTGCGCGCCGGCGAAGTACTACGAGAATCTCACTGCGAAGCATGGCTTACACCATAGCCGCTAGGAATGCCCCGGTGTCAACTTGGTGGGACACAGGTCTCACACGGTGAGACTCGTTCTCATCAGCGAGTCGACGCCCCTGGCCGCCATGGGCCTGGCCACGAGGAAGCCCTGGCCGCGGGTGCAGCCCATCTCGCGCAGCAGGTCGAGCTGCTCGGGCCGCTCGATGCCCTCGGCCACCACGATGAGCCCGAGGTCGTGGCCGAGCCGCACGATGGTCCGGGTGAGCAGGGTCAACGTGTCGTCCTGGCCCAGGCCGGACACGAACGACGGGTCGATCTTGATCATGTCGACCGGGAGCTGCCGGAGGAACGCCAGCGAGGCGTAACCGGTGCCGAAGTCGTCGATGGCCAGCCGCACGCCCAGGGCGCGCAGCTCGGACAGCCGCCTGACGGTCTCGTCGGCGTCCTCGACGAGCATCTCCTCGATCACCTCGAGGGTGAGCGCGGAGGCGGGCAGCCCGCTCTCGGCCAGCGCCTCCTCGACCGCCTGGACGAACCTGGGCGCGGTGATCTGGCGGGCGGACAGGTTGAGCGACAGCCCGATGTCCCACGACTCCGCCCGCCAGGCGGCCACCTCACGGCACGCCTCGCGGAGGATCCACTCGCCCAGCGGCACGATGAGGCCGGTGTCCTCGGCCGGGCCGAGGAACTGGTCGGGCGGCACGAACACCGAGCCGCGGCACCACCGCACCAGCGCCTCGACCGCGGTGACCCGGGAGGTGGCCAGGTCGACCACGGGTTGGTACTCGATCGCGAACTGGTGCTCGATCAGCGCCCGCTGCAGGTCGGCGGCGAGCTCCAGCCTGCGGACCACGTCGGCGTGCATCTGCGCGGCGAACACCTCGACCCGGCGCCCGCCGAGCTCCTTGGCCCGCGCCATGGCCACGTCGGCGTTGCGGATCAGGTCGCCGGCCGGGAGGTCGTCCTCGGCGAAGGCGACGCCGACGCTGCCGGTGAGCGCCACGTCGCGGTCGGCCACCCGGAACGGCTCCTGCGAGACCGCGCGCAGCAGCCGCTCGGCCAGGTCGACGGCGAGCTGCGCGTCGCCGCCGGTCTCGATGAGCACCGCGAACTCGTCGCCGCCCCAGCGGGCGAGCGTGTCGTCGGGGCGCACGGCGCCGCGCAACCGCCGGGCGGCCTGACCGAGGAGGTAGTCGCCGCTGGCGTGGCCGACGGAGTCGTTGACCGAGGTGAACCCGTCGAGGTCGAGGAAGATCACCGCAACGTGGCCGGAGCCGCCGAGCACCTCGCGGGTGCGCTCCTCGAAGTAGGCGCGGTTGGGCAGCCCGGTGATGCCGTCGTGGAAGGTCAGGTGGGCGACCTGGTTGCGGAGCGCCTCCTCGTCGCTGATGTCGCGGGTGGTCACCAGGATCTGGTCCTCGCCGGTGGCGTGGCGGGTGGCGACCGACTCGGTGGGCCGCCAGGTGCCGTCGGCGGCGCGCACCCGGCAGGCGATGAGGCAGGCGCCGGGGCCGGCCTCGTCGTCGTCGTCATCGAGGCCCATGGCGCGCAGGGAGGACTGGATCTGCGGCACGTCCTCGGGGTGGATGTAGTCGAAGATCGAGCCGCCGACGATCTGCTCGGGGCGGTAGCCGTAGGTCTCCTCGACCCCGGCCCCGATCTCGTGCACGGTGCCGTCGTGGTCGCAGATGAGCACCACGTCGCCGGTGCTCTCGGCCAGGTCGCGCAGCTGCTTCTCGGCGCGCGAGAGCAGCGTGCGCAGCCGCAGGTTGACGCCGGACAGCACGAACAGCCGCAGCAGCAGGAGCAGCACCATCGAGGCGGCGATCAGCACGACGCCGGCCACCGGCGGCTCCTGCCCGCCGCTCGACAGGTGGACGACCAGGGTCACCGTGGCCACGCCGACCAGCGCCAGCGGCAGCAGCGCGAGGAGGCTGCCCACGACCGGCCAGGCCGTGACCTCGCGCGGCCGCGCCCAGGGCACGGCGGTGAGCAGCAGGAAGGCCGCGGGGGCGAGCGCGAGGGTCCAGCCCGGCTGCCCGCCGCCGTCGAGCCTGGCCACCGCGCCGGCCATGGTGAAGGTCGTGGTGGCCGCCAGCACGCACAGGCCGGCCACGCCGAGCGGCAGCGCCACGGGCCTGCCGGTGACCATGGACGGCACGACCGTGCACGTCACCAGCAGCGCGAGCATGGGCGGCAGCATCGAGAAGGTGAAGAGCGCCGGGTCGGCGGTGTTGTCGTAGACGTGGCGCAGCGCCACCACCCAGCCGACCACGAACAGCGCGGCGGCGCACAGGTAGGAGTCGGTGACGTGGCGGAGCACGACCAGGGCGGGCGGGCGGCGCCCGCCGGCGATGAGCGCGCCCCCGCCGATGAGCACGGTGCCGAGCAGCACGAGCAGGTCGGCGAAGCTCACCATGAAGCTGGAGCTGTCGGTGAAAGGGCGCACGGCCACGCCGACGGCCCAGACAGCGGAGCCGCCGGCCATCCAGCGCACGCCACGGGCCATGGAGCCGCGCTCCCCCGGCCGTCCGGAGGCGAGCAGCAGCGAGCCGGCGGCGAGCATGGCGGTGAAGAATCCGGCGATCGCGCCGATGTAGAGAGCCGGGCCGCCCGCTAGGAGCGCAGCCGCGACCCCGGCCGCGCCGATCGCCGCACCGGCGGTCAGCGATGCCCGTGGATCACGCCAGCGGATCACAGTCGTTGCCCATCCCGTCCTCGAAGCCTGCTCCCGTGGCCGCCGAAGCCCGGCGCGTCCACATCGCCAGTGTGTGCGGTCACGGGTGCGCGGGTGGTGACAACGCCGATGTCGTCACCGATCTGATAACCACACGGACCAATTGCCGCCAAATTTTCCTTGACAGGGAGTCAGGAAGCCTTGGATAGACGCAACGGTACGCACCGAAGGTCACGGCCCAGCCACGGTCCGGATTCTCCTCAGTACGCGTCGGTGATGATGTTGTCGAGCGGCTCGCCCCGCAGGTAACGGGAGATTTGCGCGCGGATGAGCGTGAGCATGCGCCGGCCGGACGCGGGCGTGCTGCCGGCCACGTGCGGGGTGATCAGCACGCCGGGCGCGCTCCACAGGGGGTGGTCGTCGGGCAGCGGCTCCGGCGCGGTCACGTCGAGCGCCGCGCGCAACCGGCCGGCCTTGAGCTCGGCGACCAGGGCGGCGGTGTCGACCACCGTGCCCCTGGCGGCGTTGACCAGCACGGCGCCGTCCTTCATGCGCGCCAGGAACCCGGCGTCCACCATGCCGGTCGTGTCGGGGGTGGAGGGCACGAGCAGGACGACCACGTCGGCCGCCGGCAGCAGGGCGGGCAGCTCGTCCATGCCGTGGACCGGGCCGTACTCGCTCTCTCTGGCGCTCCTGGCCACCCGGACGATCTCCACCTCGAAACCGGACAGCCGGCGCTCGAGCGCGGCGCCGATGGAGCCGTAGCCGACGATCAGCACCGTGGAGTCGGCGAGCACGCCGGTCTGGCGGTAGGTCCACGCGCCGCGCCGCTGCGCCTCGACGAACGCGGGGAACTCGCGGACCACCGCGATCATCGCGCCGGCCGCCCACTCGGCGGTGCCGGCGTCGTGCACGCCGCGGGCGTTGCACAGCACCACGCCCTGCGGCAGGTGCGGCCGGTAGGCGTCGACGCCCGCGGTCACGGTCTGGAGCAGGCGCAGCGAGCGCATGCGGGCCAGGACACCGGGCACGTCGGTAACGAGCACGAGGGGCGGGACCCACACCTCGACGTCCTCGATCCCCGCCGGCTCCGGCACGTCGCGGTGGAACACCGCGCACTCGACGCCGGGCAGGTCGGACAGGACTTCGGCGACGGCGTCGGAGGGCACCCAGATCTTCATGCGGGAAACCTTAAGGGTCGGGGGCGAGTATGGAACACATGAGGCGTATCTGGCTGATCATGTCCCTGGCGGCGCTGACCGCCTGTTCAGGCGCCGGCGGGGCGGCGACGACGCCCACGGCGTCCGTCGTGCCCGAGCGTTCCCCGGGCGAGCCCGCCACGGTGGCGCGGGACCTCGCGGTGCCGTGGTCGATCGCGTTCCTGCCCGGGGGCGACGCGCTGGTGACCGAGCGCGACACCGCCAGGTTGGTCCGGGTGGGCGCCTCCGGCCAGGTCAGCGAGGTGGCCACGATCGACGGGGTGGTCCCCGACGGCGAGGGCGGGCTGATGGGGCTGGCGGTCAAGGACGACCTGCTGTTCGTCTACTACACGGCCGCCGACGACAACCGGATCGTGCGTTACCGGTTCGACGGCGAGCGGCCGTCGGATCCGAAGGTGATCGTCCAGGGCATCCCCAAGGGCGGCATCCACAACGGCGGCCGGCTGGCGTTCGGTCCTGACGGCCACCTGTACGCGAGCACCGGCGAGACCGGCGACCGGCCGCTGTCGCAGGAGCGTGACTCGCTGGCCGGCAAGATCCTGCGGATGACCATCGAGGGCGAGCCCGCTCCCGGCAACCCGTTCGGCACGCTCGTCTACAGCCTCGGCCACCGCAACGTGCAGGGGCTCGCCTGGGACGAGCAGGGCAGGCTGTACGCGTCCGAGTTCGGCGCCAACAGCTTCGACGAGATCAACTTGATCGAGGCGGGCGGCAACTACGGCTGGCCCGAGGTCGAGGGGCGCGGCGACAACCCGGCGTTCAAGAACCCGATCGTCACCTGGGACACCTCGGAGGCGTCCCCGTCCGGGCTGGCCTACGCGGACGGGTCGCTGTGGATGGGCGCGCTGCGCGGCGCCCGGCTGTGGCAGATCCCGCTGGCCCAGGACGGCGCTCCCGGCACGCCGGTCGCGCACTACAGCGGCGTGTACGGCAGGCTCCGGGCGGTCACGCGGGCCCCTGACGGCGCGCTCTGGGTGGGCACCAGCAACAAGGACGGGCGGGGCGACGTGCGTGACGGCGACGACAAGATCATCGCCGTCACGCCGTGACGGTCAGTTCCCCGAGGCGCAGACGACCTCGGCCCGCGGCCGGTACTTGGTGGTCAGCTTCTTGTCGCGCTTGACCACCTTGCCGTCGTTGTAGAAGACCCGGGTGACGTCGATGGTGAAGCCCTGCTGGCCCGGGACGGGCTGGCAGTCGGCGGCGTCGCTGGTCTCACGGCGGAACGGGGTGAAGTCCCGCTTGTCCGACTCGACCGCCTCGATCTTCTCGTACCGCCTGGTGCTGTAGAGCGTGACGGTGACCGACGTCTCGGTGGACGACGTCTTGATCAGCACGCCGTGGTCGGAGTCGTTGCGCCACTTCACGTCGAGGTCGGGGTAGAGCAGCGCGGCGTCGCGGCCGGCCGGGAAGCGGGCCGAGTGGTAGTCCATCGGCGTGTGCGCGACGTCCACGTAGCCGCCGAAGAAGACCGCGTTGTAGAGCGTGGTGGCGAACTGCGACGCGCCGCCGCCCATGATGGTGAGCAGCCGGCCGCCGACCACCTGCGGCGCGGGCACGTAACCGCCCTCGGCGGTGCGCTCGCCGACCTGGTCGTTGAGCGAGAACGTCTGGCCGGGCTTGACCAGGTGACCGTCCAGGTCGGCGGCCATCTGCCTGATGTTGGTGACCCTCGGCTGGCAGCAGTCGAAGGTGGAGGTGAACGACCCCACGGCCTCCTTGATGCCGAGCCCGCTCACCTCGTCGGTGGTGATCTCCGGCGGCGCGGCCGCCAGCCTGACCGGGACGACGCGTTCGCCGCCGCGCCGCAGCATGATCGCGATGTCGCGGGAGAGGCGATCCTCGTCGACGCCGCGTCCCACCCGCGAGGGCACGAGCCGGGGCCGGCCTTCGACGATCTCGTACGTGGCGTCGCGGGGTGCCTGGGCCGCGTCCACCAGGGTGCTCTCCACCGGTTCGAGCGCCTTGGCGGCGTCGAACGCGGGCCGCAGCGCCCCTTCCCCGTCGGCGACGAAGGTCAGGCTGGCCGCGATGGTCTCCGGGCCGAGCTGCGCCTGCTTGCCGTCGAGGGTCAGCGTGATCGGGGCCTCGACGGCCCGCCTGGCCTGGGTCCTGGCCCGGGTCACGGCCGTCTGGGTGGTGGTCGGGTCGGCCCGCTCGAGCGTCAGCGACGCGGCGCCCGAGCCGGTGAGGAAGGCGTCGCTGATCGCCTTGACGGCGTCGGCGCGGTCGAGCAGCACGCCGTCGCGCGGCTGGGTGACGACGGGGCGCAGGCCCTCGTACGCCACCTTGCCCTCGACCGGGGGCTTGTCGACGGTCTCGGCCAGCGCCTCGACGGTCCTGGCGAGCTGGGAGGCGTCGACGGTGACCTTGGGCTCCAGCTCGGTGGTGCCGGTCAGCGCCCGCCACACCTCGACGGGGCTGGGGAAGCCGCTGGGCACCTGGTTGATCGTGCTGACGACGTCGAGCTGCAGGCCCGCCTCGTCGGGCTGGATGGTGTCCTCGCGGTCGCCGATGCGCACCACGACGGGCTTGCTGAGCTGGGCGGCGAGCTCGGTGCGGAGCTTCTCGGCCGCCTGTGTGACGGTCAGGCCGCCGATGTCGACCCCGGCCACGCGGGTGCCGCGCAGCACCGAGCCGGACATGAGCACGGCCGGCACCAGGTACGCCAGGAGCGCGGCGAGAAGCAGGAGCACGCCGACGGCGGGCAGCAGGCGGCGGCGCCGGGACGGCTCGGAGTCGGTGAAGGCGGACGGCGGCTCGGTGTAGGACGGCGGCTCCACGTTGACCGGCCACGGCTGGGCCTGGGGCGCGGCCGGCGGCAGTGCGCCGTTGGCGGTCGTCGAGGGCCGGCCCGCGGGCCGGGGCTCCGGACGGCCGGTCTGGGGACCGAAGATGTCCCTGGACACGCCGGGAGGAAGACCTTCGATCTTCGGCTTCCGCGAGGTGGCGCGCTGCGGTAAGGGCACCGAGGCGAACGGGTCGGTCGGCGATTCGATCGGTCCGGCGTTACGCACGCCTCAATCTCCTCCCGCTCCGCAGCCACTTCTCAGGAAACAGTAAGGCACGCGGGTCCGGATATGTCACGGGAAAAGACTACGGAAGTGTGTCAGCCGATCCACCGGTAACGGTGTTCCGGTCTGCCCGCCGTTCCGTACTTGGGCCGCAGCTCCGCCCGGCCGGCCCCGCACAGGTACTCCAGGTAGCGGCGGGCGCTCACCCGCGACAGCCCCGTCAGCGAGGCCGTCTCCACCGCCGACAGGTCGCGGCCCGCCTCTCGCAGCGCCGTCACGACCAGCGCGCAGGTCGCCGGCGACAGGCCCTTGGGCAGCGCCGCGGGGGTGCCGGAGACGCCGAAGAGCCGGTCCACGTCGTCCTGGCGGGCCTCCGGCCCGATGGCGCTGAGCTGCCTGCGGGTGTGGGCGTACTGCTGGAGCCGCTCGGTGAGCGCGGCGGCGGCGAACGGCTTGATCAGGTAGTTGACCGCCCCGCCGCGCATGGCCTCCTTGACCGTCGGCACGTCACGGGCGGCGCTGATGACCAGCACGTCGACGCCGCTGAGCGCCTTCAGCACCGCCAGGCCGGACATGTCGGGCAGGTAGAGGTCGAGCAGCACGAGATCGGGCCGGGCCTCGGCCGCGGCCGCGATCGCGGCGGCCCCGCTGTGGGCGGTGGCCACCACCTCGAACCCCGGCACCCGGGCGACGTAGCCGCCGTGGATGCGGGCGACCATGAAGTCGTCGTCCACGATCAGGACCCGGATGTCGCTCATGACGTCGCCTCCGCGGGCAGCAGGGCGGTGAACACCGCGCCGCCGGAGTTGCGCACCTTGACCCAGCCGCCGCGGCGCAGGCACGCCTGCCGGGTGAGCGCCAGCCCGAGCCCGCGCGGCCCGGAGCGGGCCGCCTTGGTGGTGAACCCCTCGCGGAAGACCTCCTCCACCAGCTCGGGCGTGATGCCCGGCCCGGAGTCGCGAACCCGCACGCGCAGCCCGCCGGCGTCGGCCACGACCGAGACCTCGATCGTGCCGCCCCCGCCGTCGAGCGCGTCGATGGCGTTGGCCACCAGGTTGCCGACGACCAGGACGGCGTCCTGCGGGTCGCCGAGCACGCCTTCGGGCACCGCGGAATCCTCCGACAGCACCAGGCGGGCGCCCCTCTCGGCCGCCTCGGCCGACTTGGCCAGCAGCAGCGCGGCCAGCGTCGGGTCGGCGATCCGCTCGCGCAGCTCGCCGGCCACCACGCCGGGGGCGGTGCTGGTGATGAACGCGATGGCGGCGTCGTGCTCGCCCAGCTCCAGCAGCCCGACCACGGTGTGCATGCGGTTGGCGAACTCGTGCGCCTGGGCCCGCAGCGCCTCGGTCGCGCTGCTGGTCGACTCCAGCTCCCGGGCCAGCCGGACCAGCTCGGTACGGTCGCGCAGGGTGATCACCCAGCCGCGTTGCTGGCCGCGTACGGACACGGGGGTGCGGTTGAGCACCAGCACCCGGTCGCCGTGCAGGACCACGCGGTCCTCGCCCGGGTCGGCGCCGCCGAGCACGTCGCGCATGCGGTCGGAGACCGGCATCCTGGTCAGGTCGTCGCCGACGTCGCCGAGCAGCTCGCGGGCGGCGTCGTTGACCAGCGTCACGCGGCCTTCGAGGTCGAGCGCGAGCACGCCCTCCTTGACGCCGTGCAGCACGCCCTCGCGCTGCTCCAGCAGGGCGGCGATCTCCCTCGGCTCCAGCCCGAACGTCTGCCTGCGCACCCGGGCGGTGATCAGGGCGGCCGCGGCCAGCCCGGCGACGAGCACGGCCACCGCGGTCCACAGCAGCGGCGGCAGCGCTGCCGCGACCTCGCCGATGACCGTCGTCTCCAGCACGCCGACCGAGACCAGGCCGATGACCGCGCCGTACTCGTCGCGGACCGGCGTCTTGCCCCGGACCGTGATGCCGATCGTGCCCTTCTGGGTGCCCACCCAGTCGTCGCCGGTGGTCAGCACGTAGCTGCCGTCGGTCGACAGCCGGTGGCGGATGAGCGAGGCGTTGGGGTGGGCGTAGCGGACCTGATCGGTGTTGGCGATCACCACGTAGTCGGCGCCGGTGGTCTGCTGCACGCTCAGCGCGAGCGGCTGCAGCACGGTCTCGGGCCTGCGCAGCTTGAACGCCTCGCGCACCTGCGGCAGGGCGGCGACCGACTGGGCGATGGCCAGCGCGCGCTGCTCGTAGCGGGAGTCGTACTGGTTGCGGGTGTGCTGTGCCCACACAGCGGCGGTGCTCCCGACGGCGAGCAGCACGATCGCCATCTGCAGGACGAACAGCTGGGTGCCGAGTCTCACCCGTCACATGCAAACAGCGCCAGGTCACGGGCTGGTCGCGACCAATACGACCACTACGAACGCTACCGGCAACAGACTCGACGCGACGGCCTCCGGCCCGCACGATCCAGGGTCCATAGATGTGAGAACCCCCCTGGAGTGAACATGCGTATGCGCGTCATCGCCGCCCTCGCGGCGCTTTCCGTGGCCGCGCTGGCCGGCTGCGGCGGCAACGGCGGCAACGGCGGCGCCGGCGGCGGCACCAGCACCTTGCGCATCATGGCGCCGGCCGCGCCCGGCGGCGGCTGGGACCAGACCTCCCGCACCGCGGAGCAGGCGCTGAAGTCCGCCGTGCCGGACCGCGGCGTCGAGGTCTTCAACGTCCCCGGCGCCGGCGGCACGATCGGGCTGGCCCAGCTCGCCGGCGAGAAGGGCAACGGCAACCTGCTGATGACGATGGGCCTGGTCATGGTCGGCGCCATCGAGCAGAACAAGTCCAAGGTCACGCTCGCGGAGACGACCCCGATCGCCAAGCTGACCGAGGAGTACGAGATCGTCGTGGTCCCGGCGGAGTCCCCGCTGAAGTCCCTGGACGACCTGGTGGCCGCCTGGAAGTCGGACCCGGCGAAGGTGTCGGTGGCGGGCGGCTCGGCCGGCGGCACCGACCACATCGTGGCCGGGCTGATGGCCAAGGCCGCGGGCGTCGACCCCAAGCAGGTCAACTACATCGCGCACTCCGGCGGCGGCGAGGCGCTCAACGCGCTGCTCGGCAACAAGGTGACGATCGGCGTCTCGGGCGTCGGCGAGTTCGCCGAGCACGTCAAGTCCGGCAAGCTGCGGGCGCTCGGCGTCACCTCGGGCGAGCGGCTGCCCGGCCTGGACGCGCCCACCCTCAAGGAGGGCGGCCTGGACGTGGAGCTGGCCAACTGGCGCGGCTTCGTCGCCCCCGCCGAGCTCAGCGAGGCCGACCGGAAGGCGCTGACCGACCTGGTGACCAAGATGCACGACTCGCAGCCGTGGAAGGACGCGGTGGCCAAGAACGGCTGGATCGACTCGTTCATGACCGGCCAGGAGTTCGCCGACTACCTGAAGTCTGAGGAGACCCGGGTCAAGGGCATCATCGCCGAGATGGGGCTCGTGTCCTGATGTCCTCTCCCGAGGGAACCGGCGTCAAGCGTGGCCGGTGGCGGCCCGAGCTGGGGCTGGCGCTGGTGGTGCTCGCCCTCGGCGGGTTCGTCGTCGTGGGCACGCTCGACGTGTCGGCCGCGGCCTCCCGGCTCGGGCCGGGGCCGCGGTTCTTCCCCCTGCTGGTCGGCGGTTCGATGATCCTCATCGGCCTGTTCTACGTGGTCGACGTGCTGCGCGGCGGGCGCGGCGACCCGGAGAAGAGCGAGGACGTGGACGCCGAGGCGCCCGCCGACTGGCGCGGCGTCGGCCTGGTGAGCGGCGTCTTCCTCGCCTTCACCGCGGTGCTGGACGTGCTGGGCTGGATCATCGCCGGGAGCCTGCTGTTCTTCGGGCTCTCGCTGGCGCTCGGCGCGGAACACAAGATCCGCGCGGCCGTGATCGCGGTGGTGCTGGCCGTCGCCACGTACCTGGTGTTCGTCGAGGGGCTGGGCGTCACGCTGCCCGCGGGGCCGCTGTCGGGGGTGATCTGAGTGGAGTCGCTGCAGCTGCTGCTCGACGGGTTCGCCGCCGCGCTGACACCCGTCAACCTGCTGTACGCGCTCGTCGGCGTCACCCTGGGCACCCTGGTCGGGGTGCTGCCGGGCATCGGGCCCGCGATGACCGTGGCGCTGCTGCTGCCGGTGACGTTCACGGTGCCGCCGGCCAGCGCGTTCATCATGTTCGCCGGCATCTACTACGGGGGCATGTACGGCGGCTCGACCACGTCCATCCTGCTCAACACGCCCGGCGAGTCCTCCTCCATGATCACCGCGTTGGAGGGCAACAAGATGGCCAGGCGCGGGCGGGCCGCGCAGGCGCTGGCGACGGCGGCCATCGGCTCGTTCGTGGCGGGCACCATCGCCACCGCGCTGCTGGTGTTCGCGGCGCCGGTCGTGGTGGACTTCGCGATCTCGTTCGGCCCCGAGGACTACTTCGCGCTGGCGATCCTGGCCTTCACCGCGGTGTCGTCGGTGCTGTCCCGCTCGGTCGTGCGCGGGCTGGCCTCGCTCGTGCTGGGGCTGGCGATCGGGCTGGTCGGCATCGACCAGCAGACCGGGCAGGCCCGGCTCACGCTGGGCATCCCGCAGCTCCTCGACGGCATCGACGTGGTGATCGTCGCGGTCGGGCTGTTCGCGGTGGGCGAGGCGCTGTACGTGGCCTCGCGGCTGCGGCACGCCCCGCCGGACGTGGTGCCGGTCGGGCGGGCCTGGATGGGCCGCGCCGACTGGGGCCGGTCGTGGCGGCCGTGGCTGCGCGGCACCGCGCTCGGCTTCCCGTTCGGCGCGCTGCCGGGCGGCGGGGCCGAGATCCCCACATTCCTCTCGTACGCGGCCGAGAAGAAGCTGGCCCGGGGAGTGGCGCGGGAGGAGTACGGGAAGGGCGCGATCGAGGGCGTGGCCGGGCCGGAGGCGGCCAACAACGCCTCGGCGGCGGGCACGCTCGTGCCGCTGCTGACGCTGGGGCTGCCGACCTCGGCCACGGCCGCGATCATGCTGGCGGCCTTCCAGCAGTACGGGCTGCAGCCCGGCCCGCAGCTCTTCGACCACAACCCGGCGCTGGTGTGGGCCATGATCGCGTCGCTGTTCATCGGGAACACGATGCTGCTCGTGCTCAACCTGCCGCTCGCGCCGGTCTGGGCCAAGCTGCTGCGGATCCCGCGCCCGTACCTCTATGCCGGGATCATCATGTTCGCCGCCCTCGGCGTCTACGCGCTGAACGCCAGCGCCGTGGACCTGGTGGTGCTGTACCTGCTCGGGCTGCTCGGGTTCGCCATGCGGCGGTTCGGGCTGCCGGTGGCGCCCGCGGTGATCGGCATGATCCTCGGGCCGATGGCGGAGATCCAGCTCCGCCGGGCGCTCGCCATCGGCGCCGGCGACGTGACCGTGCTGGTAGGCAGCCCGGTCGCGGTGGTGCTGCTCGCGCTGTCGGTGCTGGCCCTGCTGACGCCGCTGCTGCGGCATCTCATGGCCAGGCGGCGGATGGCGCCGCTGCCGGTCTCGCGCGAGGACTGAACAGGTGGCCCCGGCACCCGCCGGGGCCACGCCGGTCAGGCCACCGTGACGGCGGGCCGTCCTTCCCCGACGGGGGCCGGGGAAGAAACGGCGCGGGGCACGACCAGCAGCCCCGCCGCCGCCATGACCAGGGCCGCGGCGAACACCGTCCAGTAGGCCGAGCCCGACGCGGTGAACAGCGCCGCCGTGACGGCCACCGCCACCACCGAGAGCACCGACTCGCCGAGCTGCAGGGCCGCGCTGTTCGCGCCCTGCTCGGCGGGGGCCGACAGCTCCAGCGTGAGCACTGACAGCGTCGGGTAGATCAGGCCCATCCCGAAGCCGGCCGCGATCCACGACGGGTAGGCCAGCGCCAACGGCACCCCGGGGAACGCCACCGCCCCCATCAGCAGGATGCCGGCCGACAGCGAGACCGTGCCCAGCCACAGGTTCGTGCTCCGCCGGAACACCTCTCGCCCCTGCAGCCAGGAGGCGAACGACCAGGTCAGCGCGCCACCGGTGAGCGCGATGCCGGCGGTGAACACCGACATGCCGCGCTCTTCGTGCAGCAGGAACGGCACCATCACCTCGGCCGCGAAGAAGGCCCCGGCCGCCAGCCCGCGCAGCCCCACCACCGCGGGCAGCCCCCTGGCCGCCTTGAGCGTCCCGGCGGGCAGCAGCCTGGGCAGCGCCACCAGCAGCAGCACCAGCCCGACGGCCAGCATCGGGAACCGGCCGTCGCTTCCGTACTGCATGAGGACCGCGGCCACGGCCGTCACCGCCGCCCAGGTGAACTTGGCCAGGAGCCCCGGCGTCGGCGTGCCGTGCCCGCCCCGGACCGGCTGCCCCGCCAGCCCGCGCAGCAGCACCAGCCCGGCCGCCACGGTGAGGAACGGCACCGACAGGAACACCCAGCGCCACCCCACGGTCTCCACGATCAGCCCGACGACCGCGGGGCCCGCCATGGACGGGACCACCCACGCCGTCGCGAACAGGGAGAACACCCGTGGATGCAGCTCCTCGGGATAGACCCTGGCCACCACCACGTACAGCGCCACGCTCACCAGCGCCCCGCCGAAGCCCTGGACCAGCCGCCCGGCGATCAGCACTTCCATGATCGGGGCCAGCCCGGCCAGGGTCAGCCCGCCGATGAACGCGGCCACGCCCGCCCACAGCGGCGCCAGCGGCCCGCGCAGGTCGGCCCAGCGGCCGCCGAGGACCGTGCCCACCACCCCGGCGGCCAGCGCGCTGCTGAACGCCAGCCCGTACAACTCGCGGCCGCCCAGTTCGCTCGCCACCACCGGCATCGCGACCGCGACCGCCACGTACTCGAAGGCCACCAGCGACACCGTCGCCACCAGGCCAGCCGTCAATGCGGATGTCTTCGTCACGACGACGAACCTAGTTTCGCCGCCGACCGGCCGCATCCAGCGCCGGTCCTAGGTCCTGCCCCGGAGATCGTCCTAGGCCCCGCCGCCCCCGGCAGAGGCGGCGGGGCCACCGGACTCACTCGGAGACGCCCAGCTTCTCCAGGATGAGCTGGCGGGCGCGGGCCGCGTCGGCCTTGCCGCGGCTGGCCTTCATCACGCCGCCCACGAGCGCGCCGACCGCGGCGATCTTGCCGGCGCGCACCTTGTCGGCGGCGTCGGCGTTGCTCGCCAGCACCTCGTCGATCATCGCCGACAGCTCGCCCTCGTCGCTGACGATCTTCAGGCCGCGCTTGTCGACCACCTCGTCGGGGGCGCCCTCGCCGTCGAGCACGCCCTCCAGCACCTCACGGGCCAGCTTGTCGTTGAGCGCGCCGGAGGCCACCAGCTCTGTCACCCGGGCCACCTGGCGCGGCGTGATCGGCAGGTCGGCCAGCGCCCGGCCGCTCTCGTTGGCGCGACGGGCCAGCTCGCCCATCCACCACTTGCGCGCGTCGGCCGCGGGCGCGCCCGCGGTGACGGTGGCCTCCACCAGATCGATGGCGTCGGCGTTGTGCATGGCCTGCATGTCGAGATCGGACAGGCCCCACTCGGCCTGCAGCCGCTTGCGCTTGACCGACGGCAGCTCGGGCAGGGCCGCCTTCAGCTCCGCCACCCACTCCTGGTCCGGCGCGATCGGCACCAGGTCGGGTTCGGGGAAGTAGCGGTAGTCCTGCGCCTCCTCCTTGGACCGTCCGGACGTGGTGGTGCCGGTGTCCTCGTGGAAGTGGCGGGTCTCCTGCACGATCCGGCCGCCGTCGGCGAGGATCGCCGCCTGCCGCTCGATCTCGCCGCGCACCGCGCGCTCGACGCTGCGCAGCGAGTTGACGTTCTTGGTCTCGGTACGGGTGCCCCACTCGGACGAGCCGCGGGGCATGAGCGACACGTTGACGTCGCAGCGCAGCGAGCCCTCCTCCATGCGCACGTCGGAGACGCCCAGCGAGCGCATGATCTCGCGCAGCTCGGTCACGTACGCCTTGGCCACCTCGGGCGCGAGCCTGTCGGTGCCGGGGATCGGCTTGGTGACGATCTCGACCAGCGGGATGCCGGCCCGGTTGTAGTCGACGATCGAGTAGTCGGCGCCGTGGATGCGGCCGGTGGCGCCGCCCATGTGGGTGGACTTGCCGGTGTCCTCCTCCAGGTGGACCCGCTCGATCTCGATCCGCACGGTCTCGCCGCCGACCTCGACGTCGAGGTAGCCGTCGAAGCAGAGCGGCTCGTCGTACTGGGAGATCTGGTAGTTCTTCGGCATGTCCGGATAGAAGTAGTTCTTCCGGGCGAAGCGGCACCATTCGGCGATCGAGCAGTTCAGCGCGAGACCGATCCTGATCGTCGACTCGATCGCCATGGCGTTCGCCACGGGCAGCGACCCCGGCAGCGCCAGACAGGTCGGGCAGACCTGCGAGTTGGGCGGCGCCCCGAACGTGGTCTTGCAGCCGCAGAACATCTTCGAGTGCGTGCCCAGCTCGACGTGCGTCTCCAGCCCGAGCACCGGCTCGAAGCGCTCGAGCGCCTCGTCGTACGGCATCGCCGTCTCGACAGTCATGATGAGGTCCTTCGTTCAGATCGTCGCATTCGAAAATATCAACGGTTACTCAGAGGAAGCTCTGGCTTCTCAGGATCCGCGTCGTCGCCTCGACCCACTCCTCGTAGGCCGGCAGCCGGCCCAGCACCGCCAGGTCGACGTGGTCGCCGGCGAAGGCGAAGTGCTCGCCGACCCGGCGGTGGGCGACCCCCGGCCAGCACCTTGTCCAGCACGGCCTTCGGGTCGGGAAGCCGCTCCGCCTCCCGGGGCTTGCGCGGCAGGGGACCGGTGTCCGCACCCGGCACCCGCTCCCACACCGCGCGGTCGGCCAGCAGCCACGCTTCGGTCTCCTTGACCGGCACGAGGGAGACGACCGGCCGCGCCACTGGCCCGCCCGCCAGACGATCGGCCTTGCCCCGCTCACGATGGTCACTGTGCAAGAAGATCAGGTGGCAGTCAGCGGCCAGCTCGGCGATCGCCTCATTGATCCGGCCGTCGTCCCTGGTCATCCTGCACCCCGCGTACTGCACGGACTGCACGTCGACCGGGCGGGGGGCGAAGTCCGTGAGGGCGCGGAGCTGCCGTGCGATCACCCTGCCAAGGAAGACCTCGTCGGTGTCGCCCTCCGCGACCAGACCCGGGACGAGCGGGCGGCTCATGAGGCCGCCCCCACCGTGCCGAGATAGGTGCGGACCTGCCTCGGGGAGACGAACGTGCCCGGCTCGCCCTCACTCCGCACCGGCTTGGCCACGGTGACCCGCGAGCGCGGACCTCCACCGCCGGTACGCCAGGCCGAGTCGAGGAAGACGAGCGCGTCCGGCAGGGCCCGGTAGAGGGTCGACACCGCCACCGGGGAGTGCGTGGTCAGGATCACCTGGCGCCAGGTGTCGTCCGTGCGCCCGACCCGCCGTGCGATCCGCTGCAGCAGCTCCCCCAGCCTGCTCGGGTGGAGGCCGTTCTCGATCTCCTCCACCATGAGCAGCCCGGAGGACGCCCGGTCGTAGAGAGCGGCCAGCAGCGCCACCACCCGCAGCGTCCCATCGGAGGCCAGGCGGCCCGGCACCGGCTCGTGGTCGACCAGGATGTCGAACGACCACTCCTCCTGACGCTCGTCCAGCACCGGCCGGACCCCGGTGACGTCCGGCACCAGGGCGGACAGGTCCACCATGAGGTCGTCCAGCTCACCCGTGGCGTCCATGCGGCTGAGCACCGCGGCCAGATTTCCGGCGTTCTCGGCAAGGGGACGGCGATCGAAGGCGGTGACCGGTCTGCGCATCGCAGCCGGCTCCGGCACGTGGAAGTGCCAGGACGCGGCCTCCGTCGACCACAGCCGCTCCGACGCGGGCGTGGTCTCGAGGAACCATTCGGCCGGATCGCGGACCGCCTTGACCGAGGCGCCGATCGACCGCTCGGGTCCGGTCTCCGCCCGCACCCCGATGGTGAACGCGGCGACCGGGCGCTCCCCCGACGGCTGGTGGAACAACTCCTGGGGTTTGCCCCGCCGGGCTTCCAGCAGCGGATCCAGCGCGGGCGAGTAGCCGGGACGCTCGGCCAGGATCGCCGCCCGGGCGAACGCGAGCGCGTCCAGCAGGTTGGACTTCCCGCTCGAGTTCGGCCCGACCAGGGCGAGGAACGGCGGCACGTCGAGCCCGAAGTCCAGGAAGGACTTGAACCCGTCGATCTCGATCCGAGTCAGCACGCCGCCGTCCCCTCTCCTAGAGCGCCGGGGCCTTGGCCAGCAGGCTGCCGCCCCAGCGGCTCTCCAGGGCCCGCTCCACGGCGGCGCCGACCCGGTAGCAGCGGTCGTCGCCCAGGACCGGGGCCATGATCTGCAGGCCCACCGGCAGGCCGTCCTCGTCGGCCAGGCCGCACGGCACCGAGATGGCCGCGTTGCCGGTCAGGTTGGACGGGATGGTGTAGAGGTCGGCGAGGTACATCGCCATCGGGTCGTCGGCGCGCTCGCCGATGGGGAACGCCGTCGTCGGCGTCGTCGGCGAGACGAGCACGTCGACCTGGTGGTAGGCGGCCTCGAACTCGCGCGAGATGACCGTGCGGACCTTCTGCGCCTGCCCGTAGTAGGCGTCGTAGTAGCCGCTCGACAGCGCGTACGTGCCGAGCATGATGCGCCGCTTGACCTCAGGACCGAACCCGGCGGCCCGGGTGAGCGCCATGACCTCCTCGGCGCTGCGGGTGCCGTCGTCGCCGACGCGCAGGCCGTAGCGCATCGCGTCGAAGCGGGCCAGGTTGGACGAGCACTCGGACGGCGCGATCAGGTAGTAGGCCGGCAGGGCGGTGGCGAACGACGGGCAGGACACCTCGACGACCTTGGCCCCGAGCGACTCCAGCAGCTGGACCGTCTCGTTGAAGCGCGCCAGCACGCCGGGCTGGACGCCCTCGCCCCCGGCGAACTCCTTGACCACGCCGATGCGCATGCCGGACACGTCGCCGTGGCGGGCGGCCTCGACCACGGACGGCACCGGCGCTTCGACGGAGGTCGAGTCCATCGGGTCGTGGCCGGAGAACGCCTCGTGCAGCAGCGCCGCGTCGAGCACGTTGCGGGCGAACGGGCCGGGGGTGTCGAGCGAGCTGGCGAAGGCGATGAGGCCGTAGCGGGACGAGCCGCCGTAGGTGGGCTTCATGCCGACGATGCCGGTGACGGCGGCCGGCTGGCGGATCGAGCCGCCGGTGTCGGTGCCGGTCGCCAGCGGCGCCTCGTAGGCGGCCACGGCGGCGCTGGAGCCGCCGGAGGAGCCGCCGGGCACCCGGGTCAGGTCCCACGGGTTGTGGGTGGCGTGGTAGGCCGAGTTCTCCGTGGAGGAGCCCATGGCGAACTCGTCGAGGTTGGTCTTGCCCAGGATGACCATCCCGGCCTCGCGCAGCCGCCGGGTGACGGTCGCGTCGTAGGGCGGGCGCCAGCCTTCGAGGATCTTGGACGCGGCCGTGGTGGGCATGTCGCGGGTGGCGAAGATGTCCTTGTGGGCGATGGGCACCCCGGCCAGCGGCCCGAGCTTCTCCCCCGCCCGCAGCCTGGCGTCGACGGCCCCCGCCTGCTCCAGCGTGGTCTCGCGGTCGACGTGCAGGAACGCCTTGACCTGAGGCTCGACCTCGGTCATCCGGTCGAGGTGGGCCTCGGCCACCTCGGTCGCCGACACCTCGCGGGCGGCGATCATCGCGCCGAGCTCGGCGGCGGTCTTGCGGATCAGGCTCATGCCTCCTCCCCGAGGATGCGCGGCACCCGGAAGCGGTCGTCCTCGACGGCGGGAGCCCCGGAAAGGGCCTGCTCGGGCGTCAGGGACTGTCGCACCTCGTCGGGACGGAAGACGTTGGTCAGAGGCAGAGCGTGCGACGATGGCGGCACGTCCTCGGCGGCGACCTCGGCCACCTTCGCGACCGACTCGATGATGGCATCGAGCTGCGTGGCGTAGTGGTCGAGCTCGTCGTCGGTGAGCGCCAGCCTGGACAACCGGGCCAGATGCGCGACCTCGTCGCGGGTTATGGCGGACATGAGTCGTTGAACCCGTTTCGTGGATGGAGTTGGGACACTCACATCCTAGGGGCCTTGACGGATCGCCTCAGAACCCTTAACCACCTGGAAACACGCGTCGTCTCAGACGCTCTGGGTCACCTCGGGCTGCAAGTCGTAGCCGAGCTCCTCGACGGGAAGCAGCCGCTCGCGGAGCCAGGCGGTGGCGTCGGCGGCCGGCATCGGCTCGCAGAACAACCATCCCTGGCCCAGGTCGCAGCCGATCTCGGCGAGGCGGAGGGCGACCGCCTCGGACTCGACGCCCTCCGCCACGGAGCGCAGGCCCAGCGAGCGTACCAGGTCGACGATGGAGCGGACGATGCGCTCGTCGTCGGCCGAGTCGGCCATGCGGCGCACGAAGGAGGCGTCGATCTTGACCTCGGAGACCGCCAGCCGCTGCAGCCGGATGAGCGAGGAGTAGCCGGTGCCGAAGTCGTCGAGCGCGAGCGGCACGCCCAGCGCGGCCAGCGCCTTGATGGTCTCCTGGGTGTAGGCCTGCTCGCCGGTCAGGATGCGCTCGGTGACCTCCAGCTGGATGGCCGCCGGCGGCAGCCGGAGCCTGGCCAGGCCGGCTTCGAGCTGCTCGGGCAGGGCGTTGCCGAGCAGGTCGCGGGCGGAGATGTTGACCGAGATCTGCACCCGCAGGCCGGTGTGCCACCAGCGGGCGGCCTGCTCCAGGGCCTCGTCGACGACGTAGGCGGTGAGCTGGCGCATCAGGTAGGACTGCTCGGCCAGCGGGATGAAGTCGGACGGCCCGATCGCGCCGTGGACCGGGTGGTGCCAGCGCAGCAGTGCCTCGACCCCGCACACCGTGCCGCCGGCCAGGGCGACCTTGGGCTGGTAGTGCAGGCGCAGGTCGCGGCCGTCGAGGGCGCGGCGCAGGTCGCCGAGCAGGTTGAGCCGCTCGGGCGAGTTGCGGTCCTTGTCCGGCTGGTAGAGCTCGACGCCGGTGCGGCCCTCCTTGGCGAGGTACATCGCCACGTCGGCGCGCTGGAGCAGCAGCTCGAAGTCGGGCGCGTGGTCGGGGAAGAGGGCGATGCCGACGGAGCCGTCGAGGTCGAACGACATGCCTTCGAGCCGCACCGGCTCGGTGAGCGCGGCCCGCAGCCGGGCGGCCACCTCGCGGGCGGCGTGCGCGTCCCTGATGGACGGCAGCAGCACGGCGAACTCGTCGCCGCCGAGGCGCGCCACCACGTCGCCCGGCCGCACCGAGTGGGTGAGGCGGTGGGCCACGAGCTGCAGCAGCCGGTCGCCGACCGGATGGCCCATCGTGTCGTTGACCTCCTTGAACCGGTCGAGGTCGATGAGGAACAGGCCGACCCGCTCGTCCTGGCGGGCCTCGGCCAGCGCCTCCTCGGTGCTGACGATGAGCATCTTGCGGTTGGGCAGCCCGGTCAGCTCGTCGTGCAGCGCCTGGTGGTCGCGGCGCATGGAGAGCGTGGCGGTGAAGTAGACGGCCGCGAGCGGGGCCACGAAGAGCGGCACCAGCCCGGGTGAGTGGTTCATCACGACGACGACCAGCGGGGCCAGCCCGAGCAGCCCGGCGTACACCAGGGCCTGCGGGCCGAGCGAGGCGCGCAGCACCCGCAGGATGGACCGGCGCTCGTGCAGCGCGACCGCGCCGCACACGAGGGCGGCCCGGGTGGTGAAGTAGGCCACGCCGGACAGCGCGATGGCGAGCAGGTCGTCGCCCCTCGGCACCCAGGGCACGGCGGGGCTGGGCGCGTGGCCGAACGCGCCGATCACGACGGCGGCGGCGGTGAGCGCGAGCGCCGACTGGGCGATGTTGAACATCACCCGGTGCCAGGACCTGCGGGTGACGATGCCGTTGACGGTGATGGCCGCGGCCTGCAGGAGCACGGCCACGGGCAGCCCGAAGTGGAGCAGGGCCGCGAAGGTGAACATGGCCGAGGGGTACGTGCCGCCCACGGCGGTGGCCGAGGACACCATGACCGGCCGCAGCTCGCCCAGGATGACCAGCACGACGAGCACCCAGAACAGGGGCGTGCGGACGAGCTCGGCCAGCGGGCCCAGGTCCAGCCGCAGCACGCTCACCAGGAGCGCGGTGAAGCCGGTCACGGTGACGCCCGCGAGGAACGCCCACAGAGGCGTGCCGGCGCGCGGCCCGGTGTCGCGAGTGTCGGTCGGGTCAGTCATCGTTAACGAAACCCCCATCAGGTCACTATGGGAGGGTACGACCATAACCCACTTCGTGAAGCCAAGCGCGTACGTTCCGTCACATCTCCTCCCCGGCCCGCACCCACCCTCTGTAGTTACCTGGTCAACGCCGTGTATCCGCAGAAACTTCCCGAGGCTCACTCTTCGGGCGTGACCGCCAGTTCGGCCGCCGCTTCCGGGCCGCGCTCCAGGAGCACCGCGAAGCCCTCGTCGGTCAGGATGGGGATGTTGAGGCTGACCGCCTTGTCGTACTTGGACCCGGCGTTCTCGCCGGCGATGAGGAACGAGGTCTTCTTCGACACCGAGCCGGTCACCTTGCCGCCCCTGGCGGCCAGCGCCGCGCCCGCCTCGTCGCGGGTGTGCCCGGCGAGCGTGCCGGTGACCACGAAGGTCAGCCCGGCGAGCGTCTGGGGCAGCTCGGAGGCGGCCGACGCCTCCTCCACCATGCGGACGCCCGCGGCCCGCCACCGCTCGACGATCTCACGGTGCCAGTCGACCTGGAACCACTCCCTGATGGTGACCGCCATCCGGGGGCCGATGTCCTCGACCGCGGCCAGCTCCTCCTCCGTGGCGTTCATCACGGCCTCGATGGAGCGCAGCTCGGCCGCGAGCTTCTGGGCGGTGGGCGGGCCGACGTGGCGGATCGACAGCGCCACCAGCACCCGCCAGAGCGGCGCCTCCCGCTTGACCCGGTCGAGCTCGGCGATGAGCTGGTGGGCGGCCTGGCTGGGGTTGCCGTCGGCGTTGGAGAACAGCGAGACGACCTTCTGCTCGCCGGTCTTGGGGTCGATCTTGGGCAGGCCGGACTCCTGGTCGCGGACCACCGACCTGATCGGCACCAGCCGGTCGATCGTGAGGTCGAACAGGTCGGCCTCGGTGCGCACCACTGGCTCCTGCGGCGGCACCGGCTGGCTGAGCGCGGTCGCGGCGACGTAACCCAGGCCGCGGATGTCGAGCGCGTTGCGGTGCGCGGCGAAGTAGAGGCGCTCGCGGATCTGCGCCGGGCAGCCGCGGGCGTTCGGGCAGCGCAGGTCGGCGTCGCCCTCCTGCTCGTAGGCCAGCTCGGTGCCGCACTCCGGGCAGTGGGTGGGCATGACGAAGGGCCGCTCGGTGCCGTCGCGCAGCGCCGCGACCGGGCCGATGATCTCGGGGATGACGTCGCCGGCCTTGCGCAGGATCACCGTGTCGCCGACGAGCACGCCTTTCTTGGCCACCACGGCGGCGTTGTGGAGCGTCGCCCTGGTCACCGTCGAGCCGGACACCACCACCGCCTCCATCACGCCGAACGGCGTCACCCGGCCGGTGCGTCCGACGCCGACCTGGATGTCGAGCAGCTTGGTGTTGACCTCCTGCGGCGGGTACTTGTAGGCGATGGCCCAGCGCGGCGCCCGCGAGGTGGAGCCCAGCTCGCGCTGCACGCGGAACCGGTCGACCTTCACGACCACGCCGTCGATCTCGTACGCCGGATCATGGCGGTGCTCGCGGTAGTGCTCGATGTAGGCGTTGACCTCGTCGATGCCGTCGACCACCCGGTAGAGGTCGCTCACCGGCAGCCCGAACTCGCGCAGCCGGTCGTACACCTGCGACTGCGACTGCGGCTCCGCCGCGCCCTCCCAGACGCCGACGCCGTGGACGAGCATGCGCAGCGGCCGCTTGGCGGTGATGCGCGGGTCCTTCTGCCTGAGCGTGCCGGCGGCGGAGTTGCGCGGGTTGGCGAACGGCGGCTTGCCCTCCTCGACGAGCTGCTCGTTGAGCAGCTTGAAGTCCTCGACCGGGATGTAGACCTCGCCGCGCACCTCGACCAGGCTGGGGATGTCGTCGCCGGTGAGCCGGTGCGGGATGCCCTTGATGGTGCGGACGTTGGCGGTCACGTCGTCGCCGACGCGCCCGTCGCCGCGGGTGGCGCCGCGCTCCAGCCGGCCGTCGCGGTAGACCAGCGCGATGGCCAGCCCGTCGATCTTCAGCTCGCAGAGGTAGGGGCCGGGGTCGCCTTCGGCCAGCCGCTCCGCCCTGGCCTGCCAGGCGGCCATGCCCTCGGCGTCGAAGACGTTGTCGAGGCTCTCCATCCGGGCCAGATGGTGGACCTTGACGAAGTCTCCCGAGACCGGGGCGCCGACCTTCTGCGTGGGCGAGTCGGGGGTCTGCAGCTCCGGATGGGTCTTCTCCAGCTCCAGCAGCTCGTTGAACCAGGTGTCGAACTGCGCGTCGCTGACCGTCGGCGCGTCCTCCACGTAGTAGCGGTAACGCGCGTCCTCGACCAGCTCGCTCAGCTCCGCGTGCCGCTGCCGCGCCTCCGCCGGCGCGCCCCCTTGCTCGCTCAGCTCGCTCACGGCGTCTCCTTCCTTACGGGCCCCTGGCAGAACGGTATCGCGGGGAGCCCTCACACCTGGAGGTCGCGCGCGGGGTCGTCCTTGACCACCTGGGCGGCCTTCCGGCAGGCGGCGAGCGCCGCCCTGGCGTAGCCGGGCGAGGCTCCGGCGAGCCCGCAGGCGGGCGTGAGCACGACCTTCCCGGCCAGTTCCTCCGGCGCGAAGCCGAGCCGCCGCCACAGCTCCAGCGCGGGCCGGGCGACGGCCGCGGACCCGGGCAGCCGCGCGTCGGTCGCGGGCACCACGCCGAGGAACAGCCCGACGCCGGCCTCGGCCAGCTCGCCGATCTCCTCCTCGTCCCTGCGCCTGATCAGCGACGCGTCCACGGACACCGCCCGCACGCCCGCCCGGCGCAGCAGCGCGTACGGCACCGACGGGGCGCAACAGTGGACCACCGCGTCGGGGAACGCCTTCAGCGACTCCTCCACCCGCCACTCCTCCACGGCGGCCAGCCTGCCGAACCCCGAGGCGGTCGGCACGGTGCCCGCCAGCACGCCGGGCAGGCCTGGCTCGTCGAGCTGGAGCACGAGGTCGGTGACGCCCGGCATCCGCCGCCGCACCTCCGCGCAGTGGTCGGCGACGCCCTGCGCGAGCGAGGCGGCCAGGTCGCGCACCGCGCCCGCGTCGGACAGGATCTTGTCGCCGTGGCGCAGCTCGATCGCGCCGGCCAGCGTCCACGGCCCGCAGACCTGCACCTTCAGCGGCCCCTCGTAGCCGTGGCCGACCTCCTCCAGGCCGTCGAGGTCGCGCCGCAGATGGTCGACGGCGCGCCGGTGGTCGCGGCCCGGCCGCCCGGCCAGCCGCCACCCGGACGGCTGCACCTCCACGGGCAGGTCGACCAGCAGCCCCGCCGTCCGCCCCACCAGGTCGGCGCCGACGCCGCGCGCGGGCAGCTCCGGCAGGTAGGGCAGCCCCGGCACCTCCCCGAACACGACCCGCAGCGCCTCAAGATGATCGTCGCCCGGGTGCGACCCGACCCCGGTGGCTTCCCACGTCAGCATGGGCACCAGCGTAGGCTGTGCGAGATGAAGCTCACGAAGTACGGTCACGCGTGCGTACGCCTGGAGAAGGACGGCAAGGTCCTGGTCGTCGACCCCGGCACCTTCACCCGTGACCCGGTGCTCGACGGCGCCGACGCGGTGCTGATCACCCACCAGCACCCCGACCATCTGGACGTCGACCGGCTCGCCGCCGCCTCACCCGACCTGGAGGTGTGGACGTGCGAGGCCGTCGCCGCCGAGCTGGCCGACCTGCCGCTGAAGGTCAACGTGGTACGGCACGGCGACGATTTCCAGGCGGCCGGGTTCCAGGTGGACGTGTTCGGCGAGTGGCACTGGAAGAACCATCCCGACCTGGCCATCGTGCAGAACGTCGGCTTCATGCTCGACGGCGGGCTGTTCTACCCGGGTGACGCGCTCACGGTGCCCGACGCAGAGGTGGAGACGCTGCTGGTGCCGACCAACGCGCCGTGGCTGAAGCTGGTGGAGATGGTCGAGTATCTCCGTACGGTGCGTCCCGCGCGGGCGTTCTCCACCCATGACGGGCTGCTCAACGACATCGGGCTCAGCTTGGTGGACAACTGGCTGCGGATGGAGGCGGAGGCGCAGAAGGCCGACATCCGCCGCATCCCCGTCGGCGAGTCGATCGAGCTCTAGGCCGCCGACGCGATCGTGGCCGACCCGATGACCGTCGGGCCCGAGTAGAGCACCGCCGCCTGGCCGGCCGCGACGCCGGTGGCCGGGCGGTCGAGCTCGATGACCAGGCCGCCGTCGCGCTCCTCGAACGCGCATCCGTAGACCTCGCCGTGCGCGCGCAGCTGCACGGTGAGGTCGTCGCGGGTGCGCGGGCCGTTCCAGACCGGGCGCAGACAGGAGATGCGGGTGACCTCCAGCGCCGAGCGCGGCCCGACCGTGACGGTGTTGGACACCGGCTCGATCGACAGCACGTAGCGCGGCCTGCCGTCGGGCGCGGGCCGGTCGATGCGCAGGCCCTTGCGCTGGCCGACGGTGAACCCGTGGGCGCCCTGGTGGTTGCCGACCACCGCGCCCGACTCGTCGACGATCGGCCCCTCGGCCGCGCCCAGCCGCTCGGCCAGGAAGCCGCGGGTGTCGCCGTCGGCGATGAAGCAGATGTCGTGGCTGTCGGGCTTGTCGGCGACGGTCAGCCCGCGCCGGGCCGCCTCCGCCCGCACCTCGGTCTTGGTGGAGTCGCCCAGCGGGAAGATCGCGTGGCCGAGCTGCTCGCGGGTGAGCACCCCGAGCACGTACGACTGGTCCTTGGCCGGGTCGGCGCTCCTGGACAGCACGCCGTCGACGAGCCTGGCGTGGTGGCCGGTGGCGACCGCGTCGAAGCCGAGCGCCAGCGCCCGGTCGAGCACCGCGGAGAACTTGATCTTCTCGTTGCACCGCAGGCACGGGTTGGGCGTGCGGCCGGCCGCGTACTCGGCCACGAAGTCCTCGATCACGTCGCGCTGGAACCGCTCGGCCATGTCCCAGATGTAGAACGGGATGCCGATGACGTCGGCCGCCCGCCTGGCGTCGCGCGAGTCCTCGACCGTGCAGCAGCCCCTGGCGCCGGTGCGGTGGGATTGAGGGTTGGCGGACAGGGCGAGATGGACACCAGTGACGTCGTGACCGGCCTCGGCGATCCGGGCGGCGGCCACGGCGGAGTCGACGCCGCCCGACATGGCGGCAAGCACACGCAGTCCCATGACCGTTCCAGCGTACTGTCCGTACGGACGTGCCCGCGCGGACAGGACGGCCGGCGAGCCCGTGCGGACATGACCACGCGGGTCACGGACGGGGGGCCGGGTCTGCGAGTATTCAGCCATGCGACTGTTCGGGCGCAAGAACGATGACGAGGGCGCCGACCCGGGTGAGCGCGTGGCGGGGTTCTGGCGGTGGTGGCAGGAGGCCAGGCCGGAGCTCGACGCGGCGCTGGCGTCCGGGGAGAGCGGCAAGCCGGCCGAGCTGCTCGATCCCGCGGTGGCGGCGGTCCACCCCGACCTGGTGTGGGAGCTGGCCCCGGGCAGGAACGCGGCGCACGCGCTGGTCGTGACGGCCGCGGGCGACGCCGAGCTGCGTCCGCTGGCGCATCGCTGGGCGCGCGCCGCGCCGCCGGCCGACCTGCTGTGGGAGTTCCACCCGTCGCGCCAGGCGAGCGCCCTGCCTGGTGAGCTGACGCTCGACGCGGGCGGGGTCGCGTTCGGGCTGGACAAGCTGGTGCTGGGGCTGCGGGTGCCGCGCGGGGCGCTGCGCGTGGACGTGTCCGCCTACCACCCGGTCTTCGGCGAGCTGGACGAGCAGACCCGGATGGAGGCCACGCTGCTGGCGCTCGACCGGCTGCTGGGCGAGGACGACGTGGCCCGATGGGTGGGCGAGATCACCCCGGCCACCGCGGCGCCGATCGACGCCGTGCCGGCCGTCCACCTGCCCGCGGTGGTGGCCGACGTGGCCGCCGACTACGACACCGGGCAGTGGGTCACGCTGGAGGGCCGGACGGCCGGCGGCGCGCCGCTGGTGGCCGCCGCCCGCTATCCGCTGCGGCCCGTCGACCATCCGCTGCTCGACCAGCATGTCGCCGTCACCCTGCCGTACCGCGAGAAGGACGGCGGCGGTCTGCCCCAGGGCGGGTCGCTGGCCGCGTTGCAGGCGTTCGAGGAGCGGCTGGACGAGCGGCTGCGCGCGCTGGGCGACGAGGCGGTGCTGGCCGCCCACCTGAGCGCCGAGCGCCGCCGCGTCATGCACGTGTACGCCACCCCGGAGAGCGGCGCCGCACCCGCGCTCAAGGAGCTGGCCGCCACCTGGGAGGAAGGCAAGGCCCGGGTGGACGTCACCGCCGACCCCGCCTGGAGCGCGGTCGCCGCCTTCCTGGCCTGACCCGCCGCGCCCCGGTCTCGTCAGCTGAGGCCGGCGCGGCGGGCGCGTTCGACGGCTGCCGGGAGGACCTCGATGAGGCGGTCGACGTCGTCCTGGGTGGAGGTGTGGCCCAGGGAGAACCGCAGGGAGCCCCGGGCCGCCGCCGCGTCGGCCCCCATGGCCAGCAGCACGTGGGACGGCTGCGCCACCCCCGCCGAGCAGGCGGAGCCGGTCGAGCACTCCACCCCCCTGGCGTCGAGCAGCATGAGCAGCGCGTCGCCCTCGCAGCCGGGGAAGGAGAAGTGGGCGTTGCCCGGCAGCCGGTCGTCGGGGTCGCCGTTGAGCACCACGCCGGGCACGGCCTGGCGGACGCGGGCGATGAGGTCGTCGCGGAGCGCCGTCAGGTGGCGGTGCTGGGCCTCCTGCTCCTTGACCGCGGTGCGGACCGCCGCGGCGAGCCCGGCGATGGCGGGCGCGTCGAGGGTGCCGGAGCGGACGTCGCGCTCCTGACCGCCGCCGTGTTGCACCGACACCGGGGTCACGCCGCGGGCCAGCAGCAGCGCGCCGACGCCCATGGGGCCGCCGATCTTGTGGCCGGTCACGGTGAGCGCGTCGGCCCCGGACTCGGCGAACGACACGGGAAGCTGGCCGATCGCCTGCACCGAGTCGGTGTGGAACGGGATGCCGTGGTCGCGGGCGATGGCCGCCAGGACGTGGACCGGCTGGATCGTGCCGACCTCGTTGTTGGCCCACATGACGCTGACCAGGGCGACGCCGTCGGGGTCACGCTCGATGGCGGCGCGCAGCGTGTCGGGGGCGACCCTGCCGAACTGGTCGACCTCCAGCAGCTCGACCTCGGCGCCCTGGCTGTCGGCCAGCCAGTGGGCCGGGTCGAGGACGGCGTGGTGCTCGACCGAGCTGAGCAGGACGCGCTTCCGCGGATGGCGCGCCCAGAACATGCCCTTGATCGCGAGATTGTCGGCTTCGGTGCCGCCTGAGGTGAACACGACCTCGCTGGGCCGGGCGCCGAGCGCGTCGGCGATGGTCTCGCGCGACTCCTCCACCACCCTGCGCGCCTCGCGCCCGGTGGCATGGAGGGAGGAGGCGTTGCCGACCCGGCCTAGTTGCTCCGTCATGGCCTCGATGGCCTCCGGAAGCATGGGCGTGGTCGCCGCGTGATCGAGATAGGCCGACGGTCTGTTCACCCGGTAAGGGTATCTCGCTTGCTCGTGTACCGTCCGGACGGTACAGTAGATCGCATGAGACGTGACGAGCTGTTGGACGCGGCAGAAGACCTGCTCAGCGACCTCGGTTCGACCGCGCTCACCCTCTCCGCGGTGGCCGATCGGGCCGGCGTGAGCAAGGGCGGGCTCCTCTACCACTTCTCCACCAAGGAAGCCCTGATCAAGGCCATGGTGGAGCGCCTGATCGAGGAGTTCGACGACCTGGTGTCCGCCCAGCCGGACGCCACCTACACCGAGCGCTACCTCGGCGCCACGCTCGCCGCCGTCCGCTCGGGCAAGCTGCGACGCTGGGCCGTCGTCACCGGCGCGTCGGGCAACACCTACCTGCTCGCCCCGCTGCGGGAGGCGATGGCCCGATGGCATCGCGAGGGCCTGGACGAGGAGCCCGACCGCGTGGCGGCGCAGATCGTACGCCTGGCCTGTGAGGGTCTGTGGGACGTGGCGAGCCACGACCCGGCGCTCAACAGCGACGACGACCTGCGCACCCTCGACGCGCGGCTGAGAGCCCTGCTGAAACCCCCCTCATGAGGCCCCGCGCCCTGGACGCCCGCCCGGCGGGCCCGTCCGCTTCAGAGCCGACCCGGTAGGACGCCTCCCTCAGGAGACGCCACGGTCCCGGCGTGCGCCCCTGCCCGGCCCGAGGCCGCGGCCTGCCCCCTTGGCGCGCTCCGTCACCGCCCGGCGCGTTCTCATCACCCCCACCCCCCGTGACTCCTTCAAGGCCCGGCTACGGCTGGGTCCTACTTCTGCTGATTTATAGAGCTTTGCGAGGTATGCCCAGATGAACCGTGACTTGAGGATCGCCCGCTACGGCGCCGTCCTCACCTTCGCCCTCGCCGGCCTGATGGTCGGCACCATGACCGTGCGCATCCCGGCGCTGTCCGACAAGCTCGGCCTGTCCGAGGCCGAGATCGGCGCCGTGCTGCTCGCCTGGGGTCTGGGCGCGCTGGTGAGCATGCAGGCGATGCGCCGGGTGATGGCCCGCACCGGCAGCCGCACCGTGCTGCGCTTCGGCGGCCCGCTGACCGCGCTCTCCTTGGTCGCGGTGGGCTTCATGCCGAACGTCCCCGCGCTGCTGGCCGCGTCCACGATTTTCGGCATGGCGTTCGGCCTGTTCGACATCGCGATGAACGCCCAGGGCTCCACCGTCGAGCGCGCCTACGGGCGGCCGCTGATGAACGGCATGCACGCCGGCTGGTGCGTCGGCGCCATGACCGCCGGCGGCGCGGGCAGCCTGTCGATCGCGCTCGGGCTGTCGTTCACCGCCAACCTGGTGCTGGTCAGCCTGGTGTCCCTGCCGGTGCTGCTGGTCCTCGGCCGCGCCTACCTGCCGGACGTCCCCGAGCCCGAGGTCGCCAAGGGGCCGCGCCGCCGCCTGCCGCCGGTCGTCTACCTGCTGGGCGCGCTGGCGTTCTTCGCCTTCATGGTCGAGGGCGTGGTCGCCGACTGGAACGGCCTCTACATGCGCGACACCATGAAGGCGCCGGAGGCGCTGGCCGCGCTGGGCTACCCGATCTTCGAGGCGGGCATGCTGATCGGCCGGCTGACCGGTGACCGGCTGCGCTCACGGTTCGGGGTACGGGGCATGCTGACGACCGCCGGCCTGGCCACGGCCGCCTTCTTCGGCGTGGTGCTGGCCGCGCCCGCGCCGGTGGTGGCGCTGGTCGCGGTGTTCTTCGTGGGCCTCGGCGTGGCGACGATCTCGCCGATGACGCTCTCGCTGGCCGGCACCGCCACCTCCACCCCCGGCCCGGCGATCGCCCAGGCGGGCGCCATGGGGTACGCGGGCCTGCTGCTCGGGCCGGTGGCGATCGGCTTCCTGTCGGACGCGACCTCGCTCCGCACCGCGCTCGGCCTGGCCGTCGTGCTGGGCCTGCTGATCGCGGGCGCGGCACGCCTGCTCCCGCGCGAGGAGCCCGCGGCGGTCACTCCCCTGCCGGTCTCCCGCGAGAAGCAGCCGGTGGCCGCCTGACGCCCGGACCGTCATGATCGGGATCATGACGACGGAGAGGAACGTCCCCTTCGACGTGGCCGCCTACGAGGCCCGCGTCCGGTCCATCCCCTGTTTCATCTGCGCCATCGTCGCGGGTGACCCGGCCTACGAGCACGAGCAGGTCTTCTACGAGGACGAGCGCCACCTGGCGTTCCTCTCCACCTACCCGACCGTGCCCGGGTACGTGCTGGTCAGCCCGAAGGCGCATGTCGAGCACGTGGTGCGTGACCTGGACGAGGAGGCGTACCTGGCGCTGATGGGCGTGGTGCGCGCGGTGGCGCTGGCGGTGGAGTCGGTGGTGCCGTCCGAGCGCACCTACGTGCTCTCGCTCGGCAGTCAGCAGGGCAACGCCCACCTGCACTGGCACGTGGTGCCGCTGCCGCCCGGCACCCCGTACCGGGAGCAGCAGTTCCACGCGCTGATGTCGGAGAACGGCCTGATCCCGTGGAGCCGCGACCAGGCCGAGGACCTGGCCGCCCGGCTCCGCGAGGCGATGGATGCCCGCCGGGCCACCTGAGAACGCGCGACGGCGCCGCACGGGAAGTGCGGCGCCGTTTCTCGCGACTGACTACTTGCGCTTGTCGACCTCTTCGGTGAGCTGCGGGACGACCTGGTGCAGGTCACCCACGATGCCGTAGTCGGCCAGCTCGAAGATCGGCGCCTCCGGGTCCTTGTTGATCGCCACGATGGTCTTGGCGGTCTGCATGCCGGCCCGGTGCTGGATGGCGCCGGAGATGCCCGCCGCGATGTAGAGCTGCGGCGACACGGTCTTGCCGGTCTGACCCACCTGGAACTGGTGCGGGTACCACCCGGCGTCCGTGGCGGCACGCGAGGCGCCCACGGCCGCGCCCAGCGCGTCGGCCAGGCCCTCGATGACCGAGAAGTTCTCGGCCGAGCCCACGCCGCGGCCGCCGGAGACCACGATCGCGGCCTCGGTCAGCTCGGGGCGGGCGCCCTTCTCCTGCTTGACGCGCTCGACGACGCGGGCGGACTTGGCGGCGTCGGACAGCGAGACCGACACCTCCTCCTCGGCGCCGGCGCCGGCGGTGGCCTCGGGGGCCGTCGAGTTGGGCCGCACGGCCACGATCGGGGTGCCCCTGCTCACCTTCGACTGGACGTTCACGCCACCGCCGAAGATGGACTGCTCGGCCACGAAGCCCTCGCCGAGGCCCACGGCGTCGGTGATGACGCCGGAGTCGGTCTTGACCGCGAGCCGTCCGGCGACCTCCTTGCCCTCGGCCGTGGCGGCGACCAGCACGGCCGCGGCCGACTTGTCGGCCACGAGCTGGGCGAGCAGCTCGGCCTTGGGCGCGACCACGTAGTCCGTGATCTCCTCGGAGCCGGCCACGTAGATCTTCTCGGCGCCGTACTCGGCCAGCTTGGCCTTGGCCTCCGGGGTGTAGCCGGGGCCGGCCCAGACGGCGGCGGGCGTGCCGAGCCTGCGGGCGAGGGTCAGCAGCTCCAGCGTGACCTTCTTGACCTCGCCGTCGACCTGCTCGACGAGAACGAGAATCTCCGACATATCAGTAAAACCCCCGTTCTCAGATGAACTTCTTGGACGCGAGGAACTCGGCGACCTTGGCGCCGCCGTCGCCCTCGTCCTTGACGACCGTGCCGGCGGCACGCGGCGGGGCCGGGGCGAAGTCGACGACCTGCGACCAGGCGGAGTCGAGACCCACCTGGGCGACGTCGATCTCGGCGTCGGCCACGCCCAGGGTCTGAACCGGCTTCTTCTTGGCCGCCATGATGCCCTTGAAGGACGGGTAGCGCGGCTCGTTGATCTTCTCGACCACGGACACGACGGCGGGCAGCGAGGCCTCGACCCGGTCGAAGCCGTAGTCGGTGATCCGCTGGATCGTGATGGCCGAGCCGTCGACCTCGACCTTGTTGGCCAGCGTGAGCTGCGGCGTGCCGAGGCGCTCGGCCAGCATCGCCGGCAGCACGCCGGTGCGCGCGTCGGTGGACTCCGAGCCGAGGATGACCAGGTCGAACCCGATCTTCTTCAGCGCCTGCGCCATGGCGTGCGAGGTGCCCAGCGCGTCGGAGCCGTGCAGCGCGTCGTCGACCAGGTGCACCGCCTTGTCGGCGCCCATGGCCAGGGCCTTGCGGATCGTCTCGGTGGCCTTGCCCGGGCCCATGGTGAGGACGGTCACCTCACCGCCGTGGGCCTCCTTGAGCTTGAGCGCCTCCTCGACCGCGTACTCGTCGAGCTCGTTCACCACGCCGTCGACGGCGTCGCGGTCGAGGGTCTTGTCATCGGACCGCAGCTTGCGCTCGGTCGCCGTGTCGGGGACCTGCTTCACGCAGACGACAATGTTCATGGCCGGTGGCCGACCTCCCATGTTCGCGTGCGCCGCCGCGAGCGGTCGGCGCCGGATGTCCAGTCCAGACTGCCAGGGCCCCACGGGTGCTGTGACAGCGGGTGTCCCGGCGCCATGTTACCCATGGGTAGCTTACGCGCAATCGTGCTGATCCGCGCGCAGCCCCTCCCCTGCCCCACCTTACCGAGCTTTGTTCCACTCGTTCATGGCGGCCCTGGTCACCCAGCCTCAGGCGCTGAACAGGAACACCAGGCCGAGGACCAGAGCCGTGCCCGCGAACAAGGCCAGCACGGGGGTGCTGAAGAACGCGCTCAACGCCACCGACAGCCCGATCGCCCCGGCGACGCCCAGGGCGTCGGCCACGATCCTGACCTTGGTGAGCGGCCCGCGCGAGAACAGCGCGAACCCGGCGTCCACCACCACTGCCAGCGAGAACGCCGCCAGCAGGAACAGCGCCACCTCCGGCAGCGGCTCGGTCGCCGCGGCCGCCAGCAACGCCACGAACACCGTCGAGCCGACCAGCCAGCGCCTGCGCACCTTCTCCCGGTGCCGCGCCCTGAGCTCCTCCGGCGAACGCTCCCGACCCGCCCGGCCGGGCTGCCAGGCACGCGTCTCCATGTGGTGGACATCACGGCCGGAACCGCGCCCCGTACCCGCCGAGAGCCGGGACAGGCGGCGCGGCCGCGGAGGCGCCTCCACCCCCAGCCGCGCGCAGATGTCCGCGGCCACCGGCCGCGCCGCCGGGTCGGTGGCGAGGCACTGGGCCAGCAGCGGCTCCAGCCAGCCGGGCGCGCCGTCGAGGTCGGGCTCGTGGTGGACGACGCGGTAGGCGACCGCCGACGCGGGCCCCGTGCCGTACGGGTGACGCCCGGTGGCGGCGTAGGCCAGCGTGGCGCCGAAGGAGAAGACGTCGGCCGCCGGGCCCGCCTCCTTGCCCTCCAGCACTTCGGGAGCTAAATAGCCCGGGGTGCCCACCACCGCGCCCGAGGCGGTGACGGACAGCGAGTCGAGCGCGTGCGCGATGCCGAAGTCGATGACGACCGGCCGGCCCTCGCTCATCATCACGTTGGCGGGCTTGAGATCGCGGTGCACGACGCCCGCGTCGTGCATGGCCAGCAGCGCGTCGGCCAGCCCCGCGGCCAGCAGCCGCAGGTCGGCGTCGGGCACCGGCACGGGCACCGCGCTGAGCGGCTTGCCCTGCACGTAGCGGGTGACCAGGTAGGGCCGGTCGACGTCGAGCGAGGCGTCGAGCACCTCGGCGACGTTGGGGCCGCCCACCCGCCGCATGGTCTCGACCTCGCGGGCCAGCCGGGCCAGCGCCACCGAGTCGGCCGCGACGTGCGGGTGGAGCACCTTGACCGCGACCGTGCGGCCCTCCGGGTCGAGGGCCAGGTGCACTTCGCCGAACCCGCCCGCTCCCAGCCGGGAGAGCAGCTGGTAGGGACCGAGGTGCTCGCTCATACCCCTACTTCTCCCCACGCCGGGCGCCGGGGACACTCACGACCAGGGTGACAGGAAGCCCAGCCCCAGCTCTCTCATCAGGTCGTCGATCAGGCCCGTGATCAGCCCCATCGCGCTGTCCTGGGCGCGGGTGGTGAGCTCCTCGATGACGGTCTCGGGGGCCCGCCACGGCTCCCACGAGGGCGTGCCGCCGAGCGCGTACATCACCGCGAACAGCGCGATCGTGCCCATCACCAGGGCGGCGATCGTGGCCGCGCCCGGCGAGCGCAGCACGCTCGTCAACGTGCGGGTGACCGCCTTGCGCGGCGAGCCGCCGCCGGGCAGCACGAACAGGCCGGCCACCAGCGCGCCGGCCCCGTAGGCGGCCGCCTCGTTGACGCCCATCCCGCCGCCCCAGCGCAGCACGCCCCACACGCACACGCCGAACAGGATCGCCAGCGGCACCTGCACCACGCTCACCAGCGTGGCCTTGACCAGCGCCCACGGCGTGCCCACCACCACGAGCAGCGGGTCGGCGGCACTGCTGCCGCGCACCTGGCGACGCTGCACCATGTCGCCGAACAGGTATTCGCCCACCCGCAGCACCAGCGCCAGCACGATGGCGATCGCGCTCACCATGACCGGCATCATCACCGCCAGCGCGATCAGCGTCACCAGCGCCAGCAGCGCGACGAACTGGCTGCCCACGAGATAGCGCTTGCGCTCGCCGGGCGGCGTGTGGGGCCGCGGCGCGGGCGGCGCGTAGGTGCGCGGCGCCGGCTGGACCTGCGCCCGCTGCTGCTGGGCGTAGGCGGGCGGCGGCGCGGGATAGCCCGCCACCCGCTGGTCCGGGCGGGGCGGCCGGGGCGTGACCGGCGCGGGCACGTACGGCGGCGGCTTCTCCTCGCGAGCCGGCCGGGTCGGCCGTTCGTACCGGACGGGCGGCAGCAGGTCGGAGAACGTCTCCATCATCTTCGTACGACCGAGCAGCCGCTTCGTCACCCCCGGCCGCTCCTCGGGCGGTGACTCGTTGAACGTGGTGACCGCCGGGTCGAGCGCCCTGGCCGTGCGCAGCAGCTCGCGGGCGTCCGGCCGGGCCGCCGGGTCGACCTGGAGCGCGCGGCTCAGCCAGCCGCGCAGCCACGGGGGCGCCTTGTCGAGCTGCGCCCGCCCTTCCATGATGTTGAAGCACACGGCCTCGAACGACCCGGTGCCGAACGGCGGCGCCCCGGTCGCGGCGAAGAACACCGTCGAGGCCAGCGAGTGCACGTCGGCCCGCTGCGTGATGTCGGTGTCGCGGATGATCTCCGGCGCCAGATAGCCGGGCGTGCCGACGAACATGCCCGTCTGGGTCAGCCGGGTCGCGTTCACCAGGTGGGCGATGCCGAAGTCGATGACCAGCGGCTCGCCGTCGACGAGCATAACGTTGGACGGCTTGAAGTCGCGGTGGATCACGTCGGCCGCGTGGATGGCCACCAGCGCCTGGCACAGGCCCTGCGCGAGCCTGATGAGCTGGCGCGCGTCGAGCGGCCCGTCGGACAGCACGGTCTCCTCGAGCGTGCGGCCCGGCGCGAACCGGGTCACCACGTACGGCTGGCCCCCCACCAGCTCCGCGTCGAGCACCTCCGCGACGTGCGGGCTGCGCACCCGGCGCATCGTCTCGACCTCGCGGGTGAGCCGGTCGCGCGCCTTGAGGTCGGCGGCGACGTGCGGGTGCAGGACCTTGATGGCGACCTCGCGGCCGTCACCGTCGAGGCCGAGGTGGACCACGCCCATGCCACCCTCGCCGATCTTGCGGACCAGCCGGTAGGGGCCTAGCCGCTCTGGCGTCTGGGTGTTGCCCGCGCTCATCGCCATCGTCCCCGCGTCATCCCCCCGGATCCTCCGTCCACTTCTTCAGCTGATCGACCACGGGCTTGACGTCCACCGGAGTCCATACGGCCCCCTTCGCGTTGTCCCCGAACGTGCCGGCGGCGAGGATGGACGAAAGCGCGACCATCGCCACGAGCGCTCCGGCCATCACCATCGCCGTTGTTCTCGAGGGTACGAGCGATGAGAGAGTTCTGCGCATCTGACGCCCCGGGCCCTCGACTCCGGGGCCGGCGCAGAGCGTCCACAGCGCCACCCCCGCGCCCCAGGCCAGCGAGTTCTCCAGGCGCATCCCGGCCAGCACCGTGAGCAGGAGCGTCACGGGCGAACCGAGGATGATCGCGTAGGGCGTCAGGGCCAGCGTGATGCCCACCGACTTGGCCAGTGCCTTCGGGTGTGCGAACACCCTGATCACGTCCAGCGCCGCCGAGCCCGTCGAGCGGCGGGCGGCCAGCTCGGGCTGGGCGAGGTCGGCGGCGCGCAGCAGCACCGCGAACGGCAGGCACACCACGGCCACCAGCACCGGCGCCCGCGCGGCCAGCACGATCATGAGGATGAGCAGCATCGCGCTCGCCACCCCGTAGGCGGCCGAACGCTGCAGCACCTGACCGGGGCGGGCGCCGGGGATGAACGGCTCGCGCTTGGTCTGCGGGTCGGGCGGGAACTGGGCCTGCGGCGGGATGTACGGAGGCGGCGGCACCGGGGCGCCCCTGCCGTAGTCGGGCGCCTCGGGGCGCACCCGCCTGGTCGGCACGTCCTGCGGATCGGGCCGCACCCGCCGGGTCGGCACGTCGGCCTCCGGCATGTGGTGGTTGGCCGGAGGGCCGGCGGGGTGGCCGGCGGGGTGGCCGGTCGGCGAGCCCGTCGGCTGACCGGCCGGCTGACCGCCGGGGCCCGGGTGCTGCTGCCAGGGGGCGATCGGCTGGGCCTCGCGCTGCATCTGGCGCAGCTCCTCGGGGCTCACCCGGCGCGTCGGCCACGGGTCGCCCTGACCGGGCAGCAGCGAGACGTACTGCTGATCAGGGGACGGCGGCGGGACGAGCGGGTCCTGGCCCTCGACGAGCCTGCGCGGGGTCATGGGCGGCGTGGAGACCTCCCACGCCGGCTTGTCGCCGCCCTCCTGAGCCCCGGTGCCCGGAGCCTGTGACCCGGTGCCCGGACCGGAAGAGCCGACGCCACCGGGACCGCCGGGACCGCCAGGGCCGCCGGCGCTGCTGGGACCGCCAGGGCCGCCAGGACCGCTGGCGCCGCCAGGGCCGCTGGGACGGCCGGGGCCGCCGAGCAGGCTCTGGGGCGGGCCCGATCCGTACGGCGGGTTCTGCGGACCGCTGCCCGGAGGCGTCTTGTCAGGGCCCTGCGGGCCGGAGAGCAGGCTGTGCGCCCCGCTGCCCGCCGCACCCGCCGCGCCGGCCGCGAGGCCGTGCGGGGCGTGCGAGCCGGTGCCCGGGAACGCGGGCTGGGGGCCGCTGCCGCCCGGCGGGCCGGAGGGCACGCCGCGCGGCCCGCCCTGGTCGCGGCCGGGCGCGGGCGTGGTGGGCCCGTCGTACGGAGGCGTCACGTTGACGTCGGGATGCGGCACCGTGGAGATCTCGTCGGGCGCCGACAGCCCGGCCTTGGGCATCAGCCTGGCCACCTGCTCGGCCAGCTCCGCCGCCTTCGGCCGCTTGGCGGGGTTGCGCTGGAAGGCGCTCTTGAGCAGCGGCTGCAGCGCCGCCGGGGCCGCGCTCACGTCGGCCTTGCCCGCGGTGATGTTGTAGAACACCATCTCCAGCGTGCCCTTGCCGAACGGCGGCTGGCCGGTGCCCGAGTAGAGGAGCGTGCCGGCCCAGGCGTGGATGTCGACCTCGGGCCCGGCCTCCTGCCCTTCGATGATCTCCGGTGCGAGGTAGCCGGGGGTGCCGATGAACATGCCGGTCTGGGTCAGCCGGGTCGCGTCGACCGCCTGCGCGATGCCGAAGTCGATCAGCACCGGCTCGCCGTCGAGGATCAGCACGTTGCCCGGCTTGAGGTCGCGGTGGATCACGCCGACCGCGTGGACGGCGGCCAGCGCGGCGGCCACCCCGTGGCCGACCTTGAGCAGCGCGGGCAGGTCGAGCGGGCCGTCGTTCTTGACGATCTCGTCGAGCGAGCGGCCGGCGACGTAGCGGGTGACGATGTAGGGGCGATGACCGGTCACATCGGCGTCGAGCACCTCGGCGATGTACTTGCTGCGCACCCGCCGCATCGTCTCGACCTCGCGCGAGAGCCGCCGCCTGGCGACCTCGTCACCGGCGACCTCGGTGCGCAGGACCTTGACCGCCACCTGACGCCCCTGGGGGTCGACGGCGAGGTGGACAACGCCCATTCCGCCCTCGCCCAGCCGTCTGAGCAGCCGGTAGGGGCCGAGTCGGTCATCGTTCATGGCATGAAGCACCATACCGGCTTAATCCCCGCCCACGAGATGAACCACGAGGCCACATTCCCACTCGTACAACGTCCAGATCGGGGTCATTGGTTTCCCATCCAACGGTCTCGGTTCGGAAACGGTGGCTCCCCTCGTGCCCGATCGGCCCTCCCCGCGCTGCGGGGTCGTCAGGTGGCCAGCGAGAGGACTTCCGCTCCCTTCAGCGCTGCCAGGGCGGCTCCGGCGACGGCGAGCTTGGACCGGCGCACGCCGCTGCCGATGACCACCTCGGCGCGCTCGGCGACCTGGGTGTCGACCAGGATCGGCCAGTCGGCGGGCAGCCCGACCGGGGTGATGCCGCCGTACTCCATCCCGGTGAGCTCGACCGCCTCGTCCATCGGGGCGAAGCTGGCCTTGCGGGCGCCGAGATGCCGCCGCACCACGCCGTTGACGTCGGCCCGCGTGGTGGCGAGCACCATGCAGGCGGCGTAGCGGACCTCGCCACCGCGTCTGGCGGCGACGACCACGCAGTTGGCCGAGTCGGCCATGGCCACGCCGTAGCGCTCGCAGAACGCGGCCGTGTCGGCCAGGTCGGGGTCGATCTGCGCGACCCGCGCGCCCTCCACCTGCCCGATCGCCCGCGCCACCGGGTCGGCCATGAGGTCGGCCCGGTCGGCGGCGGGTAGCCAGTGCAACGTCATTCCCTCTCCTCGTTCGCTCCTCCCAGGACCCTACGCCGGTCCCACGAGCAGCGTGCGGTGTCAGGGGGACCGCAGGACGCGCTGGTGCAGCTCAGTGACGACGCTGCGGGCCGATTCCATCGATCCCGCCTGCCAGGCGACCAGCCGGGTGAGCCAGTCGCCCGCGAAGTAGACCCTTCCGCTCGGGCGTTGCAGAAGAGTGAAGGACGAATCAAAGCCGGGCCAGCCGACCCAGCCGCCCTGGATGTGCTCCTGTCGTTCCCAGGCGATGGAGACGTCGGACAGGACACCGGTGCGGTACTTCTCGCCGTGGATCTTCTTGCCCTGGGTGAGCGCGCGCCTGCGGCGGTCCTCCGGGGTGAGCGCGCCGTACAGCTCGGCGGCGGGGCCGACGTTGTAGTAGCCGATCAGCAGGCCGCGCCGGGCGTGGTAGTCGTGCGACGGGTACCAGAGGTGGGTGATGTCCAGGTCGGTCTCGGTGATGCCGCCGTAGATCCGGTCCTCCAGCTCCCACCAGCGGCGGTCGTACTCCAGGCCGATCTTCCCGGTGGCCACCGGCGTGGGCAGGCGCAGGGCGGCGGTGATCTGGGCGCCCAGGTTGTGCGGGATCTTGGCGAGCAGGTGGGGAGGCAGGGTGGCGATGCAGTAGTCGGCCTTGAGGCTGCCGCCGTCCCAGGTCACCTCGACCCCGTCGGGCAGGTTGGTGATCTTGGTGACTTTGGCGCCGGTGGTGATCCGGTCCTCGCCGACGGCCTCGGCCAGCTTGGTGACGATCATGTCCATGCCGCCGGCGGGCTGGAACATGGGGGTGGCCTGGTCGTAGCCGAAGTCGTTGGTGATGGCCCAGCCGGTGCCCATGGCGAGCACCTGACGCAGGCTCGCGGGCGGGCCGAGCGGGGTGCCCGCGTCGAGGTCGGGAGGGTCGATGTAGCCGCGCCGGGTGGTGCCCTCATAGTCGAGCTTGGGGCCCAGGTCGCCGAACCGGCGCAGGAAGCTGAGCAGCCGCTCCCGGTCCTCGGCAGTGAGCTTCCTGTCGAGGGCGCCGCGGTCGGCCGCCTTGGCGAGCAGCTCGGCGACGTAGCCGTACATGTCGGCGCGGGCGGTGCCGGAGCGCACGGTCTGGCCGTTGTTGTGGATGTAGGCCTGGGAGTTCCTGTTGACGAAGGTCTCGATGGGGATGCCCAGCTCGCGGCAGTAGTCGAGGGTCACCATCCACTGGGCGATCCGGGCCGGGCCGGCGTTGAAGTAGACGCCCTCGCCCAGCTTGACCTCCTGGGTGGGGCCGTTCAGCTCGGGCAGCCGGTCGCCGCCGCGCAGGGTGAGGTTGCGCCCGCCGGCCTTGGCCCTGGCCTCCAGCAGCGTGCAGTCGTAGCCCGCCTTGCCGAGCTCGTAGGCGGCGGTCAGCCCGGCCACCCCGGCGCCGAGGATCACCACCTTGGCCGCGGCGCGCCCCTGCAGGGAGAAGTCGCCGGTCCTGGGCGGGGTGAAGGCCTTGTCCTGCTGGTCGGGGGCCAGCCCCAGCGCCCCCATGGCGGCGTACATGGCGCCGGCGCCGCCGGCCGCCCCGATCCCCACGAGCAGCCCGCGCCTGGTCAGAACCGCGCCGTCCATGCCACCTCCCTTCCGGCCCGGCCGCGCCGTCACCCGGCGCGGCGTTGCGAATCCGCCCATGCTGCCGCCCGGACGGCCTGGCCACCTCCGGAATGTCGCAATCCATCAGAAGCCGGGCGCCGCCCGAACGCTGGAACCCTACGACCGCACCTCGCCGGTCCTCTCGCGAGCCCCCTCAGCCGTACGGGCCACTGCCGCACGCCACCTGGCCGCCGATGGTGGCGAAGATCCCGAACAGGGCCATGATCTGGGTGAAGTCGTCCGTGGTGAACTCGGTGTGCCGCGTCCCCGCCGCCTTCACCCCGGGAATGAGCCCCACGGCCGCCGCGATGGCGGTCGAGTTCCACTCCACACCCAGCGTGTACGGGGGATCGAGCCGGTAGGGCGTGAAGTCGCTCAACCTGCTGAGCGCCCTGGCCATACCCTCACGGATGCGTTGCTGGGCCACCGCCGGCGGCAGCAGCTCGGCGGAGAACTTGTCGATCCCCTTCTTGACCGCCACCGTCTCGACGTCGCCGAGCAGCTCGCGGGCCTCCTCGCCGACGGCCTCGTCACCGGTGACCAGCACCACCGGCACGCCGTGGAACCCGGCGCAGGCCGCCACCACCCGGGTCTCCCCGGCGACCTCGCCGTTGAGGTAGACGTTCTGGATCTCCTTGCCCATCCACGTGTGGTTGAGCACCCCGTGGCTCACCCCGGCCCGCGCGTGATAGCCGACGAAGCCCGCGGCCTGGAAGGACCCGTCGAGCCCCTGCGCCATCCGCTGCGCCTTGCCCGGCCCCCTGATCAGGGTCGCCCGCCGGTCGAGCAGGTCGATCCGGAGGTTCTTGGTCGACCCGTGGGCGTCGTTCACCAGGACCTTCCCGGCCCCGGCGGCGAACGCCCCCTCGACGGCGGCGTTCGCGTCGGCCGTCATCAGCTCGCAGCCGCGGTCGTACCCGCGCTTGCCCGCGTGCATCTCCTCGGGGTCGGTCAGGCCGGTGACCCCTTCCATGTCGACGGACAGGTAGACCCTCATCGCTCACTCCCTCACTGGCTGCCGCTACGAATCAGGAGCCCCAGGTTTCCACGCGGTGGGCTTCCTTCTCCGTCATGAGCCCGACCTCGCCGGTCATGAAGGAGACCGCCCGCTCGCGCCAGGGGTCCGGGATCTCGTCCAGCGCCGGGGGGTAGCAGTGGTCGAGCCAGCTGATCGACTCCTCGGTGGCGTCGAAGTACTCCAGGCACCCGGCGAACAGGGTCTGCTCGATCCCGGGGATGCGGGCCAGGCCGTACTCGACCATCTCCTGGCCTCCGTACGGCGGCGGGCGGAGCCACTTCTTGGCCCGCGGATGGCCGGCGGTGAGCGGGGTGTCGAGCGGGCGGCGTTCGACGGCGGCCTGGATGAGCTCCTTGTAGAGGCACTTGGCGCAGGTCCGGCAGGGGCCGTCGGTGCCCTGGAGGCACCAGCGGACCTGGCCGGCGAGGTCGGAGCCGAGCGCCAGGCGCATGGTGACCGCCTCGCTCACGCCGCCGACGGGCAGCACGATGTGCACGCCCGCCGCGGCGAAGAGCCTGCCCCACTTGCCGTGGGGGGCCCACATGGGGTTGTCGGGGGTGAAGCGGTGGAGGTAGCGGCCGCCGCCGAGCCAGCGCGAGCCGATCTCGTAGCCGAAGGCGAGCCCGCCGAGGCCCAGCCGGTCGGCGTTGAGCAGCGCCCCGGCCGCCACCGCGTGGTGCTCCGGATAGCCGGGCCGGGGCTCGGCCAGGGTGTACTCCAGGTCGGAGCCCACCACGGTGAGCGGGCGTCCGGTCTGCTGGGCGAGCTTGGCCAGCACGTCGGAGCGGTAGTGCGGCCACCGGTTCGGCACCCGGGGGTGCGACATCCGGCGGAAGTGGACGAACGGCGCGTCGGGGTAGATCGCGGCCGCCGCCACGGAGTCGGCTCCGCCGCTGTACGAGACCGCGAGCGTGGCGCCGGCCGGCCGGGGCTCGGCGCCGGTCGGCCCGGCCTCGACGCCCCAGCCGTCGTACAGCGCCGCGGCGAGCCCGGCCGAGACGGCACGGTCGAAGACGATCCGCCGCCGCGTCCAGGGCGCGACGACGGTCCAGGCGGCGACGGCGAACAGGTCGGGGTGGGCGTCGTCCGGCACGTTCGTGATCGTGCAGGAGTTGGTGGCCAGCTTGACCGGATACTCGTCGGCGGCCTTGCCGGTGATCTCGTCCTCGGGGTCGAGACGGAACGTGAGCAGGCCGCCGGCCCAGGTCACGCGCACGGCCGCTGGTCCTCACGGGGACGCGACACGGCGCTCTGGGGCCGGGACTTGAGCTCGTCGATCGCCTGCCAGATGAGGACCTCGTTCTGCAGCAGGCCGTCGAGGGCCTGGGCGGTCTCCTTGGCCAGGCGGTGGGCGTCACCGGCGAGCCGATGGGCGTCGGCGGCCGATGCCTGCTGCTTGGACGACTGCCCGGGCCGCCGCTCGACGGCGGCGCGCAGGCGTTCGACCTCGCCCTGCAGGGTGGCCATCTCACGGCGCAGCGTCTGCACCTCCCAGAGGGCGTCCCTGATGTCCTGACGGTGGTCCGCGATCGAGATGTAACGGGAGTCGAACCACGAACGCACGGCCTGACGGAGCCGCGCGGGAACGAGGACGCGCTTCATGGAACGTCACGATAGTCGGTAACCTCCCGCGCTTCCGACGGCCGAATCCCGGCTGTGGCTGGATCGGTATGGCTCCGGCATCGTTTCCCCGCGACGCCTCCTGACTGGGGTGTTGACGAAGCGGCTTCCGCCCTTTACGTTTCCGGCTGTTGACGAAATATATCGTCACCTTTCCGAAAAGTTTCGGAGGCGCCATGTTACGAGGCGTTGTCGCGGTCACCCTGCTCGGCTTCACCGCCGTGAATCCCGCCCCGCACGGTGATCCCCCGGCCGTCACCGTCCGGGAACACATCCGCCACCAGGAGATCGACGGGTTCGGCCTCTCGCAGGCCTTCAGGCGCAACGAACTGCTGGAGGCGCTCACGCCCGCGCAGCAGCGCGAGATCCTCGACCTGTGGTTCCACCCGCGCAAGGGAGCCGGCCTGAGCATCCTGCGCCTGGGCATCGGCTCGTCCCCGGCCGGCAGCCCGTACGACCACATGGTCTCCCACCAGCCGGAGGACCCCGGCGGCCCGGACGCGCGGCCGCGGTACGTCTGGGACGGCGACGACAACAGCCAGGTGTGGGTCGCCAAGGAGGCCCAGCGCTACGGCGTCAAGCGCTTCTACGCCAACGCCTGGAGCGCCCCCGGCTACATGAAGGACAACGGCGACGACAAGAACGGCGGCACGCTCAAGCCGGAGTGGGCCGAGGCCTACGCCCGCTACCTCGTCGCCTACGCCGACTTCTACAAGAAGGAAGGCATCCGGATCACCGACCTGGCCTTCACCAACGAGCCAGACTACACGGCCGTCTACGCCTCCATGCGGTTCACCCCCGAGCAGGCCGCCGCGTTCGTCAAGGTGCTCGGCCCGATCGCCCGAGGCATGAACGTGGTGTGCTGCGACTCCTTCGGCTGGGACGAGGCCCGCGCCTACACCCGGGCCATCGAGGCGGACCCGGAGGCCCGCCGCTGGGTCAAGGTCCACACCGGTCACACGTACGCGAGCCCCGTGGACGGCCCGCTGCCCACGAACCGCAAGGTGTGGATGTCGGAGTGGAACCCCAACGGCACCACCTGGAACGAGAACTGGGACGACGGCAGCGGCTATGACGGCATGACGATCGCCCAGGCCGTGCACGACGCGATGACGCTGGGCCGGGCCAACGCCTACGTCTACTGGTTCGGCGCCTCGCGCGGCGCGACCAGGGCGCTGATGCAGATCGACGACGCGGCGGGGACCTACCGGGTGGCCAAGCGGTTCTGGGCGCTGGCGGCGTACGGCAGGTTCATCCGGCCGGGCGCGGTCCGGGTCGACGCCACCAGCCCGAACCCGGCGCTGAAAGTTTCGGCCTTCCGCAACCGTGACGGATCCACGGTCGTCGAGGTGATCAACACCGGCACCGAGCCGGTCACCTGGCACGGCGTGCGCGGCAGGGCGACCGCGTACCTGACCGACAGCACGCACGACCTCGCCCGCACCCCGATCACGGGCGGGAGCGTCACGCTCCAGCCGCGCGCCCTGACCACCATCGTCACCGGAGGCCATCGATGAGACCTTTGATCGTCGCGCTCGCGCTGGCGCTGACCGTGCCCGCCCTGCCCGCCTCGGCCGCGCCCGCCGAGTCCGGGCAGGGCGTCTCCGACAGCCGTCACCGCGTCCGCGACCTGCGCGACCTGGCACACAAGAACGGCATCAGGATCGGCAGCGCGGTCGACGTCGCCGCGCTGCGGTCGGAGTCCGACTACCGGCACGTGCTCAACCGCGAGTTCACCCACCTCACCGCCGAGAACGCGATGAAGTGGGAGAGCGTCGAGCCCGAACGCGGCGTCTTCACCTGGGACGACGCCGACGCGGTGGTCGCCAACGCGCGCCGCCACGGCCAGAAGGTGCGCGGCCACACGCTCATCTGGCACAACCAGCTCCCCGCCTGGCTGACCGAAGGCGTGGCGGACGGCTCGATCGGCCCGGCCGAGCTCAGGACGATCCTGCGCGACCACATCCGCGTCCAGGTCGGCCGCTACAAGGGCAAGATCAGGGCCTGGGACGTGGCCAACGAGATCGTCGACGACGAGGGCAACCTGCGCCAGAGCATCTGGCTGGAGCACCTCGGCCCCGGCTACATCGCCGACGCCTTCCGCTGGGCCCGTCAGGCCGACCCGCACGCCAAGCTCTACCTGAACGACTACAACATCGAGTGGAACCGGGCCAAGATCGACCGCTATCTGGCGCTGGTCAAGGAGCTGAAGGCGCAGCGGGTGCCGATCGACGGCATGGGCTTCCAGGGCCACCTGGGCATCCAGTACGACTATCCGGGCGACTGGGCCAACGTCATGCGGAGCTTCGCCGACCTCGGCCTGGAGATCGCGGTCACCGAGATGGACGTGCGGATGGTGCTGCCCGTCACGCCCGAGAAGCTCGCGACCCAGGCCGAGTACTACAGCAGGGCGCTGGCCGACTGCCTGAGCGTCAAGTCGTGCCGTGAGTTCACCGTCTGGGGCTTCACCGACCGGCACTCGTGGGTGCCGGGGTGGTTCGAGGGCGAGGGCGCGGCGTGCATCCTCGACGAGGACCTGCGGCCCAAGCCCGCCTACCACGCCCTGCTGGCGACCAGGCGGCGCTAGCGGCCGGTGAACTTGGGGATGGACTTCTCGGCGAAGGCCCTCATGCCGTTCTTCGCGTCCTCCGTCGCGAACAGGCCTGAGAACTGGAGCCTCTCGACCTCCAGGCCGGAGTCGAGGTCCACCTCCAGCCCCCGGTCGACCGCCTGCTTGGCGGCCCGCAGCGCGATCGCGGGCCCGCCGGTGAAGGTGGCGGCCCAGTCGCGCGCGGCCTGGTAGACCTCGGCGTCGGGCACGACCCGGTCGACCAGGCCGATGGCCAGCGCCTCGGCGGCGGGGACGTGGCGCCCGCTGTAGATGAGGTCCTTGGCGCGGGACGGGCCGATCAGACGCGGCAGCCTCTGGGTGCCGCCGGCGCCGGGGATGATGCCGAGCTGGATCTCAGGCTGGCCCAGCTTGGCTGACTCCCCGGCGACCCGGAAGTCGGCGCACAGGGCGAGCTCGCAGCCGCCGCCGAGCGCGTAACCCGTGACGGCGGCGATGACCGGCTTGCCGATGCGGGCGACGGCGGTGAAGCAGTCTTGCAGGGTGCGCGAGTGTGACGACATGTCGGCGTACGACATGTCGGCCATCTCCTTGATGTCGGCGCCCGCCGCGAACACCCGCTCGCCGCCGTAGATCACCACGGCGTGCACCCCGGGGTCGGCGTCCGTCATGCGGGCCGCCTCGGCGATCTCCAACTGCACCTGGGCGTTGAGCGCGTTCATCTTCGGACGGTCGAGTCGGATCGTGGCGATCTGGTCGGCCACCTCGACGCTTACGAACTCAGCCATGCTGCGACCTTATCGCCTGGCTTCCCACCGGCCCTGGCAGGTCCGCTCCCGGCAAAGGATGAAGATTTCCTTCGCAAAACTATCGCCAGAGAAGGAAAATGTTGAGACGCTGACTCCGGTCCGAACAGCCCCCCACAAGGAGCGGTACATGCGCAGAGCGCTGGCGATCGCCGCGGTCGCCATCCTGCCCTTAGCCAACGTCACGGCGGCGCGAGCCGCCGAGCCCGACGACCGTCAGGCGGCCTTCACCGCGGCCGCCGAGGAGTACCAGGTCCCGGAGAGCGTACTGCTGGGCGTCTCCTACCTCGAGTCACGCTGGGACTCCCACGCCGGGACACCCAGCAACAACGCGGGCTTCGGCCCCATGCACCTGACCGACGCGGCCGCGTACTCCGGCTCGAACCACCACGGCGCGAGCGAGGAGGACCCGCGCGGCGACGACAGCAGAGCCGCCGCGCCGGCCGCCGAGGAGCCGGAGCCGGCGCAGGTCCCCGCCGCGCTGCGCACCCTGGAGCGGGCGGCCGAGCTGACCGGCGAGAGCCGCGAGCGGCTGCGCACCGACCCGGCCGCCAACATCAGGGGCGGCGCCGCGCTGCTCGCCGACTACCAGAAGTCGATCGGCGCGCCGCTCAGCGACGACCCCGGCCAGTGGTACGGCGCGGTCGCCAAGTACTCCGGCGCCGAGCAGGAGGAGGCCGCCAAGTTCTTCGCCGACGAGGTCTTCGGCACGATCGAGTCGGGCGAGCAGCGGGTCACCGACGACGGCCACCGGGTCACCCTCGACCCCGTGCCCGGCCTGGGCAAGGTGACCGCGTGGCTGAAGAAGCTCGGGCTGCGCGCGCCGCGCCGCGACGGCGTGGAGTGCCCGCCCACGGTGTCGTGCGAGTGGATCCCGGCCGGCTACGCCGAGCTGCCCAACGGCGGCTACGGCAACCACGACCTGGCGAACCGCCCCGCCTCGCAGAAGATCGACTACATCGTCATCCATGACATGGAGGGCTACTTCGGCCCGTCCATCGGGCTGGTGGAGAACCCGGCCTACCGGGCGAGCTGGCACTACTCGCTGCGTTCCACCGACGGCCACATCGCCCAGCACATCAAGACCAAGGACGTCGGCTGGCAGGCCGGCAACTGGTACATCAACGCCAAGTCCATCGGCCTGGAGCACGAGGGCTTCCTCGCCGAGGGCCACACCTGGTACACCGAGGCGATGTACCGGACGTCCGCCCGGCTGGTGCGCTACCTGGCCTTCCGGCACGGCGTGCCGCTCGACCGGGCGCACATCATCGGCCACGACAACGTGCCGGGCACGCTCCCGACCACGGTGCGCCAGATGCACGAGGACCCCGGCCCGTTCTGGGACTGGGCGCACTACTTCAAGCTGCTCGGCGCGCCGCTGCACCCGTTCGGCGGTCCCCGCTCCGGCTCGGTCATGATCAGGCCCGACTTCGCGACCAACAAGCCGTACTTCTACGGCTGCGACCGGCAGAACCCCGAGGCCGCCTGCCCGCCGCTGCCCGCGCACACCGTCTGGCTGCGCACCGAGCCGCGCGCGGACGCGCCGCTGGTGAAGGACATCGGCAAGCACCCCACGGGCGAGTCTCTCTACAGCGTGTACGACCACAGCGCGCGGGCCAGCACCGGCCAGCGGTACGCGGTGGCCGACCGGCAGGGCGACTGGACCGCGATCTGGTATCTCGGCCAGAAGGCGTGGTTCCACAACCCGGCAGCCGCGCCGACGGCCGTGCCGTCGATGGGGCTCGTGGTGACGCCCAAGCCGGGCCTGGAGACGGTGCCGGTGTACGGCAGGGCCTATCCGGAGGAGGAGGCCTACCCCGAGGGCATCCCGTATCAGGCGGTCACCCCGCTGCAGTACACGTTCGCGGCGGGCGAGAAGTACACGCTGGCCGGACCGGCGGCGGCCGAGTACTACCGGGCCGTCACCTTCGACCCGGCCGGCCACCAGGTGGTCCGGGGCAGGACGAAGTATCTCCAGATCCAGTTCGGGCACCGGATCATGTTCGTCAAGGCTGACGACGTGCGGGTGTCGTTCTCCGGGTGAACTCCGAGACCGCGCGTTTCGTGCTGGCCAGCGCCTCCTGCGAGGAGTCGTAGGTGCGCTGGGCCACGCCGACGAACACGCAGTCGACGACGAGGAGCTGGCTGATGCGGCTGGCCAGGGCGCCGGGGCGGAACTCCGTCTCGCGCCCGGCCGAGATGAGCACGTGCTCGGCCAGCTCCGCGATGGACGAGCGGGGGTTGTTGGTGATGGCGACGGTCGTCGCGCCCGCCTCCCCCGCCCGCCGCAGCGGCTCGATCACGTCGGGCGTCTCGCCGGAGGTGCTGATGCCGATGGCCACGTCGCCGTCCTGGAGCAGGACGGCGCTGGTCAGCGCCAGGTGGGCGTCCTGGAAGGCGTGGCTGGACAGGCCGATCCGCATGAGCTTCTGGGCCATGTCCTCGGCCACCAGGCCGGAGGCGCTCACCCCGTAGGCGTCGATGCGGCGGGCGCCGACGATGGCGTCGACGACGAGGCCGAGCCGCTCGGAGGTGAGCTGGGCGACCGTGTCGTTGATCGCCTCGGACTCGGCCCTGGCGACCTTCTGGATGACCTCCGACAGCGGGTCGTCGGGGGCCAGGTCACCGGGCACCAGCCGGTCGGGCTGGGCGGCGGCCGCGGCCAGCGCGAGGCGCAGCTGCGGGTAGCCGGCGAAGCCGAGCAGCCGGGCGGTGCGCACGATCGTCGCCTCGCTGGTGCCCGACGCCGCCGACAGCTCCGTGATCGTGCTGCGGGCCACCGTCGCCGGGTCCTCGAGGATCAGCTGGGCGACGGTCCGGGCAGCAGGCGTCAGGGACGGCAGCACACCACGGACCGTGGCCACCAGGGTGTCGGCTCGCATGCCGTTGCCGCTGTCGTCCACGTCTCTGATTATGCCGCTGGTTGACCCGTTTTCTACACCGTGTAATCAGCGCAGCGTGCCGTTGGTCATGCCGGCCGGCTCCTCGGGAACCGCGAGGAGGCCCGGTTCGGCTCGCGCCGCCACCAGGGGATGGCTGGGCACCACCCGGACGGTGTAGCCGAAGGCTCCGGTGCGGCTGAGCGGGACGACGCCGGTGTAGTGGGCGCGCCCGTCGTCGTCGACCCCGTCGGCGGTCAGCTCGGTGTATTCGGGATGGACCAGCTCGTCGTGCGGGCCGACCCGGCCGTAGGCGGCCTCCACCAGCACGTCGCCGGGCCCCAGGTCACCGAGCACGATCGTGGCCCGCAGCTCCAGCGACGCCCCCACCTCAGGCGTGTCGCCGACGCCCGAGGCCTCGACGTGCTCGACCCGGACGCCCGGCCACTCCTTGGTGACCTTGAGCCGCCAGTCGGCGAAGGCGCGCGCCGGGGCGTACCCGTCGGCGGACAGCGCCCGCGCGGCGTTGGCGGCGGGCAGGTAGAGGTTGACCACGTAGTCGCGGAGCATCCGCCCCGCGAGCACCTTGGGCCCGAGCGAGGCCAGGGTGTGCTTGACCATCTCCATCCAGCGGCGGGGCAGCCCGTCGGCGGCCCGGTCGTAGAAGCGGTCGGACACCTCGTGCTCGATCAGGTCGTAGAGCGCGGCGGCCTCCAGCTCGTCACGCCGGTCGGGGTCGGTCACCCCGTCGGCGGTGGGGATGGCCCAGCCGTTGGTGCCGTCGTACCACTCGTCCCACCAGCCGTCGCGGATGGACAGGTTGAGTCCGCCGTTGAGCGCCGACTTCATGCCGGAGGTGCCGGACGCCTCCAGCGGGCGCAGCGGGTTGTTGAGCCACACGTCGCAGCCCTGCACCAGCAGCTGGGCCAGGGCCATGTCGTAGTCGGGCAGGAAGACGATGCGGTGGCGCACCTCGGGCCGGTCGGCGAACTTGACGATCTGCTGGATGAGCTTCTTGCCGCCCTCGTCGGCCGGGTGGGCCTTGCCGGCGATCAGGATCTGCACCGGCTTGTCGGGGTCGAGCAGCAGCTCGGTCAGCCGCTCGGCGTCGCTGAGCATGAGCGTGAGCCGCTTGTAGGACGGCACCCGGCGGGCGAACCCGATGGTCAGCACGTCGGGGTCGAGCGCGTCGTCGATCCAGCCCAGCTCGGCCGGCGAGGCGCCACGGTCGAGCCACGACCGGCGCAGCCGCGCCCGCGCCCCCTCGACCAGGCGGCGGCGGAGCGTGCGCCTGATCTCCCAGATCTCCTCGTCGGAGATCTTCTGCACGCCTTCCCAGCCGCGCGCCCGCTCCAGCAGCGACGGCAGCTCGCGGCCGGCCAGCTCCATGAACTCGCGGCCGACCCAGGTGGGCGCGTGCACGCCGTTGGTGATCGAGCCGATCGGCACCTCGTCGACGTCGAAGCCCGGCCACAGGTCCTTGAACATGTCGCGGCTGACCGCGCCGTGCAGCTCGGACACGCCGTTGACGCGCTGGGCCAGCCGCATGCCCATGACGGCCATGTTGAACCGGCCGGGGTCGGCCTCGGCGCCGAGCTCCAGGATGCGCTCGACGGGCACGGTCGGCCAGGCGTTGTCGCCGCCGAACTGGCGGGCGATCATGTCGACGGGGAACCGGTCGATGCCGGCGGGCACCGGGGTGTGGGTGGTGAAGACCGTGCCGGCCCGCACCGCCTCCAGCGCCTCGTCGAAGGAGAGCCTGGACTCGGTCAGCTCGCGGATGCGCTCCAGGCCGAGGAAGCCCGCATGGCCCTCGTTGGTGTGGAAGACCTCGGGGTCGGGGTTGCCGGTGATGCGGCAGAAGGCGCGGATGGCGCGCACCCCGCCCACGCCGAGCAGGAGCTCCTGCATCAGCCGGTGGTCGCTGCCGCCGCCGTAGAGCCGGTCGGTGACGTCGCGGGCGGCGCTGTCGTTGTCGGCCACGTCGGAGTCGAGCAGGAGCAGCGGGACCCGTCCGACCTGCGCCACCCAGACCTGGGCGTGCAGCACGCGCTCGCCGGGCAGCGAGATGCGGATCTTGACCGGGGCGCCCTCGGGCTCCTTGAGCAGGCTCAGCGGCAGGCCGCCGGCGTCGAGCGACGGGTAGTGCTCCAGTTGCCAGCCCTCGGGCGAGAGCGACTGCGTGAAGTAGCCGTGCCGGTAGAGCAGGCCGACCGCGAGGATCGGCACGCCGAGGTCGCTGGCCGCCTTGAGGTGGTCGCCGGCCAGGATGCCGAGGCCGCCCGAATACTGCGGCAGCGCGGCGGCGATGCCGTACTCGGGCGAGAAGTAGGCGATGGCCCGGGCGGCGTCGGGCAGCGTCTGGTACCACCGCGGCGCGGTCATGTATTCGCGCAGGTCGTCGGCCGCGTCGGCGAGGCGTCGCCGGAAGCGGCGGTCGGCGGCCAGCTCGGCCAGCCGGTCGGGCCCCACGGCGCCCAGCAGGGCGACCGGGTCGTGGCCGACCTGCTCCCAGAGGACGGGATCGACCTCGGCGAAGAGATCCAACGTCTCTGGGTGCCATGACCAGCGCAGATTGTGCACGAGCTCGCCGAGTGCGGCCAGCTCCGCGGGCAGGACGGTCCGGACGGTGAACCGGCGGATAGCTCTCACAATGTGAACCCTACGGGCTAGGAGGAACGTCTGGTTCCTTCACCCCCAGCCTGGGCGTTCAAACCCCTTCCGGGATGAAGCATGAAGATGGACTATTGGGGCAACTTTCTCCAATGTCAGGTTCTCCCGGGGAACACTCGGGAGGTCTATCCACTGCTGCCCGCAATTCACGTGCAAGGATCGATCCTGCCAGGAAAGCCTCCGGCGGTACCGAGTGCCGTCGCAACCCTTGAAATGCGATGATCGGACGAATTCCCATCACGGACATCTCCCCCGTCGTCGACTGCGGGCAGTGGCCCGCCAAGGCGGTCGCCGGCGAGACCTTCGAAGTCTCGGCGACCGTGTTCCGGGAGGGCCATGACGCCGTGGCCGCCGGAGTGGTCCTGACCGCGCCCGACGGGCAGCGCGGCCGGCTGAGACGGATGCGCGAGATCGCCCCCGGCACCGACCGGTGGGCCGTGGACGTCTGTCTCCCGAGCGAGGGCGAGTGGCTCTTCCGGGTGGAGGCGTGGAGCGATCCCATCGCCAGCTGGCTGCACGACGCCGAGATCAAGATCCCGCGCGGTCTCGACTCCGACCTGATGTGCGAGGAGGGCGCCCGCCTGTTCGAGCGCGCGGCCAAGGCCGTGCGGCAGGCCGACTGCCCGGCCCCGACCGGCGGCAACGGCGAGAGCGCCTGCGGCCACCGGGCCGCGCTGCTCGGCGTCGCGGCCCGGCTGCGCGACGAGGACCTCGACCCGCGGGCCCGGCTGTCGATCGCGCAGTTGCCCGAGACCGCCTCGCTGCTGACCGCCCACCCGCTGCGCGACCTGGTCACCAGGGCCAAGCAGCAGAAGGTGCGGGTCGCCAGGCGGCGGGCTCTCTACGGATCCTGGTACGAGTTCTTCCCGCGGTCCGAGGGGGCCGTGGTCAGCGACTCCGGCATCACCAAGTCCGGAAATTTCCAGACTGCGGCCAAGCGTCTGCCCGCCATCGCCAAGATGGGCTTCGACGTCGTCTACCTGCCGCCGATCCACCCGATCGGCCACACCTTCCGCAAGGGGCGCAACAACACGCTCAGCCCCGAGCCCGACGAGCCCGGCTCGCCGTGGGCTATCGGCTCCGAGGACGGCGGCCACGACGCCGTCCACCCCGACCTGGGCACCATCGACGACTTCGACGACTTCGTCGGCCGCACCCGCGAGCTGGGCATGGAGGTGGCGATCGACTTCGCCCTCCAGTGCTCGCCCGACCACCCGTGGGTCAAGGAGCACCCGGAGTGGTTCACGGTCCGGGCCGACGGGACGATCGCGTACGCCGAGAACCCGCCCAAGAAGTATCAGGACATCTACCCGATCAACTTCGACAAGGACCCCGAGGGCCTGTACGCGGAGATCAAGCGGGTGCTGCGCCACTGGATGGACCACGGCGTGCGGATCTTCCGGGTCGACAACCCGCACACCAAGCCGGTGGGGTTCTGGGAGCGGCTGATGGCCGACGTGCACGCCACCGACCCGGACGTGCTGTTCCTTTCGGAGGCGTTCACCCGGCCGGCGATGATGCAGACGCTGGCCAAGATCGGCTTCCACCAGTCCTACACGTACTACACGTGGAAGAACGCCAAGTGGGAGGTCGAGGACTACCTGGCCGAGCTGGCCCACACCACGTCCCACTTCCTGCGGCCCAACCTGTTCGTCAACACGCCGGACATCCTCCACGAGTACCTGCAGCAGGGCGGGGTCCCCGCGTTCAAGATCCGGGCCGTGCTGGCGGCCCTGGCCTCGCCGACGTGGGGGGTCTACGCCGGGTACGAACTGACGGAGAACGTCCCGGTACGCCCCGGGAGCGAGGAGTACCTGGACAGCGAGAAATACCAGTACCGGCCGCGCGATTGGGTCAGCGCGGAGCGAGAAGGCCGCAGCCTGGCGCCCTTCATCACTCACCTGAATTTGTTCCGAAGAGCCCATCCGGCTCTGCAGGAATTGCGTAACCTACGGTTCCACCGGGTCGACCAACCGGACATCGTCTGCTTCTCGAAGCGGCTCCCCGGCGCCTACGACGCGGCCACACGACGGCACGGTCTGGGCGACGTCGTCATAGCAGTGATCAACCTCGATCCGCACCATACGCACGAGGCCACTGTCGACCTCGACCTGCCTGCCCTCGGGCTCGACTGGAATGCCGAGTTCGTGGTGGACGACGAACTGTCGGGCGAGTCGTACCGTTGGAGGCAGAGCAACTATGTGCGCCTCGACCCTCACATCCAGCCGGCCCACATTCTCACCGTACGAGCCTCGCCACGGTAGAACTGAACTCAGCGGGGAGTCTTCAACTGTGTGTGCAAGCGCCTCCCTCATGAGCACCCGAGAGGAGAGCTCATGAGCTCCACACCCATTCCCAACACCTTCGACGACGAGAAGCCGCGCGATCCGCACTGGTATCGGCGGGCCGTCTTCTACGAGGTGCTGATCAGGGGTTTCGCCGACTCCAACGGCGACGGCACGGGCGACATCCGCGGCCTCATCGACAAGCTCGACTACCTCCAGTGGCTCGGCGTCGACTGCCTCTGGCTCCTCCCCCTGTACGAGTCGCCGCTGCGTGACGGCGGCTACGACATCGCCGACTTCATGAAGATCCTCCCCGAGTTCGGCGACCTCGGAGACTTCGTGCGACTGGTCGAAGAGGCGCACAAGCGCGGCATGCGCGTCATCGCCGACCTGGTGATGAACCACACCAGCGACGCCCACCCCTGGTTCCAGGCCTCACGCCACGACCCCGAGGGGCCGTTCGGCGACTTCTACGTCTGGTCAGACACCGACACGCGCTACTCCGACGCCCGGATCATCTTCATCGACACCGAGACGTCCAACTGGACCTACGACCCGGTGCGCGGCCAGTACTACTGGCACCGGTTCTTCCACCACCAGCCGGACCTCAACTACGAGAACCCCGACGTGCAGGACGCGATGCTGGAGGTCCTGCGCTTCTGGCTCGACCTGGGCATCGACGGGTTCCGGCTGGACGCGGTGCCCTACCTGTTCGAGGAGGAGGGCACCAACTGCGAGAACCTCCCCAGGACGCACGAGTACCTCAAGCGGGTGCGGGCCGAGGTCGACCGGCTCTACCCGGACCGGGTGCTGCTGGCCGAGGCCAACCAGTGGCCGTCGGACGTGGTCGAGTATTTCGGCGATCCGGTGGGCGGCGGCGACGAATGCCACATGGCCTTCCATTTCCCGCTCATGCCGCGCATTTTCATGGCGGTCCGCAGGGAGTCTCGTTACCCTATTTCCGAAATTTTGGCCCAAACGCCGAAAATTCCGGAGAACTGCCAGTGGGGGATTTTTCTCCGCAACCATGATGAGTTGACCCTCGAAATGGTGACGGACGAAGAACGCGATTACATGTACACCGAATACGCCAAAGACCCTCGTATGCGGGCGAACGTCGGCATCCGTCGCCGGCTGGCTCCCCTGCTGGAGAACGACCGCAACCAGATCGAGCTGTTCACCGCCCTGCTGCTCTCGCTCCCCGGCTCACCGGTGCTCTACTACGGCGACGAGATCGGCATGGGCGACAACATCTGGCTCGGCGACCGCGACGGCGTCCGCACCCCGATGCAGTGGGACCCCGACCGCAACGCGGGCTTCTCCGACTGCGACCCCGGCCGCCTCTACCTGCCGGTCATCATGGACCCGATCTACGGCTACCAGGGGCTCAACGTCGAGGCCCAGCAGAAGAACGCCGGGTCGCTGCTCCACTGGACCCGCCGGATGATCGAGATCCGCAAGCGTCACCCGGTCTTCGGGCTCGGCGAGTTCACCGAGCTCAACTCCTCCAACCCGAGCGTGCTGGCGTTCGTGCGCGAGCTGGGCGACGACCGGATGCTCTGCGTGAACAACCTGTCTCGCTTCCCTCAGCCGGTGGAGCTCGACCTGCGCAGGTTCGTCGGCGTCTCGCCCGTGGAGACGATGGGCGGCGTGCCATTTCCCCCAATTGGGGAACTTCCGTATCTTTTGACGCTTCCTGGGCATGGGTTCTACTGGTTCACCTTGCCACCGGTCCGCACCCAGGAGGAATAGGACGTGCTGGACGAGCTCCTTGCCGCATGGATCGCCCGCCAACGCTGGTTCGGCGGCAAGGGGCGCCCGATCGACGCGCTGTCGATCGAGTCCGACGTCGTCATCCAGGAGGGCGACCCGAGCCTGCGCCACCTGGTCGTGGCGGTCCGGCAGGAGGGCTCACCCGAGCGCTACCAGCTCCTGCTCGGCCTGCGCAGGGAGCTGCCCGACACCCTCACGCACGCCTTCATCGGCCCGTACGCGGCGGAAGGCGCGGAATGGGCGGCCTACGACGCCGTCCACGACCACGAGCTGACCCACTGGATCCTGGAGTCGATGGCGGGCGACGGCGGCCGGGCGGGCGTGCGGTTCAGCCACCTGCCGGGCGTCGAGATCGACACCTCGCAGCGCAGCATCGTGCTCGGGGCCGAGCAGTCCAACACCTCGCTGGTCTTCGGCGAGGAGTACATCTGCAAGCTCTTCCGCCGGCTCGTCCCCGGCGTCAACCCGGAGCTGGAGATCACCACCGCGCTGGCGGCCAGGCAGGCTCCGCACATCGCGCAGCCGTACGGGTGGATCGAGACCGACCTCGACGGCACGCCGACCACGCTGGCGATCATGCAGGAGTACCTGTCGAACGCCACCGACGGCTGGGACCTGGCGCTGACCAGCGTGCGCGACCTGTACAACTCGATGCCGGAGCTGTCCGCCGGGGAGGCCGGCGGCGACTTCGCCGCCGAGGCGAGCCGGCTCGGCGCGGCCACCGCCCGCGTCCACCACGAGCTGCGCGAGGCGTTCGACACCGGCGTGCTGGACGCCCCCGAGGTCAAGCGGATGATCGAGGACTTCCGGCGGCAGCTCGGCCAGGCCGTGAGCGAGGTGTCCGAGCTGCGCGAGCACGCGCCCGTCGTGGAGCGGGCCTACCACCGGGCCGAGGAGCTGACCTCCGAGGTGCACGTCCAGCGGGTGCACGGCGACTACCACCTGGGCCAGGTCATGCGGACCACCACCGACTGGGTGGTGCTCGACTTCGAGGGCGAGCCAGGCCGGCCGCTGGCCGAGCGCCGCGCGCTCTCCTCGCCGCTGCGGGACGTGGCGGGCATGCTGCGCTCGTTCGACTACGCGGCCAGGCACCTGCTGGCCGGCCACGCCGAGGCGAGCCGGCTGGAGGCCAAGGCCGAGGAGTGGACCAAGCGCAACAGGGCCGCGTTCCTGGAGGGCTACGCCGAGGGCGGCGGCGTGATCACGCCGGCCGACGCGGCGCTGCTGCGCGCGTTCGAGCTGTCGAAGGCGGTCTACGAGGTCGGGTACGAGGCCCGCAACCGCCCCGCGTGGGTGTCGATCCCGCTGGCCGCCTTCCGCTAGGCGGCCGGGCTCCCGTACGGCGGCGCCGGGGACGGGGGCACGGGCGACAGCGGCGCCGCCCGGCGGGCCTCCTGCGCGTTGCTGATGCGCAGCACCACCAGGGCAGCCGGCACCGCCGCCATCAGCATCAGGACGCAGCTCACCGCGTCGAACCTGGCCGCCGACGCCATGGACTCCAGCTCCTGGGCGTTGAAGAGCAGCCGTGCGGCCGCCCACGTCACCCAGTTGCCGATCAGCCAGAGCGTCCACCAGAGCGTGACCAGCCTCGAACGCGGCCAGGGGTCGTTCGGGTTCCCGTGGCTGGCGCTCCAGATGTCGTCGACGATCTGCTTGGGGAACCAGAGACTGATGATCGGCACGAACCACGCGAAGATCGCCCAGGGCCGGGCATGCCGCTGCTCGTCGGGCGCGATGATCTCGGCGTTCGCCCGTACCCGGAACATCCAGATCAGGAAGGCCACGGCCGTGAGGACGTAGACGCCGATCTCCACCATCCCGGACAGGGCGTAGAGCGCGTCGCTCGCCTCGGCCTCCTCCAGTGTGGCGGACATGGGGTCGGCGACCACCTGGTCGATGAACGCGGCCCGCTGCAGGTCGATCACGATGGCGCCGAGCCCGACGACGGAGTCGAGGACGAGCCCGCCGACGGCCAGGAAGGCGACCCCGCGGGCCGGGCGTAACGGTAAGGGATACACGATGACCTCTCAGAGGCTGGGGGGTGAACAGCCCGCCAGTCTCGCAGCTCCCCGTGCCAGGGCGCCCCCGGTGGCCGATCCGGGGCCCATCCGTGATCGTCCCGCGACACACGACGATCCGGCCAGGAAGTCCTGACCGGATCGGCGGAGTGAGGTGTGGTCGGCTCAGGCGGCGTTGTACTCGGGGTAGCCGTAGCCGGTCACGTGGCCCTTGGGCCGGACCCGCTCCTCGACCTTGCCGTTGCCGGTGTTGCCCTCGATCGTGGTGATCGTGCCGTCGCCGTTGTCCTTCTTGACCAGGCCGACGTGGTCGATCGAGCTGATGCTCTTGCTGCCGCCCCAGTCGAAGAAGACGACGCTGCCGGGCTTGGCCTCGCCGCCCCAGCGGCCGTTGTTCGCGAACCACTGGGCGTAGGTCACGGTGTAGGCGTCCCAGCCCACCGTGGAGCGGGCGCCGACCTGCTCGCCGACCCAGGACACGAACATCGCGCACCAGGGGGCGTTGGCGTACATCGCGGGCGTGCCGCCGCCGTCACGGGCCAGGGTCTCGGCCGCGCGCGGGGAGGACATGTACCACTGGTGGAACTTGGTGCCGCCACCGGTCGCGTCCTCGGACACGCCGATCTGGGACTCGGCCACCCGCAGGAGGGTCTGCGCGCTGACGGGCTTGGCCTGGGTCCGCTGCTGCTGGGCGGCGGCCTGCGGCTCGGCCGGGGTGGTGGTGGCGGAGGCGGCGGTCGCGGCGGCTCCGGTGAACGCCAGGCCCAGCGCCAGCGTGGCGCCGACGGCCAGACGGGAGGCGGTCGTGGGGATGCGGTCGATCAGATGCTGTGCGGCCATGCTCTCGGATTGCTCCTTGCTTCCATGCCGCCTACCGGGTTAGCTGTCGGGTTCGGGCGTGGAAGTGCCCTACGGTCGAATACGACCGATTCACCCCAGATGGAAAGGTGGGTCCCCGGTTCCGCCCGACGGCGGATTCGGCGGCCGCGCCGTGCTCCTGCACGGAGGGCGCGGTCTCGGCAATACATCGGCAACGCGCGAGGGCTTTACCTGAAAGCGCTGGTCAAGCGCGTGCCATCGATGTACTCGAAGGTAATCGGCGAGCAAGGGGCAAGGCAAGTGCCCTACCGGCCCGCACGACGCGATCCCCGATCCCATAGGGGATCCCGGACCGATTTTTTACCTTGGGACGCAGCCCGGACGGGGTGGGCACCCACGGCTTCTCCTCCCGATAAACCCAAGATTCCGCACATTCGGTGATTGGCGTGGTGAATGCGGGCAGTGCCAGAGATGGACGGTCGCCATAGGGCAGTGTGGGGAGTATGCCGATGAGGACAGAGCTCGACCGCCTCGCGGGCGGGGCGCATCACGATCCGCATTCCGTGCTGGGTGCCCACCCGGGCGCGGGCGGGGTGACCTTCCGTGTGCTGCGCCCGCTCGCCGAACAGGTCCGCGTGGTGCTGGAGGACGGCACCGCGCACGATCTGAAGCACGTGGCCCACGGCGTGTTCGAGACCACGGTCGCCGGTTTGGACAAGGTTCCCGCGTACACCGTGAGCGTGCGCTACCCCGGCGGTGACGCGCACGAGGCGCGCGACCCGTACCGGCACTGGCCCACGCTGGGCGAGGTGGACCTGCACCTGATCGGCGAGGGGCGGCACGAGCGGCTCTGGGAGGTCCTCGGCGCCCGCGTGATGGAGCACCAGGACGTGCGGGGCACGGCGTTCGCCGTCTGGGCGCCCAACGCCCGCGGCATCCGCGTGATCGGCGACTTCAACCACTGGGACGGCACCGCCCACCCGATGCGCTCGCTGGGGCGCTCGGGCGTGTGGGAGCTGTTCGTCCCCGGCATCGACGCCGGCGAACGCTACAAGTACCAGGTGCTGGGCGCCGACGGCGTGTGGCGCGACAAGGCCGACCCGATGGCGCGCAGGACCGAGCTGCCGCCGCAGACCGCCTCGGTCGTCGAGCGGTCCGACCACGTCTGGCAGGACGAGGAGTGGATGGCCCAGCGGCAGGACAGGCAGCCGCGCAACGCCCCGGTGAGCATCTACGAGGTGCACCTGGGCTCGTGGCGGCCCGGCCTGTCCTACCTGGAGCTGGCCGACCAGCTCTCCGAGTACGTCGCCGACCTGGGCTTCACCCACGTGGAGCTGCTGCCGGTGGCCGAGCACCCGTTCGGCGGGTCGTGGGGCTACCAGGTGACCTCCTACTACGCGCCGACCGCCCGGTTCGGCAGCCCCGACGAGTTCCGCGTGTTCGTGGACCGGATGCACCAGAAGGGCATCGGGGTGCTGCTCGACTGGGTGCCCGCGCACTTCCCGATGGACGACTGGGCGCTGGCCCGCTTCGACGGCACCCCGCTCTACGAGCACGCCGACCCGGCGAGGGGCGAGCACCCCGACTGGGGCACCTACGTGTTCGACTTCGGCCGCCGCGAGGTGCGCAACTTCCTGGTCGCCAACGCCGTCTACTGGCTCAAGGAGTTCCACATCGACGGCCTGCGGGTGGACGCGGTGGCCTCGATGCTCTACCTGGACTACTCGCGGCGCGAGGGCGAGTGGACGCCCAACGTCTACGGCGGCCGGGAGAACCTCGACGCGGTCGAGTTCCTCAAGGAGATGAACTCCGTCTGCTATCGCGAGGCGCCCGGCATCATGACCGTGGCCGAGGAGTCGACCGCCTGGCCGGGGGTGTCGCGGCCGGTGCACCTGGGCGGGCTCGGCTTCGGCTTCAAGTGGAACATGGGCTGGATGCACGACACGCTGGAGTACCTCCGGCACGAGCCGATCTTCCGGCAGTACCACCATCACCAGATGACGTTCTCGCTCATCTACGCGTACTCGGAGAACTACGTCCTGCCGCTCTCCCATGACGAGGTGGTGCACGGCAAGGGCTCGCTCATGGGCAAGATGCCCGGCGACGAGTGGCAGCGCTTCGCCCAGCTGCGCGCGCTGCTGGCGTTCATGTGGGCGCATCCGGGCAAGCAGCTGCTGTTCATGGGCGGCGAGTTCGGCCAGGGCTCGGAGTGGTCGGAGGAGCGCGGGCTCGACTGGTGGGTGCTGGAGTTCGACGGCCATCAAGGCGTGCAGAAGCTCGTACGCGACCTCAACCGGTTCTACAAGCAGACCCCGGCGCTCTGGGAGCAGGACACGCGGCCCGAGGGCTTCCGGTGGATCGACGCCGACGACGCGCCGGGCAACACGTTCTCGTTCGTCCGCTACGCCAAGGACGGGTCCGCGGTGGCGTGCGTGGTCAACTTCAGCGGCGCGGCGCACGAGAACTACCGGCTCGGTCTCCCGTACGCGGGTCAGTGGACGGAAGCGGTCAACACCGACGCCTACGAGTACTGGGGCAGCGGCGTGGGCAATCTGGGCTCGGTGGAGGCGGTCGAGCAGGCGTGGCACGGCCTGCCGTACTCCACGACGCTGCGGGTGCCGCCGCTGGGGGCGGTCTGGCTGACCTCTCCGGCTTCCTGACAGACGGCTGAAAGTCTGGTGAGAAAGGGGCGGCAGGGCCTGTGCCGTTCTGACATATCGCCTTAAACTCCGAGATCATGTCTCTTCGGAGGAAGCCGGTGCGACTTCGCCCCCTGATCGCCGCCGCGGTCATGCTGGCGCTGCTTCCCGCGGCGCCCGCGTTCGCCGACGATCCCACGCCGACACCGTCCCCCAGCGCCACCGCGAGCCCCGAAGAGAAGGTCGAGGAAGGGTTAGCCGTCGACGGCGGCACCGTGCGCGCCATCGTCGAGCTGACCGACCCCGCCGAGCACGCCCCGGTCGCGGGCAAGGCCGCGGCCGACGACGTGCAGGTGCTGTTACAGCCGCAGTCGCAGCCGTTCATGGTGGTCGAGGGCACGGCCGAGGAACTGGCCGCGCTCGCCGAGGACCCGCGGGTGACCTCCATCCACCGCGACCGGGCCTACCCGCCCGCCCTGGCCTCCAGCATCAAGCAGATCGGGGCCGACCAGGCGCACGCCGCCGGCCACACCGGGGCCGGGCAGAACATCGCGATCCTGGACACCGGCGTCGACCTGGACCACCCGTTCCTGGGCAATCGGGTGGTGGCCGAGGCCTGCTTCTCGGCCGTGGACACCGGCGTCGAGTCGCTCTGCCCCAACGGCCAGACCAGCCAGGTCGGAGCCGGCGCGGCCGACGCCACCACCGCCAAGTGCCTGCTCGACGGGACCAACCTGTGCGACCACGGCACCCACGTGGCCGGCATCGCCGCCGGCACCGGCGGCGTGGCGCCCGGCGCGGGGATCATCGCGGTGCAGGTGTTCAGCCGGGTCAACGACGAGGACCTGTGCGGGGCGGCCGCCTGTCTGCTCGCGTACGAGTCGTCGCTGCGGCTGGCCCTGGACCACGTGGCCTCCCTCACCGAGCCCGTCGCCGCGGTCAACCTGAGCCTGGGCGGCATGCCGTACGAGACCACCTGCGACGACAGCGAGGAGGGCCAGGTCTTCAAGCCGAAGATCGACGCCCTGCTGGCCAAGGGCACCGCCACCGTGGTCGCGGCCGGCAACGAGTACTTCGAGGGCGCCTCGTTCCCCGCCTGCATCAGCTCCGCGGTCGCCGTCGGCGCGAACGACGACGGCGACGCCATCGCCGACTTCTCCAACCAGGGCGCGCTGCTCGACCTGTTCGCGCCCGGCGTGGACATCGAGTCGTCGGTGCCGGACAACCAGACGACCACCTACAGCGGCACCTCGATGGCCACCCCGCACGTCGCGGGCGCGCTGGCGGTGCTGAAGGCGCAGTCGCCCGGGACGCCGATGCCGGAGCTGATCGCCAAGCTCGTCGCCACCGGCAGGCCGTACGTCTACCAGGCCAACGGCGCCGAGGTGCGCACCCCCCGGCTGGACGTGGCGGCGGCGGTGACCGGCAGCGGCCCGCAGCCGGAGATCAGCCAGAGCCCGCCGTCCGCACCGGACCCGACGGATCCCGGCCCCACCGACCCCGAGCCGGACCCGACGGAGAGCGGCCCGGCCCCGGAGCCCGGCCCGACCGAGAGCGGCCCGAGCCCCGAGCCGGACGCGCCGTCGGACGACCCGACCCCGGTGCCGCTGCCGACGATCACCGTCACGGTCACGATCACCGTCACCCCCACCCCGGCCGCCAAGGCGGCGCCGGTCTGCACCCGGGGCACCGCGGCCGAGCGGCTGACCGTCAAGCAGTGGGCCAAGGAGATCCACCGCGGCAGCGGCACGATGAGCGACGAGACGCTCACCTGCTACCTGAAGCTGGTGGGCAAGGCCAGCAAGGTCTTCCCCGAGCTGACCAAGGCCTCGTCGCTGGGCAAGGCGTACCGGGTGCTCAAGAACACCAAGAAGGCCAAGGGCAAGCTCGACAGCGCGCTGCTCGCCGGCTGGCTCAACTGGGCGCACGGCGTGAACGGCACCAAGACCCTCGGCTCGGCCGAGAAGGTGCGGCTGTCCAAGAAGTCGACGGGCGCCGCGCTCAAGAAGGCCGCCGCCAAGGTGATCAAATCCCGGTAAAGGGCTGGAAAACCGAGGCGTCGGGGACGACACGGATGGGGAGCAATCCGCCGTGTCGTCCCTTTGACGCCCTCGGAGGAAACCAGTGGGATCCCGCTCCGCGCTCGCCTGCGCGCTCGCCCTGACCACGGTGGTGGCCGCCGCGCCCGCCGGCCACGCCGGCACCCCGGGCGGCGTCCACGGGGGCGACGGACCCACGGTCGGCAAGGGCCTGGCCAGCCAGATCCGCTCCGAGGAGAAGGTCCGCTCCATCGTCGAACTGCGGCCCGGTCAGCCGGTGAGCAGCGTCGCCACGGACGTCGAACGGGCCTCGGCGGGGGCCAGGGTGCTGGAGGCGTCGGCCTCGGCGCACTTCTTCGTCGCCGAGGTCGACGCCGCCACCCTCGCCGAGCTGCGCAAGGACCCCCGGGTCAAGGCCGTGTACGCGGACCAGCTCAGCGTGCCGTTCCTGGCCGAGAGCACCAGGGTGATCGGCTCGGACGCGGCCAACCGGGCGGGCTGGACCGGCCGCGGCGCCACGGTCGCGGTGCTGGACATGGGCATCGACGGCGACCATCCCTTTCTGGCCGGCCGCATCGTGGACCAGGCCTGCTTCTCCACCACCGACGCGAGCACCGGGGCCGTCTCCCTGTGCCCGAGCGGCCGGGACGACCAGGCCGGCCGCGGCGCGGCGGACAGCCGGGTCGCGCGCTGCCTGGCGCGCGGCGTCAACCAGTGCGGCCACGGCAGCCACGTGGCCGGCATCGCGGCCGGCCGGTTCGCGCCCGGCGCGCCCGGCGACGGGGTGGCCCCTGGGGCGGGGATCCTGCCCATCCAGGTCTTCAGCCGGCTCGACTCCGCCACCAGCTGCACCCGGGTCGGCCGCCAGGCGCCCTGCTTCGTCAGCTACACCTCCGACCAGAAGCTGGCGCTGGAGTACGTCACCCGCATGGCCAGGACCTACAACGTGGCCTCGGTGAACATGAGCTTCGGCGGAGGCGGCCCGCACGAGACGCACTGCGACGCCGACCCCGAGTCTGCGGCGCTCAAGAGCCAGTTCGACGCGCTGCTGGACCTGGGCGTCGCGCCCGTGGTCGCGGCCGGCAACGGGGGCGCCGGCAACGGCGTCTCGGCACCGGCCTGCATCTCCAGCGCCGTCACCGTGGGCGCCACCGACAACGCCGACGAGATCGCCGCGTTCTCCAACCGGGGGCCGCTGCTCGACCTGTTCGCGCCGGGCGTGGCGATCACGTCCTCGGTGCCGGACGACGCCTACGCCACGATGAGCGGCACGTCGATGTCCACGCCGCACGTGGCGGGCGCGTTCGCGGTGATGAAGCAGGCGTTCCCGACGCTCGACGCGGTGCAGATCCTGCAGCGGCTGCGGGCGACCGGCCGGTCGATCGTCTACAGCGCCGACGCGCGCCGGCTCGGCACCCCGCGCCTCGCCGTGGGCCGCGCGACCGCCCCGAGCGCGGCGCGCTGAGCTGTCCCCACTTGGCAGGAGTTGGACACACGCGTCCGGGTCGCGCCGCTTAGGGTGGCTCTATGGACGCAGGCAAGGCGATCATCGACACCGTCGAGAAGTACCGGCAGCGACGCACCGCCCCGCTCGTGCTGGAGCTCGACCTCACCGAGGGGCTGACCGAGGGGCCGCCTGCCGACCCGCTGGCCGCCCTGTTGTCCATGCGCAAGCCCCGCCTGTCCGACGTGCTGGCCGGGCTCAAGCGGGCCCGGCAGGACTCCCGGGTCAAGGCGCTGATCGTGAAGATCGGCGGCAACCCGATCGGGCTCGCGACCGTCCAGGAGCTGCGCCAGGCCGTCATCCAGTTCCGCGCCTCCGGCAAACAGACCGTGGCCTACGCCGAGACGTTCGGCGAGTTCGGCGCCGGCACCGTCCCCTACTTCCTGGCCAGCGCCTTCGAGCGGGTCTACCTGCAGCCCAGCGGTGACGTCGGGCTGACCGGCGTGGTCCTGGAGCAGCGCTTCCTGAAGAACGCGCTGGGCAAGCTCGGCGTCGACTACCAGGTCGGCCAGCGCCACGAATACAAGACCGCGGCCAACACCTTCACCCAGGACCACATGACCGAGCCGCACCGCGAGTCGATGGCCCGCATCGTCGAGTCGGTGACCGAGCAGCTCGTCGCCGGCATCGCCGACGGCCGCAGGCTCGACCCGGGCAAGGTGCGCGAGCTGATCGACCGCGGCCCGTTCATCGGCGCCGAGGCGCTGGAGGCCGGCCTGGTCGACGGCCTCGCCTACCGCGACGAGGTGTACGAAGAGGTCAAGCGGTCCGCGGGGGCGGACACGCATCTGCAGTATGTGTCCCGCTACCAGCGGGCGTCGGCCGTCAAGAAGCTGCCCCACCCGGGCGCCGACAGCGTCGCGCTCGTCCACGGCAGCGGCCCGATCCGCACCGGCCGCAGCGGCCGCAGCCCGCTCGGCGGGAGCGGCGCGATGGGCTCCGACACGATCAGCGCCGCGCTGCGCGCCGCCCGCCGCGACGAGCACGTCAAGGCCGTGGTGTTCCGGGTCGACAGCCCCGGCGGCTCGTACGTGGCCTCCGACACGGTCTGGCGCGAGGTGGTGCTGACGCGCAAGGTCAAGCCGGTGATCGTGTCGATGGGCGACGTGGCGGCCTCCGGCGGCTACTTCGTCGCCATGGCCGCCGACGTGATCGTGGCCCAGCCGGGCACGCTCACCGGGTCGATCGGCGTGCTCGGCGGCAAGCCGGTGCTGTCGGAGCTGATGGCGAAGCTCGGCGTCGACACCGAGCAGGTCGCCGAGGGTGCGAACGCGGGCATGTTCTCCACCACCCGCGGCTTCTCGCCGGAGCAGTGGGAGCGGGTCAACGCCTGGCTGGACCGCATCTACGACGACTTCGTGGGCAAGGTGGCCCAGGCCCGCGACCTGAGCCGCGAGCGGGCCCACGAGCTGGCCCGCGGCCGGGTGTGGACCGGCGCCGACGCCCGCGCGAGCGGCCTGGTCGACGAGCTGGGCGGCCTGGAGGACGCGCTGGCGCTGGCCAGGAAGCGGGTCGGCCTGGCGCAGGACGCCCCGGTCCGGATGTACCCGAAGCTCAATCCGCTGGAGCGGCTGCGCGGCCCCGAGTCGAGCGAGGACAAGGCCGCGGCGCTGGCCAGGGTGCGCCTGGACGCCTGGGGTCCGCTGGCCCGGCTCTCCGCCGAGCTCGGCCTCCCGGCGACCGGCCCGCTGGCGCTCCCGGCCTGGTATCAGATCCGCTAGCCGCTCACCGAGCGGTAACGCCCGCGCAGGCGGACCAGGGGTCGCAGGCCCGGGGTGACGTAGTCGACGGTCAGCACCCGGGCCACGAACAAGGTGTGGTCGCCCGCCGGCACCACCTGCGCGGTCTCCGCCTCCAGCGCCGCGACGCCGCCGTCGAGCACGAGCGCGCCGGAGTAGGCGCCGCGGTGGTGCGGGGCGCCGGCCACGAGGTGGCGGGCGCTCGGCCGGCCGGCGGCGGCGAACCTGCTGGCCATCGCCGCCTGCCCGGACGACAGCAGGGAGCACGCCCAGCGGTCGCGGCGCAGCAGCACCTCGCTGAGGTAGCCCCGGCTGCCCAGGCTGACGAGCACCAGCGGCGGGTCGATCGACACCGACATCAGGGCGGAGACGGTGACGCCCACGTCGTCGCGGTCGTCGCGCACGGTGACGACCGACACGCCCGCCGCGAGCTGCCCCATCGCGTCGGTGAACTCGCTCACCGACGGGCCCCCCGGCGCGCGGGGGGCCCGTCGGCGGCGCGGGTCAGCCGAGACCGTTCGACGTCAGCCATTCCTTGGCCACCGTGGCGGGCTCGTCCTTGTTGACGGCGATCTTCTGCATCATCTCGAGCAGCGAGTCCGTCGTCAGCTTGGCGGAGATGCCGTTGAGCGTCGTGCGGACCGTGTCGTCCACCGCGGCCTTGTTGACCAGCGGGGTGACGTTCTGGGCGGGGAAGATGTTCTTGGTGTCCTCGAGCGGGACCAGGTCGTTGGCGGTCATCTTCGGGTCGGTGCTGAAGACGTTGCCCACCTGGATGGAGCCGTCCTTGATGGCGTCGGCCGTCGTCGGGCCGGTCGGCTTCCACTCCTTGAACTCGATCCCGTACACGTCCTTGAAGGGCTTCTCCCAGCGGCTCTTGAACTCCGGCGGGCCGCCCACGACCATGTCCTTCGACACCTTGGCCAGGTCTTCCATGGTGGCGGTGGTCTGCGCGGTCTCCTTGGTGACCGAGAGCGTGTCCTTGTCCTCGGCCGGCGAGGAGTCGAGCACCTCCAGCTCCGGCGGCAGCTTCTCCTTCAGCGCGGCGTTGACGTCGTCGGCGGTCGCCGCGGTGGACTCCTTGTCGACGTAGGCGAGCAGGTTGCCGTTGTACTCGGGCACGACGGTCAGCCCGCCGCTCTTCACCTGGTCGTAGACGACCTCGCGGCTGCCGATCCTGGGCTTCTCCTCGACCTGCACGCCCTTGGCCTCCAGCGCCTGGGCGTAGATCGACGCGAGCAGCACGCTCTCGTCGAAGTCGAACGACCCGATCACGACCGTCCCCCCGCCGGAAGCCGAACCGCTCGGCGCGGCGGACGTGGTCTGCAGCGGGTTGTCCCCTCCGCCGCCACCACCACAGCCGGCCAGCGCGAGCGCCGCGGACAGAAGCACCGCCGCGGTGCCGAACATGCGTCTCATCAGTTGTTTCCCCTTCTAGCGGGAGGTTGCACCACTGTCACGTACCCTCAGTCGCCGGCTCACGCCCGGGGAGACGGTGACCCGCTGCACCAGCGTGAAACCGACCTGCACCACGAGCGCGAACAGCACAATCAACACAGAACCCCCGAACACGCTCGCGTAATCCTGTGTCGCGAAACCGTCGATGACGAACCTGCCGAGCCCGCCCAGGCCGGTGTACGCGGCGACCGTCGTGGTCGCGACCACCTGGATGGCCGACAGCCGCAGCCCCAGCAGGATCAGCGGCAGCGCCACCGGCACCAGCACCTTCCCGAGCACCTGCCCGCCGCGCAGCCCCATCCCGTAGGCGGCGTCGCGCAGCTCGGGGTCGACCCCCCTGATCCCCTCGAAGGTGTTGACCAGGATGGGCGGCACGGCCAGCAGCACCAGCGGGATGATCACCGGCCAGATCGACGTGGTGCCCAGCAGCAGCACGAACAGCACCAGCGCGCCCAGCGTGGGGATCGCCCTGGCCAGGTTGGCGGAGACCACCACGACCAGGCCGCCCCGGCCGGTGTGGCCGATCAGCAGGCCGAGCGGCACCGCGACCAGCGCGGCCAGGGCCAGCGCCAGGGCGGCGAACTCCAGGTGCTCCAGCAGCCGCATCGGGATCCCGTACGGCCCGGACCAGTTGGCCGGATCGCCGAAGAAGTCGAACAGCCAGGTCACGACGCCCTCCTCGCCCGTTCCCAGGGGGTGAGCAGCCGCTGCGCGAGCACCAGCAGCCCGTCGGCGACCAGCGCCAGCAGCACGATGAGCCCGATGCCGACCACGACCGGGGGCACGAACGGGTTCTGGTAGGCGCGGGTGAACAGCATGCCCAGCCCGCCCTGACCGATCAGCGCGCCGACGCTGACCAGGCTGATGCTGGAGACGGCCACCACCCGCAGCCCGGCGATCACGACCGGCACCGCGATCGGCAGCTCCACCTGCACCAGCCGGCGCAGCGGCGTGAAGCCCATGGCCACGGCCGACTGGCGGACGTGATCGGGCACCGCGCCGATCCCGTCGACCACGGCCGGGATGAGCACGGCCATCGCGTAGAAGGTCAGCGGGATGATCACCGTGACCGGCGACAGCCCGGTGACCGAGATCAGCATCATGAACAGCGGCAGCGACGGCAGCGCGTAGAGCACGTTGAACACGGCCGCCGTGGGCTGGTAGAGCCACCGCCACCGGATGCAGGCCAGCCCGAGCGGCAGGGCCAGCGCCAGGCCCACGACGATCGGCACCAGCGACATCAGCAGGTGGTCGCCGAGCAGGTCCTTGATGCTGCCGCTCCGCCCGGTGTCCCAGTTGCGTGCGGTCCACTCCCAGAGCGAGGGAGGCCCGTCACCCATGGACGGCCTCCGTCAGGGCCTCGTCGAGCGCCTGCCGGGTGGCCACCCCGACCACCTTGTCGTGCTCGTCCACCGCCACCGCGTGGCCCGACGGCGACAGCAGGGCGGCGTCCAGCGCCGCGCGCATGGAGTCGCGGCCGGGCCGGAAGGTGCCCGCGGGCTCCAGCGCGCCGGGCTTGGCGCGCGACAGCCAGCCGGCCGGGCGTCCTTCGGCGGTGACCGCGAGCAGCCAGGGCTCGTCGCCGTTCCGGCCTGAGCCCTCCCGCACGGTCAGGTCGGTGCGCAGCCGCAGCCCGTCGGTGGGGACGAACTGCAGGCGGCGGATCCCCCGGTCGCGGCCGAGGAACTCGCGCACGAAGTCGTCGGCCGGCTCCGTCAGCAGCGTCCGGGGATCGGCGAGCTGCGCCAGCTTGCCGCCCACGCGCAGCACCGCCACCTGGTCGCCCAGCTTGATCGCCTCGTCGATGTCGTGGGTGACGAACACGATGGTCTTGTTGAGCTCGGCCTGGAGCCTGATCAGCTCGTCCTGCAAGCTCGTGCGCACCACCGGGTCGACCGCGCTGAACGGCTCGTCCATGAGCAGCACGGGCGGGTCGGCCGCCAGCGCCCTGGCCACCCCGACCCGCTGCTGCTGCCCGCCGGACAGCTGGAACGGGTAGCGCTCGGCCAGCGCGGGGTCCAGGCCGACCCGCTCCAGCAGGTCCATGGCCCGGCCGCGGGCCCGCTTGCGGTTCCAGCCCAGCAGGTAAGGGACGGTGGCGACGTTGTCGACGACCTTGCGGTGCGGGAACAGACCGGCCTGCTGGATCACGTAGCCGATGCCGCGGCGCAGCACGGGAGGGTCGACGCTCTGCACCGGAGCGCCGTCGAGCAGGATCCGGCCCTCGCTGGGGTCGATCATCCGGTTGATCATCCGCAGCGACGTCGTCTTGCCGCACCCGGAAGGGCCGACCAGCACGGTGATCTCTCCCGTGCGCGCCTCAAGGCTCAAGCCGTCCACCGCGACGGTGCCGTCCGGGTAGCGCTTGGTGACAGCGTCGAAAGTGATCACGCGCGACCTCCCGCATCGAGCAGGGCCGCGACCCCCTGCCACGACCGCCACATGATCTCTTGAACCCACAGACTACGGCGATCCATCCCCATCTGGGCATCGAGTCCGAACTGAACCGCTTCACTGACCTGCGATTCCCCAGGAATTCCCGCCCCGGTAGTGCGCTCGACTTGGGATTGTTGGCATGATTACCTCCACAATCTCCAGACTCACCGGCGCACCCCCCTCCCCCCAGCGTCCGCCTTTGTCAGTAAGAGGAACCGGTACCGTGACACACCCGCTCACCGGTCAGCGCTCCCGTCGCGAGCAGATCGCCGAGCTCTACGACAGTCACGCCGCCGGGCTGTTCGTCTACTGTGCCGATCAGCTCGGCGACCCCGGCTCGACGGCCGACGTCCTGGTGTCCGTCCTCACCAGCGCGCCGGAGGATTCTCCGCGAGCCGCCCTGTACGCGTTCGCCCGCCGGGAGATCCACCGGCGCGACGTGGTCTACGCGCCGCCCGTGGTCGACCCGCTCGTCGACCCGGCCTCCGCGCTGGTCGAGCGGATCCTGCGCGAGCTGCGGCCGCAGCAGCGCGAGGTGCTCGTGCTCGGCCACGTCTGCGGGCTCGACCTGGCCGAGCTGGCCTGGGTGCTCGACGTGGCGCCCGACACGGCGGAGGAGCTGGTGCTCAGCGCGGCCCACCGGTTCCGTCAGATCCTCAACATGGCGCTGGACGCGAGCGAGGGCCGCATCCCGAAGCCGGTGGCCGACGTCTACGGCGCGCTGTCCGTGGCGCCGCTGCGCGACGTGCTCGGGCGCCTGCCGTGGCCGGAGCCGCCCGGGACGCTCCGCATCCACCTGGCGGGCTCCAGCACTGCCAATCCCGCACCGCTGTTCGTCAAGCCGCGCTGGCCCGTGCCGCCGGCCTGGCCGCAGCCGCTCGGCGAGGCCGACCCGGCGACCACGACCGGGCTCTTCCCCCGCGACCTGCTGACCCCGCCCTCGTCGTCCCGCGTCCCGGCCCACGACGCGACCACGGCCCCGATGCCGAAGTACCGCGACGCGGTGCGCGAGGGCCCGGCCCGCCTGACGGGCTTCCCCGGTGCGTCGTCCCTCGCGCCCTTCCCCGGCGCCCGCCCCGGCCCGTCGTCCTTCGCGCCTTTCCCGGGTTCGCGCCCCGGCCCGTCGTCATCGCCCTTCCCGGACCCGCGGCCCGGCCCGTCGTCCCCAGCACCCTTCCCGGACCCGCGGCAGGGGCCGTCGGCCCTCGCGCCCGTCAAGCCGGAGCGGCCCGCTGTTCCTGAGCCTCCGGCCGCGTCGTCGCCTTTCGAGGCCTTCCGCCCGCGCCGGGCCGCGCAGGCCGGGCCTGAGCGGCCGACGCCGCGGGGTGCGAAGCCGGGCATGGGCGAGCCGCTGTCCGCGCCCGCGTTCCTGACCGGCGGCGACCTGCTCGACGACGCGGCCGGCGCCCCGCCGGCGTCACCGGCCGCCGACCCGCCGGCCACCGGCGACTTCCTCGTCCACCAGGGCCAGGTCCGCGAGGCGGGGCCGCTGTTCGTGCCGCGCACCCCGCCCAAGGAGCCGGTCTACCGCATGCCCGTGGCCCCGGCCGCCGAGCCCGTGGTCCCGGCGCCCCGCCCGGCCGACTCACCGACCTCCCCCACGGCCGCCCCTCTCTCGGACGTCTCCCGTACGGACGTCTCCCGTACGGACGAACCCCGTACGGAAGAGGCCCGGAAGCCGGTGGCCGCACCCGATCCGCTGCTGACGAAGCCGCGGCCCGTGCGCAAGCCGCCGGCCCGCAAGCCGCCGCAGAAGGGCCGCAAGCCGCACCCCGCCAAGGGCAGGAAGAAGAAGCGCCGCAACCGTCACCACGACTGGGCCTGGGAGCTGATCGGCTTCCTGATCTGCGTGGCGATCGCGATGATCGTGTTCTTCTCGGTCCCGATGATCATCAAGCCGTAGCCGCCTTCGGTCAGCGCGGCGGTCTGGGCAGGCTCAGGCCGAGCATGGTGATCAGCTCGCGCTGCACCTCGTTGACGCCGCCGCCGAAGGTGAGCACCAGGCCGCCCTTGACGCCCCGGTCGGTCACCTCGATCAGCTCGGCCGTCTCCGGGTCGGCCGGGTCGCCGTGGCGGGCCAGGATCTCGCCGATCAGCCGGCCCGCCTCCTGCATCCGCTCCGAGGCGTAGACCTTGGTGGCGGAGGCGTCGGGCGCGCCCAGCCAGCCGAGGTCCATGTTCGCCGCGACCTGCCAGTTCAGCAGCTCGTTCGTACGGAAGAAGGCCCGGACGCGGCCCAGCGCGCGGCGGACGTCCGGCTGGTCGGCCACGCCCGTCCGGCGGGCCCAGGCGAGCAGGCGGTCGTAGAGCTGGCCCAGGTTGCCGGCGGGGCCGAGTGTGACGCGCTCGTGGTTGAGCTGGTTGACGATCAGGTCCCAGCCCTTGCCCACCTCGCCGACCACCATGTCGGCCGGGACGCGGACGTCGGCGTAGTAGGTGGCGTTCGTGTGGTGGCGGCCGTCCATGGTGGTGATCGGCGTCCAGGAGAAGCCGGGGTCGTCCGTCGAGACGATCATCATGGTGATGCCCCGGTGCTTCTTCGCCTCCGGGTCGGTGCGGGCGGCGAGCCAGATGTACTGGGCGTAGTGGGCGCCGCTGGTGAAGATCTTCTGGCCGTTCACCACGTAGTGGTCGCCGTCGAGCACCGCCGTGGTGCGCAGCGAGGCGAGGTCGGTGCCCGCCTCGGGCTCGGTGTAGCCGATCGCGAAGTGGCACTCCCCCGCCAGGATGCTCGGCAGGAACCGCTCCTTCTGCTCGCGCGTCCCGTACTGCATGATCGTCGGCGCGACGGTCTGGACGGAGATGAGCGGGTATGGGACGCCGGCGCGGGCGATCTCGTTGGCGAAGATCTGCTGCTCGATGGGGCCGAGACCGGCGCCGCCGAACTCTTCGGGCCAGCCGAGGCCGAGTCTGCCGTCGCGGCCGAGCCGGCGGCAGTGCGCCATGTACGCCTCGCCGAACGGGTCCTCGGCGATCTTCGCGCGCTCCTCGGGGGTCAGGCAGGCGGTGAAGTACGCGCGCAGTTCGTCCTGGAGCCGGCGCTGGTCGGGGGTCAGGTCGATGTGCATCAGGCGAGCGCTCCGATCAGGTCGAGCTGCGCGTCGGCGCCGCCGAGCAGGTGCGCCAGGTGCTTGGCGTGCGCGAAGTAGCGGTGCAGCGGGTACGTCACGTCCAGCCCGAGTCCGCCGTGCAGGTGCTGGCAGGTGTAGAGCGCACGGGCCGCCTCGCTCGCGTGATAGCCGGCCAGCGCCAGGTCCTCCTCGGCGGGCAGGCCCGCGGCCAGCCGCCAGGTCCCGGACCACATGGCGACGTCGAGCGCCCGCGCCGCGATGTAGACGTCGGCGACCTGTGTGGTCACGGCCTGGAACTCGGCCAGCGCCCGGCCGAACTGCCTGCGGGTCTTCAGGTGCTCGGTGGTCAGCCGCAGCGCCCCGGCGAGCACTCCGGACGCCTGCGCGGTCACGGCCGCGGTGTAGAGGTGGCGCACCGCGGTGACCGCCTCGGGTCCGGCCACCCGTTCGGCGGGGGCGTCCTCGAACGCGACCGAGGCCATGACCTCCCCGGTCGAGGCGAACTCCGCCGTCGTCGTGACCCCTGGCGCGGCGTGCTCGGCGATCCCCGGCGCGCGGACCAGGAACAGCCCTTCGTCGGCGGTGACCAGCAGCTCGCCGCCGGGGTAGGCGACGCCGCACTTGCGCCCTGTCAGCCGCCAGACATCGGACGCCCGCCCGGCGGTCGTGGCGGGCGGGTCGGCGAGCGACCTGCCCGGCTCCCTGATGGCGACTGTGGACACGGCGGCGCCGTTCAGCCGCTCGTGGTGTTCCGGTGCGCCGTACCGGCTCGCGGCCAGCGTGCTCACCAGCGTGGCCGCCAGCGGACCCGGCGCCGCCCGCATGCCCGCCTCGCGCAGCACCACCGCCATCTCGACCGGCCCCAGCCCCGCGCCGCCCGCGTGCTCCGGCACGCAGATCGCGGTCAGGCCGGCCTCGCGCAGCGCCTGCCACAACCCCTGGTCGTACGGTGCGCCGCCGCGTTCGTGCGCCTCCAGCCGCTCCTGGCTCGCCTCCTTGGCCAGCAGGCCGGCGGTCAGGTCGCGCAGGGCTTCCTGGGTCTCGTCAAGGCCGAAGTCCATCCGCGCCTCCACCAAGCGCTCGGTCAACCGAATCGCAAACTAGAACAGATTCCAATATCTGTCTAGTGCGAGTTAATCCGAATAATCCTCGAAATAGCCACGAAACGGCGAGGACATGCACTGATAGGCCTTCTTTGTGACTCGCGAGTAACAAGCCGGGGCGTCGGTTAATCAGATAACGTGTTCTTATGCGTACCCCGCAGGCGGCCCTTCAGGGAGCCATCGCCACACCCCCCACCCACCCTGAGGGGACCATGGAGCACGACTTCACGCCCGACGGGCTCCCGTCCGGCGGCCCCTCGTCGGGCGGGCAGGGCGCCCGTTCGCGCAGCCAGCACCAGCGCCGCAAGCGCATCGTCCAGGCCGCCGCGGCCCTCGCCTCCCGGGGCGGGGTCGAAGCCATGCAGATGCGCACCGTCGCCGAGCGGGCCGGTGTGGCGCTCGGCACCCTCTACCGCTACTTCCCGTCCAAGATGGACCTCGTCGTGGCGGTGGTCGGCGAGGAGATCGACCTGCTGGAGAGCAGCATCGAGCGGCGCCCGCCGAGCGCGGACACCCCCGCGGGGCGCGCGGTCGACGTGCTGATGCGGGCCACCCGGGGGCTCATGCGCGAGCCCGAGCTGGCCGACGCGCTGATCCGCTCGCTCATCCTCGCCGACGACGTCGAGATCCCCCTCGGCGACCGCATGGCCGGCCTCCTGCTCCGCGTCTCCACCGGCGGTCTCACCCCCGAGCAGGCCACCGAGGAGCAGCTCGCGCTGGCGGGCTCGCTGGCGAGCGTCTGGGTCCAGGAGCTCCTGGAGATCCTCCGCGGCCGCCGCACCCACGACCAGATCCAGCGCCGCATCGAGATCGCCGCCGGCCGCCTCCTCGCCGACATCTGACCCCCGCCGCCCGCCGGTCCGGGGTTGGCCGGATCTTTGCGGAGGTTGGCCATCCGGCCGCTCGCCCGCACCCGGGCGGCTGGGCAAGCTGGTCGGCATGAAGATGCTCGCGATCACGCAGGACTCGCTCGGCGGGCCCGAGGTGCTGACCATGGCGGAAGTCGACAAGCCGGTGCCCGGCCCGACCGAGGTGCTGGTGCGGGTGGAGGCCGCCGGGGTCAACCCGACCGACTGGAAGACCCGCGCCACCGGCGGGCTGGTGGGCGCGCCGCCGTTCACGCTCGGCTACGACGTCTCCGGCGTGGTGGAGGGCTCCGGCATCGGGCAGGCTCTGTACGAGCCGGGCGACGAGGTCTTCGGCATGCTGCGTTACCCGTTCGGCCACGGCGCGTACGCCCAGTACGTGACCGCGCCGTCCCGCCACTTCGCCCGCAAGCCGCGGGTCGTCGACCACGTGCGCGCCGCCGCCCTCCCGCTCGCCGCGCTGACCGCGTGGCAGGCGCTGGTGGACGTGGCCGGGCTCAAGGGCGGTCAGCGCGTCCTGATCCACGCGGCGGCCGGCGGGGTGGGCCACCTCGCGGTGCAGATCACCAAGGCGCGCGGCGCGTACGTCATCGGCACCGCGAGCGCGGCCAAGCACGCGTTCCTGCGCGGGCTCGGCGCGGACGAGCTCGTCGACTACCGCGCGGCCGACTTCGCCGAGACCGTCCGCGACGTGGACGTGGTGCTGGACGGCATCGGCGGCGACTACGGCCGGCGCTCGCTGCGCACCCTGCGGCGGGGCGGCACGCTCGTCACGCTCCCCCTGTCGGTGATGGATGCGGGCCTGCCCGAGGAGGCGGCCGCACTGGGCGTCAGATCGGCCGCCATGCTGGTGGAACCGGACCACGCCGCGCTGCGCGCGCTGGCGGCGCTCGTGGAGGCGGGCAGGCTCCGTCCGGAGATCGCCGCGGTGCTGCCGCTCGCGGAGGCGGCCAAGGCCCACGAACTCGGCGAGACCGGCCGGACCAGCGGCAAGATCGTCCTCACGGTACCGCACTGACCGGCGATCTGTCGGTCGCGTCGTCTATACAGGGGGTATGACCGAGAGGCCATCCAATGAGGAGTTTCTCCGGCAGGCCGATCCCATGCGCCGGGAGTTGCTCGCCCACTGCTATCGCATGATGGGCTCGGTGCACGACGCCGAAGACCTGGTGCAGGAGACGTTCCTGCGGGCCTGGCGCCACTATGACGGGTTCGAGGGGCGCTCGTCCCTGCGCACGTGGCTCTACCGCATCGCCACCACGCAGTGCCTGACCGCGCTCGACAACCGGGGGCGCAGGCCGCTGCCGACCGGGCTGGGCGCGCCCGCGTCCGAGCCGGCCGCGCCGCTGGTGGAGCGGCGGGAGGTGCCGTGGCTGGAGCCGGTTCCCGACGGCATGGTGGGCGCCGGCGGCGACGACCCGGCCGCCATCGTCACCGCTCGCGAGAGCATCCGCCTGGCGCTCGTCGCGGCCCTGCAACACCTGCCGCCGCGCCAGCGGGCGGTGCTGGTCCTGCGTGACGTGCTCAAGTGGCGGGCCGCCGAGGTGGCCGAGGCGCTCGACACCACGACCACGGCCGTCAACAGCATCCTGCAGCGCGCCCGCGCCCAGCTGGAGCAGGTCTCGCCGAGCCTCGACGACCGGCCCGAGCCGCTCACTGAGGAGCAGCGGGAGCGGCTCGACCGCTACGTGGAGGCGTTCGAGTCCTACGACATCGGGGCGATCGTCGAGCTGTTCACCAAGGAGGCGATCTTCGAGATGCCCCCTTACGACGGGTGGTACCAGGGCGCGGAAGACATCGGCCGGCTCGTCTCCGCCCAGTGCCCGGCCGAGCGACCCGGTGATCTGCGGCTGCTGCCGGCGCGGGCCAACGGCCAGCCGGCGTTCGGCCTCTACCTGCGCGACGGCGACACCTACCAGGAGTTCGCGCTGCAGGTGCTCACCTTCGACGGGCCGCAGGTCAGCCACGTGGGGATGTTCTTCGAGCCCGGCATCCTGCCCCGCTTCGGGCTGCCCGCCTCGTTGCCCGCCGGGGCTTCCGGATCAAAGTAGAACAAGTTACAGTCGCGACCAGAGTAACGTTCTGGAGGCGAATGTGCGCACCCCCGTCATCGTCGAGGCCGTCCGCACGCCGATCGGCAAGCGCGGCGGCTGGCTGGCCGAGCTGAAACCGCAGCAGGTGCTGGCCACCGCGCTCAACGGCCTGATCGGGCGGTCCGGGGTCGCTCCCGCGCTGGTCGACCAGGTGTTCGCGGGATGCGTGACCCAGGCGGGCGAGCAGGGAGGCCACGTCGGCAGGCACGCCTGGCTCTACGCCGGCCTCCCCTACCGGACGGGTGTGACCACCGTCGACGCCCAGTGCGGCTCCTCGCAGCAGGCGGTGCACCTCGCGGCGGCCATGATCGCAGCCGGGGTGATCGACGTCGGCGTGGGCTGCGGCGTCGAGGTGATGAGCCGGGCGCCGCTCGGCAGCAACGTGCTGCCCGCGAACCCGCGGCCCGACGACTGGAACATCGACCTGCCCGACCAGTTCACCGCGGCCGAGCGGATCGCCCGGCGGCGCGGGCTCACCCGTGAGCGGCTCGACTGGTTCGGCGCCCGGTCGCAGCAGCGGGCCGCCAAGGCGTGGTCCGACGGACGGTTCGAGCGGGAGATCGTCCCGGTCGGCACGGTCACCAAGGACCAGGGGCTGCGCGAGACCACGGTGGAAGGGCTGGCCAAGCTCAAGCCGGTGCTGGGCGAGGAAGGGCTGCACACCGCGGGCACCTCCTCGCAGATCTCCGACGGGGCCGCCGCCGTGCTGCTGATGAGCAGGGAGGCCGCGATGCGCCACGGGCTGCGGCCCCGGGCGCGCATCCTGGCCCAGACGCTCGTCGGCGCCGAGCCGTACTACCACCTCGACGGGCCGGTGGACGCGACCGCCAAGGTGCTGGCGGCGGCCGGGATGACCATCGGCGACATCGACCTGTTCGAGGTCAACGAGGCGTTCGCGTCGGTGGCGCTGTCCTGGGCGCAGGTGCACGAGCCGGACCTCGACCGGGTCAACGTCAACGGCGGCGCCATCGCGCTCGGCCACCCGGTCGGCGCGACGGGGGCGCGGCTGATCACCACGGCGCTGCACGAGCTGGAACGGTCGGACCGCTCGACGGCGCTGGTGACCATGTGCGCGGGTGGCGCGCTGGCCACCGCCACGATCCTCGAGCGCATGGCATGACCCGCTCCAAGACAGCCCGTCGTCCGTACGCCGAGCAGCGCCCGCTGGATCTCGGGTTCGGGGTGTGGAGCGTGCCGGTGCCGATCCCGGGCAACCCGCTCGGCTACACGCTGGTGTACGCGATCGAGTCGCCGCGCGGGCCGGTGCTGGTGGACGCCGGATGGAACCACCCGGACGCGTGGGCGGCGCTCCGCGACGGCCTGGCGGTGGCCGGGATCGACGTGGCGGACGTACACGGGGTGGTCGTCACCCACTTCCACCCGGACCACGCCGGGCTGGCCGGGCAGGTCAGGGAGACGTCGGGCGCCTGGATCGCCATGCACGAGGCGGACGCGGCGCTCGTCGACATGATGAACGACGTCGACTCCGACCTCCGCAGGTCCTTCCAGACCGACATGCTCCGCCGGGCCGGCGCGCCCGTGGAGGACCTGCCCGACGGCATGGCGAGCGACGGCAGGCAGCAGCCGCCCGCGCGGGCCGATCGGCGGCTGCGCGACGGCGACCTCGTCGACCTGCCCGGCAGGAAGCTGCGGGTGGTGCACACGCCGGGCCACACCCCCGGCCACGTCTGCCTGCACCTGGAGGACTCCGACCGGCTCTTCACCGGTGACCACGTGCTGCCCGGCATCACCCCGCACATCGGGATCTATCCGTTCGACCGGGACGACGTCAACCCGCTCGGCGACTTCCTGGAGTCGCTGGACAGGGTCGGCGAGCTGGGGGACCTCGGAGCCCTGCCCGCGCATGAGTGGACATTTCCAGATGTGGCGGCACGAGCCGCTCAGATCCGTCACCATCACGAGGAGAAGCTCGACCGGCTCCTCGCCCTGCTGGCCGAGCGCGCCGAGCCGCTGACCATCTGGGAGACCGCCGCCATGATGACCTGGAACCGGCCATGGTCGGAGCTGCCGCCGATGCTGCGCGGCATGGCGGCCGGCGAGGCCGCCGCCCACCTGCGCGCCCTGGAGGTCCGCGGCGCGCTCCGCCGACTCCCGGGAGGCGAGCCGGTACGTTTCCAGGCCCTAGAATCCTAGACATCCGATGTCTAGGGAGAAAAGCGTGGCGGTCACCGACGCGGCCATCGACAAGATCAAGCAGATGATCCTCTCAGGCGAGGTCGCTCCGGGAGACAGGCTGCCCAAGGAGGCCGACCTCGCCGAGCGGCTCGGCCTCTCGCGCAACTCGCTGCGCGAGGCCGTGCGCGCGCTCGCCCTGATCAACGTCCTGGACGTGCGGCAGGGCGACGGCACCTACGTGACGAGCCTGGAGCCGCGGCTGCTGCTCGACACCATGTCGTTCATCCTCGACCTGCACCGCGACGACACGGTGCTGCAGTTCTTCGAGGTCCGCCGCATCCTGGAGCCCGCGGCCACCGCCATGGCCGCCGAGCTGATGACCGACGACGACATCGCCGAGCTGCGCACGATCCTGGAGTCGCTGCCCGCCGAGCCGACGATCGAGGAGCTGGTCGCCAACGACCTGCGGTTCCACCAGCGGATCGCCGCCGGGTCGGGCAACAGCGTGCTCTGCTCGTTCATCGAGAGCCTGTCGGGGCCGACCACCCGGGCCCGCATCTGGCGCGGCCTCACCCAGGAGGGCGCGATGGCCAGGACCCGAGAGCAGCACACCGCCATCTACGAGGCGATCGCCGCCCGCCAGCCGGAGGTGGCCCGGGCCTGGGCCACCATCCACGTGGCGGGCGTCGAATCCTGGCTCCGCAAGGCCCTCGCCTAACGGAGCCCGGAGCGGCTGCCCTCCAGCGGGTCCGGCACCGGCACCCGGAGGTTCTGGAAGTCCTTGTAGGGGAGGACCTCGTCCGCGGCCGGGGCCGTGATCACCATGGGGGCGCCCCAGTCCGAGAAGCGGGTGTCGGCGGTGGTGACGACCTTGTGCTCGCCCGAGCCCACTGCCTCCCGGGTCTGCAGACGCTCGATCAGGCCCTTCCGGTCGATCCGGAGCCGGTAGGAGATCTTTCTGTCGGCGCGGTCACCGCGGTTCAGATCCCCGAACCGCTCGGCGTAGAAGGACTTCGACGCCTCGTACAGCTCCTGGTACGTCACGTGGCCCTGATAGAGGTGGCCGCCGGAGACCGGCCTGGCCCGCTCGCCCCGCAACGTCGCCTTCAGCACGGCCGGATCGAACACGTTGATCGGCTGCATGCCGGCGAAGGCCACCGGGTTCACGGTGACCCCCTTGGCCGCTTCCTCGCCCACCCAGGACTTGCCGCCGGGAAGGTGCTTCGCCACATCGGCTCCGCCGAGATAGGCGGCTCGCGGGAAGCCGAGTATCTCGATGGTGCCGGCGTCCTCCTCGTCCGGGGCTTCCACGGAGACGTGCACGGCGACAGGGCCGGACGGGGAGAGCTGGACGCCGCCCTTGATCCGGAAGCGGACGGAGCCCAATCTGGACACCTCCGCCAGTTTGACCCCGCGCTCGGCCTTGAGCTGCTTCCGCAGCGCACGGACCGGGTCGGGCGCCGCGGTCTCGGCGGCGGCGGCGGGGGGAGCGGCGAGGAGGACGGTCAGCGCGACGGTGACCGCCGCGAGGATTCCGCGCTTCACGACGCGTAGGGCTCGGAGTGGGCCGCCGACAGGCTGATGTCGCTCTCAGGGGCGTCGGGGCCGGGGCGGCGGCGGTCCTCCCACTCGACGACCTCGGCCCGCGCCGGGGCGGTGATGATCAGGTGCTCGCCCCAGCCGGAGTAGCGGGTGTCGATCGTGCGGTACGCGCCGGACACCGCCCGCTCGGTGGTCGCGAGCCGCAGGGGCAGGCCGCGGCTGTCGGTCCAGAGCCGCCAGGAGATCGTGGTCTTGGCGTAGGCCCCGCGGGGGGCGCCGGAGAAGAGCTTGCCGTAGTAGCCCTTGGCGGCCTCGTACAGCTTGGCGTAGGTGATCGTGCCCCGGTAGAGGTGGCCGCCGGAGACCGCGCCGGCCCGCTTGCCCTTGAGCGCGGCCCTGAGCACGGCCGGGTCGAAGACGTTGATCGTCTGCTTGCTCGCCACGGCCAGCGCCAGGTTCGGGTAGCGGTCGCCCTGCTCGGTCCTGACCCAGAGCTTGTCCTTGGGCAGCAGCTCGGCGACGGCCTCGCCGGTGGTGTAGACGGACGTGCCCACGGCGGCCCGCTGGCCGGGCTTGCTGCCCTGGCCGCCGCTGCTGCGGTCGTCGGAGGCGTCCTCCACGTCCGCCCATGAGGCGACCGGGCCGGTCGGGCCGAGCTGGATGCCGCTGTGGTAGCGGGTGCGGGTGGACGCCTTGGCGGTGACGGCCCGCGACACCTCGTCGACGCGGACGCCGCGCTCGGGCCGGAGCTGCGCCTTGACGGCCTGCGCGGGGTCGGGGGCGGCGGTCCGCGCCGCGGCGGGCACGGCGGTCACGGCGGGCAGGGCGGCGGCCAGCGCGAGGGCCGCGGGGAGGATCCAACGCCTCATGATGATTCTGCAGTCCTAGGGAGGGGGAATGCTGGGGGAGATCATCTTTCCAGAAGCGGGCTCGGGTTCGCTCGGACATGGGCGAAGTCGGGTAGTACGCCTGTGTGGCTGACAAACTCAAGCAATACAGGAGCAAACGCGACGCCAGCCGTACCCCCGAACCCGTCCCCGACGAGCCCCCGGAGCCGCGCGGCGGCGCCTCCTTCGTCATCCAGGAGCACCACGCCCGCTCCCTGCACTGGGACCTCCGCCTCGAACGCGACGGCGTGCTCGCCTCCTGGGCCATCCCCAAGGGCCTGCCGTCCGACCCCGCCACCAACCACCTGGCCGTGCACACCGAGGACCACCCGATGGAGTACCTCACCTTCCACGGCGAGATCCCCAGGGGCGAGTACGGCGGCGGCACCATGACCATCTGGGACCAGGGCACGTACGAGACCGAGAAATGGTCGGAGCGCGAGGTCAAGATCGTGCTGCACGGCTCCCGGGCCGAGGGCCGGTTCGTGCTGTTCCAGACGAACGGCAAGAACTGGATGATCCACCGGATGGACCCGCCGTCCCGCGCTCCCCTGCCGGACGTGGCGCCCATGCTCCCCACCCGGCGCTCCCGCCTGCCCCGCGACGCCGCCGCGTACGCGTACGAGTTCGCCTGGGGCGGCCGCCGCCTGCTGGTGCCCGTCGAGGGCGGCCGCACCACCGCCGCCCGCGAGCACCCGTGGCTGCGGGCGCTCGCGGCGTCGTTCGGCAGCCGCACCGCACTCCTGGACGGCGAGCTCACCACCCTCTCGGGCGCCGAGGTGCTGGTCTTCTACGACCTGCTGTACGACGACGGCCGGGTGTTGCTGGACGAGCCGTACGAGGTGCGCCGGGCCGCCCTGGAGGCGCTGGATCTCTCCACGCCCCGCTGGCAGACGGCCCCCGCGTGGCCCGGCGACGCCCGGCCGGTCCTGGAGGCGGCGCGCGGCCAGGGCCTGCCCGGCGTCGTCGCCAAACGCCTCGACTCCCCCTACGAGCCGGGCGAGTCGGCGTCCTGGCTGTTCATCCCGTCCTGACGCCGGATCAACAGGGCCAGAGCCGGCGCCACCAGCAGCGCGCTCACCCACAGCGGCGACCTGAACCCGTGGCCGGCGGCGATGGCGAGGCCGCCCAGCCAGGGGCCGAGCGCCGCGCCGACGTTGAAGGCCGCCGTGGCGAACGCGCCGCCCAGCGTGGGCGCGTCGACGGCCGTGTAGAGCACCCGGGAGATCAGCGTCGAACCGACGGCGAACGCGAGCGTCCCCTGGACGAGGACGAGCACGACCGTCGCCACCGGGTTCCCGGCCGCCAGCGCGAACGCCACCCACCCGGCCAGGAGCGCCGCGCCGCCCAGGACCAGCAGCCGCGCGGGCCGTACGTCGGCCACCCGGGCGGCGGCGGTCACGCCGGCGAACGAGCCGACGCCGAACAGCGCCAGCACGACGGGCACCCACGCCGGGTCCATCCCCGCCACGTCGGTGACGACCGGCGCGAGATAGGTGTAGGCGCAGAAGGTCGCGCCGTTCACCAGCGCGCCGAGCAGCAGCGTCACCAGCAGCCGCCGGTCGCGCAGCGCCCCGAACTCCACGCGCGCCCCGCCGCCGCGGGCGTGGACGGCCGGGGAGTCGGGCACCGCCCTGAGGATCGCGGCGAACGCGGGCGCCGACACCAGGGCCACCGCCCAGAACGCCGACCGCCACCCCCACGCCTGGCCGAGCAGCGCCCCCGCGGGCACTCCCACGACGCAGGCGGCGGTGACGCCGCCGAGCAGGACGGCCGTGGCCCGCCCCTTGGCGTCCGGCGCGACCAGACCGGCCGCCGCCGACAGCGCCACCGCCAGGAACCCGGCGTTGGCGAGCGCGCCGACGACCCGGGTCACCAGCAGGAGTTCGAAGCTCGTGGTGACCGCGCCGAGGACGTGCACGAGCATGAAGACCGCCAGGAACGCCAGCAGCGCGCGCCGCCGCGGCCAGCGCAGGCTCAGGGCCGCCATCAGCGGCGCCCCGACGATCATCCCCACGGCGAACGCCGAGGTGAGCTGCCCGGCAGCGGGGATGGACACCCCCAGCTCACGGGCGAGGCCCGGCACCAGGCCGGACAGCATGAACTCGGACGTGCCCATGGCGAACACGGCCAGCCCGAGGAGATGGACGAACAAAGGCATGAAGAGGCTCCGCACCCAGAAAGGGACCGACAGGAAAGCGGAACCGGTGATCCGGCGACGACGGCCCTTCAGGGACCGCGACAGGACAAGCCACCGGACGACCGGTGGCTACCGTCTTGACGCCTCTGGGCTGGACATGTCCGGCAACCTAACAACGGGTGTCCCGCGCTGCCAAGCGAATTCGGCCCGCGGCTCCGGTTCACCTGGAAGGTTCACGGGGGCAGCCGAGGTGGCGGGTGAAGAAGCGCACCGTGCTGTCCAGTTCGAAGGCCGGGAGCTCAGCGTGTTCGCCGGGGTTGGCGTGCAGGGTCTTCTCGGCTGAGCCCAGGGCGTCGAAGAGGGCCAGGCTCTCGGCCCGGGGCACCCGCTCGTCGTCCCACTGCACCAGGAACTCGACCGGGACGGTGATCCGCGCGGCGGCCTCGGCCGACGCCGACGCGCCGCCCAGGCCCAGGACCGCCGCGCGGACCCGGGGTTCGGCGGCGACGAAGGGGACGCCGAGCCCGCAGCCCAGTGACACGCCCCAGTAGCCCACGGGCCCGGCGCCGACGTGGCCGAGGTGCTGGAGCGCGTCCAGGACCGCCCGCCACTCCAGGACCGTCCGGCGTGCCACGAGGGCCTGGAAGGCGGCGATCAGCGGAGCCGGGTCCTCCCCGGCGTCCACGCGGGCCTGGTTCGCGGTCGCGATCCGGTGGAACTCCTCGTCCTTCGGACGGTCTCCGTGACCGGGCACGTCCACGGCCGCGACCGCGTAGCCGCACTCGGCCACGAGCCGGCTCGACCGGGCCACGATTCCGGGATCCTTCTTGTGCCGGCCGCCGCCGTGCCCCATCAGCACGAGGGGACGGGCACCGGTGGCGCCGTGCGGCGTCCACAGCACGCCGGGGATCTCATCGAGGGTGAAAAGCTGTTCGCGGATGCCGTCGGACGACGTCTCAGAGGTGAAGCGCATAGCGTGGGGAACCTTTCGGGATGCCCGCGGGCGCTCCCTCGGCCATGCGCAGGAGGGAGGCCCGACTCGTCACAGCGTTGATCGGTCTCACCTCCTCGGTTCGCAGTGGTGCACGGCGCCGCAGAACATATCACGAAATGTCATGACCGCCCTGGGGGGCGTGGGACGAGGAGGCCGCGGTTGAAGGCCTCGGTGACGGCGGCGGCCCGGTCCTTCACCTGGAGCTTGGCGTAGATGTTGAGCAGGTGGGACTTGACCGTGGCCTCCGTGATGAACAGCCGGACGGCCGCCTCGCGGTTGGTGTTCCCGGCGGCCACGAGTTCGAGGACCTCCAGCTCGCGGGCGCTGAGCAGGGACGGCGCGGGGGCCCGCATCCGGTTCATCAGCCGGGCCGCCACCGAGGGGGCCAGCACGCTCTCGCCCCTGGCCGCGGCCCGCGCGCCACGCAGCAGTTCCTCCCGGGGTGAGTCCTTGAGGAGGTAGCCGGTGGCGCCCGCTTCGATGGCCGGCAGGACGTCGGTGTCGGAGTCGTACGTGGTCAGCACCAGCACGCGCGCGGCGACCCCGAGCCTGGCCAGTTCGGTGATCGCGGCCAGGCCGTCCATGCCGGGCATGCGCAGGTCCATGAGGATCACGTCGGGCCGCAGGTCCTGGGCCAGCCGGACCGCGTCGGCGCCGTCCGCGGCGGCGCCCAGCACCTCGAACCCGGGAGCGGAGGCGAACATGCTGCTCAGCCCGTCCCTGACGACAGGATGGTCGTCGGCGATGAGCAGCCGGATCGGGGCGCCGGTCATGCGCCGCTCCCGTTCAGCGGGCAGGGGACGCAGGCCGAGATGCCGACGCCGGCGCCGGGCTCGGCCTCGACGCGCAGACTGCCGGACAGCTCTTCCACGCGCTGCCGCATGATCGTCAGCCCGTACCCGCCGGCCCCGAGTGCCGCGAGGTCGAAGCCCTTGCCGTCGTCGCGCACGTCCAGTGCCACCTCCTGCTCCAGATAGGACAACGTCACCCCGACCCTGCTCGCGCCGGCGTGTTTGGCCACGTTGGCCAGCGCCTCCTGCGCCGTGCGCAGCAGCGCGAACTCGGTCTCGGGCGTCATCGGCCGCGCCGTGCCCGTCGTCATGACCTGGACGGGCAGACCGTGCAGCTTCGACCACCGGTCGGCGACGTCGGCGAGCGCGTCGCTCAGACGCGCGGCCTGCAACGGTTCGGGCCGGAGCGCGTCGACCGAGCGCCGCGCCTCGGCCAGGCTCTCCCTCGCCAGGTTCTTGACCGCGTCGAAGGGCCGCCGCCACGGCGCCGGGACCTCGTGCATCTGCTCGGCCGCCTGAAGCTGCGCGATGATGCCGGTGAGTCCCTGCGCGAGCGTGTCGTGGATCTCGCGGGCCATCCGCTGCCGCTCGTCGAGCACGCCCGCCTCCCTGGCCTGGGCGAGCAGCTGGGCGTGCAGGCCGGCGTTCTCCGCGAGCGACGCCTCCAGCAGCCGGTTCGTCCGGCTCAACTCTTCCAGGGTCCGCTCGCGCCGCTCCTCCTCCTTCTCGGCGAGCCGCAGCACCCAGGCGCAGCCGCCCATCAGGATGATGTTGAAGGCGACGATGATCACCTGCAGCGCCAGGCCGAGCGCGTCCGGCCCGGGAATGCCGGACGCCTGCGCCGTACCCGCGAGGACCGCCGTGGCGGCCACGCCCAGCAGCCGCCGCGGCCAGGGCAGGACCGTGAAGGAGTAGATGTAGGAGGCGGGGGTGAAGAGCCCGAAGGCGGGATGGCGGACCACCAGGACCGCGGTGATCGCGAGCAGCCCCGCGACGAACACCCCCATGATCGCCGGCCGGTCCCACCAGCCGGGACGCAGGGTGAACAGGCCGAGCATCCACGCGGCCGCCAGCCCGCACAGGGCGAGGTCGACGGCCAGGGAGCCGCCCGCCCAGCCGTCCGCGATCGCCACGATCACCAGAGGGAGCACCAGCACCGTGTAGGGCACCACGTTGACCAGCACGAACGGCGGCCGTGTCGAGGTCTTCCCGGTCAAGGACTCCATCTCCCCACGCGCCCCTACTCCCAGCGGAACCAGCGGACCGCGACGAACGCGCACACCGTCGCGTAGGCCGCCAGGGTAAGCAGTGGCGCGGCCGACGGGAAGTCGCCCAGGTAGGCGTCCTGGAAGGCCCCCATGCCCGCGCCGAGCGGCGTGTAGTGGGCGATGTCCCGCAGCAGCGGCGGCATCTGGGAGATCGGCACCCAGAGCCCGGCGAAGAACATCATCGGGAAGAACAGCACCGTGCCGATCGCCGTGGCCGGGCCACGCCCGGGGGCCAGGGCGCTGATCAGCAGCCCGATCGCGAGCAGCGCGGCCGCCGCGAGCAGCCAGGCGAGGACGAAGCCGGGAAGGTGCCGCGGCAGGTCGACGCCGAAGCCGAGCGCGGCCACCGCGACGAACAGGACCATGGCCACGACCGCGATGGCGAAGTTGGCCGCGAGCTGGGCGGCGAGCACTCGGGCCGGGCCGACGGGCGTGGTCCGCATCCGCCGCAGCACGCCGTTCTCCCGGTATCCCGCGAGCGTGGTGGGCAGGGCGGCCGTGGCCAGGATGGCCAGGTTGAACAAGATCAGGACAGGGACGTAGAGGTCGAAGTACGTCAGGTCGCCGCCGGTCTCCACGGGCTGGCGCAGATCGGGGACGCTGCCGAGGATGATCAGCAGGATCAGCGGGAAGCCGATGCCCCAGAGGGGGCCGACCTTGTCCCGGACGCAGAGCGTGCCCTCGGCCTTGACGAGCCGCCACGTCGCGGAACCTCGTTCGACGGTGTGCAGTGCGGACATGGGATCAGGTCCTCTCTTCAGGTGGTTACTGGGGGCGCTTGCCGGTCAGCCGGACGAACGCGTCCTCCAGGCTGGCCTGCTCGACGCGGAGCCGTTCGGCGACGATCTGGTTGCGGGCCAGCACGGCGGTGACGGCGTTGAGCGCGTTGTCGTTGCCGTCGACGACGACCAGGTCGCCCCGGCGGGTCACGGCGGAGACGTCGGGCAGGCTCGTCAGCAGGCTGTCGTCCATCGGCCTGGACGGCCTGAACTGGATCCGCTGCCCGATGCGCGCCCGCTCGGTCAGGCCGGCCGGGGTGTCCACCGTGACGACACGGCCGGAGTCGATCAGCGCGAGCCGGTCGCAGAGCCGTTCGGCCTCTTCCATGAAGTGGGTGACCAGCACGATCGTCACCCCGCGCGAGCGCACGCCCTCGATCAGGTCCCAGGTGTCGCGCCGGGCCTGCGGGTCGAGGCCGGTGGTGAGCTCGTCGAGGATCGCCACCCGGGGGTTGCCGACGAGCGCCAGCGCGATCGAGAGCCGTTGCTTCTGGCCGCCGGACAGCTTGGCATAGCCGGTCCTGGCCTTGTCCGCCAGGCCGAGGCCGTCCAGCAGCGCGCGCCAGTCGGCGGGCTCGGGGTAGAAGGAGCTGTAGAGCTCCAGGGCCTCGGCGACCTTGAGCCGCTCGGGCAGGTGACCGGCCTGCAACTGGACGCCGAGTTGCCGGGTCACCTCGGCGTGGTCCCTGAGCGGGTCGAGCCCGAGCACCCTGATCTCACCGCGATCCGGCGTGCGGAGCCCCTCGACGCACTCGACGGTCGTCGTCTTGCCGGCGCCGTTCGGGCCGAGGATGCCGAAGATCTCGCCTTCCTGGACGGTGAACGAGACGTCGTCGACGGCGACCTTGTCCTCGTAGCGCTTGTGGAGGTTGCGTACCTCGATCACTGCTGGCATGCCGGTCCTTCCGGAGAGCTGCTGTGGCTCCCAAGCCTGCTATGACCAGCGCTTTTCCGGCATCGACCAGTGGACGGGACCTGACGGTCAGCCGATCGGTGGATAGCCGTCCGCCGGACAGGCGGCGGCGAGCGCGTTGTGGCAGATTGGCGGCGTGCGCATCTCGGAGATATCAGCTGACCAGCCGGGCCTGATCGACCTGCAGCGAGCCGCCTACCACGTCGAGGCGGAGATCATCGGCGACGACCGGATCCCGCCCCTGCACGAGACGCCGGAGGAGGTGCGGGCCCTGCCCCTCACCTGGCTGGGGGCCTTCGGTGACGACGGTGACCTGCTCGGGGCCGTGGCCTGGGAGGAGACCGCCGACGAGGTGGACCTCGACCGGCTCATGGTGGACCCCGGCGCGCACCGGCGGGGTGTCGGGCGGGCCCTGGTCAAGGAGGTCATGGCCAGGGCCGGTGCGCGCCGGGTCGTGGTGTCCACCGGGCGCGGCAACACCCCGGCCAGAGCGCTGTACGAGCGACTCGGGTTCACGCTCACCGGCGAGTCGGAGCCGGTGCCGGGGCTGTGGGTGGTGCACTACGCGTCGTGAAGCAGGCCCTCGGCGCGCAGCTCCGACCAGAGCGCGTCGGGGACGGGCTGCCCCATCGCCGCGGCGTTGGCCTCGACCTCCTCGGGCGAGCGGGCGCCGAGGACGACCGCGGCCGTGGCCGGGTGGCGCAGCGGGAACGCCATCGCGGCCTGCGGGAGCGTCACCCCGTGGGCCGCGCAGACCGAGGCGATCCGCCGGGCCCGGTCCAGCAGTTCCGGCGGCGCGGGCGCGTAGTCGAAGGTGCCCGACGGGTCGGGGGTCGCGAGGAGGCCGCTGTTGAAGACCCCCGCCGCCAGCACCCGGACGCCCCGTGCGGCGCAGGCGTCCAGGAGCGGCAGGCCCGATTGGTCGAGCAGGGTGTAGCGGCCGGCCAGCATGACCACGTCGATGTCCGTTTCCCGGACGAATCTCAACGGCGCCCGCCACTGGTTCATGCCGACCCCGATGGCCTTGACCACGCCCTGCGCGCGGAGCGAGGCCAGCGCAGGGTACGCCTCGGCAAGCGCCTGCTCAACGTGGTCGTCCGGGTCGTGCAGGAGAACGAGGTCGACGGACGGCAGGCCGAGCCGTTCCAGGGACTCCTCCAGCGAGCGGAGCACGCCGTCGCGGGAGAAGTCCCACACCCGCTCGACGTCGGCCGGCACGTCGAAGCCCTGGGTGTCCCTGCCGCCGGAGGACGTGGGCACCAGCAGCCGGCCGACCTTGGTCGAGAGCACGTACCCGGACCGCTCGCGCAGCGCCGCGCCCAGGCGACGCTCCGACAGGCCGAGCCCGTAGTGCGGCGCCGTGTCGAACAGCCGCACCCCGCTCTCCCAGGCCGCGTCGACGGTGGCGCGGGCCTGCTCGTCGGTGACGGCCGAGAACAGGTTGCCGATCGGCGCCGCGCCCAGGCCGACCCGGGGCAGCGCGATCACGTCAGCTCCCAGACCAGCCGCAGGCCACCCGAGCCCTTGTCGAAGCCGCCGTCGAGCAGCCGGTTCATCCGGGCCTGCCACGCCCGGTCGGCCGGGTGGTCGCGGAGCGCGTCCTGCATGGCGGCGTAGTCGTCGACCTCGACGACGTGGAACAGGTCGAGCCCGTCACGGTAGATCCGCCAGGAGTGCAGGCCGTGGTCGCGCATGGCCTGCTCCAGCTCGGCCGGGATCTCGGCGTGCTCGCGGTCGTAGACCTCCTCGCAGCCGGGCTTCAGCCGGGTACGCAGCGCGAGCCGTTCCATCAGTCTTGCGCCTTCCCACCCGCGATCCTGCTGATCATGAGGGCGACCAGGATGATCGTCCCGTACACGACCGGCTGCCAGAAGCCCGACACGCCCTTGAGGGTGAGCAGGTTCTGCACCAGGCCGATGACCAGCACGCCGGTGAGCGCGCCCAGGATGGTGCCCTTGCCGCCGTCCATGCTGACGCCGCCGATGACGGCCGCCGCGAACACCATGAAGATCCAGTTGACGCCCATGCCGGAGCCGATCGCGCCCAGCCGGCCCGTCTCCAGGATGCCGGCCAGCGCGGCGAGCGTGCCGCCCAGGATGAACACGCCCCACAGCACCCGGTCCACCCGGATGCCGGCGGCGCGGGCCGCGTCGACGTTGCCGCCGATCGCGTACAGGGAACGGCCGACCCGCAGGTAGGCGAGCCCGGCGATGCCCGCGGCGAACAGCACGCCCGCGATCCAGATCGAGGCCGGCAGGCCGAGCCAGACGGCGCCGCCCAGGTAGAGCATCGAGGCGGGCAGCTCGAACAGGGTCTTGCCCTCGGTCGGGCCGAGGTGCAGGCCGTGCACGATGATCAGCATGGCGAGCGTGACGATGAACGCCGACAGCTGGAACTTGATGATCAGGAACCCGTTGAACGCCCCGATCGCGGCCCCGATGAGCAGGCAGAGCGGGATCACCAGCACGGGCGGCAGCCCGATCCCGAGCCCTCCCGCCGACACCGGCACGACCAGCAGCACGGCCAGGGCCGGCGCCATGCCGACCGTCGACTCCAGCGACAGGTCGAACTTGCCGGCGATCAGGATCAGCGCCTCGGCCAGCACCAGCAGCGAGATCGCCGCCTGCTGCTGGAGCACGTTCGTCAGGTTGCCCTTGGTCAGGAAGACCGGGTCCAGGAACGCCCCCACGATCAGCAGGAGCACGATCACCGGGACGAGCGTCAGGTCCCTGAACCTGGCCAGCCTGAGCCGGGGCGCGGGTGCGGTCAGTGTGGTCACTCTTCGATGCCTTCCATCACGGCCACGAGCTCGTGGTCACTCCAGCCACGCGGCACGTCCTTGACGACCCGTCCGTGGAACATCACCAGGACGCGGTCGCAGATCCGCAGGTCGTCCAGTTCGTCGGAGACGAGCACGGCGCCCGCGCCCCGGTCGGCCGCGTCCTCGACGGCGCCCAGCAGCGCCTGCTTGGCCTTGACGTCGACCCCGGCCGTCGGGTTGATCACCACCAGCGCGTCCGGGTCGTCGGCCAGCGCCCTGGCGAACACCACCTTCTGCGCGTTCCCGCCGGACAGGTCGCCGACGGGCTGGTCGGGGCCCTCGGTCTTGATGTCCAGGTCCTCGATCATCCGTACGGCCCGCGCGCGGCGTCTGGCGGGCGCGACGACGCCGTACCGGCCCAGCTTGCGGGCGATCGACATCGTCCCGTTCTCGCTCACCGACAGCAGCGGCACGAACCCCTGGTGGTGGCGGTCCTCGGGGACGAACCCGAGCCCGGCGGCGAGCGCGGCCGGCACGTCGCCTGGCTTGACCGCCCGGCCGTTGACGGTGACGGTGCCGGCGTCGGCCTTGCGCAGGCCGACCAGCGTCTCGGCGAGCGACACCTTGCCGCTGCTGCCCGACCCGGCCAGCCCGACGACCTCGCCGGACCGTACGGCCAGGTCGACGTCCTCGTAGCGGCCCGTCAGCGAGAGGCCGGAGGCGGCCAGGACCACCGACTCGCGCGGCTCGCGGGCGCGCGCCTGGTAGGCCGCCGTGGCCTCGCCGGTCATGGCGTCGACCAGCTCGTCCTGCGGCAGGTCGGCGACGGGCGCGGTGAGGATGTGCCGGGCGTCGCGGAAGACCGTGACGCTCTGGCAGATCTCGTACACCTCGTCCAGGTGGTGGGAGATGTACATCATCGTCACGCCCTGCCGGCGCAGCGCCCGCATGCGGGTGAACAGCCGCTCGATGGCCGGGCCGTCCAGGCGCGCGGTCGGCTCGTCCAGGATGATGAACCGCGCGCCGAAGGAGAGCGCGCGGGCGATCTCCACGAGCTGGCGCTGCTCGACGCCGAGGTCCCCGGCCAGCGCCTGCGGGTCGACGTCGACCTCGTACGTGTCGAGCAGCTCGCGCGCCTTGGCCCGCAGCGCCCGCCAGTTGATGAGCCGGCCCTCGGTCTGGCGGTTGAGGAACAGGTTCTCGGCCACGGTCAGCGCGGGGATGATCGTGGACTTCTGGTAGACGCAGGCGACCCGCTGCCGCCAGGCGTCGCGGTCGCCGAGGGCGGGCGCGGGCTCTCCCGAGTACCGCACCTCGCCCTCGTCCGGCCGCTGGAGCCCGGTGAGTATCGACACCAGGGTGGACTTGCCGGCGCCGTTCCTGCCGACGAGCGCGTGGGTCTCGCCCTCCGCGATCGAGATGCCCGCTCCGTCGAGCGCGGTGGTCGGGCCGAAGCGCTTGACGACATTTCGAGCTTCAACGTGATATTTCATCACTTGACCTGGTTGCCCCAGAGGGTCGGGTCATCGACGTTGTCCTTGGTGACGACCGGCGCCGGGAGCTGGTCCTCCAGGCCGTTGGGCAGCTCGATGATGGTGCTGTCGTGGTCCGTCGCGCCCGGCTGGAACGTCTTGCCCTCCAGCGCCGCCTTCGCGTAGTACAGGGCGTACTTCGCGTACAGGTCGGCCGGCTGCGAGATCGTGGCGTCGATCTCACCCTTGCGGATCGCCTCGAACTCCTGCGGGATGCCGTCGTTGGAGATCACGGCCACGTGCTTGGGGTCGTCCGGCGGCAGCAGCAGCCCCTTCTGCTTGAGCACCTGGAGCGTCGGGGCCAGGTGCACGCCGCCCGCGTGCATGTAGACGCCGTTGATGTCCGGGTGCTGCTCCAGCCGGGTCTGCAGCATGGACGCGGCCTTGCTGCCCTCCCACTCGGTGGGCTCGTCGAACACCGTGATGCCGGGGAACTTGGTCTTCATGCACTCGCCGAACGCCTCGGCCCTGTCGCGCCCGTTGATCGAGCTGAGCGCGCCCATGAGCTGCACGACCTTGCCCTTGCCGCCGAGCTTCTCACCGAGGAACTCGCAGGACTTGGTGCCGTACGCGCGGTTGTCGGCCCGTACCACCATGTAGACCTTGCCCTTGTCCGGGCGGGTGTCGACGGTGACGACGGGGATGTTCTTGTTCTCCAGGTTCTGCAGGGTGCTGGCGATGGCGCCGGTGTCCTGCGGGGCCATGACGATCGCCTTGGCGCCCTGGCCGACCAGCGCCTGCACGTTGTTGACCAGCTTGGCGACGTCGTTCTGCGAGTTCGTGGCAGGCATCAGCTCGACGTCGAGCTCGTCCGCCATCTTGGGGACGTACGTGATGTAGGAGTTCCAGAAGTCGGAGTCGGCGCGCGGATGGTCGATGCCGACCTTGCCGCCTTCCCCTCCCGCTGCCGGGGTGGTCGTGGTGGTGTCGGAGCCGCACGCGGCGATCGCGGCGACGAGGACCGCGCAGGCGGCCAGCGGCTTGATCTTCATCGGGGGGTTTTACCTTTCTGGGTGGTGCGGCCGGAGCCTGAGCCCCTGCATGCCGCCGTCGACGGCCAGGGCCGTGCCGGTGGTCGCGCCGGAGTCGGGGCCGGCCAGGAACGCGATCGCCGCCGCGACCTCGGCTGCGTTGACCAGGCGGCCCATCGGCTGCCTGGCCTCCAGCGCGGCCCGCTCGGCCGCGGGGTCGTCGGCGGCGTCGAGCAGCCGGGCGACCCAGGGGGTGTCCGCGGTGCCCGGGTTGACGCAGTTGACGCGGATGCCCTCACGGAGATGGTCGGCGGCCATCGCCAGCGTGAGCGACTGCACCGCGCCCTTGGTGGCGCTGTAGAGGGCCCGCTGGGGCAGGCCGGCGGTCGCCGCGATGGAGCAGGTGTTGACGATCGAGGCGTGCGCGGACCGGCGCAGGTACGGCAGCGCGGCCCGGGTGACGCGGACCATGCCGAGCACGTTCACCTCGAACACCCGGCGCCACTCCTCGTCCGGGTTGTCCTCGACCGTGCCCTGGGCGCCGATGCCGGCGTTGTTGACCAGCACGTCGAGGCCGCCCATCCGGTCGGCCGCCTCGGCCACGGCCCTGCGCACCTGGGCGTCATCGGTGACGTCGGCCCTGATGCCGATCAGCGGCTCGCCGGGCGGGTTCAGGTCGAGGCAGGCGACCCGCATGCCGCGCTCGGTGAGCAACTGGGCGGTCGCCAGGCCGATGCCGGAACCGCCGCCGGTCACGATGGCTCTGAGGTTCACGCGTTCCTCCAGACCTCTCCGCCGGGATAGGTGTGGGCGGCGATCGACTCGGCGCGCATCTCCGAGCTGAACCCCGGCGTCTCCGGGGCGCGGTAGCGGCCGTTCTCGATCACCACCGGGTCGGTGAAGTGCTCGTGCAGGTGGTCGACGTACTCGATCACCCGGTTCTCCATGGTTCCGGTGACGCTCACGTAGTCGAACATCGACAGGTGCTGGACCAGCTCGCAGAGCCCCACCCCGCCGGCGTGCGGGCACACCGGCACCCCGAACTTGGCCGCGAGCAGCAGGATCGCGAGGTTCTCGTTGACCCCGCCGACCCGGGCGGAGTCGATCTGCAGGTACGAGATCGCGCCGGCCTGCAGCAGCTGCTTGAACACGATGCGGTTCTGCACGTGCTCGCCGGTGGCGACCGGGACGGGCTTGACGCCCTCGGCGATGGCGGCGTGGCCGAGCACGTCGTCCGGGCTGGTCGGCTCCTCCACCCAGTGCGGGGAGAACGGCTTGAGCGCGGTCACCCACTCGATGGCGGAGGCGACGTCCCAGCGCTGGTTGGCGTCGACGGCGATCGGGTAATCGGGGCCGCAGACCTCGCGGGCCACGGTGAAGCGGCGCACGTCGTCGGCCAGGTCGGCGCCGACCTTGAGCTTGATCTGGCCGAAGCCCTGGTCGAGGGCCTCCCGGCAGAGGCGGCGCAGCTTGTCGTCGTCGTAGCCGAGCCAGCCGGGGGAGGTGGTGTAGGCGGGGTAGCCGGTGCGCCGGAGTTCCTCGATCCGCCCCTGCTTCCCCTTTTCCGCATTTTTCAGGATCTGAAGGGCTTCGTCCGGCGTCATGGCGTCGCTCAGGTACCGGAAGTCGATCAGGCCGACGATCTCCTCCGGCGCCATCTCCGCCAGCAGCAGCCAGAGCGGCTTGCCCGCGCGCCTGGCCTTGAGATCCCACAGGGCGTTGACCACGGCGGAGATCGCCATGTGCATGACGCCCTTCTCCGGCCCCAGCCAGCGCAGCTGCGAGTCGTAGACCATCTCCTTGTAGAGCGCGCCCAGGTCCTCGGCGTCCCGGCCGATCACGTACGGCTCCAGCGCGGAGATGGCGCCGGTCTGCACGTCGTTGCCGCGCCCGATGGTGAACGCGAACCCGTGCCCGGCGTACCCGTCGTCGGTCCTGAGCACCACGTACGCGGCCGAGTAGTCGGGGTCGGGGTTCATCGCGTCGGAGCCGTCGAGCTCGCGCGAGGTCGGGAAGCGCACGTCGTACGTGTCCATCCCGACGATCCGGTACGAGGCCGCGCCCCGCGACGCCGTCATGCCTGACCCACCGTCTGGCGCTGGCGGCCGAGAGCCTCGATCTCCAGCTCCACCACGTCACCGGCCCGCAGGTAGGGCTGGCCGGGCATGCCCATCGCGACGCCGGCCGGGGTGCCGGTGTTGATGACGTCGCCGGGCTCCAGCACCATGAACTGACTGAGGTAGCGGACGATCTCCGCCACGTCGAAGATCATGTCCTTGGTGGAGCCGTTCTGCCGCTGCTCACCGTTGACCCACAGCCGGAGCGCCAGGTCCTGCGGGTCGCCGACCTCGTCGGCGGTCACCAGCCAGGGGCCGAGCGGGTTGAACGTCTCGCACGACTTGCCCTTGTCCCACTGGCCGCCGCGCTCCAGCTGGAACTCCCGCTCCGACACGTCGTTGGCGACCGCGTACCCGGCCACGGCGTCGAGCGCCTCCTCGCGTGACTCCAGGTAGCGGGCGCGCCTGCCGATGACCACGGCCAGCTCGACCTCCCAGTCGGTCTTCACGCTGCCGCGCGGCACCAGCACCTCGTCGTACGGGCCGACCATGGTGTCACTGGCCTTCATGAACACGACCGGCTCGGCCGGCGGCTCGGCGCCGGACTCCGCGGCGTGGTCGCGGTAGTTCAGCCCGATGCACACGATCTTCCCGGGCCGCGCGACGGGCGCGCCGACGCGCAGCCCCTCGGCCTCGGCCAGGGGCAGCGCGCCGCGCTCCAGCGCCTCCCGCACCCGTGCCACGCCCCCGGAGGCGAAGAAGGCCCCGTCGATGTCGGGCTCCCCGATGGCGCGCAGGTCACCGGCGGCATCCATCACCACCGGCCGTTCCTGGCCGGCGGGTCCTACTCGAAGCAGCTTCACTCCGCGTCCTTCGGTTCATACATCGGATGTCTCGCCTCCGCATGCTGATGGCGGTTTCGGGTGTGTGTCAAGAGCCGCACCCTGGTTAAATCCGATCCGTGACATGTACGAGGGTCGGCAGCGTCGTCCTCTGGACCAGGCAATCATCCGACGACAGATGACTGGTTGTCCCAGGTCGGAGGTTTACCAGGCTCCCTACCGGTCATCTTGACGGCCGTACAGGCGCGTAATAGAACACGTTTCAGCAGGGCTTTCACAGAGCGCTCTACCAAGAGGGTGAACCGGGTGCACATCGACCTCGTCGACCAGGACCGTTACGCCACCTCCGGACCTCCGCACGAGCAGTTCTCCTGGCTCAGAGAACATGATCCTGTGCACTGGCACGAGGGCGAGCCGGGCTTCTGGGCCGTCACCCGCTACGAGGACGTGGTGCACGTCTCGCGCCACTCGGAGCTGTTCTCCTCGGCGCGGAAGCTGGCCCTGTTCAACGAGATGCCCGAAGAGCAGCGGGCGCTGCAGCGCATGATGATGCTCAACCAGGACCCGCCCGAGCACACCCGCCGCCGCTCCCTGGTCAACCGCGGCTTCACCCCCCGCGCCATCGGCGCGCTCCAGCAGCACATCCGCGACATCTGCGATGACCTGCTCGACACGTGCGGCCCCGAGGCCGACTTCGTCACCGACGTCGCCGCCCCGCTGCCGCTCTACGTGATCTGCGAGCTGCTCGGCGCGCCCGTCGAGGACCGCGACAAGATCTTCACCTGGTCCAACCGCATGATCGGCGCCCAGGACCCCGACTACGCCGCCTCCCCCGACGAGGGCAGCGCCGCCGCCGCCGAGGTCTACGCCTACGCCAACGAGCTGGCGGCCAAGCGCCGCGCCAACCCGCGCGACGACATCGTCACCAAGCTCCTGCAGACGGACGAGAACGGCGAGACCTTGTCGGAGGACGAGTTCGACCTGTTCGTCCTCCTGCTGGTGGTAGCCGGCAACGAGACCACCCGCAACGCCGCCTCGGGCGGCATGCTCGCCTTCTTCGACCACCCCGACCAGTGGGACCGCCTGGTCGCCGACCCCTCGCTCGCCGCCACGGCCGCCGACGAGATCGTCCGCTGGGTCTCCCCCGTCAACCTCTTCCGCCGCACCTCCACCCGCGACCAGCTCCTCGGCGGCCAGACCGTTAAGGAGGACGACAAGGTCGTCGTCTTCTACGGCTCCGCCAACCGCGACCCCGCCGTCTTCCCCGACCCCGAGGTCTTCGACATCGGCCGCACCCCCAACCCGCACATCGGCTTCGGCGGCGGCGGCGCCCACTTCTGCCTCGGCAACCACCTGGCCAAACTGGAGCTCCGCGTCCTCTTCGAACAGCTTGCCCGCCGCCACCCGCGCCTCCGTCAGACCGGCCCCGCCCGCCGCCTGCGCTCCAACTTCATCAACGGCATCAAGGAGCTCCCGGTCGCCATGAGCTGACGCCGTCGCCACCCGTACGACCTCGGCCGGTGGCGCGGCCGAGGCCGGACGCCGCGACAGCCACCGAACACCAAGCCCCCACCGAACGTGGCCGCTCAATCTCCTCATGCGCTACAGAAGCGATGACAGTATGTGACCATGCGACCACCCCCAGCGAAATCCTTCAACACCGCCGGCCCGTGTGACCCGCGACGCCACTACATGGTGCCTCCCACTCCGCGACTTCCCCAGGCGCGAGCACTGATAGAGATGGACCGGTATTTCGTGGTCCACGCGCCCCGGCAGACCGGCAAGACGACCGCGCTGGAAGCCCTGGCATCCGAACTGACCGCCGAGGGCGACATCGCCGCGCTGATGTTCTCCTGCGAGACTGCCAAGGCTGCCGGCGAGGACGTCGCCCTCGCGGAGTCGCTTCTGCTGGATTCCCTCCGCGACGCCGCCGAGTGGTCGGGATGGCCGGAGGAACTGCTGCCGCCGGATCCCTGGCCGCAGTCCTCTCCCGGCAGCCGCCTTCGTGCGGCACTGCGTGAGTGGTGCCGCCGGAGCCCGCGCCGGGTGGTGCTGCTCCTGGACGAGGTCGACGGCCTGCAGGGCAACAGCATGATCAGCATTCTCAGCCAGCTCCGTGACGGCCACAACTCGCGGCCGAAAGGGCGTCCGTTCCCCGCATCCGTGGTGCTGTGCGGGCTGCGCGACGTGCGTGACTACAAGGTCGCCTGCGGCGGCGACGCCGACCGGTCGAATCCGATCAGCCCGTTCAACATCGTCACCGAGTCGCTGCGGCTGGGTGACTTCACCGCCGGCCAGATCGGCGAGCTGTACGGCCAGCACACCGAGGCGACCGGCCAGGAGTTCACCAAGGACGCGGTGGACCGGGTCTTCGAGCTGACCCAGGGCCAGCCGTGGCTGGTCAACGCCCTCGCCCATGAGATCACCTTCACCATGGGCGTGACCGGCGCCGTCACCATCGGGCAGGTGGAGAAGGCCAAGGAGCGGTTGATCCGGGCGCGCGCCATCCACCTGGACGCCCTCGTGGCGCGGTTGTACGAACCGCGGGTGGAACGGGTGATCGAACCGATCGTGGCGGGAACATGGCCCGGCACGGACACGTCTTTCGACGATGACGTCTCCTATGTTCACGATCTGGGCCTGATCCGGGGGACCCGGGATCTGGAGATCGCCAACCCGATCTATCGGGAGGTTCTGCTACGGGTCCTGGGCGACCGTACGGAACGGTTCGTGAAGGCCGACCCGCGCAGCTTCGTGCTGCCGGACGGCCGGTTCGACCTGGAGCGGCTGCTGCGGGAGTTCGTCGTGTTCTGGCGCGAGCACGGCGAGGTGCTCATCCAGCAGGAGGGCTACCACGAGGCCGCCTGCCAGATCATCCTCATGGCCTTCCTGCACCGGCTGGTCAACGGCGGCGGCCAACTCGACCGGGAGTACGCCGCCGGCACCAAACGTCTGGACGTGCTGGTCCGCTGGCCCTACCCCGGCCCGGACGGCGAACGCCTCGTGCAGCGCGAAGCGATGGAGCTCAAGGTCTGGCGAGCCGGCAAGGACGACCCCCTCTTCGACGGCCTCGCCCAGCTCGACGGATATCTGGACCGGCTCAGCCTCACCACCGGCGTGCTGGTCGTCTTCGACCGGCGGCCCGAGGCCGCGCCCTGGAACCAGCGAGGCACGTTCGAGCAGGCGACCACGCCGTCCGGCCGCCAGGTCACCGTTCTCCGTGGATGACCACGAACGCGCCACGTAAGGGGGTTCTACCCGTACGACCTGCCGCGGCGGGACGTGCGGGGGCGGCGGGTGGCGCGGATGCGGGCGAGGATCCGCACCATGCCCTCGGGGCCCGGCTGCCACCCGCGCTCGATCAGGGCGTTCGCCACGACCTCCAGGAGGTCGGCGGCCCGGCCGGGGATGACGTCGGGGCCCGCGACGACGATCCGCCAGCCGAGGTCGCGCAGCTCGGCCCGGCGCAGTGAGTCGTGGCGGCGGTCGGCGGGGGTGGCGTGGTGCTCGCGGCCGTCGTACTCGACCGCCACCTTGTACGCCTCCCACCCGAGGTCCAGGCAGGCGTGACGGCCCCCGGGGAGAGCGACGCGAAGCTGCGTCGCGGGTCTGGGCAGCCCGCAGTCGGCCAGCATCACCCTCACCCAGCTCTCCCTCGGGGACGCGGCCCGTCGGTCGGCGAGGGTCAGCACGTCCCGGGCGCGACCCGAAAGGGTGCGGTGCCACAGCGGGCCGAGGTCGACGCCCCGGCGGAGGAACTGGTCCAGCACCACCACCGCCTCGGCCCTGGGCAGCCAGTGGGCGCAGTCGAAGGCCGTGCGGGCGGGGGTGGTGACGCGGATCCCGTCGTGGAGCGTGACGTCGGCAGTGGGCAGGACCCCGGCGTGGGTGACGCAGCCGGGGATCTCCAGCCCTTCAGGGGTGATCAGCTCCAGCGGCTGCCCGGCGCCGGGGTGGTGGAGGACCTCCACGCCCCACACCCGAGCCGCCGCGGCCCGGCACACCACCGCCTGGGGCAGTGCCCGCGTGACCCGCCGCGCCCGGACCAGCAGCATGGTCTTCTCCCGCTGCCGCTCCCGCTTGAGAGCCCGCGCCGGGCTCTCCCCTTTGATGTCGTAGAGCGAGTGAGAACCAGAGTCGCTGTCGTCCGACGCGCGGGAGGGGACGCGGGATCCGCGGCTCGATGCTCCCTCGCGCGAAGATCGTGGGCGGTCGGATGTCAACCTGCCATCCGGGACGGCCACCTGATCAGCATGCGGGCGGCCGGAGGCGGAGCCAACGTCGGGGACAGTCATGGGTTGAGCATGCAAGAGAGGGACCGAGGAGGTGCGGCCGAGTGGGGTTCTGTGGACGGCCGGGCGTCATCCCCAGAAGATGGCCGCTCGTCACCTCGGCAGCTGCCCGACATCACTCCGCCCTCGCCGGTCGCGGACCCCAGGTGAACCGGGCCGTTGTAGACCCAGGCCACCTCACGCCACCCACCGAGTCGGAGGCAACGGCCAGGACCTGGTCACGCATGGCCGTTGCCAGCTCCGGGGCGCGAAGCTGTGCAGTTGGAAATGCTGGCACCGCTGCGGCGGACGCGGTCACCGGGCTCTCCATACGTCCCGGCGCGCCTGCTCGGCGATGCCTTCCTGCTCCGCGATGGCCTGGCACAACCTCACCAGGTCGTCCGCATCGACCGTACGGTGCGCGCCCGCGTTTTCGACGGCCCGGGGGAACGGTCGCTCGCGGGTCGCCCAGAACCGCCCGGCGTCGCTGCGCATGATCCGCCATCCGGCGAACACCGGAGGAGCGGTGACAAGAGTCCTGTCGTGTGTCATGGGTCAGGACCACCATCCTGATCAAGGGGTCCGTACGGCGGTTCCAGCGCCTACGGACCCCGGCTTCGATCGCGTCACCTCCGATTACAACAGTGAGTAATCTTTTGATCACAGGTGTGATTGGGGGACGCTAAGGGTGGTCAGAACGTCCCCCAGGTCTGACAGCGAGGTGCTCACGGTGGTGACCGAACTTCCTGCATGGGCCGTACGGCTGCGCGCCGAGCGGCGCAACCGGCTCTGGAGCCAGAAGGACATGGCCCGACGCCTGGTCGAGGCCGCCGACGACGACGTACGAGTCCGGCTCCCTTCTCGGGAGAGCATCGTCCGCCGGATCAAGGCGTATGAGGCCGGACGCGACCAGCCTGATGACCCTTACCGCCTCCTGTACGCCCGGGCCTTCGGCCTCGCCGAGGACGAGCTGTTCGAGCACAACCCTCGAAACCTCGGATGCGCTGGTGACGATGAGTGGAACGCCCTGGAGCTGTCTCGCCGTGCCGCCGCCACTGAGGTGGGGCAGGACACTCTCGAACGGCTGGAGGCGGCGGTCGACGACCTCGCCGTGGCCTATCACCGAACGCCGCCCCGCAAGTCGCTGGTCCATGTTCGTCGCCATCTCGATTACGTCTCCCAACTCCTGGACGGCAAGAAAACGCTGATCGAGCATCGACGGCTGCTGGTGGCCGGCGGCTGGCTCTCACTCCTCGCGGCAACCTGCCTCATAGACCTGCGCCGGTTCCCTGCCGCAACGGCGCGGCTGCGTACGGCCACCCAGCTCGCGAAAGAGACAGAGCACCGTGAGATCGCGGCATGGTGCCTGGAGACGGAGGCGTGGCAGGTCCTCATCGACGGCGAATACCGGGGGGCTCTGACGCTCTCCCAGGCGGCGCGGCGGGTGGCGCCCAAGGGCGGTTCGGCGTACATCCAGGCGGTCGCTCAGGAGGGCCGGGCCTGGGCGCGTCTGGGTGCCGCCCGCGAGACGCGCGAAGCGCTGAACGTGGTGGCCCGGCTGGTCGCTCCTCTGCCGACTCCCAACAGGCCCGAGCACCACTACCGCTACGACCCGGCCAAGTCCGACGCCTACATCGCGACAACACTCTCCTGGCTCGGCGACTCCGCGGCCGAGTCGTACACTCGCGGAGTGCTTGCCCGGCTGAAGTCCGACGGCCCTGCACGACCGCGCCGCGCCCTCGCCGCAGGGCTCGACCTGGCTCTCGCGCTCCTGGCCAATGACCAGCCCGACGAGGCAGGGCACATAACGCTCACCGCCCTCACCAACCCGCACCTCGTACCTTCGCACCATTGGCGTGCCACAGAGGTGATCGGAGCCTTGGAAGCCCGGCGGGCACCAGAGGCCAAGCACCTACGTGAGGCATACCGAGAGCTTTGCGGCCCTGCCATCCAGCGTTTCTGATGACCGCCCGGAATCTTCTCAGGGAGAGGTGTGAGTCCGGCAAGGAGCGGCGTCGACTCTTCGGTCGTGTTCGGGTCATCGCCTTGGGGAGGCGCATTCAGCACTTCCAGCAAGCCGAGGCACTCGATGAAGGACGTGATCTCGGCGGCCGATACAAGCAGCTCAAACCCGGGACGGTCGGCCGCCTTTCACCTGTCGTCATCCACCAGGCGCACCACCGTCAGGGGTGCAGGGAGAGGCCCTTGAGGGTTTTGTCCACGGCGTTCTTGGGCCCGTACACCGCGAGCCCGACGAGTTGCAGGTCGGGCGCCGCCACCGCGCGCACGGCGGCGCGGTTGTCCACGTCGTTGCCCGTCTTGAACATCTCCTCGATGTAGACCGCCACCCGCAACCCCCGGCCCACGGCCTTCTCACGGACGGCGGCCAGCGACTCGGCCGTGTAGACGAGCACCGGCTGGCGGAACATCGGCAGGTAGGCGTTCCCGGACCCGTCCTCGTACGGCTCCCCGATCGTCTCCGGCTCGCCGCCGGCGACGGCGCTGGCGAGGAAGGCGGTGACGTTCAGCTTCTGCCAGGTGGCCAGGTCCTCGCGGACCACGATGCCGATCTTCGTGTCGAAACGCATGATGTCCAGGATGCCGTCAGCGCGTCCGCCGGGTCTTGAACGCTGGTGCGGCTCGTAGCATGGGTGCGTGGCACGTGATTGGTCCCGCTACTGGAGGTCCCCCGACCGGCCCATCGAGGCCATGCACGCCCACTTCGCGCGCCACGTCTACCACCGGCACAGCCACGAGACCTACTCGTTCGGCATGACCGAGGACGGCGCGCAGTCGTTCACCTGCCGGGGGTCGGCGCACACGAGCACGCCCGGCATGGTCATGGCCTTCAACCCCGACGACCCGCACGACGGCCGGGCCACCGACGCGCTCGGCTTCACCTATCGGATCGTCCATCTCGGCCCCGGCCTGGTGTCGGAGGTGCTCGACGACCTGGCGGGCCGCCGCACGGGGCTGCCGCTGTTCGCCGAGCCGGTGGTGCACGACCCCGCGCTCGCCTCGGCGCTGCGCGCGCTGCACGCCGCCCTGCTCGGCGGGGCGTCCGCGCTACGCCGCGACGAGCTGCTCGCCGTCACGGTGGGGGCGATGGTACGGCGCGCGGCCACCAGGCCGGTCACTGCGGCGGCCGCCTCCGGCGGGGTGGCGGCGCGGGCCGGGGCCCTGCTGCGCGACCGCCTCCTGGACGACCTGACCATCGACGACCTGGCCCAGGAGGCGGGCACCAGCAGGTTCGCCGTCTACCGGGCGTTCCGCGCCGCGTACGGGATGGCGCCCAGCGAGTACCAACGCCTGCTCAGGCTCAGGGAGGCGCGCCGGCTCATCGCGGTCGGGACCCCGATCGGCGAGGTGGCGGCGCTCACCGGGTTCGCCGACCAGAGCCACCTGACCCGCTGGTTCGGCCGCTGCTTCGGGCTCACCCCGGCCGCCTACCGCGCCGCCGCGGCCTGAGCCCCCGGCCGCCTACCGCACCGTCGCGGCCTGAGCCTCGGCCGCCTACCGCGCCGCCGCGGCCTGAGCCCCCGGCCGCCCACCGCGCCGCGGCCTGAGCTCCGGCACCCGTCACGGCCAGGAGGACTCCTGGTCGGGGTCGCCGCCGTCGGTCAGCAGGCGCAGGTCCGACTCGACCATCATCGCCACCAGCTCGTCGAACGACACTGTCGGCTCCCAGCCGAGCTGCACCCTGGCCTTCTTCGGGTCCGCGCAGAGCAGGTCCACCTCGGCCGGCCGGTGCAGCGCCTGGTCGGTGACCACGTACCGCTCCCAGTCGAGCCCAGCCGCCGCGAACGCGGCCTGGGCCAGCTCCCTGACGGACTTCATCCGCCCGGTGCCGATCACGTAGTCCTCCGGCTTGCCGGCCTGGAGCATGAGGTGCATGGCGCGGACGTAGTCGCCGGCGAAGCCCCAGTCGCGCCGCGCCTCCAGGTTGCCCAGCCGCAGCTCACCGGCGAGGCCGAGCTTGATGCGGGCCACGCCGAGCGAGACCTTGCGGGTGACGAACTCGGCGCCGCGCCGGGGCGACTCGTGGTTGAACAGGATGCCGGAGACCGCGAACATCCCGTACGACTCGCGGTAGTTCTGCGTCAGGAAGTGCCCGTACGCCTTGGCGACCCCGTAGGGGGAACGCGGGTGGAAGCCGGTGCTCTCGTTCTGCGGCGTCTCGCTGACCTGGCCGAACATCTCCGAGGACGAGGCCTGGTAGAAGCGGATCTGCCCGCCGGAGGGCCGTCCGCCGCGCGACACGCCGGAGCACACGCGGATGGCCTCCAGCACGCGCAGCACGCCCATCCCGGTGACCTCGGCCGTCAGCTCGGCCTGCTCCCACGACATCGGCACGAACGAGATGGCGCCGAGGTTGTAGACCTCGTCGGGCTGAACGCGTTCCACCGCGGAGATCAGCGAGCCCTGGTCCAGCAGATCGCCCCGGACGAGCCGGACGTCCGCGAGGAGCTTGCGGATGCGCGACACGCGCGGGTTGGCCTGGCCTCGGGCCAGCCCCCACACCTCGTAGCCCTGATCGAGCAGGTGCTCCGCCAGATAAGAACCGTCCTGGCCGGTGATGCCGGTGATCAGAGCGCGCCTGGCCAAGGGTCCTCCAACTCTCGCCTACCCGGGAATACTATCTAGAACACGTTCCACCGAACAACGCTCGGTCAGGCTAATGCCGCAGTTCGCACGGCTTGTCCATGCGACTGTGAACCATTCCAGATGACGTACCGAATGGTAGCCTTCTCGGACTAAGGTCATCTTTCACGGTACACGCCCGCGTTCCGGGCCTACCGGCGGAGAAAGGGGTGTCCGTGAGCACGGACTCGCTGCGGATCGCGCTGCTGTCCTACCGCAGCAAGCCCACCTGCGGCGGCCAGGGCGTCTATCTTCGCCACCTGAGCCGCGAGCTGGTCGCACTCGGCCACCACGTCGAGGTGTTCTCCGGCCAGCCGTACCCGGAGCTCGACGAGGGCGTCGTCCTGCGCGAGGTGCCCAGCCTCGACCTCTACCGCGACGAGGACCCGTTCCGCACCCCCGGGCTCTCCGAGTACCGCGACTGGATCGACCTCCTGGAGGTCGGCACCATGTGGACCGCGGGCTTCCCCGAGCCGCTGACCTTCACCCTGCGCGCCTACCGGGAGCTGAAGAAGCGCGTCGGCGACTTCGACGTGGTGCAGGACAACCAGACCCTCGGCTACGGCCTGCTCGGCATCCAGAAGCTGTTCCCGGTGGTCGGCACCATCCACCACCCGATCAGCGTGGACCGGCGCATCGAGCTGGAGGCCGCCAAGGGGGTCAAGAAGCTGACCATGCGCCGGTGGTACGGGTTCGTGAAGATGCAGGCCAAGGTCGCGCCCCAGCTCAACCCCATCCTGACCGTCAGCGAGTCGTCGCTGGCCGACATCCACCGCGACTTCAACGTCCCGCAGGCCAACATGCGCCTGATCCCGCTCGGCGTCGACACCCGCTACTTCCACCCGCGGCCGGACAAGCCACGCCGCAAGGGCTCGATCGTGGCCGTGGCCAGCGCCGACTCCCCGATGAAGGGCGTCGCCACGCTGCTGCGGGCCGTCGCCAAGCTCGCCACCGAGCGCGACGTCAACCTCACCGTGGTGAGCCGGCCGACCCCGGGCGGGCCGACCGAGCAGCTCGTGCAGGAGCTGTCGCTGCAGGATCGGGTCCGGTTCGTGCACGGGATCTCCGACGACGAGCTGGGCGAGCTGATCGCCACCTCGGAGATCTCGGTCGTCCCTTCGCTGTACGAGGGGTTCTCGCTGCCCGCCGTCGAGCACATGGCCTGCGGCACGCCGCTGGTGGCCAGCCGTACGGGCGCGCTGCCGGAAGTCGTGGGCGACGCCGCGGTCCAGGTCGCGCCGGGCGACGCCGAGGAGCTGGCCGCGGTGCTGCGCCGGCTGCACGACTCCCCCGAGGAGCGCGAGCGGGTCGGCCGGGCCGGCTACGAGCGGGTCATGGAGCGCTACACCTGGCACGTGGTGGCCAAGAAGACCGTCGAGGCCTACCGGGAGGCCATCGCCGCCCGCCGGTCCCGCTGACGACCCTGCTGCTGACGATGACAAGGAGATCTCTCTCGTGCTGACCGTCGACTTCGACCGGCTGCCCGTGGGCCGCGGGGTGCGCGTGCTCGACCTGGGGTGCGGCGGTGGCCGGCATGCCTTCGAGGTGTTGCGCCGCGGTGCCGACGTGGTCGCCTTCGACATGGACCAGGCCGAGCTCGACAGCGTGTCGGCCATGTTCGTGGCGATGGACAAGGCGGGCGAGGTGCCGGCCGGCGCCACCGGCGAGACCGTCCAGGGGACGGCGCTCGACATGCCGTTCGAGGACGCGAGCTTCGACCGGGTGATCGCCGCCGAGGTGCTGGAGCACATCCCGGACGACATGACGGCGATGCGGGAGATCTTCCGGGTGCTCAAGCCGGGCGGCACCGCCGCGATCACGGTGCCGAGCTTCCTGCCCGAGCGGATCTGCTGGGCGCTGGACGAGGACTACCACACGGCCCCCGGCGGGCACGTGCGCATCTACACGCTGGCCGAGCTGTCGGCCAAGCTGAAGTCCATCGGGTTCGTCATCGGCCCGCACCATCACGCGCACGGCCTGCACGCACCGTACTGGTGGATCAAGTGCGCCGTCGGCGTCAACAACGACGATCACCCGCTCGCCAAGGCCTACCACGAGCTGCTCGTGTGGGACATCATGAAGCGCCCGCCGGCCACCAGGATCGCCGAGGCGCTGCTGAACCCGATCATCGGCAAGAGCGTCGTGCTCTACGTGCGAAAGCCCGAGGCGTGATCTCGCGCGAGCAGGTCGCGCAGACCGCCGAGAGCATCGCGGCCATCCAGCAGGACGACGGGGGCGTGCCCTGGCCCGAGGGGCACGTCGACGCGTGGAACCACATCGAGTGCCTGATGGCCATGGCCGTCGCCGGGCTGCGCGGGCCGGTCGAGCGGGGCTACGCCTGGCTGGCCGGCCACCAGCGCGAGGACGGCTCCTGGCCGATGAAGGTGACCGGCGGGGTCGCGGTGGAGCGGGGCGGCGAGTCCAACCACGCCGCCTACATCGCGGTCGGGCTCTGGCACCACTGGCTGGTGACGGGCGACCGGGCGTTCGCCGAGGACCGCTGGCCGATGGCCAAGGCGGCGCTCGACTACGTGGTGGGGCTGCAGACCGAGCGCGGCGAGATCGTCTGGGAGCGCGACGCGCACGGCCGGCCGGCCACGTACGCGCTGCTGACCGGCTGCGCCTCCATCCACCAGGGCCTGCGCTGCGGGGTGCGGCTCGCCGACCACCTGGGCGACCCGCAGCCGCACTGGGAACTGGCCGCCGACCGGCTGGCGCACGTGCTCGCCGCGCACCCGGAGGCGTTCGCCGACAAGAGCCGCTACTCGATGGACTGGTACTACCCCGTACTCGGTGGCGCGGTGCGCGGCCCGGCCGCCGTCGAGCTGCTGGAGCGGGAGTGGGGCACGTTCGTGGTGCCGGGGCTCGGCATCCGCTGCGTGTCGGACCAGCCGTGGGTGACGGGCGCGGAGACGTGCGAGCTGGCGCTGGCCCTGGACGCGCTCGGCGACCGTGACCGCGCGGCCGCGCTCTTCGCCGACATGCAGCACCTGCGGCACGAGGACGGCTCGTACTGGACCGGCTGGCAGTTCGCCAACCGCAAGCACTTTCCTCACGAGCGGTCCGGCTACACGGCCGCCGCCGTGATCCTCGCGGCGGACGCCCTGCAGGGGCTCACCGGCGGGGGCGGGATCTTCCGCGATGTCGCCGCGCCGTCCGGCCTGACCGGCCGTCCGGAGCTGTGCGGCTGTACGCCCGCCAGAGCGTGACACGCAAGCGGTTTTGCCGCTTCTTTGCCCGTGGGGCCCGTGCGGCACCGTGAAAGCGCCCAATGCGGTTACTAGCTTCGGGAGCGACCGTACGAGGCGTCTTCGGGGGAAGCGTGGGCGACACGGGCACAACATCGTTCTTGGAGCACGTCGGAACCGAGCCGGTGATGAGCCCGGCCCGAGGATGGCGGCGGCTGCTGGCGAAGGATCCGCGCGAATCGGACCTGAGCAGGCGGAGGTTCCGGCTCACCAGGCCGGCCTCCAGAGCCGTCATCGAGCGCGCGGAGAGGTCTTACCTCTCCGGGTTCAACGCGGTCGTCGCGCGGGACGTCGAGCGGATCGAGGATCTCTCGCGTGACCAGCGGGCCTTCGCCTACGAAGGGGCGGGGGCCGCGTGCGCGGTGCTCGATCTGGTCACCCTGACCCGGGGCCGGCGCCTTCGCGAGCTACTGGCCGGCCCCGCCGCGCACCACCCGTTCGCCGCCCATCTGGGGGCGGGCCGCGGCTACGCCATGCTGCGCATGCGCCCGGTGCGGGCCACCCGGCGGGCGCACCCGCTGCTGCGCTGGCTGGCGCTGGACGGGTTCGGATTCCAGTGGAGCCTGGCGCGGGCCGACCGGATGGTGGGCGAGCGGGCCATGCCCGACCTGCTGTCGCGGGCCCACTGCGCGCTGTTCGACCAGGGGCTGGGGCGGCTGCTCTGGTATCACGACTGCGCCGCTCCCGACGACGTGGCGGCCAGGGTCGCCGCCTATCCGGTGGCGCGGCGGGCGGCGCTGTGGAGCGGCGTGGGGTTCGCCGCCGCCTACACCGGCGGCGCGGAGGCCGACGAGCTGTGGTGGCTGACCGAGCACGCGGGCGCCGACGGCTTCCGCGCGCACCTGGCGCAGGGCTGCGCGTTCGCCGTCGCGGCCAGGGCGCAGGCCGGGCCGCTGCCGGACCACCTGGCGCAGGCGGCGCCGATCCTGGCGGGCGGCGAGGCGGACGAGGCCGCCGGCTGGGCGGACCGGGCGCTGCTGGTGCTCGGTGAGGACCCGCACGGCCATGAGGGGTTCCTCGCCTGGCAGGCGCACACCCGCCGGCTCTGGCTGCGCCGCCACCAGCCGGCCTGACGCCGTCAGATCCCGTCGCCGACGCGTTCGAGGACCCGCAGCGAGCCTGTCACGCTCACCTCGGTGAACGCGCCGGACTTCAGCGCCCGCAGGTAGACCCGGTAGGGCGCCTGCCCGCCGTCGGCGGGGTCGGGATAGACGTCATGGAACACCAGCGCCCCGCCGAGCGTGATGTGCGGGGCCCAGCCCTCGTAGTCGCGGGTCACCGGCTCCTCGGAGTGGCCGCCGTCGATGAAGAGCATGCCCACGGGCGTCGCCCACAGCCGCGCCACCCGGTCGGACTGCCCGACGACGGCGATCACCTCGTCCTCCAGCCCGGCGGCCGCGATCGTGGCGCGGAAGGTGGGCAGGGAGTCCATCTTGCCGAAGCGCGGGTCGACCAGCGTGGGGTCGTGATGGGCCCAGCCGGGCTGGATCTCCTCCGAGCCGCGGTGGTGGTCGACGGTGACGACCACGGAGCCGGTCTCGCGGGCGGCGGCGCCGAGATAGATCGCGGACTTGCCGCAATAGGTGCCGATCTCGCAGATCGGCCCGCGCGGCCCGTACTCCCGAGCCGCCTCGTACAGGGCCAGGCCCTCCTTCGGAGGCATGAAGCCTTTGGCGTGCTCAGCTGCGTAGAGCAGCTCGGGCGGCATCGTCATGCCCAGCACCTTAACGGTACCGAACAATATTCGGGCCACCCCTTGCCCGGCATAATGCAACCTGTTCTACTGGCAGCGTGAATCAGCGCGCACGCATCTCGATGCCCGAGGAAGAGGTGGCCGCGTTCCTGGAAGAGGGACGCAAGCTCCAACTCGCCACGATCAACTCCGACGGCACGCCCCACCTGGTGACCATGTTCTACGGCCTCGACAAGGGCAGGATCACCTTCTGGACGTACGCCAAGTCGCAGAAGGCGCTCAACCTGTCCCGCGACCCGCGGGTGAGCTGCCTGATCGAGCTGGGCGACGACTACGACGAGCTGCGCGGGATTCTGGTGTACGGGCGAGTCACGGTCCTCGACCGCCCCGAGGACATCCTCGACGTCGGCATGCTGGTGGCGCGCCGGATGACCCCGGGCGTGCCCGACGAGCAGCTGCGACCCTACGTGGAGCACACCGGGCGCAAGCGGCTCGCGTACGTCGTGGAGCCTGACAAAGTGGTCTCATGGGATCACCGGAGAATCACGTGAAAGTCAGCGTTGACGAGCTGGTCTGCGAGGCCAACGCCGTGTGCATGGGCCTCGCTCCCGAGGTCTTCGAACTCGACGACGACGACCGGCTCCACATCCTGCTCCCCGAACCGCCCCCCGAGATGCTGGACCGCGTCCGCCACGCGGTGCGGTCCTGCCCCAAAGCCGCCCTCTCCCTTGAGGACTAGCCGGAGGAGGAAACCATGCGCGCCGCGCTCCTGCACGCCGTAGGTGACGACAAGCTGGACATCCGCGACGACATCACCCTGGCCCCCGTCGGGCCGGGCGACGTCCGCGTACGGATCAAGGCGACGGGCGTCTGTCACTCCGACCTGTCGGCCATGACCGGCGTGCTGCCCCAGCCCGTGCCGCTGATCCCCGGCCACGAGGGCGCGGGCGAGGTGGTGGAGGTCGGCGAGCACGTCGGCTCGGTCCAGCCGGGCGACCACGTGGTGATCAGCTGGCGGCCCGCCTGCCAGGAATGCGACCTGTGCCTGGGCGGTCAGCCGTTCCTGTGCATGAAGTACATCATCGAGTCGTTCACCAAGGGCAACTTCCGCTTCGGCGGCGACACCACCGCTTTCGGCATGGCCGGCTGCGGCACCTGGGCCGAGGAGATCGTGGTGCCGTCGGTGGGCGTGGTGAAGATCGACCCCGAGGTGTCGTGGGAGGCGGCGGCCCTGATCGGCTGCGGCATCACCACCGGCGTGGGCGCCGCGATCAACACCGCCAGGGTGCGCCCCGGCTCCACGGTCGCGGTGATCGGCTGCGGCGGCGTCGGCCTGTCGGTGATCCAGGGCGCGCGCATCTCCGGCGCCAGGACCATCCTCGCCATCGACCCGCTGGAGTCCAAGCACGCGCTGGCCAAGAAGGTCGGCGCGACCCACGCGGTCACCCCCGAGGAGGTGCCGGGCGCGCTGGCCGAACTCACCGGCGGCAGCGGCTTCGACTACGGCTTCGAGGTCGTCGGCAAGGCGGCCACCATCCAGTCGGCCTGGCAGATCACCCGCGCCGGCGGCGACGTGATCGTGGTCGGCGCGGGCGCGGCCGACGACATGGTCTCGATCTCCGCGTTCAGCCTGCTCTTCGAGGGCAAGAACCTCCTGTCGAGCCTGTACGGGGAAGCGGACGTCCGCCATGACTTCCCGTACTTCGCCAAGCTCTACAAGGCCGGCCAGCTCGACCTGGAGTCGCTGATCAGCTCCCGCATCAAACTGGCCGACCTCAACGACGCGGTGGCCGCGCTCAAGAGCGGCGAGGTGCTGCGCCAGATCGTCGTCATGGACTAGGTTCCGGCCCCCTTCTTCCGTCCCGCCTCCACGGGGACGCGGGACGGAAGGAGGTCACCGCCGTCGCCGGTCACCTGCCCACCCGGTGGGCCCAGAGGTCACGCAGCAGCGCGATCTCGGCGCCGTGGTGGATGACCTCGCGGTTGATGTGCAGCACCAGCGTGGCCATCGGCCGGTCGCCGTACGACCCCTCGGCCGGTCCGCACGGCCGTGCCAGCGCCTCGGCGTCCAGCGACCGCACCCCCTGCGACCAGCGCGCGAACCCCTCGTCGAGCTGGTCCAGCGCCTCCGCCGCCGTCTTGGCGTACGGGTGGGTCATGTAGTCGAACGGCGGGCCGCCGAAGTGGCTGTGCGCGCGGGCCCCGAAGATGCCGACGATGATGTGCGCCAGCCGCCAGGCGATCGTGGTCACCGGCTCGGGCCGCGGAGGCGGCACGTCCCAGTCGATGGGCCGGTCACCGCCCGGGTGGATGGTCCAGGCGCCGGGGGCCGGCTCCCACAGGTACTCCTCGTCGGTGAGGCCGTCGAGCCGGGGTCGGAGCTGGTTGGTCCAGTGCCAGTCGAGCTGGTCGTGAAGCTCTCTTGTCCAGTTCATGGGCCATGCCTACCCCGGCTTGGCGCGGCTTCTCAGCTGTGGCCGCCGTGGGCCGGGCCCGACGGGCACTTCACCCGCGGGTTCCACTGCTCGAACAGGCCCTTCGGATTGTCCTTCCAGATCCACAGGTGCAGGTCGTAGTGGATGGGCATGCCGTCCTCGTGCGGGCCCATCGGCCCCTGGAACTCCTGCCCGAGCAGCGTGGGCCGGTCGTCGGCGGTGGCGATGCGCTGGTCCCTGTCGCGCTTGAAGTACTCGACCGCCCCCAGCTTCCGCCCGCCGCGGCCGTCGGGCACGTACACGAGGATTTCCGGACGCATGAGATCGATCTTCGGGTCCTGGATGAGCCGCTCGTTGGCGTAGTGGTATCCCATGCCGCCGAGCGGCTCACCGCCGGGCAGTTTGTACGGGAATTCCCAGCAACTGTCGGTCCTTTCGTAGCCGTACCGCTCGGCCACCCGCGGATCCCGGAATTTCGCCGTCTCCTTGCGCAGCCGCTTGAGCCAGCTGGACGGGCTGATGGTCGTCAGGTCGCCCCGGCCCGCTTCGACAGCCGCCGTCGTCGGGGCCGTCGCCGCAGCTGGGAGGGCTATGGGGGACGCTGCGCACGCGGTAGCCAGGAGCATGGATGCGATTCTTCTCATGCCCTTGTTCGTCCACTGACGCCCCTCAGGACAAACACGAAAGGCACCCAATTCTTCACCGTCCGCGGCGTATTCGCCTTTCTCCGGGTTGCGGTCTCAGGTGATTAATTCCGGACATTTCCCATTAAAGACGGTGTGCCACTTTTGCCCCTACCGAGGCCGCGCGGGCACCGACCTCCTGGGCGGGGTCTCACGCGTGTCCCAACGCGTACTGGCCAGGCGCCGTTCGGTGAGAGTCAGCAGCCGGCCCGCGGGCGGGGAGCGCGAGGGGCAGCGGCCTCTCGCCCCGGGGGGCAGCCCCCGTCGGGCGCGGCCCGAGGTGTGGGGCGCGGAGCGACTGGAAGGCGAGGACCTCGGGTTCCAAGGTCCTCGCCGTAAGGGTCAGCCGCTGCTGAAGGCCGCGTCGAAGGCCGTCGCCGGCGGGGTGATGGAGTTCATGGTGCGGATGTACGACAGCGCCTCGCGGGCCCCGTCGAGCCGGTCCATCCCGGCGTCCTCCCATTCGATCGAGATCGGTCCCTCGTACCCGATGGAGTTCAGCGCGCGGAAGCAGTCTTCCCAGGGCACGTCCCCGCGGCCGGTGGAGACGAAGTCCCAGCCGCGCCGCATGTCGGCCCACGGCAGGTGCGACGACAGGCGGCCCCGGCGGCCGTCGCCGACGCGTACGCGGGTGTCCTTGCAGTCGACGTGGTAGATCCGGTCGGCGAAGTCGAGGATGAACGCCACCGGGTCGAGGTCCTGCCACACCATGTGGGACGGGTCCCAGTTGAGCCCGAACGCGGGCCGGTGGCCGATGGCCTCCAGGGTGCGCACGGTGGTGTGGTAGTCGTAGGCGATCTCGCTCGGGTGGACCTCGAGCGCGAACCGTACGCCGACCTCGTCGAACACGTCCATGATCGGGTTCCAGCGGTCGGCGAAGTCCTGGTAGCCGGCGTCCACCATGGAGGCGGGCACGGGCGGGAACATCGCGACGGTGTGCCAGATGGACGAGCCGGTGAACCCGACGACGGTGTCGACGCCGAGCGCGGCGGCGGCCCTGGCGGTGTTCTTCATCTCCTCGGCGGCGGCCTGGCGCACCGACTCGGGGTCGCCGTTCCCCCAGATGCGGGCGGGCAGGATGGCCTTGTGCCGCTCGTCGATGGGGTGGTCGCAGACGGCCTGGCCCACGAGGTGGTGGGAGATGGTCCACACCTTCAGGCCGTGCTTGTCGAGCTGCGCCCGCTTCTGCTCGACGTACGACGGGTCGGAGACGGCCTGGGCGACGTCGAAGTGGTCGCCGGAGCAGGCGATCTCCAGGCCGTCGTAGCCCCATTCGGCGGCGAGCCGGCACACCTCCTCGAACGGCAGGTCGGCCCACTGGCCGGTGAACAGCGTGACGGGTCTCATCAATCCTCCACAGCGGTGTAGCGGCTGCCGTCGGCGGCGCTGCGCTCGACGGCGGCGAGCACGCGCTGGACCCGCAGCCCCTCGGCGAACGACGGGGTGGGGTCGGCGCCCTGCCCGATGGCCTCCAGGAAGTCCTTGATCTCGTGGGTGAACGTGTGCTCGTAGCCGAGCCCGTGGCCGGGCGGCCACCACGCGCCGACGTACGGGTGGTCGGGTTCGGTGACGAGGAGGCGCTCGAAGCCGCGCCCGCCGTCGCTGACCCACAGCTCGTTCATCGCCTCGAAGTCGAAGGCGAGGCTGCCGAGCGAGCCGTTGAGCTCGATCCGCAGCGCGTTCTTGCGGCCGGTGGCGAACCGGGTGGCCTCGAACGAGCCGACCGCCCCGCCCGACAGCCGCCCGATGAACAGGGCGGCGTCGTCGACCGTGACGGGCCCCCTGCCGGTGCCGCCGCTGGCGGCGAGTCCGGACGAGCCTTCGGAGAGCGGCCGTTCCTTGATGAACGTCTCGGTGAGCGCGGAGACGCCGACGATGTGCTGACCGGCGATGAACTGGGCGGCGTCGATGATGTGCGCGCCGATGTCGCCGAGCGCTCCCGAGCCGGCCTTGTCCTTCTGCAGCCGCCACACCAGCGGGAAGTCCGGGTCGACGATCCAGTCCTGAAGGTACTGGGCGCGCACGTGGCGGATCTCGCCGAGGCGTCCCTCCTCGACCATCCGGCGGGCCAGTGCGATGGCGGGGGCCCTCCGGTAGTTGAACGCCACCATGCTCTTGCCGGTGGCCGAGGCGGCCGCCGCCGCCATGGCCTCGGCCTCGGGAACGGTGTTGGCCAGCGGCTTCTCACAGATGACGTGCTTGCCCGCGCGGAGCGCGGCGATGGCGATCTCGGCGTGCGTGTCGCCGGGGGTGCAGATGTCGATGACGTCGACGTCCGCACGCCCGACCACCTCCCGCCAGTCGGTCACCGCCTCGTCCCACCCGAGCCGTGCCGCCGCCGTGTGGGTGGCCTCCTTGGACCGGCCCGCGATGACGCGCATGCGCGGCGTGACGGGCAGGTCGAAGAAGGCGGCGACGTTGCGCCAGGCCTGGGAATGGACGCGGCCCATGAAGGCATAGCCGATCATGCCGACGCCGACGGTTCTGTCAGACATGCAACCCCCGATCAGGATTCGAAGCCGAGTGGCAGGTACTTCTCGACGTTCTCCTTGGTAATGGTCTCGGACGCGAGTGTGATCGACTGGGGAACCTGGTTCTCCACGAGGTCACTCATGCCCTTCCCTTGGGCGATCAGACGAGCGAGCTTGATCGCGGAGGAGGCCATGGTGGGGCTGTAGGTGACGGTGGCCTTCAGCACGGAGTTGTCGTTCTGGATCTCCCGCATGGCGTTGGCCGAGCCGGCCCCGCCGACCATGATGAACTCGTTGCGGCCGGCCTCGCTGATGGCGGCGAGCACGCCGACGCCCTGGTCGTCGTCGTGGTTCCACATCGCGTCGATCTTGCTGTGGGCCTGGAGCAGGGAGGTGGCGACCTCGTTGCCGGTCTCGACGGTGAACTGGGCGTCCTGCTGGGCGGTGACGCTGAACCCGTAGGTCTTGAGCGCGTCGGCGAAGCCCTTGCTGCGGTCCTGGGTGAGCGGGAGGGTGGCGATGCCCTGGATCTCGACGATGACCGGGTTGGAGACGTTCTTCTCCTTGAGCGCGCTGCCGATGTAGTGGCCGGCGGCCACACCCATGCCGTAGTTGTCGCCGCCGATCCAGGAGCGGTAGGCGAGCTTGTCGGGGAAGATCCGGTCCAGGTTGACCACGGGGATGCCGGCGTCGGTGGCCCGCAGCGCGATCTGGTTCAGCTGCTGGCCGTCGTTGGGCAGGATGACCAGCGCGCTCACCTTGGCCGCGATGAGCGACTCGACGGCGGAGATCTGCTGGTTGATGTCGTTGGTGGGCTCCACGGGCCGGAACTCGACGTCCGTGTACTGCTTGGCGGTGGCTTCGGCGTTCTTGGCGATGGCCGCGATCCAGCCGTGGTCGGCGGCCGGGGCGGAGAAGCCGATGGTCACCTTGGTGCCGGGTTCGTCGTTGCCGCCGGCCGCCTGGGTGGGGGCGGGCGCGGCGGAGGTCGGCGAGGCGGACGGCTCATTGCTGGTGCAGCCGGCCGCCAGCAGCGCGGCTCCGCCGAGCCCGCCGATGAGGAATCCCCTGCGTGCGACGTTGTCACTCATGGTGCTCTCTCCTTCAGGTTCCGCCGCTGGAGAAGGACGGCGACGACGATGATCAGGCCCTTGGCGATCAGCTGGTCGCTGGTGTTGAGCCCGTTGAGGATGAACAGGTTGGTGATGAGCGTGAAGATGAGCAGGCCGAGGATCGATCCGATGATCGTGCCGCGGCCTCCGGTGAGCAGGGTGCCGCCGATGATGACGGCGGCGATCGCGTCGAGTTCGTACAGGTCGCCGTGGGTGGACGAGCCGGTCGTGGTGCGGGCCATGATCAGGATGGCGGCGATGCCGCAGCACAGCCCCGACAGCGCGTAGAGCAGCATGGTGTGGCGGCGCACGTCGATGCCGGCGAGCCGGGCCGCCTCCGGGTTGCCGCCGACGGCGTAGGTGCGTCGGCCGAACGTGGTCCGGTTGAGCAGGATCCAGCCGAGCACCACGACCAGCGCGAAGATGTAGACCAGCAGCGGCACGCCGAGCCACCGGGTGGTCGACAGGTCGACGATGGCGGAGTTGTCCTGCGTGATGAGCTGGGTCTTGCGGTCCGACATGCGCTGGGCGAGCCCTCGGGCGGCGACCAGCATGGCGAGGGTGGCGATGAACGGCACCAGCCGCCCGTACGCGATGAGCAGCCCGTTGACCAGGCCCGCCCCGGTGCCGACCAGGAGGGCGCAGATCGCCATGACGACCGGGCCGAACTCCTGTGTGGCCACCGTCGTGGCCCAGACCGAGGCCAGCGCCATGATCGCGCCGACCGACAGGTCGATGCCGCCGCCGATGATGACGAACGTGGCGCCGACGGTGATGACGCCGATGGTGGCGGCCAGCGACAGAATGCTGATCAGGTTGGAGGTGGTGGCGAACGCCTCCGGCCTGGTGACCAGGCCGACGACGACGAGCAGGGCGATCGCCACGAGCAGGCCCAGGTGGCCGCCCTCGATCAGGCCGCCGAGCGGGTTGCGCAGCGCCGAGCCCGGCAGCGCGAACCTGGGAGGCGGCTCGGTGTCCGTCCGTGGTTTCGTGGGGTCGCTCATCAAGCCGCCCTCCCGTTCATGATCATGTCGAGTACGAGGTGCTCGTCGAGTTCGCGGGCGTCGCCTTCGTGCAGGACGACGCCTTCGCGCAGCACCAGCACGCGGTCGGCGAGACCGAGCACCTCGGGCACCTCGCTGGAGACCAGCAGCACCCCGATGCCCCGGTCGGCCAGTTCGCGGATGACCGCGTACAGCTCGGCCCTGGCGCCCACGTCCACGCCCCGGGTCGGCTCGTCGAGGAGCAGCAGCTTGCGGCTGCCTAGCAGCCAGCGGGCGAGCACCGCCTTCTGCTGGTTGCCGCCCGACAGCGTCTTGATCGGCCGTTCCGGGTCGGGCGGGCGGATGTCGAGCGCCTTGACCAGCCGCTCGGCCTCCGCCCTCTCCCGGGTACGGTCGAGCCAGCCGAACGTGGCGAACCCGGGGAGGCTGCCGAGGGTGATGTTGGCCGTGACGCTCTGGTCCAGCAGGAGCGCCTGGGCCTTGCGTTCCTCGGGCGCCAGGCCCATCCCCCGGCGCACGTTGCCGGAGACGCTGTGCCGTACCCGCGTGCCTGACAGCACCACCTGGCCGGTGGCCGGGCGCGCCCCGTACACGGCTTCGAGGATCTCCGAGCGCCCGGAGCCGACCAGGCCGGCCAGTCCGACGATCTCGCCGGCCCGTACCGAGAACGACACGTCGCGGAACGCGCCCGGGGAGGTGAGCCCCTCGACCCGCAGCACCTCGTCGCCGGGCGGGTGGGCCGCCCGGGGCGGGAACACGTACTCGACGTTCCTGCCGGTCATCAGGGAGACGATCTCAGAGGTGGGGGTGTCGCGGGCGGGCAGGCCGACCGCGACGGTGCGGCCGTCCTTGAGCACGGTGACGCGGTCGCCGATCTCGCGGATCTCCTCCAGCCGGTGGGAGATGTAGACGACGGCCACGCCCGCGGCCGTCAGCTCGCGGATGATGCGGAAGAGGTTGTCCACCTCGTCGTGGGCGAGCGCGGCCGACGGCTCGTCCATGATGATCAGGCGGGCGTCGTGCGACAGCGCCCTGGCCATCGACACGACCTGCTTGGCCGCCGGGGACAACCGGCCGACCTCGGTGGTGGGGCGGATCTCGGGGTGGCCGAGGCGGGCCAGCACCTGGCGGGCGGCCCGGTTGCCCTCGGCCCGGTTGACGAAGCCGAACGTGGCGTGTTCGTGGCCGAGGAAGATGTTGTCGGTCACGCTGAGCCCGTCGACCAGGTCGAGCTCTTGGTAGATGGTGGCGAAGCCGAGCCTGATCGCGTGGTTGGGGCCTGACGGGCGGACCTGCTGCCCGTCGAACTCGATCGTGCCCTCGTCCGGCTGGTGGACGCCGGCCAGGACCTTGATGAGGGTGGACTTGCCGGCCCCGTTCTGGCCCAGCAGGCAGTGCACCTCGCCGGCCCGGACGTCCAGGTCCACGCCGTCCAAGGCGCGCACGCCGGGGAACTGCTTGACGATGCCCCTCATGACCAGCATGGGGCTCCCTTTCAGGCGGTGACGATCTTGTTGATGTTGTCCGGGGACAGGTAGTGCTCGATCGCCAGGATTCCGGCGCCCCACGCGGCGGCGTCGACTCCCATGCGGCTCGGCACGATCGACAGGTGGTGAGTGGCCAGCGGCAGCGACCGGCGGTAGATCGTCTCCCTGACGCCCGCGAGCAGGTGCTCGTGGACCCTGGAGAGCGCGCCGCCGATGACGATGGCCTCGGGGTTGAAGAAGTTGACCAGGCTGGCGAGCACCTCGCCGATGAGCCGCCCGGCCTCGCGCACCAGCCGCAGCGCCTGGGTGTTGCCGGCCTGGACGAGGGCGACGACGTCGGCGCCCGTCTCGGCGGGCACGCCCAGCTCGGTGAGCCGGCGGGCCACCGCGGCGCCTCCGGCCACGGCCTCCAGGCAGGCGCTGTTGCCGCACCGGCAGCCCGACTCCTCGTGGCCGCTGACGCGGATGTGGCCGATGTCGCCGGCCGAGCCCTGGGCGCCCCTGTGGAGCTTGCCCTCGGCCACGATGCCGCAGCCGATGCCGGTGCCGACCTTGACGAACAGCAGGTGGCGGGCCGCCGGGAAGGCGTTGCGGTGCTCGCCGAGCGCCATCACGTTCACGTCGTTGTCGACCAGGACGTCGACGCCGGAGAAGTATTCGGGGATGGGGTACTCGTTCCAGCCGGGCATGATCGGCGGGTTGTTGGGCCGCCCGGTGGCGAACTCGACCGGCCCGGGCACCCCCATGCCGATCACCCGCAGCGCCGCCCGGGGCCGTCCCGCGGCGGCGAGCAGCCGGTCGATCCGCCCGTCGACGTGGGCCAGGACCTTCTCCGGGCCTTCGCTGATGAGCAGCGGGTCCTCGCACTGGGCGAGCACGACGCCGGTCATGTCCATGAGCGCGATCCGGCAGTGGGTGGCGCCGAGGTCGACCCCGGCGAACGCGTGCTCCTCGGTGTGCAGGCGGAGCTGGCGTGGCGGCCGGCCGCCGGTGGATTCTCCGCTCTCGGTCTCCTCGACCAGCCCGCGTTCGATCAGCGCGTCCACCCGCTGCGAGATCGTCGAGCGGGCCAAGCCGGTGACACGGGCGAGATCAGAACGGGTCGTGGCGGAGCCTGCGCTGATGAGCGTCAGGACGTCGCCGGGCGAGCCCGGGGCGGGGGTCATGCCGCGACAATAAGATCACGCAACACGTAATTCAAGAGTGTGAGCGACATAACTCCCCATACTTACGCCGATCATCGAACAAAGTCTGATTTGTCGGGCATAGCAAAGGCCGGACGGGATCGTCCCGTCCGGCCTCGGCCTGGCGCGCTCAGCTCACAGCATGCGCTGCATCGACTCCATGGCCGACTGCACGTACGGCTGCTCGGCCATGATCTCGCCCCAGTGGTCGGCGATCGCCTCGGGCGTGAGGTCGTCGGTCTTCCAGCCGGGACCCTCCGCGACGAACACCCGGGCCACCCGGCCGGCGCCCACGCTGAACACCTCGCCGCTCACCTCGCACGACTCGTGCACCAGGTAGGCCACCAGGGCGCTGATCCGCTCCGGGGTGAACTTGGCCTCGAACTCCGCGGGCAGCAGCGACTCGGTCATCCGCGTCCAGGCGATCGGCGCGATGGCGTTGGCCTTGATGCCGCTCCGGGCGCCCTCGATGCCGATGGTCTTGGTCAGCCCGACCAGGCCCATCTTGGCGGTGGAGTAGTTGGCCTGGCCGAAGTTGCCGAACAGGCCGGCCGGGCTGGAGGTGTTGACGACCCGGCCGTAGCCGGCCTCCTTCATGTGCGGGTAGGCGGCCTGGCTGACCAGGAAGGAGCCGCGCACGTGCACGGCGAGCACGTTGTCGAAGTCCTCGACCGTCATCTTGGCGAGGGACTTGTCGCGCAGGATGCCGGCGTTGTTGATCACGATGTCGACCTTGCCGAAGGCGTCGAGCGCCGACTGCACGATCGCCCGCGCGCCCTCGGGGGTGGCGACGTTGTCGGTGCTGGCGATCGCCTGCCCGCCGTTCTTGGTGATCAGCTCCGCCACCTCGGCGGCGGGGCCGGTCGACGCGCCGGAGCCGTCGAGCGAGCCGCCCAGGTCGTTGACGACGACCTTGGCGCCGCGCTCGGCCAGCAGCAGCGCGTGCGAGCGGCCGAGGCCGTGCCCGGCCCCCGTGATGATCGCGACCCTGTCATCGAACCGCAGCATCGAACCTCCAGCCCAGGAGAACAACATTCTGTTAGGTGCACGATAACCCAGCACGCCCCGGTCGGCCTCAGACGCCGGTCCACAGCTCCGGCTCGCCCCGCAGACGGCGGGCCCGGCCGCGTGACTCCAGCCAGATCAGGTGGGCGAGTGTCTCGTTCCCCGCCGCCCGGCGCATGAACGGCGGGATCGACTCCCAGGGCCGCGACCAGGTGAGCTTGGTGGCCACGTCCCAGCAGGTGACGCCGTCGCCGCCGGAGATGACCTGCTCGATCTCGGCCAGCCGCTCGTGGTGGTGCTCCATCACGTAGTCGATCCGCCCGGCCAGCTCCAGGAACCGGTACTCGTGCGCGGGCAGGACCTCCTCCACGTCGAACGCGCGCAGCGCGTCCAGCGCGTCGAGGTAGTCGGCCAGCGGGTTCGGCGCCGACTGCGGGTGGACGGCGACGGCGGAGGTGATCCGGGGCAGCACGTGGTCGCCGGTGAACAGCAGCTTCCTGTCGGGCGCGGCGAAGCACAGGTGACCGGGCGAGTGGCCGGGGGTCCACACCGCGCGCAGGTCCCAGCCGGGCAGGTCGAGCCGGTCGCCGTCCTCCACGAGCCGGTCGGGCGCGGCCATCGTGACGAAGGTGCGGATCATCATGGACGCGCCCGCCAGCTCGTCCACGACCGAGGCGGGCACGCCGCACCGCACCAGCTGCGCCCGCTCCTTGGCGACCAGCGCGTCGATGAACGCCTCGTCGTACCGTTCGCGCAGCAGCCGCGCGTCGGCGGGGTGCAGCCCGATCCACGCGCCGGACGCCTCCCTGACCCGCCCGGCCAGCCCGTAGTGGTCGGGGTGGATGTGCGTGACGAGCACGGCCTTGACGTCGGTGATGGCGTAGCCGGCCACGCCGAGCCCGGCCGCGAGCGCCCCGTAGGCCTCGTCGGTGTCCCACCCGGCATCGATGATCGCCACGCCGTCGGCCAGCTCCAGCGCGTAGACGAGCACGTACCGCAGCGGGTTGACCGGGATGGGCACCGGGATGGACCACAGCCCCGGCCGCACCCGCTCGACCTCGGGGATGCCGCCGCCCGTCCAGGCCGCGCGCTGCTTCTCGCTGGAGGGGGTCACCACGAACTTCGCCATGCCTGTGATTGTGCCCGTCCTTTCAGAACCATGTTCTACTGGGGTCATGGACGCGGTACGAGACGGCCGCTGGATCAGGCAGCCGAACCACTTCACCGACCGGCTGGGACCGCCGGAGCCGGGCCGCTACCGGCTCTACGCCTCCTACGCCTGCCCGTGGGCGCAGCGGGTGCTGATCGTCCGCGAGCTGCTCGGCCTGGGCGACCTGCTGGACGTGGCGATCGTGGACCCGATCAGGGACGAGCGCGGCTGGCGGACGCCCGACGGCACGTTCCTGTCCGAGCTCTACCTGGCCACCGACCCGGGCTTCACCGGCCGCTACACGGTGCCGTGCGTGTGGGACACCGTGGAGCGGCGGATCGTCACCAACGACTTCCCGCAGATCACCCTGGACCTGGAGACGCGCTGGGGCGGCGGCCCCGACCTGTATCCGGAGGAGCTGCGCGGCGCGGTCGACGCCCTGAACGAGCGCCTCTACCAGGGCCTCAACAACGCGGTCTACGAGGCGGGCTTCGCCCGGAGCCAGGAGGCGTACGAGGACGCGGTGCGCCGGGTGTTCGCCACGCTCGACTTCCTGGAGGAGCGGCTGCGGGGGTCGGAGTTCCTGTTCGACCGGCTGACCGAGAGCGACGTGCGCGCGTACACCACGCTGGTGAGATTCGACACGGTCTACTACGCGCACTTCAAGTGCTCGATCCGGCGGCTGACGGACTATCCGGCGGTGTGGGCGTACGCCAGGAGGCTGTACGCGATCCCCGCCTTCCGCGACACCACGAACTTCGACCACATCAAGCGGCACTACTACATGACCCAGACGGCCATCAACCCGAGCCGGCTCGTACCGCTGGGTCCTGAGCTCGACTGGAGCCTGTGACCGGCATCCGGACGAACAGCAGCGCCGAGGACAGCACCACCACGGCGGTGAGCCCCCAGGCGGCGGCCGTGCCGGCGTGCGCGGCCAGCGTGCCGAGCGTCAGGTTGGCCACGATGCCGCCCGCCTGCAGCGAGAGCGAGGACGTGGAGGTGACGGTGGTGCGTTCGGCGGCGGTGATGGCGTTGTGGGTCATCTCCAGGCACAGCAGCCCGGTCACCGAGAGGCCGGCGAACAGCGTGACGTAGGCCGTGCCGGCGGTCAGGAGCCCGGCCGTGCCGCCCAGCCCGGCCGTCGCGGCCAGCGCCCCGACGGAGAACGCGGCCACCACCAGTCCGGCGATCGCTCCCCCGGGCGAGCCGCCGGCCAGCCGGGCCGCCCGGGGCGCGAGCGCGCTGCCCGCGGCGCTGCCGGCGAACCCCAGCGCGGCGACGACCGCGTACGCCGTGCCGCCCTGCTCGGCCGTGCCCGTCAGCTGAGCCATCCGGCCCGGGGTGAGCAGCTCGATCGAGACGAGCAGGACGCCCGAGCAGGCGGCGGCGAGCATCAGGCGGCGCAGCACGCGCCCGCCCGCCGCCAGCCGCACCCCGGCGACGACCGTGCCGGGCACCTCGCGCAGCACGCCTCCCAGCGACCGGCGGGCGTGCGGCGGCTCGGGCAGCGCGAGCAGCACCACCACCAGCAGGACCGCCGCGGCCGCCGCCCCGGCCAGGCTCGGCGCCGCCAGCGGGAAGAACAGCTCGGGCGGCACCACGAGCGGCAGCGCGCCGCCGGCCAGCACGCCGAGGCAGAGGGACACCGACTCCATGGCCGCGCCGCGGGACAGCCCCGGCTTGAGGTCGGCGTCGCGGCCCTCGGCGCGGTGCAGCGTGTCGACGTACCAGGAGGCGGCGGGGCCGCTGGACAGCGCCCTGGCGACGCCCTTGAGCACGCCGCCGGCCAGGAACATCCAGAACGTGGTGGACACGCTCACCAGGGCGAGCGCCGCGACCAGGAACCCGGCGGAGACGGCCAGCATCACGCGCCGCCCCACGACGTCGGACAGGCCGCCGGTGGGCAGCTCCAGAGCCACGGTGACGGTGGAGAAGACCGTGAGCACCAGGCCGATCTGCGCCAGGCCGAGCCCTCTCTCGGTCATCAGCAGCACCATCGTGGGCATCATGAGCCCGACCGGCAGCCAGGTCAGGAAGCAGACGAGGGTGTAGCGGCGTAACGCCGAACGCGCGGTCATGACTCCTCCTCGGCAGCGCGGCCTTCCTCGGCAGCGCGGTCCTCCTCGGCAGCGCGGTCCTCCTCGGCAGCGCGGTCCTCCTCGGCAGCGCGGTCCTCCTCGGGAGCGCGGTCCTCCTCGGGAGCGCGGTCCTCCTCGGGAGCGCGGTCCTCCTGGGGAGCGCGGGGGACGGCGCCCAGCCAGACGTGCGTCATCCGGGCGGCGGGGTCGCCGGCGTGGCGGGTGACGAGGTCGCGCAGCAGTTCCTCGGCCTTGTCCTGGAACTCGCGGAGCGCGGAAGGCGGGAGCGTGAGGAGGTGGTCGCTCATCCCGGCGACCTCCACCCACTCCTCGGGCCAGTCGGCCTGGTCGTACTCCTCCATCACCCGCCCGACCATCTCCGCCTGCCGCTGGTGGATGATCCTGAGCGCCTCGCGGCCCTCCGCGCTGCCGGACAGCTCACCGGCGTCCCACGAGGTGTAGCGGTGGCGCGCCCGCCAGCGGCGCTCGCGGCCGTCGCGCCGGTCCGCGACCTCCTCGATGAAGCCGTACTTGAACAGCTCACGCAGGTGGTAGCTGGTCGAGCCCGAGCTCTCGCCGACCTTGCGGCCCAGCTCGCTGGCGGTGGCCGGGCCGTCGCCGCGCAGCAGGCCGAGCAGGCGCACCCGGAGCGGGTGGGCGACGACCCTGAGAACCCGCGGGTCACTGATCTCGAAACGCTCCTCCATACGACCGAGCGTAAACCGCAAAGGCTTTTTTGCAAAGGGAGTTTTGCGGTTTCTCCGAGATCGATAGACTGGACGCATGCTGGAAGACATCTGGGTGGACGACGCGGTGACCGCGCTCCGTCCCGACTTCGCGGTGCTCGCGATGACGGCCCACGGCCTGCGCAACGGGCCCACGGACGACCGGTCCCGCGCCTGGCTCGCCGAGGCGGCCGAGGCCGCGCGGCCGGTGCAGGCCGACAAGATCGACGCCTGGAAGGACGCCTACCGCGCCTTCGGGGCCAAGCCGCAGCGCACCCGCCCGTCGGTCGACGCGCTCACCCGCAGGCTTCCGCTGCCCGAGATCAACCTCGTGGTCGACGCCTACAACTCCGTCAGCGTCAAGCACGCGCTGCCCATCGGCGGCGAAGACCTCGACCGCTACTCCGGCCCGCCCCGCCTGGTCAGGGCGACGGGCGACGAGGCCTCGGAGGAGGCGCTCGGGCAGCCTGAGCCGGGCGAGGTGATCTGGCGCGACGACGTGGGCGTGACCTGCCGGCGATGGAACTGGCGCCAGGTGGTGCGCACCCGGCTCACCGAGGAGACCACCAACGCGATCTTCCTGCTGGAGCGGCTGGAGCCGATGACGCTGGAGGAGCTGAAGGAGGCCGGCGAGGAGCTGGCCGACCTGCTGACCCGGCTCACGCCCGAGGTCCGGATCACGTCCCGGCTCCTATCAGGCGGGAAGTAAACCTCCGCTCCGGAGGTTGATACTGAATGGTAATAATCTTGGCGCCGCCTGGACAGGCAAGGGGAGGCATCACCTCTTTGGGCACCCTGAGAGGATCGATCGTGGCGCGACAGCCTAGGCTGCGCGCTGAGCCGGTCCGGGCGAGTAGCCTTGGACAGGTTCTCTATCATCAACGCCGATCTGCGGAAGAGGGCGATTTCCGCCGTGTCGTCTGAGTCGTCGCGGACAAACCCGCTGGCAAGCTTCGGTCAGAACGAATGGCTTGTCGACGAGCTGTACCAGAAGTACCTCCAAGATCCTGAGTCTGTTGACAAGGCCTGGTGGAATTTCTTCGCTGACTACAACCCTGACTACGGACCGGGGCGTACCCCGGCCAGGGAGGCGGCGAACGGCACGGCTACCGCGCCCGCGCCCTCTCCCGCACCAGTGAAGGCGCCGCCCAAGGCGGCGGCGCCCGCGGCCGAGAAGCCGAAGCAGCCGCCGACCCCGGTGCCCAAGGGCGCCGAGGAGGTCAAGCTGCGCGGCGCCGCGGCGCGCACGGCCATCAACATGGACGCCTCACTGGCCATCCCGACCGCGACCAGCGTTCGGGCCATCCCGGCCAAGCTGATGGTCGACAACCGCATTGTGATCAACAATCACCTCAAGCGGGGTCGCGGCGGCAAGGTCTCCTTCACCCACCTGATCGGCTTCGCCGTGGTGCGGGCGCTGGCGGCCATGCCGGAGATGAATAACTCCTACACCGAGGTCGACGGCAAGCCCACCTTGGTCAAGCCGGAGCACGTCAACCTCGGCCTGGCCATCGACGTGCAGAAGAGCAACGGCGAGCGCCAGCTGCTCGTGCCGTCCGTCAAGGCGGCCGAGAAGATGGACTTCCGGCAGTTCTGGATGGCCTACGAGGAAGTGGTCCGCAAGGCGCGCGCCGGCAAGCTCGGCGTCGACGACTTCGCCGGCACCTCGATCTCGCTGACCAACCCGGGCACGATCGGCACCGTCCACTCCGTGCCGCGCCTGATGCCCGGCCAGGGCACGATCATCGGCGTGGGCGCGATGGAGTACCCCGCCGAATACCAGGGCGCGTCCCCCGAGACGCTCTCCCGCCTGGCCGTCTCCAAGGTCATGACGCTGACCAGCACCTATGACCACCGCATCATCCAGGGCGCGCAGTCCGGCGACTTCCTCCGCCAGATCCACCGGCTGCTGCTGGGCGAGGACGGCTTCTACGACGAGGTCTTCGAAGCCCTGCGCATCCCGTACGAGCCGGTCCGCTGGGTGCAGGACGTCTCGGCCTCGCACGACGACGACGTGTCCAAGTCCGCCCGGGTGCTGGAGCTGATCCACGCCTACCGGGTGCGCGGTCACCTCATGGCCGAGACCGACCCGCTCGAATACAAGCAGCGCAAGCACCCCGACCTCGACATCCAGTCCCACGGCCTGACGCTCTGGGACCTGGAGCGCGAGTTCGCCACGGGCGGCTTCGGCGGTCGCCCGCTGATGAAGCTCCGCGAGATCCTGGGCGTGCTCCGCGACTCCTACTGCCGCACCGTCGGCATCGAGTACATGCACATCCAGAACCCCGAGGAGCGGGCCTGGATCCAGGCGCGGGTGGAGAAGCCGCACGCCTCCCCCGCCCGTGACGAGCAGCTCAACATCCTGAGCCGGCTCAACACCGCCGAGGCGTTCGAGACCTTCCTGCAGACCAAGTACGTCGGCCAGAAGCGCTTCTCGCTGGAGGGCGGCGAGTCCCTGATCCCGCTGCTCGACTCGGTGATCAGCGACGCCGCCGACGAGGACCTGGACGAGGTCGTCATCGGCATGGCCCACCGCGGCCGGCTCAACGTGCTGGCCAACATCGTGGGCAAGTCCTACGGGCAGATCTTCGGCGAGTTCGAGGGCAACATCGACCCGCGCACCGCCCACGGCTCCGGCGACGTGAAGTACCACCTGGGCGCCTCCGGCGAGTTCACCGCGCCGAGCGGCAGGACCATCACCACCTCGGTGGTGGCCAACCCCTCCCACCTGGAGGCGGTCGACCCGGTGCTGGAGGGCGTCGTCCGCGCCAAGCAGGACCTGCTGGAGCGCGGCGAGGAGGGCTTCACGGTCCTCCCGGTGCTGGTCCACGGCGACGCGGCCTTCGCCGGCCAGGGCGTCGTGGCCGAGACGCTCAACCTGTCGCAGCTGCGGGGTTACCGCACCGGCGGCACCGTGCACGTCGTGGTCAACAACCAGGTCGGCTTCACCACCTCGCCCGCCTCGTCGCGCTCCTCGGTCTACGCGACCGACGTGGCGCGGATGATCCAGGCGCCGATCTTCCACGTCAACGGCGACGACCCGGAGGCCGTGGTCCGCGTGGGCCAGCTGGCCTACGAGTACCGTCAGACGTTCCGCAAGGACGTGGTCATCGACCTCATCTGCTACCGCCGCCGCGGTCACAACGAGGGCGACAACCCGGCCTTCACCCAGCCGCTGATGTACGACCTCATCGACGCCAAGCGCTCGACCCGCAAGCTCTACACCGAGGCGCTGATCGGCCGGGGCGACATCACGGTCGAGGAGGCCGAGTCGGCGCTCCGCGACTACCAGGCCAAGCTGGAGCAGGCGTTCACCGAGACCCGCGAGGCGGCGAAGAAGCCGCTGGAGGCCGGGGCGATGCGGGTGCCGCCGACCGAGGTGGTCAAGTGGTCGCACGCCGACACGGCGACCGCGATCACCGACGAGACGCTCAAGCGCATCGTCGACACCCAGCTCAGCCTGCCCGAGGGGTTCACGCCCCACCCGCGCCTGGCTCCGGTGCTGCAGCGCCGCGGCCAGATGGTGGAGCAGGACGCGATCGACTGGAGCATGGGTGAGACGCTGGCCTTCGGGTCGCTGCTCATCGACGGCCACCCGGTCCGCCTCGTCGGTCAGGACTCCCGCCGCGGCACGTTCACCCAGCGCCACGCGGTGCTGGTCGACCGCGTGACCGGCGCCGAGCACACCCCGCTCAAGACGTTCAACCAGGGCACGACGAAGTTCTACGTCTACGACTCGCTGCTCAGCGAGTTCGCGGCGCTGGGCTTCGAGTACGGCTACAGCGTGGTGCGGCCCGACGCCCTGGTGGCGTGGGAGGCGCAGTTCGGCGACTTCGTCAACGGCGCCCAGACGATCATCGACGAGTTCATCTCGTCCGGTGAGCAGAAGTGGGGCCAGCGTTCGGGCGTGGTGCTGATGCTGCCGCACGGCTACGAGGGGCAGGGTCCCGACCACTCCTCGGCCCGGATCGAGCGCTTCCTGCAGGTCTGCGCGCTCGACAACATGACCGTGGTGCAGCCGACCACTCCGGCCAACCACTTCCACATGCTGCGCTGGCAGGTCAAGTCGGGGCGGCACCGGCCGCTGATCGTGTTCACGCCGAAGTGGCTGCTGCGCCACAAGCGGGCCACGTCGAAGGCCGCCGACTTCACCTCCGGCACCTTCCAGCCGGTCATCGGCGAGACGCTGATCGACCCGGCCAAGGTCACCAGGATCGCCCTGTGCTCCGGCAAGGTCTACTACGACCTGCTGGCCAAGCGCGAGGCCGACGGTCGTGACGACGTCGCCCTGGTCCGCCTGGAGCGGCTCTACCCGTACCCGAAGGAGGAGCTCGACGCCGAGCTGGCGCGTTTCAGCCCGCAGGCCGAGGTGCTCTGGGTGCAGGACGAGCCGATCAACATGGGCCCGTGGCCCTACCTGTCGCTCAAGCTGGCCGAAGACCCCGACCTGCTTGACGGCCGCCGCCTGCGGCGCGTCTCGCGTCCCGCCAACAGCTCGCCCGCGGCCGGCTCGCACGCCGCCCACGACGCGGAGCTGGAGGAGATCCTGCGCCAGGTCTACGGCTGATCCGTTCAGCCCGACGTCAGCCCCCGCCACCGGCGGGGGCTGACGTGCTTTCCGGCCGTCTCGCCGGGGCCGGCGACGGGACTAAAGTCAGAGGTGGGCGCCGGTGGTGGGTCCCGGCCCTGGTTCAGGGCGTGATGGAGGAGACGGAGCGCGATGTACTTCACGGATCGGGGGATCGAGGAGCTGGTCGACCGGCGGGGCGAGGAGGAGGTCTCCCTGCTGTGGCTCGGCGAGCGGCTGCGCGAGTTCGTCGATCTCCATCCCGAGTTCGAGACCCCGGTCGAGCGCCTCGCCACCTGGCTGGCCCGGCTCGACGACGACGAGGACGAGTAAGGCACGACCCGCTGCCCCGACCAACGCGATACATCTTGAGTTTTCGACAGACGCGACATATCGTGTCTAAGAGGACAGGGGTGTGTGGTCAGAGAGGGCGGGATCATGCGGCAGTGGACGATCGAGAGTCCCGAACAGCTCACGTTCGGGGATGTCGACACGCTCGACGTACGCGTCGTCGCGGGCAAGCTCGCCGTGCTGGCGAGCGACGGGCCGCCGACACTGGAGGTGGCCGAGTTCGACTCCGCCTCACCGCTGCTGGTCTCCTACGACGAGGACACCCGGCAGTTGAGCGTCACGTACAAAGATCTGACCTGGGACGGCATGCTCGGCTGGCTGCGCCGCGACCGGCGCAGGACCGTCGCGACGCTCGCCGTGCCGCGCCGTTGCCGGGTCAGCGCCGGGGTCGTGTCGGCCTCCGCGGTCGTGGCCGGGTTCGAGGCGGCGACGCGGGTCAAGAGCGTGTCCGGTGAGATCGTGCTCGACGGCGTGAGCGGCGAGGTGAGCGCCACCACCGCCTCCGGCGACGTGGAGAGCCGGGCGATGGAGGGCAACCTGTCGTTCACGAGCGTGTCCGGCGACCTGACCGTGGCCGACGGCACGCCCCGCAGGCTGCGCGGCAACACCGTCTCCGGCCGCATCACCGCCGACCTCGCGCTCCGGCCGACCGGCTACGTCACGCTCAACACGGTCTCCGGCCCCATCATGGTCCGGCTGCCGGTGAACGCCGAGACCGACGTCACCCTCAGGTCGACGTCCGGCAGGCTGGCCAGCGCCTTCGAGGAGATCTCCCAGGCCGGGGGCCCGGGCAGCCGGTCGATGTCGGGCCGGCTGGGCGGCGGCATGGCCTCCCTGTCGGCGACGAGCGTCTCCGGTGACGTCACGCTGCTCAAGGGAGAGAAGGAATGAGTCCCGTCTTCGGCCACGGCCGGCTCCGGCTGTATCTGCTCAAGCTGCTGGAGGAGAGCCCCCGCCACGGCTACGAGGTGATCCGGCTGCTGCAGGACCGTTTCCTCGGCGTCTACTCGCCCTCCCCCGGCACCATCTACCCACGCCTGGCCCGCCTGGAGGAGGAGGGCCTGGTCACGCACGAGGTGGCCAACGGCAAGAAGGTGTTCTCCATCACCGACAAGGGCCGCGCCGAGCTCGACGCGCGCCTCGACGAGCTCGACGACCTGGAGCAGGAGATCTCCGCCTCCGTCCGCGACATCGCCCGGGAGGTGAAGGAGGACGTCCGCGACACGGTCAAGTCGCTGCGCGAGGAGCTGACGCGGATGGCCAAGGACGTGCGCACCGGCTCCCGCGACGACCTCCGCCGGACGCAGGAGCGGCAGAAGCAGGAGTTCCGGCGGATCAAGGAAGAGCAGAAGCGGCAGTGGAGCGAGCACGCCCAGCAGTGGCAGGGCCAGGGCGAGCGGCTGGCCGGGGAGTGGCGGCGCATCTGGGCGGAGGTGTGGCGCACGATCGGCGACGCCCCCGACAGCCGGGTGGATCTCGACAACGAGCTGGGCGAGGCGCTGGCCGACTTCGTCGCCCAGGTGCGCGAGGAGGCGTCCGGCTCCCGCCTCACCCGCGACAAGCTCGACGACCTGCGGCGCGCGCTCGACGAGGCCGCCACCCGGGTCCGCGACACGTTGCGGTCATGATCTGACCGGGGCCTGGTCCCGCTCCGGGACCAGGCCCAGGGCCCGTCAGACAGTGAAGACGATCTTTCCGAAGATGTCGCCCTCGTGCATCGCCGCGAACCCGTCGCGGGCCTCGGCGAGCGGCAGCGCCCGGTCGACGACCGGCCGCAGCCCGGTCTGCTCCAGGAAGACGCCCAGCCGCTGAAGCTGGTCGCGGGTGCCCATGGTGGAGCCGACCACCGAGAGTTGCAGGAAGAAGACCCGGTTCAGGTCGGCCGGCGGAACGGCCCCGCTGGTGGCGCCGCTGACCACGATCCGCCCGCCCGGCTTGAGCGACTTGAGCGAATGGTCCCAGGTGGCCTGGCCGACGGTCTCCATGACCGCGTCCACCCGCTCCGGCAGCCGCGCGCCGGTCTCGAAGACCTGGTCGGCGCCGAGCTCCCGGGCGCGCTCCCGCTTCGCCTCGGAACGGCTGGTCGCCCATACGCGGAACCCGCCCGCCCGGCCCAGCGCGATGAGCGCGGTGGCGACGCCGCCGCCGGCCCCCTGCACGAGCACGGTCGAGCCCGGCTCCAGCCCGGCCTTGTCGAACAGCATCCGGTACGCGGTCAGCCACGCGGTGGGCAGGCAGGCGGCCTCCTCGAAGGAGAGCGCGGCCGGCTTGGGCACCAGGTTGCGGCGGGGCACGGCCACCCGCTCGGCGAACGTGCCGTCGTGCACCTCCGACAGCAGCGACCGCTTCGGGTCGAGCGTCTCGTCGGCCCCGGCGCCGACCACCGCGTGCACGACGACCTCGTTGCCGTCCTCGTCCACCCCGGCCGCGTCGCAGCCGAGCACGATCGGCAGCCGGTCCTGCCTGATGCCGACGCCCTTGAGCGTCCACAGGTCGTGGTGGTTGAGCGCGGCCGCCCGCACCGAGACGGTGGTCCAGCCGTCCGGGACCTCCGGCTCCGGGCGCTCGCCCAAGGTCAGCCCGGCGAGGGGGTTGTCGGGATCGGTCTGTGTGGCGGTAACGGCGAACATGGCCGCACCTTACTTGACGCTGATCCGGATGCCGTCGAGCGCCTTGCCGATGAACTCATCGTCGCCCATCGCGACCACGCGCATCCCGTCGCGGCACACGTCCTCGACCGGGTGCCCGCGCCCCCGGATAGCGCGGGGCAGACCGCGCGACCTCTCGCAGCCGGGGCTGGGGATCAGGGCCACCATGTCGGTCGCGCCGCCGCCGAACCACAGCTGCGGGCCCACCGGGTCGCCCTGCATGACGTCGCCGGGCTCGGCCAGCCGCACCCGCTCGCTGCCGGACAGCACGAGGTAGCCGCCGTCGGTCACCTTGCCGCGCAGCCCTTCCGCGACCCGCGTCCGCTGGCCGAAGTCCAGGCCGGGCGGGCGGTCGTACAGGGCCATCCGCCACGGGCCGAACGCGAACAACAGCACCTGACCGTACGACCCGCTGCCGGCCTGGCGCGGCCAGAGGGTCACGTTGTCGGCGAACGAGCGGATCGGCTCCCCGCCCTTGGTGACCTCCAGCTCGCCGTTGTAGGGGGCGGTGAGCTGGCGGAACTCCTCGTCCACCCACACACCCTGGAACGGTCGCAGGCCCAGCCGGTCGAGGTCGAGCTCGGCGGGGTAGCGCACGGTGGCCCGGACGCCGTCGGGGAACACCACGTCGATCCGCGCCACCCCGTTCTTCACAGAGGCCGGGGGATGCAGCAGGTTGGGCCCGCTGTCGACGCGGGTGAGTGAGCGGATGGGGGCGGCGGCCTCGCGGACCGGCTCCGCCGGGGGTTCGGGCCCGCGACTGACGATCAGGCCGACGACGGACACGCCCAGCAGCACGAGCACGACCAGCAGCCCGATCGGGCGGCGGCGGTCGCGCTCGCCCACCTCGATGACATCGAACTGATCGGCCACGACGGACCTCGCCTACGACGTGTGCTGCCCTCAGTTCAGTTGAGCGGCGACCGCCAGCGCAACCCCTCGAACTTGGCGAAATCCCGATCGCAGGTCACGAATTCGCATCCATGCTCGATAGCCAGCGCCGCCAGATAGGCGTCGGGGATGAGTTTGCCTTTCGCGTCGGACCCCCGGCACAGGCGGGTGAAGATCCCCCAGTGCCTGTCCTCGGGGGTCACCACCACGGCGTGGGGCTGGTTGCGGTAGGACTGCGCGAAGCCCAGCGCCCGGTCGAGTGGATCGGGTTTGACGTAGATCTTCCGGTTGGTCACGAGGCGGATGAAGCCGTTGACGACGAAGTCGCTCACGGCGTAGCTCGAATCTCCGTTGATCAGGTCGTCCAGGAAAGCGGTGTAGCGCTTGTGCTCCACCGCTTCGGGGCGGAAGGCGTTGACGAGGACGTTGATGTCAAGAAGCAGCATCGCGCATCCCCTCCAGCATCTCCATGTCGTCGAGCTCGAAGGCGATGTGCTCCAGTTTCTCGCCGGCGTCGAGGCGCACCTGCACCCAAGGCCGGAAGCCGGGCTCCGCGTCTGAGGTGATCAGCTCCACATGTGGGCGCTCCGCCGTGTCGGCGGAGCGGTTGAGCAGTTGGCGCAAGGCGTCCTCCATCACCGAGTTGAGACTGCGTCCGCTTCTGGCGGCGTATGCCTTCGCCTCGTTGAGGAGCGTCTCGTCGATACGCACCGTGGTCCTCCGCATGACTCCAGCGTCCGCCAGTGACATTTAAATGTCAATAGCGGATAGTAGTCGAGCGATCACAATCTCTGCATCGCTTTTGCCGACTCACCAAGTCGCCACATTGACCTGGCCCTGAGTCGTCACCTGGACCCGCCGGCCCACCAGCTCCCGCGACTCGGCGTCCGCCATCAGGTCCTCCCGGGTCACGTGCGCGTACGCCCGCTCCCCCGACGGCAGGTCCACCACGAGGTGGCCGCGCTGCCGGGTGCCGTCCTTGGCGTGCGCGATCGTGTAGCCGGCCACGACCGCGGGTCCTTCGTACGTGTCCGCGATCGGCACCGGGTCGGCGGTGAAGACGGGCTCGGGCCCGCCCAGGGTGCCGCCGGGCTCTGTGGACCAGACGGCGTAGGTGTGCTTGGTCAGGTGCATGCCGACCCCGGTGACGAGCCCGTGGCCGCCTTCGGCGCGCAGCAGGTCGGCCATCGCGGCGGTGGAGTGCAGGACGTAGTCGCTGGCGGGGCCGCCCGCGTACGGCAGGCCGCCGGTGACGGTGAGGCCGCGCGGGTCCATCGGGTCGAGCTTGATCGCGTCGCACGCCTGGCGCAGCGCGATGGCGAAGCAGCTGTAGACGTCGAGCGCCCGCATGTCGTCCAGGGTGAGCCCGGCCCTGCCGAACGCGGAGTCGGCGGCCCTGGCGATCGCCTGCGAGGCGCCGAGCGCGGGCCGGGCGGCCACCTCCCACGTGTCCTCGGCGTAGGCCCAGCCGCGCAGGTAGAGGCGCTGGTCCTGGGGCACCCCGAGGCGGTCGGCCAGCTCGGAGCTGACCAGGAGGACGGCCGCCGCCTGGTCGACCTCGATCACGGCCACGGTGGTCCTGTTGTACGGCCAGCCGACGAACCGGTTGCCGTCGATCAGCTCCTCGGGAGTGCGCGGGGTGCGCCGCCAGGCGTGCGGGTTGGCCGCGGCGACGCGCGTCATCGGCGCCATCATCCGGCCGCGGTCCAGCATCTCCTGCTCGATGCTCTGGCCGAGGGCGGCGCGGCGCGCGGTCTCCATGATCGGATACGTGTGCACGGGCAGGAAGAGCTCGTGCGCCATCTCGCTCGGGTGCGGCGGCCGTTCCCATCCGTAGGGCGGCTTGGGGTCGGCGGCGTGGCTCCACGGCACGTGCTCGCCCGACTGCCGGTAGGCCCGGCGGGTGGCCAGCGCCTCGGCGCCCGCGACCAGCGCGGAGTCCAGCTCACCGGCCGCGATCCTGGCCGCGGCCGCGCCGATGAGCGTCTGCGGGGCGGTGCCGCCGACCTTGGAGTACGCGGTGTGCCGGGGCGTGGCGCCGAGCCTCTCGGCGAGCCGGCCGGTGGGCGTGTCGTACTGCCAGGAGTCGGTCCAGACGATCTGGATCGAGTCGAGGCGCTCCACCGGGAAGCGCGTCTGTCCGGCGGCGGCCCTGGCGGCCTCTTCCCACAGGTCGAGCGGCTCGGGGCCGGGCTGTTCGCGGACGGTGCGCTGGGCCGCGCCGATGAGGCAGGGGGTGCGTGGATCCATGCCTCCCATCCAACCAGAACAACATTCGGTTGATAAGGAACGGGTTTCGCCGAGCGCACCCCCGGCAAGATCCACAACTCGAGATCGCCGAATCCGCGCCCACCGGAAGACGTCTTCCCGGGCCGAACGGAGCGTTCACGGATAAGGGCGCGCAACCATCCCGAATTGGTGCCGTCAATCCCGCCTCCAGCTGGGACGACGTCGTACAATGAAGATCATTTCTGGGGCGCTTGACATGGCTCTTATGCGACGCAAGTCACGCTTGCTCAGATAACGAATCTCCATCCCGGCTGCAATACCGCTAGTTGATCTGGAAAAATCCACCGTTACAACCCCAGAAAGGCACTTTCATGATCCCCCGGGCCAGGCACCTGCTAGCCGCCGCCGTCAGCGGCGTGCTGCTGATGCTGCCCGCGTTCACGGGGACGGCGAGCGCCGCCGCGAGCCAGGTCTTCTCCGTCTCGCTGGCCAGGAGCAAGGCCGAGGTACAGAAAGTCGCCGACTACTGGAAGCCGGAGAAGCTCAAGAAGGCCGACAGCTACAGCCCGGCCGCGCCCCCGTCGGGCGGCGCGCCGAAGGCCGGGGGCGGCTCGGTGAACGTGCCCTCCCAGCGGATCGCCTCCCTGCGCAAGAAGGCGGGCCCGGTCAACGCCGTCGCGCCGAAGCAGGGCGAGGCCAGCACGGTCGGCAAGGTCTTCTTCCGGCTCGGGGGCAAGGAGTACTGGTGCTCGGCCGCCGCCGTCGCGGCCGCGAACCGCAGCGTGGTCGCCACGGCCGCGCACTGCGCCTACGACCCCCGCCGGGGAGAGGCGGCCGACTCCTGGATCTTCGTCCCCGACCCGGGCGCCGGGGGCGCCACCCCGCGCGGCGTCTACGTCGGCTCCTCGATCAGCATGCACGAAGACTGGCCGGGCAAGAACGACTACGACTTCGACTACGCGTTCGTCACGGTCCACCGCGGCTTCACCTGGGTCAAGCAGGGCAACGGCTACGCCGCCAAGGACGTCGGCCGGCTGCAGGACAACGTCGGCGGCCTCGGCCTGGAGCTGGCCAAGAAGCCGCCGGTCTCCCAGGTGCACGCCTTCGGCTACCCCGCCGGTCCGCAGCCCGACGGCAGCCGGCCGTTCACCGGGCAGGTGATGAAGAGCTGCGTGGGCGCCACCCGCAAGGCCGTCGCCCCCAGCCTCGACCTCAACCACGGCGTGCAGCTCAGTCCGTGCAACTTCAGCAAGGGCGCCAGCGGCGGCCCGTGGATCACCGGCCTCCGTGCCAACCTGGGCAATCTCATCGGCGTCAACAGCCTGACGTGGAACCGGGACGCCAAGGGCGAGTTCGACGCGGTGTCCTCGCCGTACCTCTCAGCGGTCGCGGGCGACGTCTACCGCCACGCCGCCGCGCAGAACACCCCGGCAAATGTGATTTAGTTCACATGTTACTGGCCGGTCACTCGCGGCGATCAGCCCAGACAGTGGTCTCGGTACGGTCACGGGGGCATTCCGGACATTGACAGAGACCAGTGAGAACCCGCGTTACCAGAGTGAAGCGTTGTACGGTTCCGGCTGTCCGTTTGCTGGCATCCGGGCGCACCAAGGCGCCGCGCCAGCGTAAGGCAAAAGCCTGGAGTTACCTTGAAGCGAATCCTTCTCCCCATCGGCGGCGCCGCCGTGGCGACCGGCATGCTGGTCGCCGGTCTGCCCGCCACCGCTCAAGCCGCCGGAGACGTCGCGATCGACCCGATGGCCAGGAACGCCAGCCAGGCGGCATCGGTCGCCTCGTTCTGGTTCGCCTCCAACAGCGCCGCTCTCCGCCGCGCCACCGCGTACACCTGGGACTCCAACGACGTCAGGAAGGTCGTCTCGAAGGGCGGCTACACCCCTGACGGCCGGCCCGGCACCGCCGCACCCACCAGCGGCAACAAGGCCGCGGGCAGCTCGCAGAACGTGAACCTGCCCAGGACGGTCGGCAAGGTGTTCTTCGTCGACGGCTCCGGCAAGTTCCGCTGGTGCTCGGCCACGTCGATCCAGTCGAACTACCGCAACCTGGTCGCCACCGCCGGCCACTGCGTGTACGACACCGAGTCCAACAAGGCCCTGCTGGACAACTGGGTCTTCGTGCCCGGCTACTACCAGGGCAAGGCGCCGTGGGGCATCTACGTCGGCAAGCAGGCGTTCACCCACTACGACTTCGATGTCTACGAGGACTACGACCGCGACTACGCGTTCGTCACCGTCTACAACGGCATCCGGTTCAACGGCGTCAAGCGGGTGAGCAAGCGCGACTTCCAGCGCTTCAGCGGCCCCAAGCGGTCCTGGGGCGGCCGGCACTACATCCTCCTGTCCGAGGACGCGGGCCGGCTCGGCGACAACGTGGGCGGCCAGGGCTTCTCCTGGAACCAGCCCGCCAACCGCACCGTCCGCACCTTCGGCTACCCCGCCGCCTCGCACCCCGACGGCGACCGGCCGTACAGCGGCGTCACCCCGAAGCACTGCTACGGCCGGACGACCGCCAAGGCCGTCGGCGCCTCCTGGCTGAAGATCCAGGAGCACATCGGTCTCAAGTGCGCCGTGACCCCCGGCTACGACGGCGGGCCGTGGCTGCAGCAGTACAGCAACGCCAAGCGGACGGGCTACGTCAACGGCGTCACCAGCACCTTCGCCGACCAGGACGGTAACGACCGGATCGACTACATCACGTCCCCGTACTTCGACGGGGAGACGGCCTCGGTCTACAACGCGGCCAAGAACGTGTGGTCCGGCAAGATCGTCGGCCGCAACGGCGAGCTCTACCGCTGACCCCTGCTCCACCCCGAAAGGGCCCGGCCTCTGTCGCCGGGCCCTTTCGCATGTCCGCCCAGACACGGGAACGTGGCGAAACCGGAGCCAGATCGACCCCGGGCATAGAGACGACAAACCACCCCATACGCCCCCAGATCTACCGACCCGGCCACAAGTCTGAAGGTTTCCTGGCAGGAAGCTGGCATCTTAGACGGAGGATGGGTTCCATTCGGTTCCTGTGATCTGAGTCACATTCAACTGACTACCCACCGTGAACATCTCCTAACGGCACTTTCGTCCCAGAAGTCACACCCCCTCCATACCCTGCGAAAACGTACCGCTGTGATCACTCGCCGCATTTGTCTCTGACAGATAACGGAATGGTCACGGCGATTCGGGGCCATACCGGACTCGACGATTCGGCTTCCACCTGCGGAGATCACCGCGCTATGTTCCTTGCTATCCCTTTACTGACGCATGGGACGCAAGTTGCGGCCCACGACAGACCAAGGAGCAGTTCCCTTGAAGCGCATCCTCATCCCCGCCGGTGGCGCCGTTCTGGCCACCGGTCTTCTGGCCGCCGGTCTGGCCGGCACGGCTCAGGCCGACAACGACGTCGCCACCGACGCGATGGCGAAGAACGCCGCTGCGGCCAAGGCCATCGCCGAGTTCTGGGCGGAGACCAACGGCGCTGCTCTGAAGGCCGCCAAGGAGTCCAACGTCTGGGACAAGTCGGACGTCAACAAGCTGCAGAGCAAGGGCGGCTACAGCGCGGACACCAAGGCCGGCTCGACGGCGCCGATCGGCGAAGAGAAGAAGACCACCGCCAAGGTGCAGAACGTCAACCTGCCGAAGACCATCGGCAAGGTGTTCTTCGTCAACAGCAAGGGCGAGAAGAAGTGGTGCTCGGCCACTTCGATCCAGTCGAAGTACCGCAACCTCGTCGCCACCGCCGGCCACTGCGTCTACGACGTGAAGGCCAACTCCGACGTGCTCAGCAAGTGGGTCTTCGTCCCCGGTTACTACCAGGGCAAGACGCCTTACGGCATCTACGTCGGTAAGCAGGCGTTCACCCACTACGACTTCGATGTCTACGAGGACTACGACCGCGACTACGCGTTCGTCACCGTCTACAACGGCATCAAGCTCGGTGGGGGCACCGCCAAGAAGGTCTCCAAGGCCGAGTTCGAGAAGCACCAGGGCCTCAAGGAGGCCAAGGACGTCGAGATCAGCCGCGACGAGTTCCGCGCCTGCAAGCTCGACCCCACCTCCACCGAGGCGTGCTGGGTGAAGCCCGGCTCCCGCGCCGAGAAGGTCGGCCCGGACTACCCGGGTGCGGTCGTGGAGAAGGAAGAAGTCAGCGAGTCCAAGTACCGCCGTGCTCCCATCGGCAAGAAGAACGGTGCGAAGTTCGGTGAGCCCGTCACCGACATCGTCACCGAGCGGGAGTACAAGAAGTACGACGGCCCTGGCAAGAAGTGGCAGGACCGGGCCGGCAACTTCCTCATCACGCACTTCTACGTGCAGTCGTGGGTGAAGCCCGGGACCGACACGAAGTTCTTCAAGACCGTCTTCACCATCATCGAGAACTCCGCGACCGACGCCGGTCGCCTCGGTGACGTCGTCGGCGGCCAGGGCTTCGCGTGGAACCAGCCGACCGGCAAGTACGTGCGGGTGTTCGGCTACCCGGCCGCTCCTCACCCCGACGGCCACAAGAACTACACCGGCATTACTCCGAAGTGGTGCTACGGCAAGACCACGAAGAAGCTGGTGGGTGACGCGGCCAAGAAGATCGAGGAGCACGTCGCGCTGAAGTGCGCGATGACCGAGGGCGCCGACGGTGGTCCTTGGCTGCTCAACTACAAGAACGCCAAGCGTCTCGGTTACGTGAACGGTGTCACCAGCACCTTCAACGACCAGGACGGCAACAACCGCGTCGACTACATCTCGTCGCCGTACTTCGACGGTGAGACGAACGCGGTGTACAAGGCCGCCGCCAACGTGTGGTCCGGCAAGATCCTCTAAGTGAGGACGCCCTGACGGTCGATCCCTGAGAGATCGTCATCTGCGAGACCCGAAGGGCCCGGCACTCCAGCCGGGCCCTTCGGCGTTCCAGGACCGAAAAATGAAGGCGCTTGGACGCATGGGAGCCGCAGATGGTGCCATCAATCCAATGTGATGTGCGTCACATCCCTGCCCCGGGCGACTCGGGAGCGGCCCACGACTCTCGCGAGTCACTTTAACAACATCCTTATGCTGATCTGCGGGAACGCCCCCTTGGCGACCTTCGCCCGACTCCTGCGCTGAAGCCTCCCAAACATCACAGATCGATCACGCCCGACTTGTCGCCTCTTTTCCTTCCAAAGCGGCTACCCGCGAGCAAGATCGACACTGTATGTTCCTGGCTATCCCTTTACTGACGCATGGGACGCAAGAGGCGTTCCACGACAGCGCAAGGAGTTACCTTGAAGCGCATCCTCCTTCCGGCCGGTGGCGCCATTCTGGCCACTGGTCTCCTGGCTGCTGGCCTGGCCGGCACCGCCCAGGCTGATGACAAGGTCGCCTCTGACGCCCTGGCCGCCAGCCAGGCCAAGGCCGCCGAGGTCCTCGACTTCTGGACCAAGTCCAACAACGCCGCCCTGAAGCAGGCCTCGGCCTACTACTGGGACGACAAGGCGGTCAAGAAGATCGTGTCCAAGGGCGGTTATTCGCCCGACGGCAAGCCGGGGTCGACCGCGCCCATCGGCGAGGAGAAGAAGACCGTCTCCAAGACCCACAACGTGAACCTGCCGAGGACCATCGGTAAGGTCTTCTTCGAGGGTCGCGACGGCAACCTGTACTGGTGCTCCGGCACGTCGATCCAGTCGAACTACCGCAACCTGGTCGCCACCGCTGGTCACTGCGTCTACGACGTGGCCGGCAACGACGAGGTCGTGTCGCGCTGGGTCTTCGTCCCGGGCTACTACCAGGGCAAGACGCCTTACGGCATCTACGTGGGCAAGCAGGCGTTCACCCACTACGACTTCGACGTGTACGAGGACTTCGACCGCGACTACGCGTTCGTTACCGTGTACAACGGCATCGGCGGCTCGCTGAACAAGCCCAAGCAGGTCACCAAGGCCGAGTTCGACGCGTACAAGGGCGACAAGGACGTCAAGCAGACCCAGGTGTCCTTCGAGGAGTACAAGAAGGGCAAGCTCGACCCCAAGACCACTGAGTACTACTCGGTGGACCCGGGCTCGCGGGCGCAGAAGGTTGGGCCCGACTACCCCGGTGCGGTCGTCGAGAAGAAGGAAGTCAGCAAGAGCGAGTGGTGGCGCGCTCCGGTCGGCAAGGCCAACGGCGCCAAGTACGGCGAGCCGGAGACCGTGCAGGTCACCAAGAGCGAGTACCTCGCCTACCGCGGCCCTGGTGAGAAGAACAAGGACCGCGCTGGCAACTACACCATCACCCGCTACTACGTGCAGCAGTGGTACAAGCCGGGCACGGAGTTCAAGTTCCTCCGCACCGACTTCTACATCATCGTGCACGAGGTCCGTGACGTCGGTCGCCTCGGCGACGTCGTCGGCGGCCAGGGCTTCGCGTGGAACCAGCCGACCGGTAAGTACGTCCGTACCTTCGGCTACCCCTACGCCAAGCACCCCGATGGCAGCAAGCCGTACTCCGGCAACACGCCGAAGTGGTGCTACGGCAAGACCGGCGCGAAGACCACCCAGGTCCCGTCGCTGAAGATCGAGGAGCACGTGTCGCTGAAGTGCGCCGTCACCGGCGGCTACAACGGCGCCCCGTGGCTCTTCAAGTACAGCAACGCCAAGCGTCTTGGCTACGTCAACGGCGTGACCAGCGTTCTGTACGACACGGACGGCAACGACCGCTGGGACTACATGTCCAGCCCGTACTTCGACGGTGAGACCGCTGCGGTCTACAACGCCGCGAAGAACGTGTGGTCGGGCCAGATCACCCCGATGCCCAAGTAATTCGGGTTGATCTCCCCGGAGTCGGGGGTCCAAACCTCGATTCTTGCTCTACCCGAAGGGCCCGGCGAAAGCCGGGCCCTTCGGCCGTTTCTGATGACATTTCTGACAAGATCTCTGTCGCTTTGTGACCAGAGTGACCAGAGTGTCGATAGTGTCTGATCACCCCTCTTTGTCAGACCTGTGGAGCCGTTCCCGTGAAGCGCCTGTTCGTGCCCCTTGCCGCCGCGAGCCTGACCGCGGCCGCCCTGGCCATCCCCGCTCAAGCCGCCCCCCACTGGGTCAAGGACCCCCTGACCCCGCAGCCCAAGGACGCCTACGGCGCCGCCTTCTTCTGGCTGGACGCGAACGGCGCCGCCCTGAAGAAGGCCACCCAGTACCACTGGGACGCCAAGGACGTCGACAAGATCGTCCGCAAGGGCGGCACGACCCCGGACGACGGCAAGCCCGGCGCCACGGCTCCGGCGACGACGAAGTCAGGCGGCAAGTCCAAGAACGTCAACCTGCCGCGGACCATCGGCAAGGTGTTCTTCGTCGACAAGTCCGGCAAGTACCAGTGGTGCTCGGCGACCTCGATCCAGTCGAAGCACCGCAACCTGATCGTCACCGCCGGCCACTGCGTGTACGAGAGCGGCGACGACGTCTTCGCCAAGTGGGTGTTCGTCCCCGGCTACTACCAGGGCAAGGCCCCGTACGGCATCTACGTGGGCGCCTACGCCTTCACCCACTACGACCTCGACGTCTACGACGACTACGACGGCGACTACGCCTTCGTCGCGGTGCACAACGGCTTCGCGCTGGCCGGCGAGAAGGAGGTCACGCCCAAGGAGTACCACGCCTGGGCCGGTGACAAGTGGGTGAAGCCGCGCGAGATCACCCGCGAGGAGTTCGTCAAGTGCCAGCTCAACCTCGGCGAGTGCTGGTCCGAGGGCAAGGACACCAAGCCCGAGCTGGCCGGCCCGGACCACCCTGAGGCGGTCCTGGAGAAGGTCGAGGTCAGCCCCGAGACCTACAAGAAGGCCAAGGTCGGCCGCGCGCAGGGCGCCAAGTACGGCGAGCCGGTGACCGAGTCCGTCACCGAGGCGCAGTGGAAGGCCTACAAGGGCCCCGGCACCAAGGCCGAGGACAAGGCCGGCAACTACACCATCACCCGCTACTACGTGCAGCGGTGGGTCAAGCCGGGCACCTCGCGCAAGTACTTCGAGGGCCGGTTCATCATCGGCCTGGCCAAGGACACCGGCCGGCTCGGCGACGTCGTCGGCGGCCAGGGCTTCGCCTGGAACCAGCCGATGGGCCAGACGACCATGGTCTTCGGCTACCCGGCAGCCCCGCACCCCGACGGCGACAAGCCGTACACCGGCGTGACGCCCAAGTACTGCTACGGCAAGACCGCCACCAAGTCCGTGCAGGTGAACACCTTCAAGGTGGAGACCCACCAGGTGCTCAAGTGCTCGATGACCCCGGGCGCCGACGGCGGCCCGTGGCTGATCAAGTGGAACAACGCCAAGCGCACCGGCTACGTCAACGGTGTCACCAGCGTGTTCTACGACAACGACGGCAACGACCGGGTCGACCACATCAGCTCGGCCTACTTCGACGGCGAGACCGCGGACGTCTACAACAAGGCGAACCTCGCGGAGACCAAGAAGGTCGTCGGCCCGAACGGCGAGCTCCTGCAGTAGTCCTGAGGTGAAGAGCCCGCCGGTGCGCCCGGCGGGCTCTTCCCGTTTTCAGACCGCCGCCAGCTCCCGCGTCCGCTCCTTCAGCGCCCGGACCGGGGCCTCGTTCTTGTACGGCTCGAACCGCCTGCGCAGGTCGGCCATGTAGCTGCGGGACCGGGCCGACTGCAGCTCGTTGCCCAGCGTCATCGCGCCCAGCGCGACCGAGCAGGCCTCCTCCAGCTCGCCGCACTGCAGCAGCCCGGCGGCCAGCAGCGACAGGTTGAACATGCGGCCGCGCACGAAGCGGCCGTCCATGTCGAGCGAGCGCCGGGCCTGCCGGACGGTCCGCTCCCCCTCGCCCAGGTCGCGGAAGCAGTGGGCGAACTTGGCCGACAGATAGGCCTCGTCGAAGTAGCCCAGCCAGCTCGGCTCGCCGGCCGGCTTGCGGGCGTCGAACGCGCGCTCGGCCTCGTGCAGCGCCCCGCCGCAGGCGCGGGCGTCACCCAGCCCGGCGTGCGCGTGCGCCTCCAGCACGTGGCTGGAGGCGAGCAGGGTGGCCACGCCGGCCCGCCGGGCCGAGAGCTGCGCGGCCCGCGCCAGGTCGAGCGCGTGCGCGTGCTGGCCCATGTAGACCGCCTGGTGGGCCATGCCCGCCAGGATCTCGCCGCCCAGGGCGTGGTCGTCGGCGCCCCTGGCCAGGCGCAGCGCCTGGATGAGGTAGCGCTGGGCCAGACCGTGCTGCTCCAGGTCGTAGGCCATCCAGCCGGCCAGCCTGGTGAGCTCGGCGGCGGCCGCGGCCAGCTGGCGTCCGGTCTTGTCACCGTACGAGCCGTCCTTGAGCAGCGGTGTCACCGCCGTGTCCAGATATTTCACGACAGACGAGCGCACGCGCCCGCTGCCGAACCGGTTGTCCAGCTCGCCGAACGAACGGGTGACCTCGTGGATGGCGGCGATGTCCGCCCTGCCCACGTTGCGGGCGCCCACCGCGCTGGGCCGCCCTTCCGGCGGGGAGGTGAGCCACCGCACCGCCCCCACGGAGCCCGCTCCGATCGCGAACGTCGAATCGAGCAGGAACCTCCGTCTCTCCACATCGGCCCGCCACAGCGCCGTCACGGTCGCGACCCCCTCCTGCCACGTGTGCGTGAACTCCTGCCCGAGATCGAGGGGTGTATTGACGGCGGGCATGCCCACTTCTTCGATGGTGACGGGCCTGCCCAGCCGCAGTGCGAAGATCTCGGTCAGAAGCCCGGGCACCGGGTCCCGCGGCCGCTGACCACCGATCCATCGCAGGACGGAGCTGTGGTCGTACTTCAGGCCGGGGGTGCCACGCGCGGCTCCCAGATCATTGAGGCGCCTGGCCAGACCCTTGTGGGAAAAGCCCGCCTCAGTGATGAGCTGCCGCAGCAGTCGGTTGGGCTCGCGTTCCATCGCTCTCCTCTAGGCAGGAGCCGGCGCCCGCATCCTTACAGAGGGCTCTTGTTATAGCACGCTGAGTAAAGGAAGTTTGGCGAATCCTTAACCCGCGCGAGCCCCGGATGGCTCCTGCCCGGAGAGACGGAGATCAGGCGCGGGCCACTCCGTCGGCCCTGGCCTGCGCGGCGACGGCGGCCGCGACCGCGGGGGCGACCCGCTCGTCGAACGGGCTCGGGATGACGTAGTCGGCCCGCAGGTCGTCGCCGACGACGTCGGCGAGCGCGTCGGCGGCGGCCACCTTCATGTTCTCGGTGATCGTGGTGGCCCGCACGTCGAAGGCGCCGCGGAAGATGCCGGGGAAGGCCAGCACGTTGTTGATCTGGTTGGGGAAGTCGGAGCGTCCGGTGGCGACGACCGCGGCGTGGCGGGCGGCGACGGCGGGCTCGATCTCGGGCGTCGGGTTGGACAGCGCGAACACGATGGAGCCGTCGGCCATGGAGGCGATCGCCTGCTCGGTGACGGTCGAGCCGGACAGTCCGACGAACACGTCGGCGCCCGCCAGGGCCTCCTCGGTGGACCCGTCGTGGCCGGCCCGGTTGGTGTCGCGGGCCAGCGCCTCCTTGACCGGGTTGAGCCCTTCGCGCCCGGCGTAGAGCATGCCCTTGGAGTCGGCGACGGCGATGTCGCCGATGCCGGCCTCCAGCAGGATGCGGCTGACCGCGACGCCGGACGCCCCGGCCCCGGCCACCACCGCGCGCAGGTCGCCCAGCGACCGGCCGGTCAGCCGTGCCGCGTTGCGCAGCGCGGCCAGCACCACGATCGCCGTGCCGTGCTGGTCGTCGTGGAAGACGGGGATGTCGAGCCGCTCGCGCAGCCGCTCCTCGACCTCGAAGCAGCGCGGGGCGCTGATGTCCTCGAGGTTGATGCCGCCGAAGGAGGGCGCGAGCCGCGCCACGGTCTCCACCAGCTCGTCGACGTCCGTGCAGGCCAGGCAGAGCGGCACGGCGTCGACGCCGCCGAACTCCTTGAACAGCAGCGCCTTGCCCTCCATGACGGGCATCGCGGCCGACGGGCCGATGTCGCCGAGGCCGAGCACGGCGGTGCCGTCGCTGACGACGGCGACCACGTTGGGGACCCAGGTGTAGGTGTCGGCGAGCGCGGGCGTCTCGGCGATGGCGGTGCAGACGCGCGCCACGCCGGGCGTGTAGGCGAGCGACAGATCGTCGGCGTCGCGGACCGGAACGGTGGAGCGGATCTCCAGCTTGCCCCCGCGGTGCAGGGCGAAAGCAGGATCGTTCTCGAAAGCGGAAGTTATGGACACAGCGACCCCAGTAGTGGTTGCGACGGAAGAGACCTTGGGCTGACGGGCGGAGATGCCTGGCCTCGGTTACGCCAGGCGATCGTCGTCGATGCCTCGGAGGGGTACGGGGGTCACCCGTCGCACCATACTGACACATGCTGGTCGGGTATCAGGTATCGCCCCCGACGCGGATCTGTTGACGCATCGTTAAATCTCCGATGACAGAGTGCGTCCAAACCCGCTCTAAACTGCACAAAACGCAACGTCAATGCTCTACCACTATCGAGGGAGGCCTCCCCAATGGCCCTCTGGCCCATGAAGCGCCACGGCATCGCCGCCGGCGCGCTCGCCTTGACCGCGGCCCTGACCCTTTCCGCGTGCGGCAGCGACTCGGGAGGTTCCGACACGACCTCCGCCAGTGCGTCGGCGGACGCCGCCGGCGGCGCCAAGCTGGTGAAGCCCGGCAAGCTGACCGTCTGCACGAACGTCCCGTACGAGCCGTTCCAGTTCAAGGAAGGCGACAAGATCGTCGGCTTCGACGTCGACATCGTGGACCTCGTCGCCAAGAAGCTGGGCGTCGAGCAGGAGATCGTGGACATCGACTTCGCGGTGATCAAGAGCGGCGCCGCCATGGCCACCAACAAGTGTGACCTGGCCGCCGCCGGCATGACCATCACCGAGGAGCGCAAGCAGAACATCACGTTCTCCGACCCGTACTTCGACGCCACCCAGGCGCTGCTGGCCAAGAAGGGCACCGGCGCCACCTCCCTGGACGACGTCAAGGCCAAGGGGCTCAAGCTGGGCGCCCAGGCCAGCACGACCGGCCTCGACTACGTCAAGGAGCAGGGGTTCAACCCGACCGAGTACGCCGACTCGCCCAAGGAGCTCCTCGCCCTGCAGGCCGGCCAGGCCGACGTGATCGTCCAGGACCTGCCCGTGGTGCTCACCTGGCTGAAGAAGCCGGAGATCGCCGAGAAGTTCGAGTTGATCGCCAGCCTCGACACCGGCGAGCAGTACGGTCTCGGCATGAAGAAGAACGCCGACCCGGTGCTGGTCAAGACCGTCAACGAGGAGCTGGCCGCGGCCAAGTCCAACGGCACGTACGACGAGATCTTCATGAAGTGGTTCGACAAGAAGCCCGGGGAGCTGGGCTGATCCATGGCGGACCAGCCGAAGACCGCTGAGCCGGTCAAACACCGGCTCAGCCCTCGAAAGAGGCAGCGCATCAGCCGCGGCGTCCAGTACGTCCTCCTGGCCCTGGCTGCCGTCGCCCTCGTCCTGTACGCCAACTGGGGCGAGCTCGGGGAGAACTTCGCCCGGCAGGACATCGCGGCGGAGATGCTGCCCGACCTGTTCACGGTCGCGCTGAAGAACACGATCATCTACTCGGTCGGCGGGTTCGCCTTCTCGTTCGTGTTCGGGCTGATCGTGGCGCTGATGCGGTTGTCCACGGTGGGTCCGTACCGGTGGCTGGCGACGCTCTACATCGAGATCTTCCGTGGCGTGCCCGCCCTGCTGGTCTTCCTGATGATCCTCTTCCTGCCGCTGGCGCTGGACGGCTTCGCGATCCCCTTCGGCACCTACGGCCAGGCCATCCTCGGCCTCGGCCTGGTCGGCACCGCCTACCAGGCCGAGATCTTCCGGGCCGGCCTGCAGGCGGTGCCGAAGGGCCAGACGGAGGCCGCCAGGTCGCTGGGCATGTCGGCCGGCCGGGCGCAGTTCACCGTGGTGATCCCGCAGGCCATCAGGATCGTCATCCCGCCGACCACCAACCAGTTCGTGGCCCTGCTCAAGGACTCCTCGCTGGTGCTCTTCCTGGGTGTGTCGGGCGAGTACGTGGAGCTGACCAAGTTCGGCAACGACACAGCGTCCACGTTCTCCAACGCCACCCCGCTGCTGGTGGCGGGCCTGACGTACCTGATCGTCACGGTGCCGCTGGGCTACCTCGCCGGACGGCTGGAGAAGCGCAAGGGGACGAGCCGATGACGCACGCGATCGAGATCAAGGACCTGCACAAGCACTTCGGCCAGAACGAGGTGCTGCGCGGCATCGACATGACCGTCGAGCCCGGCCAGGTCGTCTGCGTCATCGGGCCGTCCGGCTCCGGCAAGTCGACGCTGCTGCGCTGCGTCAACCTGCTGGAGGAGCCGACCCGGGGCAAGGTGCTCGTCGAGGGCGTCGAGGTGACCGACCCTGACGTCGACATCGACGCCGTACGACGCCGCATCGGCATGGTGTTCCAGCAGTTCAACCTGTTCCCGCACATGACGGCGCTGCAGAACGTCATGATCGCCCAGCAGCGGGTGCTGAAGCGCGGCAAGAAGGAAGCCGAGGCCGTCGCCAGGGAGAACCTCCAGAAGGTGGGCGTCGGCGAGAAGTGCGACTCCTTCCCCGCCCAGCTCTCCGGCGGGCAGCAGCAGCGGGTGGCCATCGCCAGGGCGCTGGCCATGGACCCTGACCTGATGCTGTTCGACGAGCCCACCTCCGCGCTCGACCCCGAGCTGGTGGGCGACGTGCTCGCGGTCATGCGCAAGCTGGCCGAGGAGGGCATGACCATGCTCGTGGTCACCCACGAGATGGGCTTCGCCCGCCAGGTGGCCGACCGGGTGGTGTTCATGGACGGCGGCGTGATCGTCGAGGACGGGCCGCCCGTCCAGGTGATCGGCGACCCGCAGCACGAGCGGACCCGGTCCTTCCTCGCCCGCGTCCTGCACCCCGAGGAGTGACCGCCGGGCGCCCGCGTCCTGCACCCAGAGGCGTGACCGCCGGGCGCCCGGCAGCGGGCGCCCGGCGCGTTTCGTGTAATACTCGCGCATGGACTTGACCTCTTACGCCGAGTGGGCGGTCCGTCTCGTCAACGACCCCGATCCCCCGCCGGAGCTGCGCGAGCTCCAGGGTGAGCTGGCCGCCGTCTTCGACGCCGCGGACACCGAGGAACGGCTCGTGGCCCTGCTCAACGAGCTGCTCGTGCGCTATCCCGTACGCCCTCAGCTCACCGACCACGACGGCCAGGGCTGGCACCTCCACCTGGCCGGCCACACCGGCGCCGCCGCCGTCATGGGCCTCGCCTCGGTCGTGGCCGAGCTCGGCGCCGAACGGCTCGGCCGCTGCCTGGAGCCGCACTGCACCCGCGCCTTCCTCGACACCTCCTCCAACCGCTCCCGCCGCTACTGCTCGGCCCGGTGCGCCAGCAGGGCCAACGTCGCCGCCTACCGCGCCCGCCGACGCGGCGGCCAGTAACGCAGCACGACCCGGCCCACCAGGTCGGGCACCGGGCCGAAGTCCCAGCTGTCGCGGCGTCCGCTCGCGCGCTGGTTGTCGCTCTCCAGCCACCAGCCGCCCGCTTCCTGCCAGGCGGCGCGCTTGACGATGAGCCGCTCCGGGTCGCCGGGCAGCAGGGCGACCACCAGGTCACCGGGCTTCACCCGGGCCCGGCGGCGCACCAGCAGCCAGTCGCCGGGCAGCAGAGCGGGCCGCATCGAGTCACCCTCGACACGCACTCTCATGGGCCGCCACCCCCTCCTCCACAGGCGTTTGGAGACGAGTAAGGTCGGTACGAGGACCAAGCTGATTCGGCATCAAGGAAGGATTTTCTGATGCTCGCACGACTGCTACGACCCAAGCATGTCGCTTCCGCGCACTGCGACCTGCCCTGCGGCGTCTACGACCCGGCGCAGGCCCGGATCGAGGCGGAGTCGGTCAAGGCCATCATGGAAAAGTACGCGGCCAACGAGGACCCGATCTTCCGCGCCCGCGCCATCAAGATCAAGGAGGAGCGGGCCGAGCTGGTCAAGCACCACCTGTGGGTGCTGTGGACCGACTACTTCAAGCCGCCGCACCTCGAGCAGTACCCCCAGCTGCACCAGCTCTTCTGGGACGCGACCAAGCTCGCCGGCGCGGCCGGGGCCAAGGGCACCGTGGACGTCGCCAAGGGCGAGGAGCTCCTGGGCAAGATCGACGAGATCTCCAAGATCTTCTGGGAGACCAAGGCCGCCTAAATCGGCTCAAAGGCTCTGTGCGGCTCCCGGCTGCACAGAGCCTTTTCCGTTGATGGCGAGTCTGAATCCGCCAAGCACGTCTCCAGGGCGGTAAGTTGCAGTCAGCGTCGTATACGCGAGGAGGATCGTGACCGAGGAAACCGAGGCGCGCGTGACAGGCGAGGCAGGCATCCGCGACGTGGTGAGCATCAGGCTCCCCGCCGACAGTGCTTACCTGTCCGTGTTGCGTACGGCCACAGCCGGGCTGGCCGCCCGGCTGGACTTCACGCTCGACGAGATCGAGGATCTGCGGATCGCGGTCGACGAGGCGTGCGCCATGCTGCTCAGCGAGGCGGTGCCGGGCACCGACCTGACCGCCGAGTTCGAGCTGACCGGGCAGGAGATGCAGGTCCGGGTCGAGGTGGCGACAGTCGGGAGCTCCGCGCCCAAACGCGATGACTTCGCGTGGATGGTGCTGACGGCCCTCGCCGACGACGTCGACGCCGTGACCGACGTCGCCGACCGCATGGCGATCATCCTGCGTAAGCGTCGAGGCGCAGCGAGGTCGGCGTGACGGAAAGGACTGGAGCCATGGCCGCCAGCGACCACGCCGTGCCCGACCGGGTCCGTGCTCGCCTGCTGTTCGCCGAGCTGTCCGAGCTGGGCCCCGACGCGCCGCGCCGGCAACGCATCAGGGACGAGCTGGTCGAGCTCCACCTTCCCCTGGTCGAATACCTGGCCCGCCGCTTCCGCAACCGGGGCGAGTGGCTCGACGACCTCACCCAGGTCGCCACCATCGGGCTGATCAAGTCGATCGACCGCTTCGACCTCAACCGCGGCGTCGAGTTCTCCACGTACGCCACGCCCACCATCGTCGGCGAGATCAAGCGTCACTTCCGCGACAAGGGCTGGGCGGTCCGGGTGCCGCGCCGCCTGCAGGAGCTGAAGCTCTCGCTCACCAAGGCCATCAGCGAGCTCTCGCAGCGCGAGGGCCGCGCGCCGACCGTGGCGGAGCTGGCGGCCTACCTGAAGATGACCGAGGAGGAGGTGCTGGAAGGCCTCGAGTCGGCCAACGCCTACTCGACGGTCTCCCTCGACGCGCCCGACTCGGGCGACGACGACGCCCCCGCGGTGTCCGACTCGCTCGGCATCGTGGACGAGTCGCTCGAAGGCGTCGAATACCGCGAGTCGCTCAAGCCGCTGCTCGAACGGCTGCCGCCGCGCGAGAAGCGCATCCTGCTGCTGCGGTTCTTCGGCAACATGACGCAGTCGCAGATCGCCACCGAGCTCGGCATCTCGCAGATGCACGTGTCGCGGCTGCTCGCCCGCACCCTCGCCCAGCTCCGCGAGGGCCTGACGGCCGACGACTAGGCGTCGTCACCGAAGAGCGCGTGGGTGGTGGGAGGCGCCAGCAGCATGCCCAGCCCGGCGAGGGCGATCACGATCAACGGGATCCCGAGCGCGGGCTGGTCCGACTGGATGAGCGTGACCGCCACCGGCAGCAGGAAGATCTGGGTCACCACGCTGGGCGCCCTCCCCCAGCGTTCGGCGGCCAGCAGCCCGCCCCACGCCACCCAGAGCAGCCCGGCGCCGACCAGCACGCCGAACGCGGCCTCGGCCAGCGCCGCCGTCAGGTCGCCCGCGCCGCCGAGCACCGTCTCCACGGCGACGTAGATCCCCAGCCCCAGCGCGATCAGCCCTTCGAGGGCGACGATCACGGCGGCCATCACCAGACTCCACGGACGCTTCGCCACACTCCGCACCCTATCCACCCCTGACCTCGGCTCTGACGCCTCACCTGGCAAATCACCCGCCCGAAATGGGACGTTTGCGACAAGCCAGACATCCATCAACGGCTACCCTGGCCTCATGCGCGCGATGCTCCTGGTCAACCCCAAGGCCACCACCACCAACGCCCGCACCCGCAACGTGCTGATCCGGGCGCTCGGGGCGGCCGTGGAGCTGGCCGTCGAGGAGACGGCCTACCGGGGCCACGCGGCCACGCTGGCCGCCACCGCCCGCGCCAAGGGCTACGACCTGGTGGCCGTGCTGGGCGGCGACGGCACCATCAACGAGACCGTCAACGGCCTGCTCAACCCGGTCAACGGCCATCCCGAGCCGCTCGGCGACGACCCTAGCCGCAGCCGTCCCGCGCTCGCCGTGATCCCCGGCGGCAGCGCCAACGTCTTCGCCCGCGCGCTGGGGCTGCCGAACCACCCGGTGGAGGCCACCGGCGCGGTGCTGGAGGCGCTCCGCGAGGGCCGCACCCGCACCGTGGGGCTGGGCCAGGCGCTGTGGGAGGGCGAGAGCCGCTACTTCACCTTCTGCTCGGGCCTGGGCTACGACGCCGAGGTCATCAGGGCCGTGGAGGGCCTGCGCGGCACCGGCCGCAAGGCGACGCCCACCCGCTACGTGAACACCGCGCTGCGCCACTACATGGCCACCGACAAGACCCATCCCGCGATGACGCTGACCGGGCCGGGCATCCCCACGACCCGGGGGCTGTTCATGGCCATCATCTGCAACACCGCGCCGTGGACGTACGTCGGCTCCAGGCCGGTGAACCCCACGCCGTGGGCGAGTTTCGAGACCGGGCTCGACATGCTGGGGCTGCGCCGGCTGGGCCTCACGTCGCTGCTGCCGGTCATCCGGCACATCCTCACGGAGAGTGAGGCCCTTCCGTCCGGCAGACACCTGACACAGTTGCACGACGAGGCCGAGTTCACGCTCAGGGCGAGCCGTCCTGTGGCCTTTCAGCTGGACGGCGACTATCTGGGTGAGCGCGAGGCGGTCACATTCCGCGCTACACCCAACGCGTTACAAGTTCTGGTCTAGCTCATTACATTCGGTCATAGTGTGACGCATACGACAGCCATTACGGCGAAAACTTGGGCCTCGCCCTCTTGCGTGCACTCTCCGTGGCTGAAAAGCTCAAGGTGACGTCGGAACGTAGGACCTTTACCCCAAACCTCCTGGTCTCCGGCGTTCAGCGCGGCCATCCCCGGCTTCCCCACAAGGCGTCGGGGAATTGTCCGCGCGCCTTAGTGAAACTCTTCACAAAGTAGTAGCCGCACCGGAGCCGACTCACAGGCGGTTCCATCTACTAAGGAGTGGACGCATGGACTGGCGCCACCGAGCTGCCTGCCGTGACGTGGACCCCGAGCTGTTCTTCCCGATCGGGAACACCGGACCGGCACTCATGCAGATCGAAGAGGCCAAAGAGGTCTGCCGTTCCTGCTCGGCCGTGGAGGCCTGCCTCAAGTGGGCGCTGGAGTCCGGACAGGACGCCGGCGTCTGGGGTGGTCTCAGCGAGGACGAGCGCCGCGCCCTGAAGCGCCGCACCGCCCGGGCCCGCGCCCGTGCCAGCGCCTGACCGATCTCGACCCGGAAGGCAGGAATCCGCCTGAAAGCCGCGACGAACCGACCAGCCTGGCAGGACGACCTGTCCACCAGAACCGCGCCGCGTCCCTGAGCATGGGGGACGCGGCGTTCGGCTTCCCGGGGCGCGCACAGGCCTTCCAGGAGCATTCCAGAGCCTCGTGAAGGGGTTTCCCCGGCGGTCATCCGGCGGGCAGCGGGATCGAGAGCGTCGCCTCCGTGCCGCCGCCCTCGCGCGGCTTGATCGCCAGCTTGCCCGACAGCTCCCCCTCGACGAGCGTGCGCACGATCTGCAGCCCGAGGCTGGTCGAGCTGTCGAGGTCGAACCCCTCCGGCAGCCCCCGGCCGTCGTCCCAGACGATGACGTGCAGCCGCTCAGCACCCGGCTCGACCACCACCTGCAGCCGCCTGGGCCGGCCGTGCTGCAGCGCGTTCTGCAGCAGCTCGGTCAGCGCCATGGCCAGCGGGGTGGCGATGAGCGAGGGCAGCACGCCGAACGCCCCCAGCCGGCGCGGCGTGACCGCGGCCTCCGGGGCCGACACCTCCCCCGCCATCGCGATCACCCGGTCGGCGATCTCGTCGAAGTCGACGAACTCCTCCGGCGCGTGCGAGAGCGTCTCGTGCACGATCGCGATCGAGCCGACCCGCCGCACCGCCTCCTCCAGCGCCTCGCGGCCCTCCGGCACCTGCAGCCGCCTGGCCTGCAACCGGAGCAGGGCGGCGACCGTCTGCAGGTTGTTCTTGACCCGATGGTGGATCTCGCGGATGGTGGCGTCCTTGGTCATCAGCTCGCGCTCGCGCCGCCGCAGCTCGGTCACGTCGCGGATGAGCACCAGCGCGCCGATGCGGCCGCCGCCGACGATCAGCGGGATCGCGCGCAGCTGCACGATCGTGCCGCCGGACTCGACCTCGGTCTCCTTGGCGGCCCGGCCGCTGGCCACGATCATCAGGTCTTCGTTGATCGGCTCGTCGGAGTAGCACAGCGTCGCGGTCACCCGGCCCAGCTCGACGCCCACCAGGTCGGCGTGCAGGCCGAGCCGCCGGTAGGCCGAGAGCGCGTTCGGCGACGCGTACGTGACCCGGCCGGCCCGGTCGAGCCGCAGCAGGCCGTCTCCGACGCGCGGCGAGCGCACCAGGATGGGCTCCTCGCCGGAGAACGGGAAGCGGCCCTCGGCCACCATCTGCGCCAGGTCGGAGGCGCTCTGCAGGTAGGTCAGCTCCAGCCGGGAGGGGGTGCGGGCCGACGACAGGTTGGTGGAGCGCTGGATGACCCCCAGGAACCGGGCGTCGCCGCCGGGCACGGAGCGCCGCACCGGGATCGTCTCCTCGCGCACCGGGACGCCGGTCGACCAGTCGGGGTCGCCCTCGCGGCAGATGCGCCGCTCGGCCCAGGCGGTGTCGATCAGCGGGCGCTCGCCCCTGGCCACGACGCTGCCGACGACGTCGTCGTGGTAGACGGTCGGGCCGGTGGTCGGCCGCATCTGGGCGATCGCGATCCAGCCGCCCTCGCCGAGCAGCGGCGCCCACAGGATGAGGTCGGCGAACGACAGGTCGGCCAGCAGCTGCCAGTCGGAGACCAGCGAGTGGAGCCAGTCGAGGTCAGCCCCGTCGAGCGCGGTGTGGCGGACGACGAGGTCGCTGAGAGTCGGCACGACTGCATCATGCGTGGTTTCCCGCGCAACAGCCAAACCGGCCGCCCCGCGCCAGTGAGAACCATCACACCACCATGGCGGGTCGAAAGGAGAAAGGCGTGTTGTCCCCGTACCACCAGGCGTTCCAGGCAGAGGAAGGGCACGGTTCATGGTTGCCACGCCGCCCACGGCTGTGGATATCCTTCACCATCAGCCTGAGCTGCCTGTACGGGCGCGCGGCAAGGCAGGTGAGCGGGTCTGCGCGGAGCAGAGAGCCGGGGCACCGGCGAGCTGCACGCGCGCGCGGTTGACCGTGAGGGCGGATCTGGGTTCCGATGATCCAGCGGTGATCAGACACACGCCTTCACCGCCGTGGCAGAAGTGAAGGTGAGACGTGACAGACGAAGGCCCTCGCGTACCGAAGTACTACGACGTGAAGCGGAGCCTGCTCGAGCTCACGAAGTCGCTGGCGCCGGGCACCGCTCTGCCCCCCGAGCGGACGCTCGCCGTGCGCTTCGAGACCTCACGCACCACGGTCAGGCAGGCCCTGACCGAGCTGGTGGTCGAAGGCCGGCTGCTGCGCATCCAGGGCAAGGGCACGTTCGTCGCGCAGCCCAAGGTGGCCCAGGTCCTTCAGCTCACCTCGTACATCGGAGACCTGCGCACGGCGGGGCTCGAACCCGACACGAAGATCCTGGAGATCGGCTACATCACCGCCGACGAGCCGCTGGCGCGGCGGCTGGCGATCAACCCGGGCGGGCGCGTGCTGCGCATCCACCGGCTGCGGCTGGCCAACGGCGAGCCCGTCTCGGTCGACACCACCCACCTGTCCGCGCGCCGCTTTCCGCGCCTGCGCCGCGAGCTGGAGGTGCACTCCTCGCTGTACGAGACGCTGCACAACGCCTACAGCGTGCGGCTCACGGACGCGGAGGAGATCATCGAGACCGTCCTGGCCACCCCGTACGACGCCAAGCTGCTCGGCGTGGACGTGGGCCTGCCCATGCTGCTGCTCACCCGCCACGCCTTCGACGCCGACGGCAACCCGGTGGAGTGGGCGCAGTCGCTCTACCGGGGCGACCGCTACAAGTTCGTCACCCGCCTCCGCCGTCCCTGATCCCGGCCCGTCTACGCTGGGCCGATGAGCGTCATCGTGGTCACGGGCACCGGCGTGCGGGTGGGCAAGACCGTGGTCTGCGCGGCCCTCGCGGCGCTGGCCCGGGCCCGCGGGGCGAGCGTGGCGGTGGTCAAACCCGCGCAGACCGGGGTGGCCGCCGACGGGCGCGGCGACCTGGACGAGGTCATCAGGCTGTCCGGGGTGTCGACCACGTTCGAGCTGACCCGGTTCGAGCCGCCGCTGTCGCCCGCCGCCGCGGCGCGCGCGACCGGGGTGCCGCCGGTGTCGCTGCCGCAGGTCGCCCGGCGGATCCGGGAGCTGGCCGAGAGCACCCGGCTGGTGATCGTGGAGGGCACGGGCGGGCTGCTGGTGCGCTTCGACGAGGACGGCGCGACGATCGCCGACCTGGCGCGGCTGCTCGGCGCGCAGGTGCTCGTGGTGACCGGGGCCGGGCGCGGCACGCTCAACCACACGGCGCTGACCCTGGAGGCGATCGCGCACCGCGGGCTGGACCTGGCCGGGGTGGTCATCGGCGCGTGGCCACCCGAGCCGGGCGTGATCGAGCGGAGCAACGTGGCCGACCTGGAGATGCTGGCGGCCCGGCCGCTCGCGGGCGCGCTGCCGCAGGACGCGGGGGTGCTCGACGTCGAGCCCTTCGCGGCGGCGGCGCGGCGCGGGCTGGCCGTGACGCTGGGCGGCGCCTTCGACCCGGCCGCGTTCCGCGACTCGTACCGCGTCTAGAATTGCCGGGCCGGCAAGTCGTTTTGCGGGGAGTGACGTGACAGAGGCGATCGAGGACGTGCTGGCCCAGGTCGGCCCCCGGCTCAAGCGGCTGCGCGCCGACCACGGCCTGACCCTGACCGGGCTCGCCGAGGCCACCGGCATCTCCACCAGCACGCTGTCGCGCCTGGAGTCGGGGCAGCGCCGGCCCACGCTGGAGCTGCTGCTGCCCATCGCCCAGGCCTACCAGGTGCCGCTGCAGGAGCTGGTGGGCGCGCCGGAGGTCGGCGACCCGCGGATCCGCCCCACGCCGCAGAAGATGAACGGGATGACGGTGCTGCCGCTGACCCGCCAGCCGGGCCCGCTGCAGGCGTTCAAGATGATCATCCCGGGCGGGCGGGGCACCCCCGATCCGCAGACCCACGAGGGCTACGAGTGGCTCTACGTGCTGTCCGGCCGGCTGCGCCTGGTGCTGGCCGATCGTGACCTGCTGCTGAAGGCCGGGGAGGCGGCCGAGTTCGACACCCGGCTCCCTCACTGGTTCGGCAGCGCCGACGAGCAGCCCGTCGAGATCCTCAGCCTCTTCGGCCGGCAGGGCGAGCGCATGCACGTCCGGGCCAGGCCGAAGCCCCGCGGGTAGGGCTAGCCCCACCCCCAGACGGGCACCAGGCCCATGCCCGCCGGGCCGCCCGACTCAATACGGTAGATGCATGAAAGTCCCCCGCCCCTGGTCGTCCAGGGCCTGGCTGGACACCGCGCACGTGATCACCGGGCTCCCCGTCGCCTGCGTGCTCGCCTCGGCGACGCTCCCGCTGGCCCTGTTCCCCACCGCGCTCCGGCACGCCCTGCCGTGGCTCACCCGGGTGCAGCGCTCCAGGTTCGCGGCGTTCCAGGGGGCCCGGATCCCGCCGATGCCGGTGGCGCCCAGCTGGCGCACCAGGAGCCTGTGGCGGCAGACCGGCTATCACGCGCTGTCGCCGCTCGTGAGCTTCCCCGCGGCGGTCCTGGTGTCGGGGGTCTGGGGCGCGGGCCTCGTGGGCCTGCTGTCCTTCCTGGGGCCCGTCACGAGCCCGGCTCCCCTGGTCTTCTCGCCCGACCTGCGCAACCCGGCGATCACGGGCACCTACATGGCGGCCGGCGTCGTCCTGCTGACCCTGGCGCCGCTGCTGGCGCGCGCCATGGCCGCGCTCGACCTGGCGGTGGCCCGCGCGCTGCTCGGCCCCAGCCGCCGCGAGCTGGACGAGCGGATCGAGACGCTGACCGAGAGCCGCGCGGGCGTGATCGACGCCGCCGACGCAGAACGCCGCCGCATCGAGCGCGACCTGCACGACGGCGCCCAGCAGCGGCTGGTGTCGCTCGCGATGAACCTGGGCATGGCCCGCGCCAGCATGACCGACCTGCCCGAGCCCGCCCGCCAGGCCATCGTCCAGGCGCACGAGGAGGCCAAGCAGGCGCTCAAGGAGCTGCGCGACTTCGTCCGCGGCCTGCACCCCGCGGTGCTCAACGACCAGGGCCTGGACGCGGCGCTCTCCGGCGTCGCGGCGCGGGCCCCCATCCCGGTGCGGCTGGAGGTCGTCATCGGCCGCCGCGCCTCCCCGACGATCGAGGCGGTGGCGTTCTTCATCGTGTCCGAGGCACTCACCAACATCGCCAAGCACGCCGCGGCCACCAGGGCCGAGGTGAGCGTGCGGCGCGACCGCGACCGGCTGCTCCTGCTGGTGTACGACGACGGCTGCGGAGGGGCCACCATGGAGCGCGGCACCGGGCTGCGCGGCCTGGCCCAGCGGGTCGAGTCCGTGGACGGGACCCTGCGGCTGAGCAGCCCGCTGGGCGGGCCGACGACGATCGAGGTGGAGCTGCCGTGCGAATAGTGCTGGCCGAGGACTCCGTGCTGCTGCGCGAGGGCCTGATCCGGCTGCTGGAGGCCTCCGGCATGCGCGTGGTGGCGGCCGTGGCCGAGGCCGAGGGGCTGCTGCGGGCCGCCGAGGAGCACCGGCCCGACCTGGTGCTGACCGACGTGCGCATGCCGCCCACGCACACCGACGAGGGGCTGCGGGCCGCGCTGGTGCTCCGCCGCGAGCAGCCGTCCCTGGCGGTCCTGGTGCTGTCGCAGTACGTGGAGGAGCGTTACGCCGCCCAGCTGTTGTCGTCCGCCACGGGCGGCGTCGGCTACCTGTTGAAGGACCGGGTGGCCGACGTGTCCGAGTTCGTCGACGCGCTGCGCCGGGTCGCGTCCGGGGGCACCGCGCTCGACCCCGAGGTCGTCGCCCAGCTCCTGCTGCGCGGCCACAGCGACCCGCTGGACCGGCTGACGCCCCGCGAGCACGAGGTGCTCAAGCTGATGGCCGAGGGCCGCTCCAACGCGGGCATCGGGCAGGCCCTGGTGCTCAGCGAGGGCGCGGTGGGCAAGCACATCGGCAACATCTTCGCCAAGCTCGACCTGCCCCCGGCCGAGGGCGACCACCGGCGGGTGCTCGCCGTGCTCCAGTTCCTCAAGATCAGGAGCTCGCCGTGAGACGGCACTGGCTGATCCTGGGCACGGCCATGACGGTGATCGCGCTGGTCATCTCCGCCAATGTCGTCTGGGAGATCTTCGTCGATCCCAGCCCGCCGAGCGAGACGACCTGGCGGTCCGTCCCGTTCCGGGGCGGCACGCTGACGATCGAGGCAGGCGACGACATCCACGTGCACATCCAGGCCGGCCCGGCCGGCTCCGTCGGGATAGCCCGAGATCTGGTGTGGACCGAGCGCAAGCCCACGGTGAGCGAGGAGTGGGCGGGCGACGCGCTCCGCCTCGACGGCGGCTGCCCCGGCGACCGCCTCCCCGACAGGCCCGACTGCGTGATCAACTACCAGCTGTACGTACCACCGGAGACCGACGTCGTGGCGACCACGAGCGCCTCGCTGAGTGTCAGCCGCATCCACGGTGACGTCAGCCTCACCTCCGCCTGGGGCCGCGTCGGCGCCGACGATCTGACCGGGGACCTGCGGCTGCGCAGTGAGACCGGCGACATCGACGCCGGGGGCCTGCGCGGCGGCACGGTCGACGCCGAGACCGGCACCGGCACCGTGCGCATCTCGTTCGACACCCCGCCGTCGGACGTGCGCGCCGCCGTCAGGGCCTCCGGCGACATCGGGATGGATCTGCCGGAGGGCGTCTACGACGTGGTCGTCAGCGCCCCCCGCACGGACGTCGAGAGCCGCGTCGACCCGTCCTCCTCGCGCAAGGTGCGGGCCACGACCCCCGACGGCGGCATCCACATCTGCTGCTGACCTCCCCCTGGATGCTGTTTACTCTTGTGACTCATTGGTAAGTTCCGGGCTATGGAGTCTGCGAAGCACGCCGGTGACGCCGCCGTCGCCGTGTCCAAGGCCTACGGTGTCGAGACCATGTTCACCCTCTCGGGAGGGCATGTCTTCCCTCTGTACGACGGCGCCCAGCACGAGGGCATGCGCATCCTCGACGTGCGCCACGAACAGAGCGCGGTCTTCGCCGCGGAGGCCACCGCCCGCCTGACGAGGAAGCCCGGCCTGGCGGTGCTCACCGCGGGCCCCGGCATCACCAACGGCGTCAGCGGCGTGGCCACGGCCCACTTCAACGGCTCACCCGTGGTCGTCATGGGCGGGCGCGCCCCGCAGTCCCGCTGGGGCACCGGCGCCCTGCAGGAGATGGACCACCCGCCGCTGCTGGCCCCGATCACCAAGCTGGCGTTCACCTCCTCCGGCGCCGACTCGATCGGCCAGGACGTCGAGATGGCCTTCCGCACGGCCGTGGCGCCGCACCGGGGGCCGGTCTTCCTCGACTTCTACATGGACCACCTGTTCTCGCCGTCGCCCGGGCACGAGCCGCAGACGCAGACGCCGTCGCCGCTGGAGCCCGACCCCGACGACCTGCGCGCCATCGCCCGGCTGCTCGCCGAGGCCGAGCGCCCGGTCCTGGTGTACGGGTCCGACGTGTGGATGGACCGGGCCGAGGAGGCCGCCCGCGACTTCGCCGAGGCGTGGCGGCTGCCGGTCATCCCCAACGGCCAGGGCCGCGGCATCCTCCCGGCCGGCCACGAGCTGCTCGTCACCCGCGCCCGCGGCCAGGCGTTCGCCAAGGCCGACCTGGTCATCGTGATCGGCACCCCGCTCGACTTCCGGCTCGGCTACGGCTGGTTCGGCGGCAAGGACGGCGCCCCGCTGGCCAAGGTCGTGCACATCGCCGACACCCGGTCCCACCTGGTCACCCACATGCCGCCGGCCGCCTCCGCCGCCGGCGACCTGTCCGTGGTGCTGTGGAGCCTCGGCGACGCGTGCGGCGAGGCGGGCGTCAAGCCCACCCGGTACGCCTCGTGGCTGTCCACGCTCGCCGACACCGCCTCGGCCGCCATCGCCGGCGACGCCGACCTGCTGGCCGCCGACAGCGACCCGATCCACCCCATGCGCATCTACGGCGAGCTGGGCAAGGTGCTCGCCGAGGACGCGGTGGTCATCGGCGACGGCGGCGACTTCGTCTCCTACGCCGGCAAGTACGTCGAGCCCAGGCAGCCGGGCAACTGGCTCGACCCCGGCCCGTACGGCTGCCTCGGCACCGGCCTCGGCTACGCCATCGCCGCCCGCCTGGCCCGCCCGTCCTCGCAGGTGGTGCTGCTGCTGGGCGACGGTGCCGCCGGCTTCTCGCTGATGGACGTCGACACGCTGGTGCGCCACCGCCTGCCGGTCGTCATGATCTGCGGCAACAACGGCATCTGGGGGCTGGAGAAGCACCCGATGCAGCTGCTCTACGGCTACGACGTGGCGGCCGAGCTGCAGCCGCAGTGCCGCTACGACCAGGTGGTGACGGCGCTGGGCGGCGGCGGCGAGCTGGTGACCGACCCGTCGGAGATCGGGCCGGCGCTGCGCCGCGCGTTCGACTCCGGCATCCCCTACCTGGTCAACATCGCGACCGACCCGCAGATCGCCTACCCGCGCAACACCACGGGGGTGTGACGGAGGTCAGTCCTTGGGCACCGGAGTGATCGTGGGGCTCGGCGTCGCCGAGCCGCACGGGTCGATCGCGATGAGGACGACCTTGACCGTCTTGCCCACCTGGAGATCCTCGCCGCCGTCGGGCCAGCTCTGCGCGACCTTCAGACACTCCGGCTTCACCTTGCCGCCGGTCTGGTCGTCGGCGAAGACCTTGAACCCGGCGGCGTGGATCATGGTCTTCGCCTGCGGGTAGGGCAGGTCGACCACGTAGGGCACGGCCTTGGTCGGCTTGGGAGTCGGGGTGGGGGTCGGCGTCTTGGACGGCGTCGGGGTGGTGGACACCGTCGGCGTGGGGGTCCCCGTCGGCTTCGTCGGCTCCGCCGTCGGCGTCGTCTCCTGCCGGATCGGCTCCTCCGTCGTACGCGTCACCGAGGGCCTGGGCCGCTTGGTGGTCTTGGTGGGGGTCGGTTCATCGGCGGACGCCAAGTCGGTCTGCGCCACCACGGTCGGTTCGGGCGTCGGCAGGCTCGTGCCGCTCATGTTGGTCAGCGCGACCGCGCCCGCGCCCACCCCGACCACCACGGCGCCGGCCAGCGCGGCCACCAGGCCGCCCCGGCGGGGGGCCTTGGCGGCGCGACGGCTCTGCTGGCGGGGCCGGGCGACCGTGGGGGCCTCCGCGGCCTGCAGCGCGCCGGTCTGGTAGACCTCCGGCGGCGGCGGGGGCATGGTCGCACCCGTCGTCGGCATCACCGGCTGCGGGGGCGGCAGCTCACCGGCGGCGAGCATGCGCGCCGCGTCGCTCATCGCCCGGGCGTTCGGGAAGCGCCGCGCCGGGTCCTTGGACAGCGCCTGCTCCACCATCGCGCGCACCGGCGGCGGGATGTCGGGAGGCAGCGGCGGCGGCGCCTCCCTGATGTGCTTGAGCGCGATCGTGACGGGGCTGTCGCCGTCGAACGGGCGCTGCCCGGCCAGGCACTCGTAGGCGACCACGCCGAGCGCGTAGATGTCGACGGCGGGCGTGACGGGCGCGCCCTCGGCCTGCTCGGGCGCGCAGTAGGCGGCGGTGCCGAGGACCATGCCGGCGTCGGTGAGCCGGTTGCCCAGGTCGGAGCGGGCGATGCCGAAGTCGGTCAGCACGAGCGTGCCGTCGCGCTGCACGAGCAGGTTGCCGGGCTTCACGTCGCGGTGGACGATGCCCCGGTCGTGGACGGCCTGCAGGGCCGAGGCGGCCTGCGCGATCAGCTCCATGGCCGGCTGGGGCGCGATCCGCCCCAGGCGGGTGAGCAGCCGGTCGAGCGGCTCGCCGTCGACGAACTTCATCACCAGGTAGACGGTGTCGCCGCTGACTCCGTAGTCGTAGACGTCGACCACGCCCGGGTGGTTGATCGTGGCCATCGCCCTGGCCTCACCCTGGAAGCGGGCGAGGAATCCAGGGTCTTGCATACGGCCCGGGAGCAGCACTTTGACGGCGACGGTCCGGGCGAGGACCGTGTCCTCGCCGCGCCAGACCTCGCCCATGCCGCCTGCGCCGATGCGGGTATCCAGACGATACCGCCCGGCCAGCGTCGTCCCTTGGGCCACCATGACTTCCCCCGCTACCCCTCTGCCTCTCGAACCTCTCCCACCCCAGGGTTCTCCAACAAAGCGAACTTGTGTCGCGGTGAGGTAACGCAGAGGTCACGGAACTCCGAGAGTGTACGACTCACCTTTCCCACACGCCACACAAATGCCATAAGCCGTACAAACCCTATCCTGAGGTCTCGGGACTGCGTTTGTCCCCGTTTTCGACCAGATCACGATGGCCGAGCCCCGCCAACTAGGCTGGAGCCATGACGCTCGCTCCGGGTCTTCGCGCACAGCTGACGGTCATGGTCGAGGTGGACGACACCGCGTCGAAGATCGGCAGCGGCGACGTGCCGGTGCTCGCCACGCCGCGCCTGCTCGCCCTCGCCGAGCAGGCCACCGTGCGCGCCGCCTTCGACCACCTGAAGCCCGGCGAGACCTCCGTCGGCACCCGCGTCGAGCTCGAACACCTGGCCGCCACCCCGGTCGGCGCTGAGGTCGAGATCGGCGCCGAGCTGACCGCGGTCGACGGCAGGCGGCTGGTCTTCGGCTTCCACGCCCGCGACGCGCACGCCGTCATCGCCCGCGGCACCATCGAACGGGTCGTGGTCGACCGCGACAGGTTCATGGCGCGCGTCACTCGATGACGGCGATCAGGTCGCCTTCCTGGATCACGTCGCCCTCGGCCACCTTCAGCTGGGCCACCACGCCGTCGTCCTCGGCGAGCACCGGGATCTCCATCTTCATCGACTCGAGAATGACGAGCGTGTCGCCGTCGGAGACCGTGTCTCCTTCCTTGACGACCACCTTCCACACGTTCGCCACCATCTCCGCACGGACCTCAGCCACCGCGACTCCCCTCTACGAAATGATCCAACAATGTCATGCGGGCCTGCCGCCGCGCATCCGCGCCACCAGACCGGTGTCGTAGTCGCCGCGGACGAACTCGTCATGCTCCAGCAACTCCGCGCAGAAGGGCAAGTTGTTCTTCGGGCCCTCGACGGTGAAGCCGGCCACCGCCTTGCGTGCCCGCTCCAGCGCCTCGGCCCGGGTCGCGGCGTGCACGCACAGCTTGGCCATGAGCGGATCGTAGAACGGGGTGACGATGTCGCCGGCCGCGTAGCCCGAGTCGATCCGCACCCCGTCGCCGGTCGGCTCGTCCCAGGCGGTGATCGTGCCTGGGCCGGGGAGGAAGCGCTTGGGGTCCTCGGCGTAGACGCGGAACTCGATCGCGTGCCCGGCCGGCTCCGGCGCCACCTCCGGGCTCTCCCCGGCGGCGACCCGCAGCTGCAGCTCCACCAGGTCGAGCCCGGTGACCAGCTCGGTGACCGGATGCTCCACCTGGAGCCGGGTGTTCATCTCCAGGAAGACGAAGTCCTGGGCGTCGGCGTCGACGAGGCACTCGACGGTGCCGGCGCCGAGATAGCCGACCGCCTCGCCCGCCCGCACGGCGGCGTCGAGCATGCGCGCACGGAGCTCGGGGCTGAGCCCGGGAGACGGTGACTCCTCCACCACCTTCTGGTGGCGGCGCTGCACCGAGCAGTCGCGCTCGCCCAGCGCCACGACCCTGCCGTCGGGCAGCCCCAGGATCTGCACCTCGACGTGGCGGGCCCGCTCGATGTAGCGCTCCAGCAGGACGGCGGGCCCGGCCAGCACGTCACCGGCGCCGCCCGCAGCCGCCGCGGCCGCGAACCGGGCGGCAGCCCTGGACGCCTGCTCGAACGCCTTGGCCAGCTCCCGCTCGTCGCGGGCCACGCTCATGCCGATGCCCCCGCCGCCTCCGGCGGTCTTGACCATCACCGGGTAGCCGATGCCCCGCGCGGCCTCCAGCGCCAGGTCCAGATCGGTGGCGGGCTCGCGGGTGCCGGCCGCGACCGGCACGCCGGCCGCCTCCATCAGGTTGCGGGCGTTGATCTTGTCGCCCATCCGGTCGATCGCCTCGGGCGACGGCCCGACCCAGACCAGCCCGGCGTCGAGCACGGCGCGGGCGAAGCCGGAGTTCTCCGACAGGAACCCGTAACCCGGGTGCACCGCGCGCGCCCCGGTCGCCCGGGCCGCCTCCAGCACCTTGCCGGTGTCGAGATAGCTCTGCGCGGGCGCCGCCGGGCCGATCAGCACGGCCTCGTCGGCCTCGCGCACGAACGGCAGCCCCGCGTCCGCCTCCGAGTGGACCGCGACGGCCCGCAACCCCAGGCGCTTGACCGTACGAATGATCCGGCGGGCGATCTCTCCCCGATTGGCGACCAGCACGGGCCCCAGCGACTCAGTCAGCACGCAGCAACCCTACGACTCCCGCAGCCGCCACCCCTTTCCCTCGAAACCACCGATCCGCGCATGCGGATCTGTAGGATTCCTACAATTGTGAGTGCGTCGAAACCCGGTAGTCACCGGTCTGACTGCGCGACCTCTACAGCCGCAGCAGGGGGCGGCCCGCCACCCGGGCCAGCGCCTCGACCGCGTCGGGATCGTACGCGACGCCCGCTCCCAGCCTCAGCCGCTCCAGCGCGGCGCTCGCCCGGTCGCGGTCGGTCGACCCGCCGAGCAGGTCGTCGTAGGCGTTGACGACCTTGATGATGCGGCTGGCGAGCGGTGGATCCTCGCTCACCGGGTCGCACTGGCGCTTCACCAGGTCGGCCACCCGGTCGAGCACGCCCGTCTGCCTGATCACCTCGGCGCCCAGCTCGGCGATGCGCCGGGCCTGGTCGGGCTCGGTGAGCACGGTGGCGCCGCCGGGGATGGGGTCGCGCAGCGAGAGCTGGCCGATGTCGTGCATCAGCGCGGCGTACTCCAGCTCCAGCAGCTCCGGCTCGGCCATGCCCAGCTCCCTGCCGACGGCCACGGCCAGCCGGCTCACCCGGCGCGAGTGGCCGGGCTCGACGTAGCCGCCGACCTCGGTGACCCTCGACAGGGCGCGCACGGTCTGCAGGTAGGTGGCGCGGATGCCGGCGTACTTGCGGAAGGCCACCTGGGTGACCAGCAGCGGGGCCGCGAAGACGAGCAGCGCCACCAGGTCCATGCTGTGCGTGGCGAGCGCCAGCAGCACCCCCGACGAGGCGACGGCGGCGCCGAGCGGGAAGGCGACGTTGAGCTCGTCGCGCACCGCCACCCGGAACGCGGTGCGCACCTGCTCGGCCCGGAGCATGGCCGCGATCAGCGTGTCGATCAGCAGCATCAGGCCGATCAGCACCACCATCACGCCGAGCGCCGGCCACCAGGTGCCGCCCTCGCCCTGGGTGAGCAGGTGGAGCCGGTCGGCGAGCGGCCGGAAGGCGAAGGCCAGCAGCGCGCCGGTGAGCAGGCGGCGGGCCATCGCGTCGAGCCGGGGCGGCCTGCCGACCGCCAGGTGGGGCAGCGCGCCCGCGATCATGCCGACCGCGATCACGGCCACGACCTGGAGCGCGGAGTGGCGCAGCGGATTCTGGCTGAGGTCGAGCAGCAGCGTGTAGCCGAGCGCGGCGGCGGCCCCGATCGGGGCGACCTCCCGGTTGCCCGGCATGGTGAGCCTGGCCAGCTCACCGGCCGCGATCAGCGCGCCGAACCCGACGGCGATCTCCGGATGGTCGAGGCCGACGGCCGAGACGTGCGCGACGCCCGCGACGGCGACCGCGACCGCGGCGCAGACGAGCAGCAGCTGACCGGTGTGGAGCCGCCGGAGCGCGCGCGTCACTGCCCGGTCACCACTTGGATGGGCATGGTCGGGTCGTCGTGGTCCTTCGTGAGGGTCTCGGCGGCGTCGGGAGGCGGCGGCTCGACGCGGCGCGGCGGCTGCCACGGCTCGCGTTCGAGCGCCCGCACGAACGCGGCCACCATGACCGGGTCGAACTGGGTGCCGGCGCTCTTGCGCAACTCCTCGACGGCCACGCTGACGGGCCGGGCGCCGCGGTAGGAGCGGTCGGAGGTCATCGAGTCGAACGCGTCGGCCACCGCGATCACCCGGGCGAACTCCGGGATCTCGTCGCCCGCCAGCCCCATCGGATAGCCCTTGCCGTCGTGGCGCTCGTGGTGGTGCATGATGCCGGCGAACGCCTCGTCGAGGAAGTCGATGCCCTGCACGATCTCCAGCCCGCGCATCGGGTGGAGCTGGATCGCGGCGAACTCCTCCTCGGTGAGCGGCCCGTCCTTCTGCAGCACCTTGGTCGGCACGCCGAGCTTGCCGACGTCGTGGAGCATGCCGGCGTAGCGGATGGCGCGCATCCGCTCGGTGCCCATGCCGATCTCCTCGGCGATCATGCCGGACGCGAGCGACACCCGGGTGCAGTGGCCCCTGGTGTAGTAGTCCTTCGTCTCCACCGCCTGGCACAGCGCCGCGATCGTGGCGTCGTACGAGCGCTGCTGCGCGTGGTACTGCCCGAACGCCCAGCGGGCCACGAAGAGCGGCACCAGCACGAGCACCGCCGAGATCGACTGGATCGTCGCCCACAGGCCCGCCACCAGGAGCCCGAACGTGCCGTAGCCGAAGTAGGACAGCAGGAACTGGGCCAGGCCGCGCAGCGGCATGTCGACCGCCCCGCCGCGGGTCGCGAGCCGGACCATGGTGCTCGTGAGCAGGATGTTGAGCGGCACGAACACCGCGGTCGCGGCGACGTACGGGCCGATGAGGTCGTCGAACTCGTGGACCTCGGGCACCCCGACCGCGCCGCCGAGCCAGACGTAGACGAAACCGGCGGCGTAGCCGCAGATGGCGAACTGCGCGCCGTTGAAGACGCGCTTGACGATCGGCAGCCCCGGCCGCACGCTGAGCACGGCCGTCAGCCCCACCAGCGCGGCGCCTTCCGGCCCGATCAGCACCACGGCGGCCAGCGCGGCCGAGAAGCTGACCGACACCGCGAAATGCTCCACGGTGAGCAGGGTCGGCATCGACTCGCACACCAGGAACAGGAGCATGAGGACGAGCAGGACGTCGAGCTTGCCCGCCACCGCCGGGCCTCCCGGCGCGACGGCGCCCCACGCCATGAGCCCGGCCACCGCGGCGGTCAGCGCGGCCAGGTAGGCCCTCGCGGGCCACGGCAGTTCACGCATTGCGGCCCCCCACGCGTGTTCAGGTCCAGGAAACTCCGGGTGGCGCGGCGCCACCCGCCAGGAACGCGACCACGGGAGTGATGAGCACGGCGGCCGTGAACAGCCGGGCGATCAGTGGCTTCAACATGCGCTCGCCTCCACGTCGACTTCTGGGGCTCACGCTACAGAAGTCGCCGCCCGCTGACCGGCCGAGTCGCGAATCGCAAGCAAAGCGTAATCGAACAACTACCTGCGGCGACTCCTGGCCCACTCGACCGTGAGCTTCACGCCGGTCGACAGGTCGACCCGCGGCTCCCAGCCGAGGCCCTCGTAGGCGGGCACCGGGTCGACGGCCATGGCCGGCAGGTCACCGGGGCGGGGCGGGGCGAAGCCCGGCTTGTCGGGCGCGCCGGCGGCGTCGGCGATCAGCGAGTGGAGCCTGCGGTCGGTGGTCTGGATGCCGGTGCCGAGGTTGAACCGGCGGCCGTCGCCGTCGGAGCCGCACGCCCGGACGAAGCCCTCCACGACGTCGTCGACGTAGACGTAGTCGCGGGTCTGCGTGCCGTCGCCGTAGACGACCGTGGGGGTGCCGGCCAGCAGCGCGTCGGTGAAGATCGACACCACCCCCGCCTCGCCCTCGGGCGACTGACGCGGCCCGTAGACGTTGGCCAGCACGAGCGTGGTGTATTCCATCCCGTACAGCCCGCGGAAGGCGGCCAGGTAGGTCTCGCCGCTCAGCTTGGAGGCGGCGTAAGGGGAACGCGGGTCGGTGGGGGCGTCGCCGGGCACCGGGATCGTCTGGGGCCTGCCGTAGACGGCCACGGACGAGGCGAACACCACCTTGCGCGCACCGCCCTCGCGCGCGGCGGCGAGCACGGCAGCGGTGCCGGTGACGTTGAGGCTGGCGTCGGCCACCGGGTCGGCGACGCTCCTGCGCACGCTGATCTGCGCCGCGAGATGGCAGACGACCTCCGGCCGGATCTCGGCCGCCAGGGCGACGAGCGCGGGGTCGCGGATGTCGAGGACGTGCAGCCTCAGCCGGCCGGTGTCGGTCGCCTGGGCGAGGTTGTCGTGGCCGCCGGAGGACAGGTCGTCGACGACGGCGACCTCATGCCCTTCGGCGAGCAGGCGGTCGACGAGATTGGACCCGATGAATCCGGCACCCCCGGTGACGAGCACGCGCATGGGGAGATCCTAGTCGGACAGCTCGGCCCTCACTCGCGCGATACGCGCAAGCACCTTGTCGCGCAGGTCGTCGGGGACGGGGTCGCAGCCGCACTTCTTGGCCACCAGCTGCTTGATCGCCTTGTCGAGGTCGTACTCCTCCAGGCAGGGGCCGCACTCGTCGAGATGCACGCGGATGTCTGCGATGTCTCCGGCGGTCAGCTCGCCGTCGAGATACTCGTAGACCCTGTCGAGCACGTCACGACAGTCGGTCTCATGCGGCTTGCCACAGCTCATTTCGATCCCTCCGTCGGGACCAGGCCCCGGTCACGAGCGTAGTCTTCCAAGAGGCCGCGCAACTGCCTGCGCCCCCGATGGAGCCTGGACATCACGGTGCCGATCGGAGTGCCCATGATGTCGGCGATCTCCTTGTACGGGAAGCCCTCGACGTCGGCGAGGTAGACCGCGATCCTGAACTCCTCGGGCAGCGCCGCCAGGGCCTCCTTGACGTCGCCGTCGGGAAGGTGCTCGAGCGCTTCCACCTCGGCGGACTTGAGCCCGCTCGACGTGTGGGAGCCGGCCCGCGCGAGCTGCCAGTCCTCGATCTCCTCGGTGCCGGCCTGCTTGGGCTCGCGCTGCTTCTTGCGATACGAGTTGATGAACGTGTTGGTGAGGATCCGGTAGAGCCACGCCTTGAGGTTGGTGCCTTCCTGGAACTGGTGGAAGGACGCGAACGCCTTGGCGAAGGTCTCCTGCAACAGGTCCTCGGCGTCAGCGGGGTTTCGGGTCATCCGGAGCGCGGCCGAGTAGAGCTGCTCGAGGTAGGGCATGACGTCACGCTCGAACCGCTCGCTCCGCTGCTCCAGAGTCTCCGCGCCAGTCGCGGGCACCGGACCCACCCCCCTAAGATCACCGGTGACCGCCTGTGACGGAACACCGTACTCAGGGGAGAATACCCGTTCGGCGGTGACCGGCCGGTCGCCGGGGACGGGGTCGAGCAATGTGAGCATGCTCGTCGCAACACACCCGCGTCTCCGTCTGTTCCCGCAAGATAGAAGTGACGAACAACCCGGTGCGGGGAAAACCATACGTACCGGCTGGTAGCCATTATCCGGAACCCAGGAGTCGCGCGTGCTGCCCATTCCGGCCGAGGAACTCAACGGCTCAGGAACGTTGGGGCCGTACTGGACCTTTTACCACGCCGTCGTCGCCGAGCAGCTCAGCAGGTGGCTTCCCGCCGACCCGTCCGTCGTCCTCGATCTCTCCGGCGGCCGCGGCCGCTGGTCCAGCCAGGCCGCGCGGGCGGGCCACCGCGTGATCGAGGTGCTCGACTTCCGCCGCACCGCCGAGGGGGGCCGGCTGCGCGACGCGGGGCTGGTGCGCCACGTGCGCGCCGACGACCTGTCCTTCCTGCCCGACGAGAGCGTCGACGCGGTGGTCGCCGAGGAACGCGCGATGTCGATCGAGCTGATGGCCGAGTCGGCGATGAGCGACGTGGCGCGCGTGCTCCGGCCCGGCGGGCGGGCTCTGGTGTGCGTCGACTCCCTGGTGCTGGGCATGGCGATCCTGGCCGAGCAGGGCCAGTGGCAACACCTGCGGCAGACCGGCGAGGTCATGCTGGTGCCGTGGCCCGACGGCAGCATCACCCGCTGCTTCAGCAGCACGCAGCTGCGCGAGCTGCTGACGGGCGCCGGCCTGGAGGTCGAGTGGGTGCGCCCGCGCACGGTGCTGTCGCCCTCGACGGTCGACCACGTGCTCGGGTCCGACACCCGGACCCTGTCCTATCTCGTGCGCACCGAGCTCGACGCGCGTCCGGACGAGGACGACACGGTCGGCATCCACCTGGTGGCCAGCGCGCGCAAGCGCTGAGCGGTCACCGCTCGCTCAGCGCCTGCGCTCCCGCTTGCCCTGGCACTGCACGCACCGGGCCGCCTCCGGACGGGCCTCCAACCGGCCTTCCGGCACCAGCCCTCCGCAGTCGACGCACCGCCCGTAGGTGCCTTCGTCCAGCCGCTTGATGGCGTCGATCACCGCCCTGCGCTGCGTGGTCGCGACGGTCAGCATCGCCCGGGCGCGATCGGCGTCGGTCAGGTCGGAGCCGGCGTCGGCGGCGGAGCGGTCACGGATCGCCACCGGGTCGCCCTGCAACACCCCGATCGATCGATCGAGTTCGGAGAGCATGTCTTCCAGTCGCTCACGAGCGGTCGTGACGTCCACGGATCCGCACCTCCGGGAAAGTGGGGGCAGCCCGCAGCGGGAGTCCCCGGTAATCCCGCGCGGTGCGATTTAGGGGCCTTTGATAAGCGGTGACAGCCAGTAAACGGATGCCATTGCTTTCCTCACCGGATGCCCGCTTCGTGCGCTCCTTACACCTTCAGAAAAGAGCGCTTTCCCCGTCCTCCGGCAGCGGCTCGATGAGACCTGGGCCGTTGTTGCGCACGTTGTTGACATCGGTGCTGACCGGATGGGCGGTGAGCCTGCCCGGCTGGGCGGGGACCAGCAGCCGCTGCGCCTGCTCCGTGTCGGTGACCTTGGGGTCGAGCCACTCGCCCCAGCGCTCCCGCTCGATCATCATCGGCATGCGGTCGTGGATGCGGCCCAGGTCGTCCTCGGCGTCGGTCGTGATCACCGTGCAGGTGACGAGCCACTTCAGCGGGTCGTCGTCGGCACGGTTCGGGTCCTTCCAGAACTCGTACAACCCCGCCATCGCCAGCACCCCGCCGTCGGAGGGGTGGATGAAGTACGGCTGTTTCTTCTTCTTGTCGCCCTCCACCGGCATCCACTCGAAGTAGCCGTCGGCGGGCAGCAGGCAGCGCCGCTTGGCGAACGCCTGCCGGTAGGACGGCTTCTCCGCCAGCGTCTCGGCCCTGGCGTTGATCATCCGGGACCCGACCGACGGGTCCTTGGCCCAGGCGGGCACCAGCCCCCACTTGACCACCCGCAACTGCCGCACCGCCCGCTCGGCCTCCTTGGGCACCCGGCTCAGGACGGCGTAGACGTTCTTGGTCGGCGCCACGTTGTAGTCGGCGCCCAGCTCCTTGTCAGGGTCGGCGTCCTGCTCCACCTGGAACTCCTCGAGGAGTTGGTGCTTGTCGCGCGCCGACGCGTATCTCCCGCACATGACTCCACACTGCCACGTCGGTCTTTCGCTCGCATGTACGAGTCGCCCCCGCGACGACGGCGGTTTCGTCTTCCTGGGCGTGCGCGCCGGGCCAGTAGGCTTTGACCATGTCCGACGTCCACTGGCCCGCCCCGCACGCCGACGCCCCCGTCACGGCGTCCATCTCGCTGCCCGGCTCGAAGTCGGTGACCAACCGGGCGCTGGTCATCGCCGCGCTCGCCGACGGTCCCGGGGTCGTCCGGCGCGCGCTGCGCAGCCGCGACGCCGACCTCATGGCCGCGGCCCTGCGCGCTCTCGGGGCCACGCTCACGACCTCGGCCGAGACCGCCTCCGGCGTCGACTACGCGGTCACGCCAGGGCCGGTCCGCGGCGGCGCGCACATCGACGCCGGGCTGGCCGGCACGGTCATGCGGTTCGTGCCTCCGATGGCCGCGCTCGCCGACGGGCCGGTGTCCTTCGACGGCGACCCGCACGCCCGCAAGCGGCCGATGGGCCCGATCCTCGGCGCGCTGCGGGCGCTGGGCGCGCGGGTCGACGGCGACGCGCTGCCGTTCACCGTCCACGGGCCGCTCACCGGCGGCGAGGTGACGGTCGACGCCTCGACCTCCTCGCAGTTCGTCTCGGGGCTGCTGCTGGCGGCCGCGCGGTTCGAGAAGGGGGTGGCGATCCGCCACGTCGGTCCGCCGGTGCCCTCGCAGCCGCACATCCAGATGACGGTCCACATGCTCCGCGCCGCGGGCGTCCGGGTCGACGACAGCGAGCCCGACGTATGGCGCGTCGAGCCGGGCCCGATCGCGGCCCGCGAGTGGCTGGTGGAGCCCGACCTGTCCAACGCGGCCCCGTTCCTGGCCGCCGCGCTCGTCACCGGCGGCACGGTGACGGTCCCCGGCTGGCCGCTGGAGACCACCCAGCCGGGCGACGCGCTGCGCGACCTGCTCGCCCGGATGGGCGCCGACGTCCGGCTGGAGCCCTCGTCCGAGAAGGCCGAAGGGGCCGCCGACCTCGTGGTGCGCGGCACCGGCGAGATCGCGGGCATCGACGCCGACCTGCGCGAGGTGGGCGAGCTGACCCCGACCATCGCGGCGCTGGCCGCGCTCGCCGGCACGCCGAGCCGCATCCGCGGCATCGCCCACCTGCGCGGCCACGAGACCAACCGGCTCGCCGCGCTGGTCACCGAGATCAACCGGCTCGGCGGCGACGCCGAGGAGACCGACGACGGGCTCGTCATCCGCCCCCGCCCGCTCCACGGCGGCCTCTTCCACAGCTACGACGACCACCGCATGGCCACCGCCGGCGCGGTGATCGGCCTCGCGGTTCCCGGCGTCGAGGTGGAGAACATCGCCACGACGGGTAAGACCCTTCCGGAGTTCGCGCGCATGTGGGCCGCCATGCTGGGCGATCGGTGACCGCCGTGCGCGGATGCCGCCGCCATCGCGGGGTATGCGAGCCCTCCGGACGAAGCGGCGAGGTCATGGGAGTGGATCGCTGAGAAGGCGGGAGTACGACGAGGACGACGTGCGGGTCAGGCCGGGCAAGGGCTCCAGGCCGCGGACCCGCATCCGCCCTGCCCACGAGGACGCGGAGCAGGGCTTCGTGGTGGCGGTCGACCGCGGCCGCTACACCACGCTCGTGGAGGCCAAGCGCAAGCAGCAGCGCCGCCTGGTGGTGGCCATGAAGGCCCGCGAGCTGGGCCGCAAGGGCATCGTGGTGGGCGACCGGGTGGCGCTCGTGGGCGACGTCTCCGGCCGGCCCGACTCGCTGGCCAGGGTCGTGCGGGTGGAGCCGCGCACGTCCATGCTCCGGCGCTCGGCCGACGACACCGAAGACACCGACGGCATCGAGCGGCCCGTGGTGGCCAACGCCGACCAGCTCGTCATCGTGACCGCGCTGGCCGATCCGCCGCCCCGGCCGCGGATGATCGACCGCATCCTCGTGGCGGCGTTCGACGCGGAGATCGACCCGCTGCTCTGCCTGACCAAGTCGGACCTGGCGCCCCCGGACGACCTGGTGGCCCAGTACGCCCCGCTGGGGGTGCCGCACGTCGTGGTCCACCGGGGCGGCTCGCTCGACGAGCTGCGCGAGCACCTCAAGGGCCGCATCAGCGTGCTGGTCGGCCACTCCGGGGTGGGCAAGTCGACCCTGGTCAACGCGCTCGTCCCCGACGCCAACCGGGCCGTCTCCCAGGTCAACGCGGTCACCGGGCGGGGCCGCCACACCTCCACCTCGGCCGTCGCGCTGGAGCTGCCCGAAGGCGGGTGGATCATCGACACGCCGGGCGTGCGCAGCTTCGGGCTGGCCCACGTGTCCGTCGAGACGGTCCTGGCGGCCTTCCCCGACCTGGTGGAGGGCGCGGTCGCGTGTCCCAAGGGCTGCACCCACCTGACCGACGGCTGCGCCCTGGACGCTTGGGTGGCCGACGGTCACGCCGACCGGGCCAGGCTGGAGTCGCTCCGGCGCCTCCTGTCGAGCCGCGAGGGCGGCCTCGACGACGCCCCCGACCAGCTCTCGCCGCGCCCGTAGCGCCGGCGGGCGTCAGGTCGTGGGGCGGAGAGTCCAGGAGACGGTGAGGGTGGCCACCACCGTGCCTTCCTCGTTCGTCACCTCGACCTCGACATCGAACTCCGGCCGCTCCCCCGCGTCTAGCCGGCCCACCACCTCGTCCCGCTCGGCCAGCAGCCGCGCCGACGCGACGATCTCACCCTTGGCCAGCTTCAGGTAGCGGACGGTCGAGGCGGTGGCCAGCGGGACCGCCCGGCTGAGCTGGTCGCCGAAAGCGGTGAGCATCGCGGCGCCGGACGCCGACTCGGCCAGCGTGAACAGCGCGCCCGCGTGCGGCCCGCCCACATGGTTGTGCAGGTCCGCCCGGTCCGGAAGGCGGCAGACGGCACGCCCGTCGGCGGCGGAGTCGAAGGTGATGCCGAGGGTGCGGGCGAAGGGCACCGTCTGAAGCAGCAGATCGCCGATGTCGAGGGACATGCCAGGCATGCTACTAGCGGGTAATCGAAAAGCGGACCTACCAGAAAAGCCGCCACGGGTAACCTGTGTTCGACACAGGCGGCACGGTAGCGTGACACATCGTGCAGGGATACCACGACGACCTCCGCCTCGCCCACGTCATGGCGGACGCCGCCGACGACATGACGATGCGCCGGTTCAAGGCGGTCGATCTCAAGGTCGAGACCAAGCCCGACCTCACCCCGGTCAGCGACGCCGACCGGGCCGTCGAGGAGGCGATCCGCAACACGCTGCGCCGGGCCAGACCGCGTGACGCGGTGGTGGGCGAGGAGTTCGGCAAGACCGGCTGGGGCGCCAGGTCCTGGATCATCGATCCCATCGACGGCACCAAGAACTACGTGCGCGGCGTCCCCGTCTGGGCGACGCTGATCGCCCTCATGGAGTACGGCAAGGTCGTGGTCGGCCTGGTGTCGGCTCCCGCGCTGGGCCGGCGCTGGTGGGCGGCGACCGAAGGCGGCGCGTGGACCGGCAAGAGCCTGACGAAGGCGAGCCGGATGCGCGTCTCGTCCGTCTCCGCTCTGCAGGACGCGTCCTTCTCCTACTCCAGCTTCGGCGGCTGGGAGAAGACCGGCCGCCTCGACGGCTTCCTCGACCTGGGCCGCGCCTGCTGGCGTACGCGCGCGTACGGAGACTTCTGGTCGCACATGATGGTGGCCGAGGGCTCGGTGGACCTGTCGGCCGAGCCGGAGCTGTCACCGTGGGACATGGCGGCGCTCACGGTCATCGTGGAGGAGGCCGGCGGCCGCTGGACCGACACGGCGGGCGTGCGCGGCCTGGAGGGCGGCAGCCTGGTGTGCACGAACGGCCTGCTGCACGACGAGGTCATCAGGCGGCTCAACGCCTAGAGCGCGAGCACCCGGGCCACGGCGTCCATCAGGCTGCCGTGGTACGACCCGCCGAACAGCACCACGTGCACGAGCAGCGGGTGCAGCTGATGCAGCGGCACCCGCTCCCGCCAGCCGTCCGCGAGCGGCGCCTCCTCCTGGTAGGCGGCCAGGATCCGGTCCAGGTACGGGGCGCCGAACAACGCGAGCATGGCCAGATCGGTCTCGCGGTGACCACCATGGGCCGCGGGATCGACGAGCACGACCCGGCCGCCGGACCACATCAGGTTGCCGCTCCACAGGTCTCCGTGGATGCGGGCGGGCGGCTCCGGCTCCCCGGCCACCTCGGCGAACCGCTCCACCGCCCGGTCGACGAGCGCCAGGTCGCCGGACGGCAGCCCCGCCATCCGGGCGAACGGCAGCACCCGCCGCTCGGCGTAGAAGGCCGGCCAGTCGGCGGAAGCCGCGTTGTCCATCGGCAGCTCCGCGATGAACCCCGGCCACGGCGCGCCGAAGGCGTCGGCCCCGGCCAGGTGCAGGCGCGCCAGCTCACGACCGAACCGCTCGGCCGCGGCGGCCGACGGCCGCTCCTCGTCCACCCACGACAGGACCAGCCGGTCCGCGCCCGCCTCGATCACCTCGGGCACCGCGATGACCTCGCCCAGCCAGCGCAGCCCCGCCGCCTCCGAGGCGAACACCGGCGAGGCGGCCCCCGTCTTGGCGAACACCACCCGCCCGTCGTCCAGCACGCCCCGCTGCAGCCGCCACCCGTGGGACATGCCCAGGTCGTCAGTCGATCTCATCGGCGATGTGCTTGGCGATGCCCTGGGACGCGGTCTCGACCAGCGAGAGCACCTCGACGAACCCCTCCTCGCCGCCGTAGTACGGATCGGGCACCTCGGCCCCCGCCGGCGCGTCCGGGTCGAAGGAACGGAACAGCCGCACCTCCACGCCCGGCGGCGCCATCCGGCCGAGGAACGCCGCGTTGTCGCGATCCATGGCGAGCACCAGGTCGTAACGGTCGAACCAGTCGGCGGTGAACTGCCGGGCGACGTGCTCGGACCCGTCGTACCCGTGCTCGGCCAGCACCCGCAAGGCCCGCTGGTCCATCGGACCGCCGGCGTGCCAGCCACCGGTGCCCGCACTCTCCACGATCACCCGCTCACCCAGCCCATGAGAGGCCAGCACCCTGCGGAGCACCGCCTCGGCCATCGGCGAACGACAGATGTTGCCCATGCACACCACGCACACGCGGTAGGTCGGAGATGTCATGCCTCTATCGTGCCCTTCCCCCTGACCCACCGCCCCTCCAGGCCACCCCGCCACCACGCAAAACTCCCGCGCCCACCCACTCACCTCACCGACCGCCCGTCGGCTTCGGCGAGCGTCACCTTCTGGAAAGGGTCCCCCGCCAGGCGCCCCGTCCTTACCTGGCGAGCGGCCCCACCCGGCGGGCCACCTTCACCCCGGCGGGCGAGCGTACCCCAGAGCGGGCGTCACCGCGCGAACCAGCAGCAGCCGTCACCCGGCGAACGGCCCTCACCCCCCGAGATCAGCCGTCACCCCACCGGACGTTCCTCACCCCTCCGAGATCAGCCGTCACCCACCGGACGTTCCTCACCCCTCCGAGATCAGCCGTCACCCCCGTGAACGGCCCTCGCCTCAGCGCCCGACTCTCACCCGGCGGCCGACCGTCACCCCAGCGAGCGGACAGCACTCCAGCGGGCGGACGGCACTCGGGACCGCGGACGAGCAGGCGGCACTCCGACGGGCGGGCGGCCGTCTTCGTCAGCGGACGTGCGGCCCGTCTTCTTCGGCGGGTGGCCGTCACTTCGGGCAGCGTCGGAATGCCTTCATGATCTCCTCAGCGACGCCCTCGACGGTCGCGATCCCGTACCCGACCTCAGCGCTGCCCTCCGTGAGCACGGCGATCGCGTAGTCATGGCCGCCGCCGCGGATCAGTCCCGCGCTGACGACGGCCCAGCGTTCCGTGGACACCCGCTTGAGCCACCCGTTCTTCAGCGCCACCCGATCCCCCCGGCACCGCGCCGCGCTGATCCCCCAGTCCTGCCCGTCGACGACCTCCCCCATGAGCCGGAGCACCCGCCCGCGATCGGCGGCGGGCAGCGGGCTCCGCTCCGACACCAGCGCCTTGAGCAGCCGGACCTGATCCTCGGCCGACGTCCGGGTGATCCCCCAGCAGTACAGATCGACACAGGTGCCGGGCACGCCCTGGGTATGACGCAGACCGAGCTTCCGGCCCGCCTCGGTGAACCCCGGCGCGGCGCCGATGCGTAACCAGAGCCGGTCGGCGGCATGGTTGTCGCTGTACCGGATCATGTCCTCCGCGTCCCGCCTGACCGCCTTCGGCAACTTCTTCCAAGGAGTACGGAGGAGCAGCGCCATGAGAATCTGAACCTTGGCCGTACTGGCGGTGATCACCGCTCGACGACGCTGATAGCCGTAGACGCGCCCGGTGGTGAGATCCTTGACCATGGCCGTGGCCAGGCCGGGCCGACCCGCGAGATAGCGCTCCAGGCGCCGGGTGAGCTTCTCGGCGTCGATCGCGCGCACCCGGTCGATCGTCCTGACGCCTTCTTCGATACGGCCGATCGCTTTGACGCCACCTTCTCTGCCCCGGCCGGGCGGGCCCTCCCCGATGTCGCCGAGGACTCCGCTCTTCCAAGGCAGGCCCGCCGGGGTGACCGGAGGCCCCAGCGCCTCGGCCACGTCGTCGGCCGGAGCCCTGGCGCGGGCGGGGCCGGGGGCCGCGGCGAGCGCCGGTGCGGCGAGGCTCCACAAGAGCGCCAGCACCATGATCACCCGTGGTAACCCGCGTCCCCGGCCCGCGATCATCCATGAATTATCACGAAGACCGCACCACCTCGCTAGGCGTGCTGGCGACGCTCGGCCAGCAGTCCGGCGATCGAGTCGTCGTCACACGTGGTCCAGAACCCGCCGACCACGTCCTCCAGATGCGTCAGTGACTCGGCCGCGAACAACACATCCTGATATTTCGTGATGTCGTAGTGAGTCGTCCCCATGACCGCCACGTCCAGCGGCCGGATGTCCATGCCCCGGAACTCCTCGATCTCCCCGTACGAGGAGAGAATGCCCGCCCCGTACGCCCTGAGCTCCCCGGCCTCCCGCATCACGCCGAACTCCAGCGTGAACCAGAACACCTTCGAGATGAACTCCAGCGCCTCCTCGCTCTCCACCCGCCGCGCCGCCTGGCCGGCCAGCCGGTAGAGCGCCGCGTACCGGTCGCTGGCGAGCGCGTTGGCGTGCCCGATGACCTCGTGCACCACGTCCGGCTCCGGCGTGTAGAACGGCACGGAATGATGGCGGATGTACTGCGTGGAGTGGAAGTACCCGTCCGCCAGCACGCCGTAGAACTCCCGCAGCGGCACCAGCCCCGCCGCAGGCAGGTAGCGGAACCCGGTGAGCGGCTCCAGCAACTCGCTGACCTCCTGCAACTGCGGGATCCGGGTCGTGGGCAGCCCGAGCCTCTGGGTCGCGTCGAGATATTCGGCGGTCGCGTACGCGCGATGCTTGATCGCCAGCTCGCGGCTGACCAGGGCCCAGACCTCGTGCTCCTGCTCGGTGTACTCGGCCACCGGGATCGGCGTCCCACGCTGATAGCCGACGGCCAGCGCCGCGATCGCGTTGCGCCGCGCCCGGTACACGGAATCCGCGAACCCGGGATGGGACGCGGCCAGCTCGACCACCACCGACCCGTCGTCCTGGGTGGCGACCGGGGCGAAATACTGCGCTTCCTCGAACATGCCCCAGATGACAGCAAGTCCCCGCCGATCTGGCAAGAGCTGTCAGTTCGGCTACGCGATACGCTCAATTCCGTACGATCTATGGCGATATTTCTGGTCGAATCGCTCAGCCTTTGAGGAGCCTGCCGTGGACGATCTCGACGCTCGACTACTCGTGACCATGCGCGCCCATCCGCGCATCGGCCTCACCGAGCTCGCCCGCCGGCTCGGCGTCGCCCGCGGCACCGTCCAGGCCCGCCTCGACAAGCTCATCGCCAAGAAGGTGATCGCGGACTTCGGCCCCACGGTCGACCCCGCCCGCGCCGGCCACCCGATCCTGGCGTTCGTATGGCTGCAGATCGCTCAGGGGCGCCTGGCCGAAGCGGTGGAGACACTCGGCGCGGTGCCGCAGATCCTGGAGGTGCACGGCACCAGCGGCCAGCACGACCTGCTGTGCCGGGTCGTCGCCAAGAGCACCGACCACCTTCAGGCGATCATCGCCGACATCCTGACGTCCCCCGCCGTCCAACGCACCGACACCACGATCACCCTGTCGACCCAGATCCCCTTCCGCATCGAACCGCTCCTCCTGGCCCCTTGACCCCTGGGAACGGCCCCTGACATGAAGAAAGGGCCTCGACGCCACGTCGAAGCCCTTGCAACAAAGCCTAGAAATAGAAAAGGCCCCGAGCACAAGCTCGGGGCCTTCCCTCATATAAAGATTGTCCGGCGGTGACCTACTCTCCCACACCCTCCCGAGTGCAGTACCATCGGCGCAGAGAAGCTTAACTTCCGGGTTCGGAATGTAA